>DATEGO010000076.1:0-60668 GCA_035280065.1 Candidatus Acidiferrum sp.
CAACGATGCGACATCTTGAACCTCGTCGTTAGGCACGGTCTGGTTCTAGCCGCAATTGGCTTGGTTATCGGCCTCGGCACGGCGTTTGGAACGGCGCGGCTTCTTTCGTCCCTGCTATACGGGATTGCTCCGACTGATCCGCTGACCTTCCTCAGCGTAGCGATACTTCTTTGCGCCGTGATCGCGCTCGCGTGCTATATCCCCGCGCGGCGGGCGATGCGCATTGAACCCGTAGTGGCGCTGCGATACGAGTAGGTCATGGTCACAGGAGCTGGGTCGCCATTTGACTAATGCCAAACGGTGGCGGCCACGCTTCGAGAGGTCCACGAAGAAGGAGAGCCCGGTATGAAATTTTGGGGAAACTGGGGGAAGCGCGACAAGGAGTTGGACAAGGAAATCCAACATCATTTGCGAATGGCCACGGATGAACGCGTGGAGAGGGGAGCTTCTATGCGTGATGCACAAGCTGCAGCACGTCGCGAATTTGGAAACGTCGGACTGGCAAAGGAGACAGCGCGGGACGTGTGGGGTTGGCGCTGGCTTGAGAATTTTCTTGAGGACCTGCACTACGGGATGCGCACACTGAGCAAACAACCTGGATTCACGACCATCATTGTTCTCACGCTCGCTCTCGGCATCGGCGCAAACACGGCGATTTTCAGCTTCGTAGATACCGCGTTGTTGAAGGCGCTTCCGGTGCGGGACTCGGACCAGTTAGTGGCTTTGCAATGGAAGGCTCACAAACAACCACACCACCTGAGCATCACTGACTACGGAGACTGCGAAACGAACAACGGGAAAGTGAACGCTTCCGGCTGTTCGTTCTCCGAACCGTTCTTTCGCCAAGTGGCGACCAGAGACAATATTTTTTCGAGCGTAGCGGGATTTGGCGGAGCAAACCAGCTCACCCTGAGCGGCACGGGCGGCGCGAGTATGGTGGACCGGGCGGAGTATGTAACTGGCACGTACTTCGAGACGCTGCGCATCAAGCCGGCAATAGGCAGGTTGCTGGCACCGGAAGACGACACGCCGTCCGCTCCGTTGGTCGCGGTGCTCAGTTATCGTTTTTGGCGCAGCCGGTTCGGCGGTTCGAAAGAAATTCTAGGGAAGACGATCCTTTTGAACCGCGTGCCTTTCGCGGTCGTCGGCGTTGCTGAAGAAGCGTTTGACTCGCTCTCTCCTGGAAACATTCTCGATATGTGGCTGCCGCTCGCGAGCGCCTCGCGGCTCGACACTCCGTGGGACAACCGCGATGTCGATGAGGCGAACTGGAGACTGGTCATTGTCGGGCGGCTGAAGCCGGAAAAGACCGTGGGAACGGCAACCGCAGAGATAAACACGCTCTTTCAAAACGAGGTCACGCGGCTCGTGGGCCGCGGCGGCCTTCCCATGCTCAAGCCAGAGGACGGTGCGACCGTCGAGCTGCGGCCGCTCGAGAAAGGCCTGACTGGCGCCAGGCTAGACGCCGCCGCACCGCTTTATCTGATGATGCTGGTGGTCGGGATTGTCCTGCTGATCGCCTGCGCAAACGTCGCGGGCCTCATGCTCGCGCGCGCAAGTTCGCGGCAGCGGGAAATGGCCGTGCGCTTCGCCATCGGCGCCTCAAAAGGACGAATCCTGCGGCAACTTTTGACTGAAAGCCTCCTGTTGTCGTCCGCGGGCGGCGCTGTGGGGATTCTGTTCGCGACCTGGTGCCTAGCCGCAATCTTAGGATTCCTTCAGTCAAATCACGACGGGCCACTGCCGTTCACTCCCACCATGAATACACGCGTGCTCGTGTATACGGCAATCATTTCTGTTCTGACTGGCGTCCTGTTTGGCCTGGCGCCCGCGCTCCGCGGACTGAGTGTGGATTTAACGCCGGCGCTCAAAGAGGGGGTGGGCGGCGGTTCGCGGCTTTCGAAGGCAAAGAGAGGCTGGTTCACAGCCGGAAACTCTTTGGTCGTTGCACAAGTGGCGCTGAGCATCGTGGTGCTGGCTGGCGCGGGGCTTTTAGTTCGTACGCTGCAGAATCTGAAGAACGTTAATCCGGGTTTTGACACCCAGAATGTGTTGACCTTCACCGTCGACCCGACTCTCATCGGCTACAAAATTTCCGACGCTGACCACTTTTACGAGCAATTGAAAGACCGCGTGTCCCAATGGCCAGGTGTCACGTCCGTCAGCTATTCCTGGAGGCCGTTACTGGGAGGAGGCCTCTGGACGAATTCCTTCCACTTAGAGGGCACGTCGAAAGACCAGCTTTCCGACGCGGACGTTCTGCCGGTCGGGCCCAACTTTTTTCGAACCATGCGAATTCCGCTGCTTGACGGGCACGAGTTCGGTCCCGCGGATTTCGCCCGCGCACAAATGCTGGCAACCGCGAGAGAAAAACGAGAAGCGGAACGAGCAGTGAAGATGAGATCTGATGCCGCGGCGGCACGTCAGATTGCCTCCGAAGATCTGCTGCCGACGCCTGCGATCGTCAATCAGGCGTTTGTGCGGAAGTACATGACGAATGTGAATCCCGTTGGCCGCGTCTTTGGAGTCGAACCTGCCGATCCTGCGAAAGGGCAAGACAGGAGCGCCGGCTGGGAAATCGCCGGGATAGTCGCGAATGCAAGGTACAACAAGTTGCGTCGGGCCGTTCAACCGACGATTTACATACCGAGCAGTGGCGGCCAAGTCTCCTTCGCGATTCGTACGGCGGCAGACCCCTCGCGGTTTGTTCCGCAAATCCGTGCGCTGGTGAGCCAGTTGGACAGCAATTTGCCGGTGTTCGAGATTCGCTCGGAAACGGAGCAGATTGAACGGCAAATCTTCCTGGAGCGACTGGTGGCACGGCTCTCTGGATTTTTCGGGGGACTGGCGCTGACGCTGGCTTGCATTGGCCTATACGGATTAATCTCGTACGAGGTCGCGCAGCGAACGCGGGAGATTGGCATCCGTTCGGCGCTGGGAGCGGCTCGGCCGGATGTGCTGCGACTCGTGCTGAAGCAAGGCATGCGGCTGGCCATGATGGGAGCTTTGGCGGGCCTCGTGCTGGCGTTGGCGCTCACACGCTATGCGAAGGAAATGTTGTTTGAAGTGAAAGCTACCGACCCGGTGACGTTCTTGTGGGTCCTGCTGCTGTTGTTCAGCGTGACTTCGCTGGCGTGCTTTGTTCCGGCGCGGCGGGCCACGAAGGTCGATCCCGTCGTGGCGCTTCGATACGAGTGAGGCTACTCATCGATCGTGCCAGAGGAGTCGTCGCAAGTCGACCGATGCAAACGGATCGAGAACACGGCTCGATCCTACATGTCGGCAGCGTCTACGTTTTCTGCGCACATGGCAGGTCGGTGGAACTCAACGATAATTCCACAGCAATGGCCTTCGATTTGCAACCGTTGCTGAAGAAGGCTATCCCGGTGTGACTTCGTGGCGAATCCTATAGCTGGGTTATCAACCTTTAGGGCAGCAGCAATAAAGTGGGTGACTCTCTCTGCGTTGCTGGTGACGAATCTAGTTCGCTTGAAACAAGATCCTCCCGCCTCGGCGGCTGAACTCACACAGGAGATGGCGAAGGCAAGCGAACAGGCCTCGGATCTTGGGAATGATATCCAGGCCCTGTCGCACCGCCTGCACTCCTCGAAATTGGAATATCTGTGCCTTGCAGGGGCGTCCGCTAGCTTATGCAGAGAACTTTCTGATCGGCATATAATGCAGATTGACTTTCACTGCGAGTACGTCCCGAAAGACCTGCCTCAAGAGACCTCCCTTTGTCTCTTCCGCGTTTTGCAAGAATCCGTGCAGAATGCGATAAAACATAGCGGTTCATCGCACTTTGAAGTGTCTCTCAGCGGCGGATTGGATGAGATCCAGCTGACGGTGAGTGATTCGGGGATTGGCTTTGATCCCGAGGAGGCTATGAAAGGCCGTGGGATCGGCCTTGCCAGCATGAACGAACGCCTGAAACTGGTGAATGGGGATCTTTCCATCGACTCGCAAGTGCAGCGCGGTACAACAATCCACGTTCATGTGCCTCTCAGTCCCGGAATGAAGTCCGTAGGGACGCCCGGATGAATATTTCTGGGCGCAATAAATGGGTTTTAGTTTCGATCGCAGCGTGAGCGTTGTGACACTCAACGTGGACAAGAGCTCGGAACCTGTGAGTGTCACAAAATTGTCACTAAACCTGGAGTGAGTGTTCCACCCCTCGGGCGGGGATTTTCAAGGCATCGATACGCGCGAAGGGTCAGAAACTTCGACTGTCACCAAATTGTCACTAAAGATGGCGCAAAACGAACAAAAACAGGCGAAATTCAAAAAACACAAATCGCTGCTATCTTGCGGCTGACAAAGGGATTTAGTTGAATTTTCTTTTAGATAGCGAATCCGCGTTTTTATTTTTCAAGACCGCCAGTTTCAACCGCTCACCCACTCCTCCATTTTTAATTCTAACGCATTCTGCAAGGGAGCAGGAGTCTTGTGGCAATCGGCTTGTCCAGAACTCGTCGGGGCAAGCTGTCATCAAATCGGGCCCAGCACCTTGACAGCGCGGAAGTCGGTCAACAGATTGAGACGTGTAGGGTAAATTGAAGCCTTACAACCTTTTGCCTTTTCCAAGCCATCCGAATTGCCGTGTCTTCCTTGTGGTTTGACGTACTTGGAAAAGTACACCCTAATGACTTCAAAGAGTGGATAAAAACTCTCAATTGGCCCATACTCAGGGCACTGCCTACAACGGAGGCCAGTTCGGAAAAATATCGCAGTGCAAGGGACTTCCACTTTGCCGGGAGCCCGTTGTCGCGCCTTTGTTGCTTCTCTAGCCGCGTGACAACGACAAAGAAGGGGTTCACCCATTTTGGCGGGCCCCCCTTCCTAACTTGGTAAAATGGGGCCCTGGTTCCTGCTGGAGACTAGAATGACACTCCATCTCTTTCGATCGTTCGTATTAGTCATTGCGTTCGCGCCGCTCGTCTACTATGTGATTGCAACTTATTGCGGCTGGTCCTATTTTCGCGAATCGCGCAGGGCGCTCCCACTCGGTTCCAAATTCACACCACCCATAAGCATCCTCAAACCTGTTTGTGGTCTGGATCGTGAAGCCTACATGAATTTCGCTAGTTTCTGCCGCTTGGATTATCCGGAATACGAAATCCTATTCGGTGTTACGGACGCGAATGATCCAGTGGTTCCTGTCGTTGAAGAATTGCAGCGGGCTTTTCCTGCTCAAGCAATCCGCCTTCTCGTGGGAGTACCTTTGCTAGGGACCAGCCCAAAGATGAATCTCCTTTGCCGCCTGGCTCGTGAAGCCAAATACAACCTGCTGGTTATCAATGACAGCGATGTACGCGTGGAAACGGACTATTTGCGAAATGCGGCGGCGCCGTTCCAGGATGCAAAGGTGGGAGCAGTCACAGCTCTTTTCCGAGGTATGACCGATGGAGATTTTGCAAGCGACCTGGACGCCATCGGGGTGCCAAGCGATTCTTCCGCGAGCGCCCTCGTGGCTGAAAGATTTGGCGGGATGGATTTTGCGCTAGGGTGGACGATGGCCACGACGAAACAGCGCCTCGCGGAGATCGGCGGGTTTGAAGCCATGGCCGATCATCATTCCGACGATTTCACGCTCGGGAATGAGATCGCCGGGAAAGGATACCGAATCGCTCTAATGAGCCGGCCCATCTGGATGGTCTTTCCCAAGGAAGGATTGAGCCAATTCTTAAGCCACGAGCTACGATGGTCCATCATGTTGCGAAACATTCGCCCACTGGGCTACCTGGGACTGGTAATGACATTTGGACTGCCGTGGGCCGTGCTTGCCGCCGTAATTGTGCATTCCCTCGGCGGGTCGGCTGCGTACGTCGTGGCCTATCTCAGTTTAAGGTTGACCATGGCTTGGACCATCGGAGTGTGGGGACTTGGTGACCCGGTGGTTCGCAGGAAGATCTGGCTTGTCCCCTTGAGAGATGCTGTGAACTTCTTTGTTTGGGTCGCCGGGTTCTTTTTTAGCAAAGTACGATGGCGGGGAAAACAATACCGCGTGAAGGGGAGCTACCTGATTCCTTCCATACCCGAGGGTGTGGCAGACGCCCCTTTGGATGGCGCGGCCTCTCCTACTTTGGTTTCAGCGAGAAGATAATGCTAAGGTGTTCGGTTCGCGGGAAGCCGCCGTTCGAGACATCAACTCCTAAGAGTAAGAATTGAGAACGGAACACTAGAATGCGTCATGCGTTGAGAACAAACCCGCTGGCGCGAATCACGTCAACAGCCTCACTGCGGCTCTCGGCGTCTACCTGCTTAAGGATTCGATGAATGTGATTCCTCACCGTAAATTCAGACAAGTTAAGTCGCGAAGCTATCTCCTTATTTGTCAGCCCTTGGGCCACAAGAGAAACCAATTGCTGCTGACGCAGCGTAAGTTCGGGCCTCGAAACCTGACCTGGCGCCGGCAGCTCCTTGGCCATTTGAGCTACAAGACGGAAAAGCGTGCAACAGAGCTGAGGCGGGCAAACGGCATCCCCGCGAAACACGGCGCGAACAGCATTCAGCACATCCGAAGCGGATGCATCCTTTAGCAAGTAGCCTGTCACTCCGGCGCGGACGGCAGCCAGGAAATGTTCTTCCTCACTATCCATTCCGATCAAGACCACTTTCAAACCAAGTTGTCCGATGCACTCGAGCGTAATGCTCGCCGGTAGCCAATTTGTTTGAAAAGAAGCAACGACCAGCACACCGCAATTCGAATCCAAAACTTGTTGAATACTCAAATCAGCCTGTCCGCTCTGCCCAACAATTGTCAGGTCAGAGCGCTTGCGAAAAAGGCGAACCAATGCCTCACGCAAAAGGCGGTTTTCTATCAAAAGGAATACCCGGATGGTCTCACTGGGGCCTGTGCTACTCATAGGGACCTTTTTGCTGCCCTAAAACGAGAATTGTCTGAGAAACCTAATTCCGTAAACTATGGCGAAGAGGACACAAACCAGATTGCGAAACAATACAGTCCGTCAATCGCGCATTAGGGTAAGCTCTGTTTATCTAAACTGTCAAGTCGTCTAAACGAGATAACTTCATCATGCACAAAATAGATTCCAGGTGTTTATCGGGAGCTGGTGTGGCTACACTGATGCTTCCACCCGTAAGAGAAGTTGCCAAGTTTACGTGGGAATTGTGAAACACTTCTAATTTTTGTTTCCCGATTGTGCGACAGCTGTTATGAACTCTGTTTGCTGTTTGACCAAGCTAGCGATGGTGGCGATGGGCTCGCATTGCCAAATTGCAAAGCGAATTTAGACAACTGCTCTGCCAACAGGAAGTTAGCTGAACCGTGATATGTGCGTTCGCCTTGGCCGGGAGAGGGGTCATCAAGTTGCTGGCGTCCAGGCCAAAACAGGCAAGCTTGCGTCGCAGCGCCGTTGATTCCATTTTCAGCACAAATTCGGCCAGAATAACGTTATGATAGGCCTGCCTGAGTAAGGCAGGGGTGCATACTTGAGTCCAGCGAAAGTAAGCCGAGTGGCTTTGGGATTCATCGCGGTGGTGCTCTTATTTCTCTTAGTATTAATTCCTTGGGTTTTTGAACGTGGGCATTCTGTTGCTCTGGCTCAAGGGCCGGCCGTGAACCGTCCGTGGATGGACAAGACTCTTTCCCCCGACCGCCGCGCGGACCTGGTGCTTCGGGAAATGACGCTCGATGAGAAGATCGTTTTGCTTCACGGAAACGGCATGCCGGGGTGGCCGCGAAGCGTGCCGGGAGCTAACCCATACCTCGGCAATGGCGGCGCAGGCTTTGTGCTAGGCGTGCCCCGGCTGGGCATTCCGATGATTCAGATGAGCGATGCGGCTTACGGCGTGCGCAACAGCGGGGACAACGGCCGCTACTCCACGGCGCTTCCGTCCAACGTTGCGTCCGCATCAAGCTGGGACCCGCAAGCGGCGTGCCTATACGGTGCGTTGATCGGGCGAGAACTGCGCGCGCAGGGCTACAACATGACGCTCGGCGGCGGCGTGAATATAACACGCGAGCCGCGCAACGGCCGGACGTTTGAATACATGGGCGAAGATCCGATTCTCGCCGGCACGCTTGTGGGCAACCGGATAAAGTGCGAACAAGCCCAACACGTGATTGGCGACATCAAGCACTATGCCTTAAACGATCAGGAAAGCGGACGCGACGAAGTGAATGTGATCATCAGCAAGCGCGCTATGCGTGAGAGCGACCTGCTCGCATTCCAGATTGGAGTTGACATCGCCGACCCTGCAGCCGTGATGTGCTCCTACAACGCGGTCAACGGCGACTACGCGTGCGAAAATAGATACCTGCTAACGGATGTTCTGAAGAAAGATTGGGGATTCAAGGGCTTCGTCGTTTCCGATTGGGGCGGCACGCACAGCACGGAAAAAGCCTCGGCTGCGGGACTCGATCACGAAGAACCATTAGACGATTTTTTTGGTGACAAACTGAAACAGGCCGTGCAAACGGGCAAGATTCCTATAGCTGAGTTGGATGACCACGTGCATCGCGTTTTGCGGTCGGAATTTGCTAGCGGCATTGTCGATGATCCAGTGCAGAAGAGTGTGGTGGACGTCGAGGGCGGCTTGGACATTTCAAGGCATATCGCCGAGCAGAGCAGCGTTTTATTGAAGAACGAGCAGGGAATTCTTCCGCTCGACCGAGTGAAAGTGCGATCGATTGCAGTCATCGGACCGAACGCGAACACGAGCATGATCTCAGGCGGCGGCTCGGCACAGGTAGACCCACCGGCACGCGGCGCCACAAAATGGAAGGAACACATCTGGTTTCCAACATCTCCTTTGAAAGCAATCGCCGCCAAAGCTCCTGGCGCCAGGATTGAGTTCGACTCCGGTTCTGATCCGGCTGCGGCGGCAGCTTTGGCAAAGCGATCGGAAGTGGCGATCGTTTTCGTCTACCAATGGATGAGCGAAGATTTCGATCTACCCAGTCTTTCCCTGCCTGACAATCAGGATGCGATCATCGAGCAAGTGGCCGCCGCCAATCCGCGAACGATCATCGTTCTGGAAACCGGCAGCGCGGTCACCATGCCTTGGCTCAATCAAGTCGGCGGCGTTCTCGAAGCGTGGTACGCAGGCAGTAAGGGCGCAGACGCGGTGGCCAATATCCTGTTCGGCGATGTGAATCCCAGCGCGAAATTGCCGATGACATTTCCTCGCAGTGAAGCTGATTTGCCACATCCGAGGTTACTGACACCCCTTCCGGGCAGGCGAGCCGATGAATCCAAGCCGTCGTTTGAAGTGCATTACGAGGAAGGACTGAAGGCCGGCTACAAATGGTATGACGTCGAAAACAAGCCGGTACTTTTTCCTTTTGGCTACGGGCTTTCGTACACAACGTTCAGCTACTCGGGCTTGAAGGTGAGCACTGGTAACGAAACAACCGTCAGCTTTACAGTGAAAAATACGGGCAGCCGGGCGGGCGCGGAAATCGCCGAAATTTACGTTGCGCTGCCCGCAAGCGCGGGAGAACCGCCGAAGCGCCTGGTCGGCTGGGACCGAGTCCATCTGGCTGTTGGTGAAAGTAAAGAAGTGAGTATGCCGATCAAAGCCCTATATCTCTCCGTTTACGACGAAAGCTCTGATCGCTGGAAGCTCGTGCCAGGAAGCTATACGTTCATGGTGGGCGGCTCGTCGCGAAGTCTGCCCCTGGTCCAGAAAACCAATTTGAAGTAAGCCACAGCAGCCACAATTCAGGCTCCAATACCGTGTAACTTAATCTTGGGCTATCGACTCCTATAAACCGGGCGTGGAAAAGATGCTTCGTTTTGGATTGTTAAGCGCAACCGCTTCCCGGCAGTTTCTTAATCCAATGCAGGAAAAAGCACGTAAGATAATGCGGAGAGGCATCGTTAGCTGGGAGGAGCGAGATGTTGATTGCTAAGGCCACAGATTTGACATACGCGGATGTAACCCCCAAGACGATCTACCTGGACCGGCGCAAATTCCTGCAGACTGTGGGGATTGTCAGTGCAACGGCGTTAGCGGGTAAACGCCTTTTCGAATTAGCTATGCCCTCAAAGACCGCGCTGGCAGCAACCAAATTCAGCGGCCTCACCAAAAGCCCCTTCAGCACGACGGAAAAGGTAAACTCCTTCGAGGCCGTCACGAACTACAACAATTTCTACGAATTCGGGACCGACAAGACCGACCCCGCGAAAAACGCGCAGAAGTTTAACACCTCCAACTGGGTGGTTTCCGTGGAAGGAGATGTCGCCAAGCCCCGCAAGTTCACCATGGACGAAATTTTGAAGATTGCCCCGCTCGAGGAGCGCATCTACCGCCATCGCTGCGTGGAGGCCTGGTCCATCGTCGTTCCCTGGATTGGTTTTTCCTTTAGCAACCTGGTAAAGCTCGTGGAGCCGACGGCCAAAGCGCAGTTCGTCGCTTTCCAAAGTTATTACGACTCGAAACAAATGCCTCAAGGACGCTGGGCGGGGATTGCGTTTCCCTACGTCGAAGGCCTTCGGATGGACGAAGCGATAAACCCGCTCACTCTCCTCTGTGTAGGCATGTACGGCGAATCTTTGCCGAATCAGGACGGCGCGCCCGTGCGCATGGTGATTCCGTGGAAATACGGATTCAAGTGCATCAAGTCGCTGGTCAAGATCAAGTTTCAGTCGAAAATGCCGCCGACCACCTGGAATCTTTCTGCTCCGAACGAGTACGGGTTCTATTCCAACGTGAATCCCCACGTAGACCATCCTCGCTGGAGCCAGGCCAAGGAGCGCCGCCTCGGTGAAATCTTCAGGCGCGAGACTCTGATGTTCAACGGCTATAGCGATCAGGTCGCCAGCATGTATAACGGCATGGATCTGAAGAAAAACTACTGACCTTAGACCTGCGAAATGCGCATCCTACTTACCAGCAAGTGGACGAAAGTCGCGGTTTTCATTCTTTGCTCGATTCCCCTCGGAGCACTTATTTGGCGCGGCTTTCATAATGGTCTCGGCGCCAATCCTGTTGAGAACATTCAGCTCACCACCGGCGACTGGACGCTGCGTTTTCTGGTGTTCACGCTCGGCATCACGCCCTTCCGCAAACTGCTGAATCTTCCCGACCTGATTCGTTTCCGGCGCATGCTCGGACTGTTTGCTTTTTCCTATCTCTGTATCCATTTTCTTACTTACCTGGTCCTCGATCAGTCGCTCGATCCTGCCGCCATTTGGAAAGACGTAGCCAAGCGCCCGTTCATCACCGTGGGCTTTTTGGGTTTTCTGCTGCTGCTTCCGCTGGCAATCACTTCAACGGCTGGCTGGATTCGCCGCCTCGGCGGAAGGCGCTGGCAGATGCTGCATCGCGCCATTTATTTCGCCGCCGTTTGCGGGGTGATCCATTACTACTGGAAAGTGAAATCCGACGTTCGCATGCCGCTCTTCTACGGCGCACTCGTAGGGATCCTACTTCTGTGGAGGTTGGGAGACTGGTTTTTCAAGCGCCGCTCGGCCACTGGCGCAAAACTCTCGCCGCTACACGCCCCTGCCAACCCGGCGCGGTAAACCTCAACGTTTGCAGCAACTCTCAAGCCGGAAGTTGCAGCGGCGTCACTGCCGCGTTCTTTCTCTTCTTGTAGCTGTCTATAGCGAAAAATAGGCCTGCCAGCGCCACGCCAATGGCCATAATGATCGTCCCAGCCGTTCTGTCGTCGCCTGGAGCTCGTCCTGTGTGAACCACCCACACCGTGTCCGCCACCGCCATGCCGTTCTTTTCGAAGGCATACTTCACGTCACCTTCCAAACCTTTGTCGGCTATTCCGCGAACGGTGACGCTGCCGTCCGCTTCCGCGCGCAACCGTTTATTGGCCTCTTTTTCATTCACGCCCACTACTAATCGCACGGGGGTCTTTCCGTTCGCGTTCGTGTACATGGGAATGTACAGATAATTCTCTTTGCTCAGATACATTCCGCTCAGATGTCCCCGCACGTCGGCATAGACGATGCGGGATGGCAGTTTTCCTGACTCAAAATCCACGGCCGTCAATTGCTGCAAGCTGCCGGCCTGCGTCCCGTTGAAATACATCCATCCGCCGATTCCGGCAACAATTAACGGGGCGGCGTATCGGACATACTGCACCCAGGGTTGTGGGACCGCCGCATTCCGGACAGCGGGAATTCCTGTCGGCGGCACATTCTCCGGGCCTGGAACCGGTCTCTCCGCCCCCCTCAGAACTACTTTGATCACCCCGGCAATCGCCAGAAAGCCAACGATGATCAGCATCGCCGTCAGCTTGGGCACATAGTAGCCCAGCGACTTCACCTGCAATTCGGCCAGGTAGCGGTAAGGGCCGGAATAGGTGAAAGTCCAATAGAGAGTGATTCCCACCATCCCAATCGCTGCAACCGCCGCTAATCTATTGGTTTTGGGAGCTTCCGGATTCATATTTACCTCCGGGTCGGGTCCGTAGTTATGAGCCTATTTTCTCAGGCCCGCTTTGCGCGGCGAGGCATTTGCAGTACATCTGATCTCAACGAGAAACCGTACGGAAGTACAGGCAGGTTTTAGATTTAGTTGATGTTGCTCGGGCAATTCGGGTCCTGAAACTCAACTCCCCAGAACCGCGGCGCAGGCGTCAGAAACTCAATGCCCACGCGCTGCCCCTTCTCCACGGGTTCGCCCAGGTAGACGACCCGGCATTCCTGCTCTTCTTGCGTCAGAGGATTCGTCAGCACGAGCATCTCGCCGTTATTCACTTCGTGCTTCAAGAGCAGCAGGCCGCCGTGGGCGCTCACCACTACGGTCTCGCACGTTTCCTTGAACTTCTTGCGGTCGTGCGTTCGCCCTTGCGCTTGCACGCGGATTTTGTGGAAGGCTCGCGCGCTTCGTCTTGGTGTTGCGGAAATCACTTCGCTCATAGCGCCATCATCAGCTGCTACTTCGCCATCGTCAATCTGGCCTGCCGTACAGGTGTTCTTCATTCGAAACGCCCGCATGACGGCTTCTAAAGCCTTATTTCTCAATGGACTGGCACAAAAGAGACGACTGAGACCGGCCCATGCTCTCCAATACTGGTATGGCTGTTTCAGTTTTGCCGCCATCTCCGCGTTCCGCCTTCCTTGTACCTGGACGAAGCCAGTCATAGAATAAAAGAGGCGTGGCCAGAGCAGGTCCAATTCATCCGCGGCAACATTCGCTTCGCATTTTGCGTAAGATGAGTTTGATTCCAAATCGAGAGGACTCCCGTCCCCTGGGGGCTTTCTATGAATTTTGTTGAATGGATTGACAGTTCGCGCGACCAGCATCTGGCGGAACTCTATGAATTCCTGCGCATCCCAAGCATCAGCGCCAAGAGCGAGCACAAGCCCGACATCGAGCGCGGCGCCCGCTGGGTTGCCGACCATTTGCGCGCCGCCGGATTCAAGACTGTCGAGATTGTTCCCACGAACCTGCACCCTCTCGTTTACGCCGAATCGTTGGAGGCTCCCGGCCAGCCAACGATCCTCTTCTACGGGCACTACGACGTGCAACCGCCGGAACCGCTCGATCTCTGGACCTCACCCGCGTTTGAACCCACGGTTCGCAACGGCAATCTCTTTGGCCGCGGAACGGCCGACGACAAAGGACAAGTCCATATTCATCTCAAAGCATTCGAATCGCTACAGAAAGTCAACGGTAAGCTTCCCATCAACGTGAAAGTTCTCATCGAAGGCGAAGAGGAGGTCGGCAGCGTCAGCCTTTGGGACTACGTGCAGAGGAACAAGGCAAAACTGAAAGCGGACGCGCTCGTGGTCTCCGATACCTCGATGCTCGGGAAAGGGGTACCGTCAATTACGTACGGGCTTCGCGGGCTAAACTACTACCAGATTGAACTTACCGGACCGGAGCGCGATCTGCACTCGGGCGTTTATGGCGGCGCGGTGCCGAACCCTCTCACCATACTGACCGAGGTTTTCGCCAATCTGCACGACAAGAATTTCCGCGTTACCGTGCCCGGCTTCTACGACCAAGTCGCCAAGCTCTCAAAAGCCGAGCGCAAAGCTCTCAATTCCCTGCCTTGGAAAAGAAAAGATTTTGAAACGGCCGTCGGAGCTCCCGCCTATTGCGGCGAAAAGGGCTTCACCACTGTCGAGCGTCTGTGGACGCGCCCGACGCTCGAATTAAACGGTATATGGGGTGGCTATCAAGGGGAAGGAGCCAAGACCGTCATTCCATCGAAAGCGTTCGCAAAATTCTCAACGCGCCTCGTTCCCAGCCAGAACCCGGACAAAATCGCGCAACTCGTCGAGAAGCACGTTCGAAAGCTGTTGCCCAAGACGGTCCACTGCAAATTTCAGGTCCTGAGCAGGGGAAAACCGTGGACGGCTCCGTATCACAACCCGATTTTCCAGAAAGCGCAAGCCGCGCTCGAAAAAGGCTTCGGCAAAAAAGCGGTGTTTATTCGCGAAGGCGGCTCGATTCCTTTCGTCACACAAATGCACGATACCTTTAAAGTGCCGTGCGTGCTCATCGGTTTCGGCTTGCCAGACGAAAACGCCCACGCCCCTGACGAGCACATCGCGCTCGAAAACTATTTTGGCGGCATCAAGGCCATAGCCCATTTTTACGCCGACCTAGCAGCGAAGTAGGTCTACGAAGCAAGAGTGAGATCTTTCTCTGCCGTAATCAGGGCAACGATTCGTGCGATTTACATCGGCAGCGATGCGGGGACATACTGAGAAAGTGGTACTTCTCCCCAAAAACGGTCTTGTTTCATTCCTGGGCATTAACTGAAGAAGGGAGCCCGTAAGCCCCTCTCGGGAGCCCGCAAGCGCTCTGAAATGCGTTCCAACCGCGTTTTTAGCGGGGATTTCCACACTGTGCGTCGAAAAACCTCATTTTTTGCGGCTTTTTTTGCGATTTTTGCTTGCGTTCCCGGTTTTCCTTGGCTATAGTCCTTCCCGGCCCGAGTATTTCACGCAAAATTTTAGGGGTAGCCGACTCGGAGCCTGCTTCGATCGCATCGAGGCGCGCCTCGATTACCTCGGGGTGGAAAGCAAAATCAGGAGGATACGCACTAGATGTCCAAGCCACTGAGCAAGACGAAAATCGTTGGGCACATCGCCGAGAAAGTCGGAACTCCGAAGAAAACCGCGGCCATGTTTTTTGATGAGCTCTTTAAGCTTGCCGTCAAGGAAGCCAAGGGCGCTGCGGGCAAATTCGTGATTCCCGGCCTCGGCCGCTTGGTTAAAGCGCACCGCAAGGCGCGCATCGGCCGCAATCCCCAGACGGGTGAGCAGATTAAGATCAAGGCGAAGACTGTAGTTCGCCTGCGTCCGTCGAAAGCGTTGAAAGACGCGGTCCTCAAGTAGTCGTTATCTTCTCAGAGTCTTGCCCCCGGTTGGCCTGAGCCCTCAGGTCAACGGGGGCTTTTCTCTTTTGATCACCAAAAATTTGTGGGGGGCAGGACTGCTGCGGCCTAGTTGGCAACCGAGCTAATTGAATTGGCTTACGGACTGACCACTCGAGAATCAAAGCGTCTTAACGTATGCCACCACGTCTTTGATCTGTGCAGGTTCCAGCGAATCTTTCATCCCCGGCATTTGCGAATCGCCGTTCTCAATCCACTTGGTCAACGATTCCGTCGTGACTTTGTTTCCGTTTACGGTAAACGTTCCGCGCTTGGAGATTCCTTTCAGCCCCGGGCCAATTTTCTTCTCTTCCTGGTCCGCGAAATGACACATGGCGCATTTCTGCTCGAATACTTGCTTACCCTTTGCCGCCGATCCTCCCGCAGAGTGGCTCGCGCTTTTCTTCGGTGCGTCTTGTGCCGGCGAGTCCTGTGCCACCACGGCGCACGCCAGAGCCAGAGTTGCGATTCCCAGTAGTAGAAGATTCCGCTTCACGATTCCTCTCCTTCATCTGCGCAAAATTTAGGTTACCGGCGATCCCGGACCGCCCTCGTTCCCAAACTCACTCATTTTCTCCGTTTACCCCACGAATTTCCACTCATGCCCCTCCGCGGTAAGAGTACAGAGCGGTCACCGGCTAAAAGTACAGGTTCCTGCTGTGCACGTCCATGACTTTCGTTCTTTTGACCCATGCGAATCCATGTGCTAACTATGGCTCATGAGCATGGAGACCCTCACGCGCGCGTGGGAAATCCTGCAAGACGCCTACCAGGCACAAATGGAAGGCGATTATGATCGCGCGGTGGAGCTTTACCAATCTTCGCTCGAAATGCACCCCACCGCTGAGGCCCACACCTTTCTCGGCTGGACTTACCATTTTCAGGGACGCGTTGACGAAGCCATCGCCGAGTGCAAGCGCGCCATCGAGATTGATCCCGATTTCGGCAATCCCTACAACGACATCGGCGCATACCTGATCGAGCAAGAGCGCTACGACGAAGCCATTCCCTGGCTCGAACGCGCCACCGAAGCGCGCCGCTACGAACCGCGGCATTTCCCCCATTACAACCTGGGCCGCGCCTACCTCGGCAAGGAGATGTATAGCAATGCGATGCGCTGCTTCCAGGAAGCTCTGCAAATCGAGCCGCGCTATGCCCTCGCGCGTCAGGCCCTCGCCTCCCTCCGCCGCATGGTGAACTGAATCCGAATTCCAAACTCCTCTGTAGAGGCCGGGCTTGGCCCGTCTCCTTCTTTTCGGTTAGTCGCAAATCAAACAGACGACTCTTTGGCGCCCGGTTTCACGACGCGGTCGTAAATCCACAGCAGTAGCGTCGTGAGCAAGCCCACGCCGGAGATCACCCACCAAGCTCGCTGGGGCTGGTGCGCCACTTCCGCAAATCGATGCATCACGCGTCCGCCAAACCATCCGCCAATCAATGAGCCAACGCCAATCGGCAGAAACGCAAAGCCCATGTATGTCCCCTGCTGCTCGGCCGGGGCCAGCTTGGCGATGTACTCGTAATAGCGCGGTGCTTGAATGATTTCGCCCAACGCGAGAACCACGATCGAGAGAACCGCGCCGACTACCGTCGGTTGAAAGGCAATGATCAGCCAGCAAAGGGAGGAAATCAGGGTTCCTAGAATCACTGCGCCGAAGGGAGCAATCTTGCGCGTCAAATGGTTGATCACCAGTGTGAGGCAGATGACCGTAAGCCCGTCAGTAACGAGGATCCGTTCGACGCGTGCGTTTGGATCAATATAGGTGTGGATGAACCCGGGCAGGGAAATGTACTGCTGCCAAAAAACAATCCAATACCCGGTGAAGATCAAAAGGAAGAGCATGAACTTTGGGTTCGAAAGCACTGTCAGGAAATTGCGTCCTACCTGTCCAATCGAAGGCGGCGGAGCGTCATCCAGCTTGCGCGGCTCGCGGAAGAAGAACAAGACAAGAAAAAACATCGCAAACACGCTGAGTGAGGCGACGGCAAAAACCTTCTCTACGCCAAGATGTTCATGCGCCCAACCGGCTACGTAGGGTCCGGCCGTGCCGCCAATGTTTACCATCGTGTAGTAAATCGAGTAGCCCACGGTGCGAACATTTTCCGTAGAAGCGCGCGCGGTGGTTCCCACTACGCAGGGCTTCACCAGTGCAACTCCCAGGGCTGGAAGAATCAGGACGCATCCCACAAAAAACCCCAAGGGCATGGCGTTGCGAACGGGAGCGAGCCACGGCGCTCCAATCGAGCCGATTAGGAAATAAGCGGCAGCAAGAATAAGGTAAGCAAGTGACAGCGCACGGCGGAAACCCAACTTGTCCGCCACCGCACCGCCGAATATTGCCAAAAACCACACCATGCCGCCGAAGATTCCCGTCAGCGTACCGGTTTGCTCAGTGGAGAAATTCAGCTTCCCTTGCAGGTACAGCGCAAGCGAAGCAAAGGCCCCGTAGTACGAGAGGCGCTCGAAGATCTCGGTGATGTTGGCCACCCAGAACGGCCGCTCAAACCCCTCGCGGACTTCCTTCAGTCTTTGCCCGAAGCTCATGACGCCTCCCCGGATGCGCGCCGGGATAATAATCGAGGAGGGAGCCGAGGTAAAGGAAAGGAGAGTTT
Organism: Candidatus Acidiferrum sp.; assembly: GCA_035280065.1. Classification (GTDB taxonomy): domain Bacteria; phylum Acidobacteriota; class Terriglobia; order Acidiferrales; family UBA7541; genus Acidiferrum. Next base: position 17,930 of record DATEGO010000076.1, read on the forward strand.
GGTGTATATCTGAAGAAACGGTAAGAGTGAGTGTTAGAATCTCGCGGACCATTGGAAGAAAGTATGAAACGAACAATCGACGCTGGCATTGGCGCCGCATTGCTGATGGCTATAGCCATGGCAATGGCGTTCATACCGCTAGAAGCAGCGGAGCAGGAAGTGGTTCCGCCCAAGAGCGACGAACTTTCCGCGATCAGCGAGCGCGGCAGGCGGCTTTATGAATATGACCAGGCAGCCTGGCACGCCAGTGATGCTGTGCAGCTGGCGAACCCCAAAAACGTCGAGGGGCAGCGCTACATCGCCAAGAAGGAAAACGGCAAGTGGAGCGTAGTGTTCGGGAAATTGAATGAGGATCGCAGCCGGTTTGGAATCACCTACGAAGCTGATGAACAGGCAACGCTGCGGCAGTTCGCCGTGAAGCAGGAACCAGCCGAGCGTCAGGACGACGGATTTTTTCGGTGTGCCGCCCGCGCCACCGAAGTGGCGATGAAGGATTTTGGCGCAGCGAACCGGCCGTACAACGTTGCAGTGCTGCCAGGACCCTCGGAGCAACTCTACGTGTACCTGTATCCCGCGCAAACCAAGGCGCGCGTTTATCCGCTGGGAGGCGATGTACGCTACCTGGTGAGCGCCGACGGCACCAAAATCGTGGAAAAGCACCAGATGCACAAAACCATCATTGAAACAGCGCCACACGCCGACAGGAAATCGGTCGCCGGATTTCACACGCACGTTCTGAGTGATCGGCCAGAAGACACGGACGTATTTCACGTGCTCACTCAGGACCCGCCGTTGCCGGAGTTCGTGGGAACACCTCACTTCACCTATCGGGTGAAAGTGGACGGAACCATTGAGATCGAGGAAAAAAGGAAACGCAAGAAATAGACCTTCGTATCGTCCGCGCAAATTCACTTCTCGTTTGCAAGATGCAGTGCGAGAAGATGCGATTTTGATATCTCAGCAATAAGTTAGTTGTTCTCTTCTTGCGATTCGGGTTTAAGCTATGCAGACACGGGTCTCAACATAATGTGTTCCCCGGGGGTCCGCCATGAGATTGTTGCGTCGCATGGGCCTGTCTTCACGTGCCGAAGCTTTTGTTTCTTCTTCTTCCACGCCGTCTACTGTCCGTCAAGGATGGCCTCCCTTTCTCGGCCGCATCACAATGGTTCTCTCGGTGGCTACGTCTCTTTGCCCGTTCGTCCCCGTTGCGCGCGCCCAATCCGGCGCGAACTCCGATCCGAACTACGTCGCGCTGCGCAACATTACTTTGGGCAGCGAAGCCGTTAGCCTCACGAATTTCGACCTGAAGCGCGACGCGGGTACATTTCACCTGCATTCCGGCACGGTTTGTTTTGTACCTCCCGTAAACGGCAAGGTAACCGGCGCGGTATTCTCAGGCGATGGCAACTTCGTTCTCAATCCTCCCACGGAAACGGAACGCAAAAGCCTGAAGTACCTGACCAAGGAAGAGGAATTCAACGAGAAGTTCGAGCGCCTGGTGCTCCGTTTCACCGACTCCACTTACGACGAGATCAAGAAAGCAAGCACGGCAGCAACCGCCAGTTGCGACGCAGGCTTATTGAAGGACAGCCAGAATACGACGCGCCATAGGATTAAGTACAACATGGAAGCGCGTATTCTCGAAGAGATTCTTAGCTCGGAGCCTAGGGGTCTCTTCTTTGCCTTCATTCACGGCAAGCGCTACGACGACAAGGAACTCTATCAGATTGATCCCGACGAAGATTCAGATCAAGTGGACTTCTGGACTTACGACGAGAATAAGTTTGGGGACTGGGCTTCCTTTAACTTTACACAACTTCATCCCAGAGGTTCGTTTGGAAGACCCATCCGCATCGACCACCATCAGCTCGACACAACGTTGGAAAAGAATGGCACGCTTTCCGGCAAAGCCACGACCACTTTTATCTCCGAGCGCAACGGGCTGCGTGTGGTTCCGTTCTCCTTGTTTCATTCGCTCCGCGTGCAATCCATCACTGGCGATGGCCAGCCGCTCTCTTTCATTCAGGAAGACAAGAACGATGACGCCCAATTCGCGGTTATTCTCCCGAAGCCCTTGGCAGCAGGCGAGAAATACAGCGTGACGACAATTTATGGCGGCAAAGACGCGGTCTCCAACGAAGGTGGCGGCAATTATTTTCCGATTGCCCGCCATAATTGGTATCCGAATAGTATGGGTTCAACGCTTGGCGAGTACGCTTCATACGACATGACTTTTCGTATTCCGAAGGGTATGAAGATCGCTGCCACTGGCGCGCTCGTCAGTGAATCCAACGACGGAGGGCAAAACGTTAGCGTATGGAAGAGCGAAACTCCGCAAACGGTCGCCGGCTTCAGCTTTGGCAGATTCAAAGTCGAGGAAGCCAAGCTCACAAAGCCCGAGATATCCATCAGGTCTTTCGCTAATGAGGAATCACCCACCTGGGTGCAAGCGCTGCAACAACGTGCGGAGGGGCCCCAGTTAGGACAGGGAGTAATTGGCTCGCACGCCGAGCCCGGAGTTGCATTAGGCACGATGAGCACAGTCACGCTCAACAAAAAAGCCCTTGCCGAGGGTGAATTGGCAGAGCAGCTCTACTCGGATTACTTTGGCCCATCGTTGTTCACTCACCTTGAGCTAACCCAGCAAACCGCCTGCAATTTCGGCCAATCCTGGCCCGGACTCGTCTGGATTCCCATCTGCTACTACTTCGACACGACAGTCCGCCACCAACTCGGCATGGATTGGGGCGACCGCGGCTATTGGAAGGTAGTCACGCCACACGAAGTCGCACACCAGTGGTGGGGCCACACGGTAGGCTTCAGTTCGGGCCGCGACCAGTGGATGAGCGAAGGCTTTGCGGACATGTCCGCGTCTCTCTATCTCAGCATGATCGAAAAGGATCCCAAAAAGTTCCTGACTTTCTGGAACGACGAACGCGATTTGCTGCTCGAGAAGGATGCACAAGGCTTTCGCGCCATCGATGTAGGGCCAGTGACTATGGGCTATCGCACAAGCAATTCGCGTACCGGTGGAGGCGTTACCCGCCGCCTCATTTATCCCAAGGGGGCCTACATCCTCCACATGATCCGCATGATGATGTATGACCGCCAGAATGGGGACAAACAATTCAAGGAGACGATGCAAGACTTCGTCAACACGTACCGAGGCAAAGCAGCCACGACCGAAGACTTCAAAGCCATCGTCGAGAAACATATGAATCAGGACATGGATGCCGAGGGAAATCGGAAGATGGACTGGTTCTTCAACGAATATGTCTATGGAACGCAATTACCTAGCTACAAGATGGACTACTCGTTCGATACTGCGCCCGACGGCACCATCACCATGAACGTAAACGTTGCGCAGTCCGGCGTGGATGACAAGTTCCGGATGGTCGTGCCAGTCTACCTGGAGTTGGACGATGGCCGAATTGTTTTCCTTGGAAGACTGCGCATCGCCGGAAATAATGCCGGGACGGCAAAGGTTCCTCTTAAGGGGCTAAAGAACAGGCCGCGTCGCGCGATCATCAACTATTCCGATGACGTGCTCGCCTCGCCGAACTAAAGGCAAGAGTCTGATGCAAGTCGGGGTTGGCCACCGCTCGCGTCAGAAGAGGCGCGAGTGGAAAGCGAGCGAAGCGGGAATATGGGCGGCGAAGTAGGCGGGATCATGGCCGCCGGGGTAAATGTGAAATTCGTGAGGGATGTTGCGAGCAGTTAGCATCTTGTCGAGAGCGGAAGCGCCTGCGTCGAAACCGTAACTGTCCTGTTCGCCGCAATCGAAATAGACTTTCAGGCCAGTGAGATTCGCGGAACGCACCAAGGTAAGTGGGCTGTTGGCATTCCAAAACGCAATGTCTGGAGGAACGCCGAAAACCGCTCCGAGAATGCGAGAGCGCGGAGACTGCGGATGATTCACAAAATTTGGAAGTTTTTCGATGAGCGCGGCGCTGTGCGCGCTGACAGAACTAAAAAGCTGCGGATGGCGGAATGCAAGATGCAGCGCGCCGTAGCCGCCCATTGAAACTCCCGAAATAGCGCGGTTCGCCCGGCCCGGTAATGCGCGATATTTCTTCTCGATGAACGGAAAAAACTCCTGGAGCAAGAAATCTTCGTAGCGGACGTTTCCGTCTTTGGAATTGATATAGAAACTCACGCCGCCCGCCGGAGTAGCAACCAGAAAATCCTTTAGCTCACCACGCTCGCGCTGATCCTCAACGAGATTCCATAGGCCCGAATGCACGAAAAATTGTTCGTTGTCGCCGAGCCCATGCAATTCATACAGGATCGGAAAGCGCTTCGCCTTATCGGCATCAAACGAAGCGGGAAGCACGATGCAGTACGGAACACTGCTGGCAAGAAGTTTGCTCGGAACGGAATTGCATTCCACGCGCCCGGAAGCGAAGGAACACGGAACGCATAGGAAGTAGAGTAGGGAAAGCAAAAAAGGGGCGAGTGACGAGTGGCGAGTGGCGAGACGAAGAGTCACAAGACCATTCTACTCATAACGGAGAGCCTGGACGGGATCGAGGCGGGCTGCGCGCGACGCAGGATAGAGGCCGGCGGCGAGGCTGACACCAACCGCGAACAAGATGCTGAGCAGAACGAGCCACCATGGGACCGAAGAAATGTCCACGCCGGGAAGATTCTGGCGATGCAGGTAGATGTTGGTTCCGAGAGTAAGTGAGCGGCCGATGAGCCATCCGAGGAGAACTCCGAGAACGCCGCCGAAGAGGCCCATCACTCCGGCTTCGACGAAGAAAAGCTGTTTGACGTCGCGGTCGGCGGCGCCGAGCGCTTTCAGAACCCCGATTTCGCGGCGGCGCTCAAGGATGGCCATGACCAGCGTGTTGATGATGCCGAGGGTGGCGACAGCGAGCGCGAGACTCCCGAAAATGCCGAGGAGAAGATCAAACACGGAAAAGAAAATGCGTAGGCTTTTAGAAGCGTCGAGAAGAGAGAACGCGCTGAAGCCGAGATCTTTGAGCCTGGCTTCGGTGGCCTCCACAAGCGAAGGGCTTTTCACGCGAACGGTGAGGGTGGAGTAAGTGGGCTTGTCACTGGAAGTATCGCGAAGAATGTCGCGAAGGTCATTGACCTGCGCGGCGCGCAGAGTTTCTGCAATCGGAAGCGGGATGAGCAAGCGGCCACTGCCAAAACCCCCAAAGCCAGAGGCGGGTTCGGTCTCGACGACGCCGATGATTTGAAAACGCTTTTCCTTGGGCACGACGGAAAATCCGCCGGTGTTTCCCGCGGGATCGCCAGCTTGCGCGCCGAGCGACTGGCGTTCTGCATAGCGCAAAATCAAATCTTTGCCAATCAGAGAAGAAGTCTGCGGATTCAACTCTTTCGCAAATTCCACTTGCAGGATGGCTTCGTCCGCATTCGGTGATGAGAAAAAATGGCCTTGCATGCCGTCGAAAGCGCCGCTGGCTCTGGAAGATTCCGGCATGCCCGCGACCATGGTGGCATAGGGCTTGCCGTCGTAGCGCACCTCGGTGAAGAAACGGATTTGCGGATAGACCTCGACCACATTGGGCATGCGGGAGATTTCCGCGCGCGCATCCGCGTCGAGCGGGCGTGCTTTGGAGGCAGGAGTGCGCGTGGCGGGAGGCCCTCCGCCCGGCCCGCGCAGATTGGTTTTTGGCGTGACGAAGACGGAATCGAAGAGGCCGCTTTTCGCGAGGCGGCTGGTAGCAAGCTGCTGGAGACCGACGCCGAGAGAAAGCATGGCCACGAGCGAAGCCACGCCCACGGCGACACCAAGAGTCGTGAGCGAATTGCGCAAAACGGCTTCGCGGAGATTGCGGAAAGCGAGATCGCTGAGGTCGCGGAGCTTCATCACGCGGCTCCATTCGAGAGAAGTTTGCCGTCGCCCATGACGGCGAGGCGGTCGGCGAAGCGCTCGGCAAGCGTGCGCTCGTGCGTGACCATGACGATGGTCATGCCCGGACTTTTCTGAATCTCGCGAAGCAGCGCGAGGATGGATTCGCCGGTGGCACTGTCGAGGTTGCCGGTGGGCTCGTCCGCGAGAAGGATTCTCGGGCGATTGACGAGCGCGCGGGCGATGGCGGTGCGTTGCTGTTCGCCGCCGGAAAGCTCGCTGGGGCGGTGGCCGATGCGTTTTTCAAGTCCGACGCGCTGGAGGGCTTCGCGAACGCGGGCGGCACGTTCGGAGCGGTCCACTTCAGCAAGGCGGAGCGGAAGTTCGACGTTTTCTTCGAGAGTCATGCGCGGGAGAAGATTGAAGGACTGAAAGACCATGCCCACGGTTTGGCGTCGGTAGCGGGAGAGCTCGCGCGAGGACATTTTCGATAGGTCCTGGCCGTGCGCAACGACCGCACCAGAGCTGGGGCGGTCGAGACCGGCGATGAGATTGAGGAGCGTGGATTTTCCGGAGCCGGAGCTGCCGAGAAGTGCGAGGAATTCGCCATGCGGGACGGCGAGGGAAACGTCGTTGACCGCGCGGATGACCGATTCGCCCATGACGTAGTGGCGGGAAACTTGGTCCAGCTGGATCGCTGGCTCTGACTCGGGTATTGGCATAGGGTCTCAAGAGTACTACGCATGGGCGGGTTTGGAGGTTGCGGTCGGTGGATTCGGAATTTGAGGGTATCTTTATGGGTCGAGCGAGGAGACAAAGCAGGGCACGATGTATCGTGCCCCTGCGGTTGCCAAGAGTTGTGAGGATGCATGCAAGGAGAAAAACTGTGAAACGGATGCTCTGGCTGACGATTCCAGGCTGGCTCCTGGCAATGGGAGCAGCATGGGCACAGAAGCCGCCGCTGCTGCCGGAGAAAGACGTAGCCGCGCTGGCGAATGAGTTAAGCGGGGAGACGGCAAAGCGGAATCTCGAGGGGATTGCGAGGTTTCACCGGCAGCGCGGGTCACAAGGGTTTCATGCTTCGGCGGAGCTGGTGGCCGAGCGGTTGCGGGCGTATGGGTTGAGCGACGTGGCGATTCTACAGTTTCCGGCGGATGGCAAGATTTTTTATGCAACGCAGAGGTCGAGGCCGGCATGGGACGCAGAATTTGCAGAGCTGAGGGAACTCTGGTTTGACGAGAAGTGGTGTCAGCGGGCTGCGCGGAAGTACAGAGCGGATCTAGGAAAGAGCAAGAGTGCGGACCCAATCGGGTTTGAATGTTTTCCGAGCGAGAAGCTCTTGGCGAGTTATGAGGCGGAGCCGATTGTGCTCGCGGAGGACAGCGAAAGCGCGGATGTCACAGAGGAATTAGTGGACGTGGGTGAAGGGACGAAAGAGAGCGACTACGCGAAGAAAGAAGTAAAAGGAAAGATTGTGCTTGTGAGCGCGCAGCCGGGAGTAGTGCAAGACTTGGCGGTGGGAAAGTTTGGTGCCTTGGGAATTGTGAGTTACGCGCAGAACCAAAAAACGGCATGGTGGGGCGAGGACGAAAACTTGATTCGCTGGGGACATTTGGAGACGTTTTCGCCAAACAAGACGTTTGGGTTCATGGTGTCGCTGAAGACGGCGCGAAGTTTTCGGGAGCGGATGGCCAAGGGCGAGAGAATCATGCTGCACGCGGTCGTGAAGGCGGTGCAGCATCCGGGGAATTATGAGGTGGTGACGGCAACGATTGCGGGCGCCGACCCAAAACTAAAGGAAGAGGAGATCGCGTTCAGTTGCCACCTGGATCATCAGCGGCCGGGAGCGAATGACAATGCGAGCGGGTGTGTGACGATTCTGGAAGTGGCGCGGACGCTGCAGAAGTTGATTGGCGAAGGAAAGCTCGCGCGGCCAGCGAGGACGATTCGATTCATCTTTCCGCCAGAGATCGAAGGAACAATCACGCTGTTAAATGCAAGGCCGGAGTTCGCGAAGAGGATCAAGGCTGCGGTGCACATGGATATGGTGGGAGGCGGGCCGGAGACGAAGGCGGTGTTCCACGTGACGCGCGGGCCGATGAGCTTGCCGAGCTTTGTGCATGACGTGGCGTGGGCGTTGGCGGAGTGGGTGAACGAAGAGTCGTACCAGTTCGCGGCGACGGGGAAGGCGGAGTATCCGCTGGTGGCGCCGGAGGGCGGCAAGGAGCCGCTGCGCGCGCAGTATTCAGCATACACGATGGGGAGCGACCACGACGTGTATCAGGATTCGTCGTTCGGGATACCGGCGATTTATTTGAACGACTGGCCGGACCGGTACATTCACACGAATTTCGATTCGGCGGCGAACATTGACCCCACGAAGCTGAAGAGGGCGGCGTTTATTGGCGCGGCGAGCGGATATTTTTTAGCAGGGATGAACCAACAAGAGCCGCAGGGCGTTTTTCATATGGTCGAAATGGATTCTCTGCGAATGGTTCAGGAGATTGCGAAGAAGCGGACGCAGCTTGATGAATACGACGGAGGAGAAGTCCAAAGATTTGAGGAAACTCTAATAAGGCCGCTCACCGAGTCCGTCACAAATTTTCTCGGTTTGCCATTTAGTTCTGGAATACCAGCCTTAGCCAAAATGGGCCAAAACTTGAACAGAAACGGGGAGGGGATGTCGCTGAAAACGATAACGCTGTCGGGGGATTTTGCCAAAACCTGGAAGCGAAAACGAGAGCCCAAGGGCCCGTTGGCGGTATTTGGGTATGACTATTTCGCGGATCACGCGAAAGCTGCTGGAGTGGCGACGCCGAAGCTGCTGAGTTATGAGGGATTGTGGGGCGGCGGCGAAGAATACGCATACGAAGTGCTGAATTTTGCGGATGGGAAGCGCAATGCACAGGAGATTCGCGATGCGGTGTCGGCGGAGTACGGGCCGGTGCCCCTGGAATTGGTCGTGGAGTACTTGAAGGCGCTTGAGAAAACGGGCATGGTGGAAGAAATGAAGTAAAACAGCTAAGAAAACAACGAACAATGCAGATTGTAGTAGAAAGACAGCGGGATTGAGGAGAATGCAATGCCAACGATTGAAGGGAAAGAAGGAAAGTTGTGGATCGACGCGTACGTAAAGAAGGCAGGCAAATTTGCTCGTGTGATGAGGGCCGTGCGGGCGCTCGTGAACGAGACGGCGGCGGATTGCGAGGAGTATGTAAGTCCGTGGAAGACTCCCGCGTTTGATTCAAATGGACCTCTGTGCGTCTTCGTGCTGGGGAAAGAACATGTGACGCTTGCGTTTTTGCGGGGAGCGATGCTTCCCGATCCGGGAAAATTGCTCGAGGGAAAGGGGAAGGGCGTGCGTAACGTTAAGCTGCGGAGCGTGGCGGATGTGAACCGTCCCGGAGTGAAGAGGCTGGTTTTTGAGGCAGTGAAATTGAACAAGGAGAATCCGCCATCTGGGAAGATGGTAGGGATGGACAAGAGACGGAAGGTCGGGAGCAAGAAAGAGTGAGTGAGCACAGACTAAAGTCTGTTCAACTGGTGTGTTAGCGTCGAGCATTTGTGTGTGAACGGGGGCCCGAATAGATGGCAGCGACGATGAAAGCGTTGCGGAAGATGCAGCCCGCGCGCGGGCTGCATATGGACACGGTCGCGGTGCCCGCGATTGGTCCCACCGACGTGCTGGTGAGCGTGAAGGCCGCTTCGATTTGCGGGACCGACCTGCACATTTATGGGTGGGACCGCTGGTCGCAGGGACGCATCAAGCCGCCCCTGACGCTGGGGCACGAATTCTGCGGAACCGTCGAACGCGTGGGCGACGAAGTCACCGCGGTGAAGGCGGGCGATTTTGTCAGCGCCGAGATGCACGTGAATTGCGGGCACTGCCGCCAATGTAGGCTCGGACAAGCACACATCTGCCAGAACCTGCGCATCATCGGGATCGATCAGGACGGGGCGTTTGCGGATTTCGTGAGGATTCCCGCGTCGAACATTATCAAGTTGGATCCGGACATTCCCGAGCACTATGGTGCGATTCTCGACCCGCTGGGCAACGCGGTGCATACCGTGCTGGCGGGACCAATTGCCGGACAGACGGTTTTGGTGACGGGCTGTGGACCGATTGGATTGATGTCCATTGCTGTGGCCAAGGCTTGCGGGAGTTCGACCGTGTTCGCGACGGAAACGAACGAGGCGCGGCGAGCGATGGCCAAGAAAATGGGCGCGGACGTGGTGATTAATCCCGCAGCGGAAGATGCCGTGAAACGAATCCTGAAAGAAACCGACGGCACGGGCGTGGATGCGCTGCTCGAAATGAGCGGGAATCCTGCCGCGATTCAGCAGGGCTTCCGGGCGCTGCGAGCGGGAGGGCGTGCTTCGCTGCTGGGGATTCCCACGGAAAGTGTGCCGCTCGATTTGGTGAACGATGTGATTTTCAAGGGTGCGACCGTGCAAGGGATTTATGGGCGGCGGATGTACGAAACGTGGGTGCAGATGACGGCGCTGTTGAAAGCGGGGAGGTTGAATCTAGAGCCGCTCTTCGGCCAGCGTGAACCACTCGAAAAGTTTGAGGGCGCATTTGCGAAGCTGCAAGAAGGCTTGCCGGGCAAGATTCTGCTGTATCCTAACGGAGTTCGCCGTTGAGCTAATTCCCTTTCGTTTTCTTTGCGAATGCAAACTTGCTTCCAGGTGCGTCAATCATGACTTCAGCGATGCTGGCTCCCCCGCTTGCGGGAAATGTACTCGGCTCCGCCACGAACAGTTTTGTGATCGCGGAGTGGCGCGATCCCGGCGGGCCTGCGGGAGAGAGACGCCTAATTGCTCCCCCGCATGTGCATCACAATGATGATGAAGCCTGGTACGTGCTAGAAGGCGCCTTATGCATTCAAATGGCAGACAAGGTTGTTGAAGCGCAGGCAGGCTCCGGAGTTCTTGTGCCGTTCGGGACTCCACACACGTATTGGAATCCCGGTCCCGGACCGACGCGCTATCTGCCGATTATGACGGCAAACATCCACCAACTAATTCAGGACATTCACGCAATGAAGGAACGCACACCCGCCGCCTTGGAAGCGGTATTCCAAAGGCATAATTCCGAGCTGGTGAAGAACTGAAAAGTCATTCATGGGTTTGCCCCTAAGGCCGCGCTGGAGCACAATAGAGATTCCCCCAGCCGATGCCTACCATCAGGAGCGACACCATGTCGGAAACCGCCACATTGGCGACGAAGCAAAATCCGCTGCAATACGTCACCGAGCAGTTGAATGAGCTGCGAACGAAGGGCGTGGCCCCCAAGCTGCGCATCCTTGAAGGCGAGCAGAGGCCCGTTTGCGTCTTCGACGGCCGAGAAGTAATCAATCTCGCCTCGAACAACTATCTGGGATTGACCACGCATAAGGCGCTGCGCAAGGCGGCGCTTGACGCGGTAAAGCGATACGGCGTCGGCGCGGGAGCCGTTCGCACGATCGCCGGCACGATGAAGCCTCACATGGAACTGGAAGAGCAGATTGCCGCGTTCAAGAAAGTGGAAGCTTGCGTGGTGTTTCAATCGGGATTTACGGCGAATGCGGGAACCGTGTCGGCCGTGTTGGGCAAGGAAGACCTGATCGTTTCCGACGAATTGAATCATGCGTCGATTATTGACGGGGCGCGGCTTTCCAAAGCAACGATCAAAGTTTTCAAGCACAAAGACGTGCAGGACTGCGAGCGCATCCTGCAAGAGCAGGCGAGCTTTCCTGGAAAGAAGCTGATCATCACCGACGGCGTGTTTTCGATGGATGGCGACATCGCTCCCCTACCGCAGTTGTGCGACCTGGCAGAAAAATACAACTGCATCATGATGGTGGACGACGCGCACGCTTCGGGCGTCCTGGGCGCCAACGGCCGCGGCACCGTCGACCATCATCAGTGCCACGGGCGGGTACACATCCAGGTGGGAACGTTGAGCAAAGCAATTGGCGCGATGGGCGGATACGTGTGCGGCTCGCGGGACCTGATTGATTTTCTCTATTTGCGCGCGCGGCCGTTTTTGTTTTCTACCTCCCATCCGCCCGCTACGGTGGGAGCATGTCAGGCGGCCTTTACGCTGCTGGCTTCCCCGGAAGGCGAGAAGCTGGTGAAAAAACTCTGGGCCAACACGAAGTTTTTCAAACGCGAATTGAAGAAACGCGGCTTCCAGTTCAAGGGCAGCGAGACGCCGATCATTCCGATTCACGTGGGCGAAGCCGCGAAGGCATTTGAGTTTTCGAAGAAGCTTTTTGAGGCGGGAGTCTTTGCTCCTGCTGTCGGTTACCCCATCGTAGCGGAAGGCAAAGCGCGGCTGCGCGCGATTGTCAGCGCGGCGCATAAGAGGGATCAGTTGCTCAAAGCCGTGGACACGCTTGCCGAAGTGGGCAAATCGCTGAGCATTGTTTAGCGGTATTGTTTGCGGGTTCAGTTCTACCTTGTAAATCCTGCATACCGTAGGTCATTTGTCGCAGTTCAACAAGTGCATGGGATTATCCTTAACCTATTGAAACGACATGTCTTAAACACCGGCACGCGATTTGCCTCTATCATCGCGCTTTCTGGTCTCCCCTTTTGTATGAGGGGTAGTTGGGTTCCATTTCCAATACAGATGTAACAACGTTGAGGAGGGCGAACAACTATGTATCGCGTGGGAATTTCGATTTTGGCAGGAGCACTCTTCGCGGTGGCTGCGGCTGCGCAACCGCAAGCAGGGGCGCGGGCCGGAACGCAGACTGGCGGGCAGGCATCGGTCGAGGCGGGGAAGACGCAGGCTCAGGCCGGCGCTTCGAGTTCAACTTCAGCGGCGGCGGCAGCACAGAACGGACAAGCCAATGCTGAGCTAGCCAGCGGAACAACATTCAACGCCGAACTAAGTTCTCCCGTGGACTCGAAGAAGTGCAAACCGGGTGATGCGGTAAGTGGAAAGACAACCGAAGCCGTCAAGTCCGAAGGCAAGACGGTCATTCCGAAGGGTTCGAAACTGGTGGGGCACGTGACGCAAGCTTCGGCGCGCGCCAAGGGCGAAGCGGAGTCTTCGCTGGGAATCATTTTCGATAAAGCGATTCTAAAGCGCGGCGAGGAGATTCCGCTAAACGTGGCGATTCAGGCGATGGCCTCCGCGCCGGGCAGCGCTTCGGCAGCTGGCTCGGAGATGGATACGATGGGAGGGCTGAGCGGTTCCGCAGCCGGCTCAGGCATGGCGGGAGCACGAGGCGGGCTAGGCGGGGTGACTTCCGCAGCAGGAGGCGCTGTGGGCACAGCAACGAATACCGCAGAGAGGGTCGGCCGGGCCGCTGGCGGAGCGGTGAATTCGACGGCGAACGCTGCGGGTAACGTTGCGGGAGCTTCGAAAGGAGCCGCGGGCGGATTGAATGGCGCCGGGCAGCTCACTTCGAACAGCCAAGGCGTTTTCGGGTTGAGTGGCCTGGACCTGAACGTAGCGGCTTCGAATGCGACGCAGGGCACGGTGATCACTTCTGCCGGTAAGCATGTGCATCTCGACAGCGGCACACGCATGCTTCTGGTGACGCAGGCGCAAGCGGGCTCCGCAGGCGAATCGAAACACTCCAGCGAGGGCAAGCCAAACCCGAAATCCGGAGAGAAGCCGGAAAGACCGTAGCGAGTTCTTTTTTTCTTCGAGGGCTGCGCGAGGAATCACCATCGCGCGGCCTTTTTTTATTTTGAGTGGCCTGTCGCCGGTTGCCCCGCCGAGCCGGTCAACTGCTCGTCCTTTGCTATACTCGCCCGATGGCTTCGGAATCAAAAAAACTGTTTCTTGTAGACGCGATGGCGCACGTTTATCGCGCGTTTTTTGCGCCTATGCCACAACGGCTGACCGGACCCGATGGCACGCCCACGAACGTTCCCTTTCTTTTTGGAAATATTCTCAAACGTCTGATCAAAGATTATGAGCCAAAATACATCGGCGTCGTTTTCGATCCGCCGGGAGCGACGTTTCGCGACAAATTATTTGAGAAATACAAGGCGCAGCGGCAGCCAATGCCGGATGACATGCGGGTGCAAATTCCTCTGGTGCGGAGGCTCTGCGAAGCGATGCGTTTGCCGATCCTGGAGGAAAGAGGATACGAAGCCGACGACGTGATCGGGACGATTGCCACACAAGCCGCTAGGCAAGGATTCGAAGTGCTCATCGTCAGCAACGACAAGGACATGATGCAACTCGTTGGGAAAAACGTCCGGACGCTCAAGACGGGTTCCGGCGGGTTGAAGGGCGACATCCTAGTGGATGAAGCAAAAGTTCAGGAATTGCTGGGCGTGCCTGCGCAAAAAGTCGTCGACTATATGGCGCTTCTCGGCGATACCGTGGACAACATTCCCGGGGCAAAAGGAATTGGAGAAAAGGGCGCGGCGGAACTGATCACGAAATACGGCAGCGTCGAGAAGGCCCTGGATCGTGCCGCTGAGGTTTCGAACAAGCGCTACCGCGAGGCGCTGCAGCAGCAACGCGACCAAGTGATGATGTCCAAGCAACTGGCGGCGATTGCGACAGATGTGCCGCTGAAACTTGACCTCCACGCGCTTCAACGAAGAGAGCCCGATGTGCCTGTGTTGGCCGCGCTTTACCGGGAACTGGGCTTCAGTTCGCTGCTGAAGGAATTGGGCGGCAGCGCGGTAGTCGCGTCTGCCCCTGCTTCTTCGCGTGCGGAGGTGAAAACAGATTACGCGCAGTTTGGGACCGCTGGAGAATTTTGCGAGTACCTGGCTAAGCTCCCCGCAAACGAGCCGCTAGCGGTTTGGCTGAATCTCGATCCCGGCCAACGAGAATCGGAAGGTTTTGGAACACGCATCGCGGGGATTGAAGTTTCCTCAAAGGCTGGAGAAGGGCGGTCGGTCTGGACAGACGAAAAGGGCGAGGCGCTGAAGGCGCTAGCACCGCTGCTTCAGGACGCGAAGAGGCCGAAAATCCTGCACGATCCGAAAGTTTTTCAATTGCTCGCCGGGCGAACAGCCAATATTCAGCACGCGACGCAGCTCTATTCCTACCTGCTGCGCCCAACGACCGGGAATCACAATGTTGCGGATGTGGTGATGCGCCAGTTCAGCGCTGTTCTAGGCGAAGGTCCCGGAGAGCATGCGGATTATCTGCAGCGGCTTGCCCCGGTGCTGCACGAGCAGATGAAAGAGCAAGGACTTGAAAAGGTCTATGAGGAGATCGATTTGCCGCTCGCGCCGGTGCTTGCGGAGATGGAACGGGTGGGGGTTCGCGTCGAGCCAAAAGAACTCGACAGAATGTCGCAGGCGATGGACAAGGAAGTCCGGCGCCTAGAAAAAGAAATCTGGGAAATGGCGGGTACGGAATTTAACGTCAATTCACCGCCGCAACTCGCGGAGATTCTTTTTGACAAATTGAATCTGCAGCCAAACGCGCGGCGCGGAAGAGCGAAAGCGCGCTCGACGGCGGCAGAAGTCCTGGAGGAGCTGTCCGCGCAGCATCCGCTGCCCGCAAAGGTCATTGAATTCCGCGAAGTTTCCAAGCTGAAGTCCACTTATGTGGACGCGCTGCCGAAGCTCATTCACCCCGAGACAGGAAGGTTGCATACCAGTTTTTCGCAAACCGGAGCGGTCACCGGGCGGCTCAGCTCTAGCGATCCCAATCTGCAAAACATTCCCATTCGCACCGAACTCGGGCGGCAGATTCGTGCCGCGTTTGTCGCGGAAAAAGGCAAGATCCTGCTTTCCGCAGACTACTCGCAAATCGAACTCCGCGTGATGGCGCACTTTTCGAAGGATCCCGTGCTGGTGGAGGCATTTCGCAACGGCGAGGATATTCACGCACGCACGGCGCAAGAAGTTTTCGGAATCGGCCCTATGGCGCAAACCGCAGAGCATCGCCGCGCCGCCAAAGCCATCAATTTTGGGATCATTTACGGCCTCTCTCCTTTCGGCCTCGCACAGCAGTTGGGTATCGAGCAAAAAGAGGCAGCGCAATTCATCAATGCATACTTTGCGCGTTATCGCGGCGTGAAAGAGTATCTGGATAACATTCTTGCAGAAACGCGCAAGACCGGCATGGCCAAGACCCTTTTCGGGAGAATCCGCCCCATTACGGAGATCACTTCGCCACAGGTACATCTGCGCAATTTTGCTGAACGCACGGCGCTCAATTCTCCGCTGCAAGGCACGGCCGCGGATCTCATCAAAATGGCGATGATCAACATTGACCGGCGGTTGGCCGAGGAAAAATTTGAAGCGGAAATGATTTTGCAGGTGCACGACGAACTTCTGTTCGAAGCTCCCGCGAAAGAATCCTCCAAACTCCAAAACCTCGTCAAAGAGGAGATGGAAGGCGTCTATAAGCTGGCCGTTCCGATCGTGGTGGAAATCGGCATCGGGCCCAATTGGCGGGACTTGGATTAGTCGGAACCGAGCCACGCTAGATATTAACCAAACTACCGTAGCGACCAAGTATCCCCATCATCTAGCTTTTTGCCATCAAACATAAGGCGTTGCCTTGAAACCTTTGCGAGCGGAAAATCCCCTGTGGTACGGTAGGTGTTCCCACCCTAAAGCGAGGGCTCCCATGCGACGCGCGGTTCTGCTGATACCCAGCCTTGCGAGTTTTGTCTTCCTCGGTTCTTGCGGAAGCACTAACGGCAACAACGGAAGCCCGATCGCCGTGACCATCAAACCTGCTTTTGCCATTGACACGGTAAGCCAGACCACGGCGTTCGCTGACACAGTAACAGGAACTGCGAATACCGCCGTCACCTGGGAAGTGAACAATATGGCGGGCGGCTCTGCAGCCGCTGGCACAATTAGCGCCACGGGCGTGTACACGGCACCTGCGCAGGTGCCGAGCCCGGCTACCGTGACTGTTAGTGTCGTTTCCCAGGCAGATACAACTAAATCCGCATCAGCCCAAGTGACCGTGGTGGCCCATTCCCCCAATGAGGCAGCGCAGAGCCTTCCCATAAAGCTTGGTACAACCGGAGGCAACGCCAACGATTCCAGCAGGCAGGGCAACACAATTTCATGTTGTGGCGGAACTCTCGGATCGCTGGTCCAGCGGGCGGGCACGTTCTATATCCTGAGCAACAACCACGTGCTGGCGAGGAGTGATTCGGCTTCTTTGGGAGAGAACATTATCCAGCCCGGACTGGTGGATACGAATTGCAGCGCGACTTCCTCCTCGCTGGTGGGTAATTTATCCCAGTTCCCAAACCTGCAAGCTGCCGGAACCAACGTCGACGCGGCCATCGCGAAGATCATTTCTGGGGCGGTGGACACGACAGGGACGATTCTTTCCTTAGGAAGCACTAGTACTGGAGGCGTCCCCGATCCCGGGCCGCCGCATGCAGGGGCGGGCATCGCCGCGACCGTAGGCATGGCGGTGGGAAAGAGCGGACGAACCACGGGTTTGACGTGCTCAAGAGTCAGCGCCGTGGCGGTGGCGACCAGCGTGCAATACCAAACCGGATGTGGAACGGGAACTACGTTCATGGTTACTTATTCGAATCAGATTTCGGTCTCGGGCGGAACCTTCAGTGGCGCAGGGGATTCCGGATCACTCATTGTTTCCACAAGCACAGCAGACCCGGTGGCCCTTCTCTACGGGGGTTCGGATACGGATAGTGTGGGCAATCCCGTTCAGGACGTATTAAACGCGATGGCTGATTCTCTGGGGAACAAACCTGTGTTTGTTGGCAGTGCTTCGGCGCATCAGGTTATCGGCTGCACTCTTGCGGGTTTTTCGGCCGCATCCACGAACACTGCTCGCGACGATTTGGCCGCTTCGTCTGTTGGGGCGCAGTCGCTCGCGGCCGCTGAAAGTGCGAGGGACCGCCACGCGAATGAACTTCTAGCAAATCCGTATGTGCGAGCAGTTGGAATTGGTGCGAGTCTCGATCGCCCCGGCGAGCCTGCGGTCCTAATAGTGGTCGACCCAGGCCAGCCGCGAGTGGAATTGCCCGCGGTTCTCGACGGAATTCGGACACGAATTGTGAATGCAGAATCAAACGCACCACGGGGCCTTCTTGAAGAAGCACAAAGCGCACCACTTGCCGCGAAGGGCGATATATTTTCTGTGAGCGGCGTTTCCGAGGCACGGATGGCGCAGGCGAAAGCGGTTCATGCCGCGCATGTAGATGAATGGATGAAGAAATCCGGCGTTCAAGGATTCGGCATTAGCTCCAGCGCCGATGCACCTGGCGAAGCGGCCTTGATGATCTTTCTCATTCGCGGAGTTCCGCACGATTCAATTCTGCCGGTGATCGACGGAGTGCGGACGCGCGTCCGTGAATCCAGCCGGTTTCAGGCAGGATTCGGAGAGAAAACTGCGCAGCGCCCATGCTCTGTCCCCGCGCGGAAAAGACTCTTGGAGTAATCGAATACGCTTTTGCCCCGGAAGCCATGAACGTCGAAAGCACCGAGCCAGTCGATGCGGGGCCAAGGGCACACGTTTGATCCTTTCATTCCGCGTCCCGCGGGGGTAGAATCCGCTTAAAATTAAGCCGAGTTCGCTCCTTCGGCGGTGCTTAATCTGTCGGGAGGATGCTATGCGTCGGACAATCTTCGTTGCGAGTGCGTTGTTGCTCTCCGGAATTCTTTTTCCAAAACCAAATTTCACGCAGGAAAAAACTGGCGCCACGGAACCCAAGATGACGCAGGAAGACGTTGACAAGAAGAATCCCATTGCGTCAACGGCCGAAAGTCTGGCGGAAGCGCGCAAAATGTTCGGTTACAACTGCGCGATGTGCCATGGGAAGACTGGCGACGGCAAAGGCGACCTCGCTGCGGATATGAAACTCGAACTTCGGGATTGGCGGGATCCGTCTTCTCTCGAGAAGCTGACCGATGGTGAGCTCTTTTGGCTTATCACCAACGGCAAAGGGAAAATGCCCGGTGAAGGCGATCGCGATTCGGAAAAAATGCGCTGGAAGTACGTGAACCTGGTGCGCTCTTTTGCAAAGAAAGCCGCAGCGGAAGACAAACCCAAGACCGACAACCCCCAGCCTCAGAATTAGCGAACCCTTCCTTATCGCCGATCCCGGGAAACGCCGAATACCAGTTCGGCTAAAGAAAAGACAGCATTCGGGCGAATGGCGCTCTCAGCCCATTCCACTGATGGCTGGATTAACGGCCTGTCGTGTGTGGTGCGTTTGCAATCTTACAACCGCGTGACGGCTCCTAAGCTCGTGATATTCTCACCTGGGAAAATTCTGAAAGGAGCAAATGGATGGCTCACTCGCCACAGTTTTTGAAGCTGGTCAATGATTCGAAGAAGAGGGTCAAAGAAACGAACGTAGCTGAAGTCAAACGCCGCATGGATGCAGGAGAAAAACTCCTTCTCGTAGACGTTCGCGAGGACAATGAGTGGGCCAAAGGCCACATTCCCGGGGCGATCCACCTGGGAAGGGGCATTATTGAACGCGACATCGAGGGGCAAGTGCCCGATACCGGCACAAAACTTGTTCTTTACTGCGGTGGCGGCTTCCGCTCTGCGTTGTCCGCGGAAAATCTTCAGAAGATGGGCTACACCAATGTGGAATCCATGGATGGCGGCTGGAGAGGCTGGGTGTCCGCCGGATTGCCAACGGCCAAGGGCTAACCACTTAGGTCGTTTTGTTTCTCTCTCGAAAAACTGGCTGGGGCGGGAGGATTCGAACCTCCACCATCCTCATTAACAGTGAGGTGTCCTACCGATTGGACCACGCCCCAGCGGGGGCCATCCCCGATTACTACGGGGAAATGTTAAATCAGGTGGGCTCGGCCGCAGAAAATGCGGGCAAGGCTGATTTTAAGATACCATGAATGCGCCGACGCACGCGAGGCCCGCCAGAAAATTAAATCAAACAAAAATGCATCCAACGTCCCCTTATCCTCATCAACGACTATAAAAGGAGACTCATGCGCAAGACTGTCGAGCGTTATTCAGGGCTTTCCCCTATCAAGTTCGCCAGACAGCTCGAGCTCGCGCCATAAATTTTGAATCTTTCAATCGAAGCTTTGTTTTCAAAGTTCGTGAAGCAAAAATTTTCATGGAAAGTACGGTCATGGAGGTTGCATTCCAGAAAGTTTTATTGGAAACTAGCCGGTCAAAGTTGGCCCGGGTTTTTGCACTTCCCGGTTAACACGTGGGACGCCCTAGTATAGGGCCCTTTTCAGTGCGCTCCCCGCCGAAGTGCTGAAAAACGAACATGGCCCAGATTTTCCATCGAAGCACGAACTTCATCTCTAGATTTAGTGTCTTTTCGTTTCTTTTCATAATGGGATTTGCAGTCCTGGCGGTGCTGGCGGCGGCGCGTTCTCCTTATTTGACGCGTCAAAACATCACGCGCGAGCAGCCGGTGCAGTTCAGCCACAAGCATCACGTGGGAGACGACGGGATTGACTGCCGCTACTGCCACACGAGCGTGGAAACTTCCGCTTTTGCCGGGATTCCGCCCACGAAGACCTGCATGAATTGCCACTCCGTGCTTTTTAACAACGCGGGCTACCTGGAACCGGTTCGCGATAGCTACCGCGATGACAAATCGATCCAGTGGGTCAAAATCCACCGGCTTGCGGATTTTGCCTATTTCAACCACAGCATTCACGTAAACAAAGGTGTTGGATGCAGTACTTGCCACGGGCATGTGGATGAGATGCCGCTCGTTTTCCAGGCCAATACCCTGCTGATGCAATGGTGCGTGGATTGTCACCGGAATCCGGAGGCGGTGCTGCGTGAAAAACCGGAAGATGTATACGACATGAATTGGAAGGCCCCGGCCAACCAGGAAGAAATCGGAAAGAGACTCGCGCAGGAGCGACAAATTCGGACCACAGCCGAGCTGACAAGCTGCTCGACCTGTCACCGCTGATGAACGTATGAACGACCAAGCACAAGCAGAACACCAGGGCGATAAGCCTTCCCCAGGCCAACAGTTGGGCAATGCGTCTTCCTCACAGCGGCCGCTGGACTTGGCAGCCGTCCGCGCCCGGTTGCAATCGCAGACCGGCAAGCAGTATTGGCGCACGCTCGAAGAGCTTGCTGGCGATCCGGATTTTGAGGAACTGCTGCACCGCGAGTTTCCCCGCCAGGCGCCCTCGGAATGGGATGATTGCGTGGACCGGCGCGATTTCCTTCGGCTGATGGCCGCGTCGCTTGCTCTCGCGGGCCTCTCAGGATGCGACCGCGCGCCGGAGCAATACATCGTTCCTTATGTCAAGCAACCCGACGGCCTGGTTCCCGGCAACCCGCAGTTTTATGCCACGGCGATGCCGTTTGCCGCCGACGCGATTGGCCTGCTTGTGGAGAGTCATGAGGGGCGGCCCACCAAGATCGAAGGCAATCCCGACCATCCTTCGAGCCTTGGCTCCACAAATGCATTTGCGCAAGCCTCCATCTTGAACCTTTACGATCCCGATCGCGCGCAAACGGTGACGAAAGCCGGAGAGATTCACACCTGGCCGCAGTTTATGGACGCGGCGCAAGCGCTTGCCAGCACACTGCGGGCGACGCGAGGCGAAGGCCTCCGCATTCTCAGTGGAATCATCAATTCGCCATCGCTTGCCGCGGATTTGCAAACCGTTCTGACGCTCTACCCCTTGGCGAAGTGGCACCAGTGGGAACCTGCCGTTGGAGATGGAACGCGCGAGGGCGCAAAGCTCGCGTTCGGCAGTTACGTCAATACGGTGTATCGCCCGGAGAATGCCGAAGTCATCCTTTCGCTCGATTCCGACTTTCTCACTAGCGGACCCGGCAATGTCCGCTACATGCGAGAGTTTTATAAGCGCCGCAAGCTCAATCAGTTCACCGAAGCGGATCGCCTGGGCCTTGAGATGAGCCGTCTCTACGTGGTCGAGCCCACGCCTTCAGTGACTGGTTCAAGCGCGGATCACCGGTTGCCCTTGCGAAGCTCAGAAATCGAGCAGTTCGCCCTCGTGCTGGCGGCGAAACTCGGCTTGGGAGGCAGCGGCAAACTCGCTCCAGACGCTGAGAAGTGGCTCGATGCCGTTGTTAAGGATTTGAAGAAGTATCCGCGCCGCACTCTGGTGGTAGCAGGCGAGCAGCAACCTGCCGGAGTGCACGCCCTCGCCCACGCCGTGAACGCTGCCCTCGGCAACGTTGGCACTACGCTGTATTACACAGAACCGGTCGAAGCGCACCCCGTCAATCACCTGGATTCTTTGCGCGAACTCTGTGCGGACGTCGACGCAGGCAAAGTCACTACACTGCTTATTCTAGGCGTCAATCCCGTCTACACGGCGCCGCATGACTTCGATTTTGCTTCCAAGCTGCGCTTTGACGAAAAGCTCAAAGGCAAAAAGATCCAAACCGTCATCCAAGTCAGCTCGCATTTCGACGAGACCTCCCAATACTGCGACTGGCACGTCGCCGAATCGCATTACCTCGAGACCTGGGGCGACGCCCGCGCCTTTGACGGCACCGTCAGCGTCGTCCAGCCGCTCATCGCGCCGCTCTACCGCACGCACTCCGTACACGAGGTCCTGGCGGCGTTAACCGACAAGCCGGGGCTTTCGGCTTACGACGCCGTTCGTGACCGGTTGAAGGCCGCGAATCCTTCCGGCGATTTCGAAAAGTTCTGGCGCAAAACGCTCAACGACGGCGTCGTGGCGGGCACCGCGTTTGCCCCCATCAATATTTCGTTGAAATTCAGCCCTGCAAGCCTTCCGACGGGCAAGGAAAGCTCCTCAAATGACCTCGAGTTCCTTTTCCGCCCCGACCCCAGCATTTACGACGGCCGCTTTGCGAATAACGGCTGGCTCCAGGAATTGCCCAAGCCAGTCACCAAGCTCACCTGGGACAATGCCGCGCTAGTCAGTCCAAAAACGGCAGAGAAGCTCAGTCTAACCCACCGCATTCCTTCACGTGGCGGCGAGCACGGCCAGATTCTCTCGAACGTGGTTGATATCTCACTTTCCGGAAGCAAAGTCACCGCGGCAGCTTGGATCTTGCCCGGTCAAGCCGACGGCGTCGTGGTTCTCCCGCTTGGCTATGGGCGAAAGAAAGCCGGCTACACCGGCACGAATAAAGGATTCAACGCTTACGCCGTGCGTGCGTCGAACGCTCTCTGGGCCGCGAACGCACCGAGCAGCGTCATTCGGAAAACTGGCGACGACTACCCCCTCGCCTGCACGCAATACCACTTCAACATGGAAGGCCGCCACATTCTCGTTTCTGGCACCCTTGACGAATACCACAAGAATCCCAAATTCGCCCATGAACACGAAGCAGCCCCTCCGAAGGAACTTTCCCTCTACAAGGGCGAAGCAGAATTCCCCTACAACCGTGACAAATGGGCCATGGCCATCGACCTGAATAGCTGCAACGGCTGCAACGCCTGCGTCATCGCCTGCCAGGCAGAAAACAACATCGCGGTTGTCGGCAAAGAGCAAGTGATGCGCGGACGCGAGATGCACTGGATTCGCATCGATCGCTATTACACCAACACGGTTTCCGGCTCCACCGGCCAGTCCACCGGCGACCCCTCCGAATACCAGCCGGCGCTCGACAATCCCGACACTTTCTTCCAGCCAGTCCCTTGCCAGCAGTGCGAAAACGCTCCCTGCGAGCAGGTTTGCCCCGTGGGCGCCACCGTTCACAGCGCCGAAGGCCTGAACGACATGGTCTACAACCGCTGCGTGGGCACGCGTTATTGCTCAAACAACTGCCCCTACAAAGTCCGCCGCTTCAATTTCCTGCGCTTCCAGGACTGGGAAACGCCGCAGTTCAAACTCATGCGCAATCCCGAAGTCACCGTGCGCAGCCGCGGTGTCATGGAAAAGTGCACCTATTGCACGCAGCGCATCAACAAAGCACGCATCGAAGCGGATAAAAAGAGTCAACCTGTGGCCGATGGCGCCATCGTCACGGCCTGCGAACAAGCTTGCCCCTCGCAAGCCATCGTTTTCGGCAATGCTAATGATCCCAACAGCCGTGTTTCTAAGTTGCGATTGGAACAGCGCAATTACCAGATTATGCCCGAGCTGAATGCGCGCCCGCGCACCACCTATCTGGCGGCGGTCCGCAATCCGAATCCTGAACTGGAGAATGCATGAGCGCCGGCCAGCCGCCAATCGATTCTCCTGAAATCCGCCGCCTGACCCCGGTGCTGGGCCCTGGCCACACCTTTGGCTCGGTCACCGACAAGATCAGCTCCATCGTTCTCACGCGTCCAACGTCTTACGGCTGGTACCTTGGCTTCGCCCTTTCTTTCGGCTTCACGGGATTGCTGACCATCGCCATCGGCTGGCTCTTCACCAAGGGCGTCGGCATCTGGGGCATCAACATTCCCATCGGCTGGGGATTCGCGATCGTCAACTTCGTTTGGTGGATCGGTATCGGCCACGCCGGCACGCTCATTTCCGCGATTTTGTTCCTGCTGAATCAAAAGTGGCGCACTTCCATCAACCGTTTCGCGGAAGCCATGACGCTTTTCGCTGTCGCCTGCGCGGGCATTTTCCCGTTGATTCACACCGGGCGCCCGTGGATGGCGTTCTACATGTTCCCATATCCCAGCACGATGGGGCTTTGGCCGCAGTTCCGGAGTCCGCTCATTTGGGACGTTTTTGCGGTTTCCACCTATGGCACGGTTTCCCTGCTCTTCTGGTTTGTCGGGCTCATTCCGGATTTGGCCACCCTCCGCGACCACGCCACCACCAAGACAAAGCAAATCATTTACGGCATGTTGGCCTTGGGCTGGCGCGGTTCGATTCGTCATTGGCACCGCTACCAATCCGCCTATCTGCTCTTAGCCGGATTGGCGACGCCGCTCGTCCTCTCCGTCCACACGGTGGTCAGTTTCGACTTTGCCATCGCCATCGTTCCTGGCTGGCACACCACAATTTTCCCTCCCTATTTCGTCGCCGGAGCCATCTATTCCGGGTTCGCCATGGTTTTGTCCATTGCCATTCCTCTCCGCAAAGCCTACGACCTCGAAGAGTTCATTACTATGCGACACCTCGACAACATGGCTAAGGTCATGCTCGCCACAGGTCTCATAGTCGCCTACGGCTACTTCTTCGAGTTCTTCCTGTCCCTTTACAGCGGAAACAAGTTTGATGTCTTCCTCGTGCAGCAGAGGCTCCACGGCCCTTACTCGCACTTTTATTTCGCCTTGATTCTTTGCAATATCCTTTTGCCGCAATCTCTTTGGTCGTACAAGCTGCGCCACAACGTCCCGTTTCTTTTCATCATGTCTCTCATCGTTAACACCGGAATGTGGCTCGAGCGCTTTGTCATCGTGGTCATCAGCCTTACGCGTGATTTCACTCCCTCTGCCTGGGGCCGCTACCAGCCGACTTTCTGGGATTGGGCCACCTTCACCGGCACCATCGGATTCTTTGTCATGCTGCTCTTTTTGTTCGTTCGTGTTCTTCCTGCGATTTCCATCGCGGAAATGCGCGAGCTGGTAGCAGAAACCTCTGAGGATTAGGAATGGAGCCTCGTTCGCACCTATACGGCGTGATTGCGGAGTTTGATACTCCGGAGCAACTGATTCATGCCGTGGAAAAGGCCCATGCAGCCGGTTATCACCGCATGGACGCGTATACACCCTTTCCCGTGGAGGGACTTGCTCACGCCATGGGCTTGAAGCATAACAATGTGCCTTTGATCACCCTTCTCGGCGGCCTCGCCGGCGGCCTGGGAGGCTTTTACTTCCAGTATTGGGCAAACGTCGTGTCATTCCCCCAGAATATTGGCGGGCGCCCCCTCAATAGCTGGCCCGCCTTTATTCCCGTGACTTTCGAGATGACCGTTCTGGGTGCGGCCCTCTGTGCCGTGTTCGGCATGCTTGCGCTCAACCGCCTTCCTCAGCCGCATCACCCGGTTTTTAATGTAAAGCGCTTTGTCCATGCCACGGCCGACCGTTTTTATCTCTGCATCGAGGCGCGCGACCCCAAATTCCATATCATGGAAACGGTGCGTTTCCTCCAAGGACTCAATCCGCATCATCTTAGCGAGGTGGTCGATGTCTAGCCCCTCGCGCCTTCTTTGTACTGCTTGCGCTGCGACCATACTGTTTTCTTCAACTGGTTGCCGGTACTTGAGGCAGGACATGGCCACTCAGCCGAAGAACCTTCCGCTTTCTCCTTCGGATTTCTTCCAGGATGGCCGCTCCGAGCGCCCGCTCGTGGAAAACACCGTCGCTCACGGCGCAATTGCAGAAGACGGTCTCTTCGTGCCCAAAGATTCGAATGCTTTTCCTCTGCCGGTAAATCAAGAGCTTCTCGAGCGCGGCCAAAGCCGCTACAAGATTTTCTGCACGCCTTGCCACGGTCTGCAAGGCGACGGCAACGGCATGATCGCGATGCGCGGAATGAAGCATCCGCCCAGCTTTCATCAGGACCGCCTCCGCCAGGCTACAAACGGCTACTTGTACGATGTCATCACCAACGGCTTTGGGGCCATGTACGGCTATTCCGCGCAGATTCCGCCCCGTGATCGCTGGGCCGTCATTGCCTACGTCCGCGCATTGCAATTAAGCCGCAACGCGAAACTGGCCGACCTGCCCGCGGATCTGCGCGAAAAACTGAACCAATTAGGAAGCGCCAAGGATTCCACAGGAGGCCATAACTGATGGCCGTGCAAGAATATCCCGCGCCCGAAGGCGTCAGCCGTCTGCAAACACGCGCGTTTGGCGTGGGCGCTATCGCCCTGCTGCTGGCGATTTACGGGGCTGTCCATTCACCGCAAACTTTTTTCGCTTCCTATTTAATGAGCTTCCTTCTGGTGCTTGGCGTGGCGCTCGGCTCTCTGGGCCTGGTTATGTTGCAGCACTTGACCTCGGGCCATTGGGGCATCATCATCCGGCGTCCTCTCGAGTCCGCCACCCGCACGCTGCCATTCCTGGTCATCGCATTCTTGCCGATCGCCATTTTCGGCATGCAATACCTTTACAACGGCCACGGCGATGATAAGGGCTGGCTCAACGCCCCACCGTCGGGCGAAGGCGTCCTCTCCGAGTTTCAAAAGAGCTGGCTGACGCACAGCGGTTACCTGATTCGCGCGGTCATCTATTTTGCCGTCTGGCTCGCGCTGATGTTCATCTTCAACATTTGGTCGAAGCAGCAGGACACCAATAAGACGGACCGCGAGCTTCGCCAGCGTTTCAAGGTGCTCGCCGGCCCCGGCATCATTCTCTACGTTTTCGCCATGAGTTTCGCCGCCATCGACTGGGTCATGTCCATCTCTCCCCACTGGGCCTCCACCATCTATGGATTTATTTTCGTTGGCGGACAGCTCATCTCCTCCATGGCGTTCATGATTGCTGTAGTGGTCTTGCTCTCCCGCACCGAGCCTTTTTCTGGAATCCTTCAGCCGCGCCACTTGCACGACTTGGGCAAGCTGCTTCTCGCGTTCGTGATGCTTTGGGCCTATTTCGATTTCTCTCAACTGCTCATCATCTGGGCCGGCAACCAGCCTGAAGAGATCAGCTTCTATCGCACGCGGCTGTATGGCGAATGGGGCGTCGTCGCTGTGATCGTGGTGGTCTTCCACTTCTTTGTTCCCTTTTTCCTTCTGCTCTCGCAAGACCTGAAACGCCGGGCTCAGATTATTTCCAAGATCGCCCTGTGGCTGATCCTCATGCGGCTCGTGGATCTTTTCTGGATGACGCGGCCGGAATTCACTTCGAGCGCGGTGCCCTCGTGGCTCGACCTGGTATTGCCCATCGCTCTGGGCGGGTTGTGGCTCGGCTTCTTCGCTTTCAATTTGAAGCAGTGCCCGCTGCTCCCGCTCGGTGACCCGAATCTTGCGGAGGCCATTAAGAATCATGAGCACTAAGCATCACAAGGCCGAAACGACGGGCGTGCCTAGCCACGCCGACGTCTCCTTCGAAGAGAGCGACATCAAGGTGGGGACCATCTACTGGTATCTTGTTGCCCTGGGTTTGGCCACCGTCGCCGCATTGATCATTTCCATTTTCGTCTATCGTTTCACGTCCAGTCTCGCCGCCTCATCGGATACCCCGCCTCCGCCGTCACGCGCAGCTCTCGGCAGGGACTTTCCGCCGGAACCGCGCCTCCAGGGCGTCCCCGGCCACGAATTTGATCCGCAGAAGGACTTGCGCTTTAAACTGAAAGCCGACGATGACGCGAATGAAAAATTGGCGTGGATCGACAAAAATGCCGGCATCGCGCAGATTCCTGTCGAAGACGCGATGAAAATCATTGCCGAGAAAGGGTTGCCCGGAGCGTCCGCGCCCTCCGCGGAGAAGAAACAGTAACATAATGAGAATCGTTCGCTGCATTTTCGGAATCGTCGCGCTGCTGGCAGCCTCCTGGGCGCTGCAATCGCAAACCGTTCCCAGTAATGTCGGCCCGACCTCCGCCACGATGCCTCCCGCCCTGCAAAACGTCGGTTTCGAGCCGCCGCTGAACGGGCAGATGCCGCTCGATCTGCATTTTCGCGATGAAACCGGGGGCGATGTTCAGCTTCGTGAGTTTTTTGGTCAGAAGCCCGTGGTCCTGGCCTTCGTTTACTACAATTGTCCGATGCTGTGCGACCAGATTCAGATGGGCGTCGTCGGCACTCTGCGCATGCTTTCCTTCAATCCTGGCCGCGATTACGAAGTTGTTTTCATCAGCTTTGATTCAAGCGACACGCCCGAGCTTGCCGCGGAGAAAAAGAAGGCCGCCGTGGCCCGCTTCAACCGCCCGGAGACGGTTTCAGGGTGGCATTTTCTGACTGGCTCGCAGGAATCCATCGAAGCCGCCACGCGCGCCGCGAATTTCCGTTTCCGTTACGACGCCAAATCCAAATTATTCGCGCACGCCAGCGGCGTGATGATTTTGACCCCCGACGGACGCATCTCGCGCTATTTCTACGGCGTCGAGTATCCCGGCCGCGACATGCGCCTGGGACTCGTGGACGCTTCCGCGGGCAAGATCGGCACGCCCATCGATCATGTCCTGCTGTTTTGCTACCACTACGATCCCTCAAGCGCAAAATACAGCGCATCGATTCTCAGGATCATCCGCCTCGGCGGCATCTTGACCATTCTGACCATCGTCGGGGGAATTTGGATTTTCCGGCGCCGCGAATTTCACGCGGGCCACTCGAATATTCAAGGAGCGCACTAAAGCCGTGCAATCGCAATTGCCATTGTATCCCGAGCAAGCGTCAAACTTTGCGCCGCCTATCGACGCCCTGATGATTTTTATTACTTCCATTTGCGTCTTTTTTGCCGCGGGAATCACCATTGCGATCGTCTATTTCTTCTTCAAGTATCGCCGCAAAACCCCGGATGACGTCGGGATCGTTACCCGCGAAGACTCGCGGCTCGAAGCCGCTTGGATCGTTGTTCCGATGATTCTCGCCATGGTCATGTTCAGCTGGGGAGCCGTCGTCTACGTAGACTATCGCCACACGCCTTCCGACACACTCGATATTTACGTCGTCGGCAAACAATGGATGTGGAAGGTGCAGCAACCCAACGGCCTAAAGGAGATTAACGAGTTGCACGTTCCGGTGGGACGCAACATTCGTTTGATCCTGGCCAGCGAAGACGTCATCCACGATTTCTTTATCCCGGCCTTCCGTGTGAAGATGGACGTCATCCCCGGCAACAACCATTACAACACCATGTGGTTCCGCCCCACCAAGCCGGGCCGCTACCACTTTTTCTGTTCCCAGTATTGCGGCACGAATCACGCCATTATGGGCGGATGGGTCACCGTCATGGAGCCCACCGATTACGCCGCGTGGCTTTCGGGCTCAGGGGCCGGCGGAGCGAATCCCGTCGTAGCCGGCGAAAAACTCTTTGCGGAAAAAGCCTGCGTTACTTGCCATTTGGCCAACGGCACGGGCCGCGCTCCTTCGCTCAACGGACTCTATGGGGCGCAAGTGCTGCTTGCCGGCGGCACCACCGTCACTGCCGATGAGGCTTATATCCGGGAATCGATTCTCCAGCCCAATGCAAAGATTGTGGCCCGCTACGAACCGCTGATGCCGAGTTACCAGGGACAACTGACCGAAGAGCAGATTCTCGCGCTCACTGCCTACATCAAATCCCTGCAATCGCAGCCTGTTCCCGTCCAGGGCGCAGGGGTCGCCCCGGCAGGGGGCGGTGAAACCGCTCCGGCCACGGAGAAGAGATAAATCATGAGCGACACACCGTCACCTCGGGTCTACGAATTTCCGGATATGCATTACTTGAATTCGAGCTACCGCGCGGGCATCCGTTCCTGGCTGCTCACCACGGATCACAAGCGCATCGCCTTGCTTTACCTCGCCTCCGTCACTGTTTTCTTTTTCATAGGCGGCGTTTTGGCCACTATGATCCGCATTCATCTGCTGACCCCCGGCGGTGCGCTGGTCACGCCCGAAACGTACAACAAGCTCTTCACTATGCATGGCGTGGCCATGATTTTCTTCTTCCTCATTCCCTCGATCCCGGCCATTCTCGGGAATTTCCTAATTCCCATCATGATCGGGGCGAAAGACCTCGCCTTCCCAAAAATCAATCTCCTGAGCTGGTACATCTACATCGTTGGCGGCTGCTTCGTCCTCTATTCCTTCAGCACCGGCGGCCTGGACACGGGCTGGACTTTCTACACGCCGCTCAGCAGCATCTATTCAAATTCCGCTGTCACTCCCGCCGTGATCGGCATTTTCATCAACGGTTTCTCCTCCATCCTCACCGGCCTCAACTTCATCGTCACCATCCACACGATGCGCGCTCCCGGCATGACATGGTTTCGCCTCCCCCTCTTCGTCTGGTCGCATTACGCCACCAGCTTGGTGATGATTCTTGGCACGCCTGTTGTTGCGATTACCCTGCTGCTTGCTGGCCTTGAGCGCATGTTCCACCTGGGCTTTTTCAATCCGTCCATGGGCGGCGACCCCATCCTTTTCCAGCATCTCTTCTGGTTCTATTCGCACCCCGCCGTTTACATCATGATTCTTCCGGCGATGGGCGTGATCAGCGAAATTATTCCCACGTTCGCCCGCAAACCCATTTTTGGTTATACCTTCATCGCCGCTTCTAGCATCGCCATCGCGGTTATCGGCTTCCTGGTTTGGGCCCACCACATGTTTGTCACCGGCGAGTCCACTTACGCAGCGCTCGCGTTTTCCTTCCTGAGCTATCTCGTGGCTATCCCCTCGGCCATAAAGGTTTTCAACTGGACGTCCACTCTTTACAAGGGTTCTATCTCTTGGGACCCGCCCATGATCTATGCGCTCGGCTTCATCGGTTTGTTCACGATTGGCGGTCTCACCGGCCTGTTCCTCGCTTGCCTCGGCCTGGACATTCACATCCACGACACCTATTTCGTTATCGCGCATTTCCACTACATCATGGTTGGTGGCGCCGTCATGGGTTATGTGGGCGGCCTTCATTTCTGGTGGCCAAAGATTACTGGCAGGCTCTATCCGAAAGCTCTTTCGCGGTTTGCCGCTATCGTCCTCTTCATTGGATTCAATTTGACGTTCTTCCCGCAATTTATTCTTGGGTATCTCGGTATGCCGCGCCGCTATCACAGCTATCCGCCAGAGTTTCAAGTGCTCAATGTGCTCTCCACCGCGGGAGCTTCCATCCTGGCGCTCGGCTACCTCCTACCCATGTGCTACCTCACTTGGTCCATGCGCTACGGCAAGGTTGCTGGTCCCAATCCCTGGCCGGCCACGGGCCTCGAATGGAAAACGGATTCGCCGCCGCCCACGGAAAACTTTCACGTTACGCCCGTGGTGGATTGGGAGCCTTACGATTTTCGGAATCGGCCGGACCTTGGCTTGGTCGCGGGGGGAGCGCCGTTGGCCCCCGCTCACGGCGACGATTAAGGACAGACTCTAGTCTGTCCTCTTGTAGCCGGCGTTGGGCAGTTAGCAACGGTTCAGGCGTTTAGGTCAAAGACGCCGCGCAAAGATTTTGTAAAGACCAAGCCTAAGTTTCCAGCTCGCTTTGGTCTTCGGTTTTGTAGAGGCTGGGCTTGACCCTGGCCAACAGAATAAGGAGCGCCGCGTGCATCGCACCGGAGAACTATACGGGCAATTTCAAACGCTTGACCAGCAGAAGGAATCCGCTACGCTCGGCATGTGGATCTTTCTCGTCACGGAAGTCCTGTTCTTCGGCGGCATGTTCCTGACTTACACCATCAACCGCCACGAATACTTCACCGCCTTCGGCATCAGCAGCAATACCCTGGACATCAAGCTCGGCACTATCAACACCGGCGTCCTCATCATGAGCAGCTTGACCATGGCCATGGCCGTCTGGTCCGCTCAGGTCGGCAAGAAACAGTTGGTCACCGGTTTCCTCATCGCCACGCTCGCCTTGGGAACTGTCTTCCTCGGTATCAAAGTCGTCGAATATAAGCAAAAATTCGACCATCATCTCATCCCCGGCCGCAGCTTCGACGTTTGGTATCGCGTGGACCATCCCACCGCAACGGATGACCCGAAGGAAATTGCCAACGAGAGGGAGGAACTCCACAAGGCCACGCTTACCGATCCGGACATCCAGTCCCACGGGCAGCTTTATTTCTCGCTGTACTTCGCCATGACCGGCCTGCATGCCCTTCACATGATTGTCGGCGCGGGCCTGCTTCTCTGGCTCATCAAGGAGTCTCTGCGAGGCCGCTTCACGCCGCAGTACAACACTCCCGTTGAAAATATCGGGCTGTACTGGCACTTCGTCGATATCGTCTGGATTTACCTGTTCCCATTGTTATATCTAATTGACCGGCATCGTTAGGCAAAGTGGGAGAGCCATCGCGTGTCTGAACATTCCGAACACATCGTTTCACCGAAAATCTACGTCGCCATCTTCCTGGTGTTGATCGTCGGCACCAGCCTCACGGTTTGGGCCGCGTTTCAGAATTTCCACCAGTTCAATATCGTCATCGCCCTCGGCATCGCCTCGGTGAAGGCCTCCCTGGTCGTTCTCTACTTCATGCACGCTCGCTACAGCCCGAAGCGCACGCAACTCGTCATCGTTTGCGCCATTTTCTGGCTGGCCATCATGCTCGCCCTGACTCTTGCCGATTACCGGACGCGCCAGCCGCGCGCGAGCGGCCTCATTTCCCCCACCGGGGTCTACTACGCCTGATTCGTTTGTTTCTGGAAGATTCTTCTGTCAACTTCTCGTTGCTTCGCGAGCTCCTGGATTTGTAGATTGCGCGAGCGGAGACAGACATACTTTCGCCGGCTCTATCGATTTTTGGGGAGTGTCTTCGGGTGGCTTGGTGAGTCTCAGAGGCAGTCTGCTCACCGGCAGCGAAAGTATCGGGGAGAAGCGAACCGGCCCAGCCCTCAATCCCCTAAAGGGATCCTCGGCTCGCCTCCCCCACAGCCTATGGAATTGCAACCTCTGCGCCATATTTAATCCCTTTGTTTTCAACAAACTCCATGCTATTTCCGGGTAAAAAAGCTCTAGTCCCCCTGAAAAATTACCTGCCCGAAAACTTCCTCTCCGAAGCTTGTAGGGTAATCCCCCCAGAGGTAGACTTTTCCCCGGCTTTTCTCAGGAGGTGTCTCATGCCCAGCGTGGTTCGTTGCGGCTTGATCCAGGCGCATTGCGAGTGGTCTCCGGAAAAATCTTCGCTTCCTGACATAAAAAAGAAAATGATCGCCAAGCACGAGGACCTTATCGCGGGCGCCGCTAAGAAAAAAATACAAATCCTCGGTCTCCAGGAATTATTTTACGGCCCTTATTTTTGCGCGGAGCAGGAAACCCGCTGGTATGAACTCACCGAACACGTTCCTAACGGCCCGACCATTACGTTGATGCAAAAACTCGCCAAAAAATTTCAGATGGTTCTTATTGTTCCGGTCTACGAAGTCGAAATGACCGGAGTTTATTACAACACCGCCGCGGTCATTGACGCTGACGGACGTTATTTGGGCAAATATCGCAAGCACCACATTCCTCATTGCCATCCCGGATTCTGGGAGAAATTTTATTTCACCCCGGGAAACGCTGGCTATCCTGTTTTCAATACGCGCTACGCTCGCGTCGGTGTGTACATTTGTTACGACCGGCATTTTCCGGAAGGCGCGCGCTGCCTCGGGCTCAATGGCGCGGAAATTGTTTACAACCCCTCTGCCACCGTTGCGGGCCTCTCCGAATATCTCTGGGAACTTGAGCAGCCCGCCCACGCGGTGGCTAACGCTTATTTTGTCGCCGCCATTAATCGCGTCGGCACTGAGCATCCCTGGAAGATTGGCGAATTCTACGGGAAGAGCTATTTCTGCAATCCGCGCGGGAAAATTGTTGCCCAAGCCAGCCGCGACAAGGACGAACTGCTCTCCGCCGACCTCGATCTCAATGAGATTCAGAAAGTCCGCGACACTTGGCAGTTTTTCCGCGACCGCCGCCCCGAAACCTATGGTGAAATAACGCGCACTCGCGCCGCGGAATCGAGCGGTTCCAGCGAAGCGGCCGACTAGGACATGCTGCCCGTCGAAACCATCCAGTCGAGCTCCCTCTATAACAAGGACCTCGCCCCCGTCGAAGCATCGGGCCGCCGCTGGAGCACCTACAACTACGCCGCCCTGTGGATATCCATGAGCGTGAACATCCCCACCTACATGCTTGCCAGCGGCATGATCGCCGGCGGCATGAACTGGAGCCAGGCGCTTTTCACCGTTTTTCTTGGCAACGTGCTCGTATTGATTCCCATGCTTCTGAACGCCCACGCCGGCGCGCAGTACGGTATCCCTTTTCCCGTCTTTGCGCGCGCTTCGTTTGGCGTCCTCGGCGCCAACATACCGGCCATTCTTCGCGCTCTCGTCGCCTGCGGCTGGTTCGGCATTCAAACCTGGATTGGCGGCGAAGCCATCAACGCCATGATCGTTGCCCTCGCGCCGTCATGGGCGAAGTTCTACTCGGGTGCGGCCGTTTGTTTCGCCCTCTTCTGGCTCCTCAACGTTTTCGTGATTCTGCGTGGCATCGAAACCATCCGCTTCCTGCAAGGCATCTCCGCGCCGTTCCTACTTCTCATAGGACTGGCCTTGCTGCTTTGGGCGCGCAACAAGGCCGGCGGCTTTGGCCCTATGCTGTCAACGCCCTCGAAATTTCAGTCTTTCAGGGAATTCTTTCGCTTCTTCGTTCCCTCGCTCACGGGAGTAGTCGGCTTCTGGGCTACCGTTTCGCTGAACATTCCCGATTTCACTCGCTACGCCCGCAGCCAGCGCGATCAGATGGTCGGCCAAGCCCTCGGCCTCCCCGCCACCATGACCTTTTATTCTTTCATCGGCATCGCCGTCACTTCCGCCACCATGATCATCTTCGGCGAAGCCATCTGGGACCCGGTCAAAGTCCTCGCGCGCCTCGGCAATCCTTGGGCCGTCGTGCTCGCCATGGTCGCGCTACTGATGGCCACGCTTAACGTCAACGTCGCCGCCAATGTCGTCTCCCCCGCCAACGACTTCTCCAATCTTTCTCCGCGCCGCATCAGTTTTCGCACCGGCGGCCTCCTTACCGCCGTCGTGGGTCTATTGATGCAGCCCTGGAAGCTCCTCGCCAGCTATGGCAGCTACATTTTCACCTGGCTCGTCGGTTATTCGGGCTTTCTCGGCCCCATCGCCGGAGTCCTCATCTGTGACTACTTCGTTGTGCACAAGAAGATTCTCGCCCCCGAGGATCTTTATCGCCGCAACGGCCAGTACGAATACTCGCGCGGCTTCCATTGGACCGGTGTTGCTGCGCTAGCGGCAGGTGCTGCAGTCGCCTTCATTGGCCTCGTGGTTCGGGCGTTGCGCCCACTCTACGATTACGCCTGGTTCGTTGGGTTCTTCGTCAGCTTTGTGGTCTATTTCGCGCTAGCGCGCCGCGGAAAGATTTTTCAAGAATCGCCAGTCACGAGTCACTAGTCACGGAGCCTTTCCATGGACTTTGGCATCACGATCAAACCTGACATCTCGATCAATCGCATCCTCAGCCTTACGGAGCAGGCCGAAGCTTCCGGCTTCTCCTACGGCTGGATTTTTGACTCCCACGTCCTGTGGAAAGATCCGTTCCCGCTCCTCACTTTAATGGCCGCCAATACCAAAAACATGCACCTCGGCACCTGTGTCACGAATCCCGCCGTTCGCGATGTCACCGTCTCCGCCAGTCTTTTTGCTACTCTCAATCTGGCTTCGCATGGCCGCATGGAACTTGGCATCGGCCGTGGCGACAGCTCTCGCCGCGTCCTTGGCAAAAAACCTACGACCCTCGAAACCCTCGAAGAATTTGTCCGCGTCTTTCGCAACCTCAACGCCGGCAAGACCGTCGACCTCGACGGCATTCCGACAGAATTTCAATGGGCCAGCGGCGAAGTTCCCCGCGTCTGGGTCGCCGGCTACGGCCCAAAAGCTTTGCGCACTGCGGGGCGCATCGGCGATGGCGTGATTCTCCAGTTCGCCGATCCTGACCTCATCGAATGGTGCCTCGGCTTCGTCCGCGAGGGCGCGAAAGAAAGCGGCCGCGACTTCTCCAAAATCGAGGTCATGGCCGCCGCGCCGGTCTGGCCTTCTGATGACCTGAAAGCTGCGCGCGAGCATGTTCGTTGGTTCCCCGCGCTGGTCTCCAATCACGTGATGGACCTCATTTCCAAATACAAGCCCGAAGAGCTGCCTCCCGCGCTCACTTCCTACGTGAGCGACCGCGGCAAGTACGACTATCACCATCACTGCGAAGTCGGCAGCGACAACGCCGATTTCGTTAGCGATGAAGTCGTGGACCGCTTCTGCGTCCTCGGGTCGCCCGACGACCACCGCAAAAAACTTGAGCGCCTCCGCCAGGCCGGGGTCACCCAATTCAACATCTATTTAATGTCCGGCGAGGAAGAACAAACCCTCGAGGTTTACAAGCACAAGATCCTGCCTCACTACCGCCGCTGACTTCGATTGTGGGACCTCCCTTCTTGCTCGGGGCGTGCCGGGGCGGCAAGGCCTGCGGGGTCGGGCTGAAGCGAGGAGGCGGCGTTAGCGGTTGACGAGGAAGTCGAAGAGGAGGCGGGCGTTGTCGCTGCGGAGGCCTATGGGGCCGCGCAAGGCGCTGGCGATGGGGCCGAGGTCACCCCACCAGACGAGTTTGTTGTCGGCAGTTACGGACAGGTCGGAGCCGCTCATGGTGGCGGTCAGGACATGGGGCTGGTTGGGCTCGACGGGCGGGGGAGCGTCCGAGAGGCGGGGCTTGAGGTTATTGAGGTAGCCGCGGTCGAGGCACTCGGCGTGGGTGCGTTTGCCGGGGTTGCGTTTGATGGAGACGGCAATCTTTTGATCGGGCGCAAAGTGCCACATGACATTGATGACGTTGCAGTCGTTTTGCGCGCGAAGCTTGATGCCGAATTGGCTCGGGACCTCTCCGCTGCCCAAATGGGCGACCTCCTTGGTGGGGCCAAGATAGGTGAACTTCACGGTGGCGGCTTGCTCGGTGGTGAATTTGAGAGTGGCGCGCATTTCTTTCGAGGAAACAGACAGACGGTGCCCCTTGGCGCTCTGAATCTTTCCGTCGGAGACATCGAAATCGCCCGGGCGGACTTGAGCTTTGGCGGCGGGGACCATGGCGGAGGGACCGACAAGTGAGATTAAG
Source organism: Candidatus Acidiferrum sp. (assembly GCA_035280065.1). Classification (GTDB taxonomy): domain Bacteria; phylum Acidobacteriota; class Terriglobia; order Acidiferrales; family UBA7541; genus Acidiferrum. Next base: position 55,247 of record DATEGO010000076.1, read on the forward strand.
CAAAGGGCGGGAAGAAGGCGCCTGCGCCTTGGAGGAGGCTGGTCAATGGTCATTTTTGGGCCCTTTAATGGATTGGTGGCAGGCAGGAAATACGTTACAACATTGGTCATCGTTGGGGTAGGAAGAATCTGCGGGTCTCAAGACCCGCCACTACAAAAAAAAAGACGCCGGCCCTTCGTGCCTCGGCAGGACGGCGGCTCCACAAAATGGGAAAGGAAAAGTAACTCCTGCGCTGTGCTCTGAATTACGCGACCCGGGGGAAACGAAAATGAGCAAAGTCCTTGTGACATGGTTGGCAGTGGGAATCACGTTCGCGCTGAATGGAAGCGATATAGCGCGGCCCGATGTGCCGGATGCCATCAAAGCGCCCCCGGGAGAAAAAGTGATCCTGGTGGGACACGCAACGGGCGTGCAAGTCTACGTGTGCCAGGCGGGAACGAACCCTCCTTTTGCGTGGACGTTCAAGGCGCCGGAGGCGGACCTTACGGATTCGACCGGAAAGAAGATCATCCACCATTCTGCCGGACCGACGTGGAAACATATTGACCGTAGCGAAGTCGTCGGGAAAGTGGCCGCCAAACAAGATGCTCCCAAGCCGGATGCTATTCCGTGGTTACTGCTGACTGCCGCGAGCCACGCGGGACAAGGTGTTTTGACGCGTGTGACGAGTATTCAGCGCATCAATACGATGGGGGAGTGGCGCCAAACGCGAATACTTGCGATGCGTCCAAGGTTGGCCAGGAATCCAGAAGCCCGTACTCGGCGGACTACTACTTTTACGCAGCGGAGAAGTGAGTCATGACCCTCCTCTCAAGGCCCCTGGCGCAGCAGCAAGCGTAAGGCATGAGGCGGTGCCGGTTCACGCCGCAAGCACTGAGCAAGTAACATCCCGTCCATGATGCCTTAGGAATCGTAAGTCACTCGTGGTGTATAGTCTCCCCCTGAGGAATCCTCATGCGCTTTGACACAGTGATCCGCAACGCCACGGTTGTTACCGCCGTGGACACGTATCGCGCGGACGTAGGTATTAGCGGCGACCGCATCAGTGCGATTGCGGCGCAGCTTCCGAACGAGAACGCCGGACGCATCATTGATGCTACCGGGCTGCTGCTGATTCCCGGCGGCATTGACGTACACACGCACCTCGACATGCCCTTTGGCGGCACAACCAGCGCTGACGACTTCGAGACGGGCACGATTGCAGCGGCGTTTGGGGGCACCACAACGCTGATTGACTTCGCCATCCAGTACAAAGGCCAGTCGCTGCGGCAGGCGTTCGACACCTGGATGAAAAAGGCTCACGACAAAGCCGTCACGGACTACGCGTTCCACTGCATCATTACGGATCTCGGCTCGGCACAGCTTGAAGAGATGGGCCAGCTTATCCGCGATGGTGTGACCAGCTTCAAGCTATTTATGGCTTATCCGGGCGTGTTCATGCTCGACGACGCGACGATTTTCAAAGCAATGCGGCAGGCCGCGGCGCATAACGGACTTATCTGCATGCACGCCGAAAATGGCGGGGCCATTGATGTGATCATCCAGCAAGCACTTGCCGAAGGAAAACGCGCGCCGAAGTATCACGCGCTCACTCGCCCGACCACCGCCGAAGCCGAAGCGACGGCCCGCGCCATAGCACTCGCGGAAATGGCCGGCGCACCCGTTTACATCGTGCATCTCTCTTGCAACGACGCGCTTGAGAAGGTCCGGGAAGCGCGCGACCGCGGCATACCTGCTTACGCGGAAACTTGTCCGCAATATTTGTATCTGTCGCTTGAAAATATGGAAGTGCCCGGCTTTGAGGGCGCGAAGTATGTTTTTACTCCGCCGCTCCGGGAAAAATGGAATCAGGAAAAACTTTGGCAGGGGCTCGCGAAAGACACGCTACAGGTTGTCTCCACGGACCACTGTCCGTTTTGTTTCAAGGAGCAGAAAGAACTGGGCAAGGACGACTTCACCAAGATTCCTAACGGCGGCCCCGGCATCGAGCACCGGCTTAGCCTCGTTTACACTGGCGGCGTCCACGGCAAACATTTTTCGCCGAACCGGTTTGTTCAGCTCGTCTCGACTGCGCCTGCGAAACTTTTTGGCCTTTACCCCCGCAAAGGCACCATCGCCGTCGGCTCGGATGCCGACCTCGTCCTTTTCGATCCCAACCATGAAGAAGTCATCAGCGCCAAAACGCATCACATGCGCGTGGACTATTCCATGTTCGAGGGCATCAAGATTAAGGGCGCACCCAAGACCGTTTTCTCGCGCGGCCGCGCGGTTATTGACTTTGGCAAATTCGTCGGCCGGCCTGGCTCGGGGCAGTTCCTCCGCCGCCAAACCTACTCGGGCTTTTAAGTTATAGCGAAGACTGCGGCAAAATTGAGGAGATTTGATGGGCAATTGGCGGCAAAGATGGCAGCGACGTCAGCAAGAACTCGACCGAGGAGTCGATGCCGATCTTGTTCTCGAAAACCCGGACGGTATAGATTGGGGTTTGGCTGCTTGATCTTGGCTTCCTGCTGAATTTGCTGATCGCTAAAGTGCCATTCGGGCATGCTACGCACTGTGGTAGTTAGTCTGGGCATTTTGTGCTGGGTAGCCGGTGTCATAGCCCTCGGTTGAGCCGGGGCAGAACGGCCTTTCTGGATAAGCCCGACCCCGAAGGCCCTCCCAGCATTCTGAAAGAGTAGTATGTGCCCTGGTGTCGACATCAGCTGGGATGCGGTAGATTGGAAGATTGCACAACAGCTCAAATTTATGACTGCGCGACGGCCATCTCTGGTGATTGTTGGACGACCCAATGTAGGCAAGTCCACGCTGTTCAACCGTTTGACCGGCACGCGCCGGTCTATTGTCACGAATGAGCCTGGTATTACACGCGACCGCATTTATGGCAAAGCGGAATGGCGCGGCAAAACTTTGGAAGTCGTGGACACGGGCGGCATCATTCCCGACGAAAAGGCGCTCATTCCGCAGGAGATTTTTCGCCAGGCGCAGGTGGCCATCAAAAACGCAGCGCTGCTGGTTCTTGTGGTGGACAGCCAGGCCGGGCTGACTCCTCTCGATGAAGAATTGGCGCGGCTCTTGCGTGCCACGGGGAAACCGTTCGTCCTTGCCGTTAACAAAGTGGATTCGCCTTCGCAGGAAGCTCACGCCGCGCCGTTTCATACGCTTGGCGTCCCGGTTTTTCCCATCACCGCGGAACACGGAACGGGCGTTGATGATCTCCTCGACCACGCCCTTGCACAATTTTTCCCGGGAGGTTGTGACGCGGCTCGGGCGCCGCATGCTGCGCCCTTACAAGGGAAACAGACCGCAGCAGCGTTGGAGGCAGGCTCGGAGGGGGAGGCTTCGGACGACGCGGAAGCCACACCCATAGAGGTTGCCATCATTGGCCGACCTAATGTCGGCAAGTCCACGTTGCTGAACCGCCTCGTAGGCGAGGAACGCTCTATCGTTTCGCCCATTCCCGGCACCACGATCGACAACGTGGACACAGAAATTGCGCGGGGCGGGCGCGATTACCGCTTCGTGGATACCGCAGGGATTCGCCGCAAAGGCAAGACCAAGCTGGTTGCGGAGAAACTCAGCGTGGTGATGGCGCGGCGCGGTCTGGAGCGCTGCGATGTGGCGTTGCTCGTCATTGATGGCGAGCAAGGCGTCACACAAGGCGACGCGACGATTGCTGGATACGCGGAAGAGTCGGGCCGCTCCGTAGTTCTCGTGGTTAACAAATGGGATCTTGCGCTCGTTGCCGCGCGCAATGCGGCGTTACCTGACGGGGCCACCGCCAAAGGGAACTCCAAGCGAATTGCGAGCGAGAATCGCAATTCAGTGAGTGTCGACCCCGGCAAATTGATGTTCGACTATGAAAAAATGATTCGCGCAAAACTGAAATTTTTAAGCTACGCGCCGATCGTTTTTCTTTCGGCGCAGACCGGTGAGCGCGCCGAGAAACTATTTCCCTTGATCAACCAATGCGCCGACGCGCGCCGACGCCGCATTCCCACGCCCGCGTTGAACGACTGGCTCAAGCACGAAGTGGATCTCCAGCGTGGCTCGACGCCGAAATCGAGGCCGGTGCGCATCTACTACGTCACGCAGGCAAAAGCCGCTCCGCCCACGTTTCTGCTCTTCACCAATCAAAAAATGCCGCTGCACTTCAGTTATGAGCGGTTCCTCGAAAACCAGCTTCGCGCGAAATTCGATTTCACGGGCACGCCAGTGCGGTTTGTGCAGCGCCTCCGCAAGCGTGAAAAGCGCGCCCGCGCGGCCTCTCGCAGTGACAAATGACCATGACCGCCCGCAGTCCCCTCTACAGGAATGATGCGCAAACTGCTACGATAGCGGCGTCCCCTTTATCCTGAGCGGATCCGGCGAGGAGCGCGAGGGATTTCCGACTGGGGAGGAGCATGGCAGGCAACGTCACCGCCTCAAAAACCGCCACCGAAGAGCGCCTCTATACCATTGGCGAGGTCAGCCGTCTCGCCGACCTGAAACCGTTTGTGCTGCGCTATTGGGAGTCGGAAATTCCACAGCTCCAGCCGACCAAGGACGATGCGGGCCGCCGCGTCTACCGCCAGCAGGATGTGGACATGGTCTTCCGCATCAAGCGGCTGCTCTACGACGAGGGTTACACCATTGCCGGCGCACGCCGCCATCTCCGCGAGAAAGGCGCTGACGACTCTGCGCACCGCGGCACGAATCATTCCGGCGACGGCGGGTCGCAACTGCTCAGCCGCAGAATGCTGCTCGATCTGCGCGACGCGCTGCACGCTTTCTTGACGCTTCTCGAACGCCGGTGATAGCCTTGTGAGTGCAGAAGCTACCGCGACTCGGCCCTCTCGAAGTTGCCGCGTCGCTGTCAGGTTTACCCGTCGGGACGTAGCGCAGCCTGGTAGCGCGCACGCTTGGGGTGCGTGAGGTCGCGAGTTCAAATCTCGCCGTCCCGACCATTTAATTCAATGGCTTAGAGGAATCGTCCAAAACATCATCCTGAAGTTGGTGCACATTCTGGTGCACACTTACCCCAGAAACCGCAAGATCTGGTCCTTGCGCGATAGCGTCCAAGGCTGCCCTCTTCGCTGTCATCCTGATGTGGCTGTAGCGCTCTAGCATCTTCTTCGAAACGTGGCCAGCGATGCCCATAATCGTCATGTCAGACGCCTGCCCTTCGGCTAACTTCGTAATAGCGGTATGTCGCAAGTCATGGAACCGGCAGTGAAAGCCTGCTTGCTTGAGGGCATTGCGCCACGCTGTACGCCATCCCCTTGTTGGCCGGGTGGGATCGACATGATTGCATAACAATGCCGACTCCTTGACCCGAGTAGACTTTGGTTGATTGACGACCAGAGGCTCGGGAGGAAGGAGTCGGACATGATGATTATAGGCGTAGATTATCACCCGAGCTTTCAGCAAATCGCATTTCTCA
>DATEGO010000077.1:0-20508 GCA_035280065.1 Candidatus Acidiferrum sp.
TGGCGGATTGGCTGCCGCGCAAAAATTGAAGCGCGCTCCGGTCGAAGTGACGCTTATCGACCGTCGGAATTTTCATTTGTTTCAGCCGCTACTCTATCAGGTGGCCACCGGCTCCCTCTCTCCGGGAGAAATTGCGGCGCCCCTGCGAAGCGTCTTGAGCCGCCAGAAAAATGCGAGCGTCCTTCTCGGGGAGGCCGTGGACGTTGACCCGGAAGCGAAACGAGTCATTCTGCGCGACGGAGATACTTACTTCTACGATTCCTTGATCGTAGCGACCGGCTCGCAAACTTCGTATTACGGCAATGATGCATGGCGCCAGTTGGCGCCAAGCCTCAAATCCGTCGAAGAAGCGACCGCCATCCGCCACAAGATTTTGTACGCTTTCGAACGGGCCGAGCGCGCCGCCACGGAAGAAGAAGCGCGAGCGTGGCTGACGTTCGTTATCGTCGGCGCGGGTGCCACGGGACTCGAGCTTTCCGGAGCATTAGCGGAGATTGCGAACGAAACGTTGCGCCACGATTTTCGAAAGATTCATCCGCAAGATGCGCGCATTCTTTTACTGGAAGGAGCGCGGCGCGTTCTCGGCCCTTATCCGGAGGATCTGTCCGCTAAAGCAGAGAAACTCCTCACCCGTTTGGGCGTGGAAGTCATCAAGGGGGTCATGGTCACCAATATTGACGCACAAGGTGTGACCTTTAAACGCGGAGATACCACCGAATCGCTGGCTGCCCGCACGGTCATCTGGGCAGGCGGCGTGACCAACACACCCTTCGGCGAAAAACTCGCTCAGCGGACCAAAGCAGAAACCGATCGCAGCGGCCGCATTAAAGTGCGGCCAGACCTGACGATCCCGAATTATCCCGACATTTTTATCATCGGCGATTTGGCCTACGCCGTTGACGAAAAAGGAAAGCCGCTCCCAGGGGTCGCGCAAGTTGCCATGCAGGGCGGTGCGTATGCTGCAAAAACGACTCGCGCGCGCGTGGAAGGGAAGCAGCCCCCTCGTCCGTTTCACTATTTCAATAAAGGGGACATGGCAGTCATCGGCCGTGCCGCTGCCGTCGCCAATATCTTTGGCGTGCACATTTCCGGGTGGCCTGCGTGGCTCATCTGGCTTTTTGTTCACTTAATGTACATCGTGGAATTTCAAAGCCGCATTTTGGTTTTTATTCAGTGGGGGTTCGAATATCTCACTTTCAGCCGCGGCGCACGGTTGATCACAGGAACGGCAGCAACAGACTCTGTAACGAAGCCGGACACACTTGGAAATGCGGGGGATGGCCGGTAAGTAAGTACCCAACTAAACCTAACGCAATTCAAAAACTTAGCTTCATTCCCAACTGAATTTGCCGCGCTCCCGTAGTGAAGTCGGGGCGAAATGTTTCCGAAGTCGAGTGCCCAAAGACAGCCCCATCCGCTAGAAGATTATCCGCTTGTGTGAACTGCACGCGGTTGAAGAGGTTGTAGAATTCGAACCGCATATCCAGCTTCACGCGCTCGTGAATCCCCACCCGCTTGTTCAGAACCGCATCGGAGTTGTTGATGCCCGGCCCACGAAAATGATTGCGCCCCAGATTCCCGCCAGAGCCGAACGCCGGAATAGAAAATAGTGCGAGGGATGGGCCCGTTTGAGTGCGTGGGTCGCTGCTCGGCGGAACGGTCACGCCTTTGTTTAGATCCGGCCGCGAAACCAGCCCCGTATGTTGCGTGTCTACCGGAGTGAAAATGTCAAAAGGCAGGCCACTCGACACGGTCGTAATTCCTGACACGGTCCAGCCGCTCGCGAGCAGATTTGTGGCCGCCCCGTGCGAGTGATCCTTACGTGTGAAGGGGAGTTGCCAGGAATAGTTCACCGCCAGGCGGTGCGTGACGTCGAATTCGGAATTCCCGCGCTCTGCTCTCAAGTTAAAAGAATCCCTGGGATAAGGCGGAAAGAGAATATTGTTGTTGATCGGAATAAGCGGATCCGCTCCGTCATCAATGGCATGCGAGTACGTATACGCGCCCTGAATCGCAAAACCGTGAGAAAGCCGTTTCGTGATGTTCAACTGCATCGCGTGATAGACAGAATTCGAGATGCCTTTGAAGAATTCCGCTTGAAGAAAAGCGGTATTGTTTGTTGCGGGAAAGGGCAGGGAGCCGTTGTTTGCGCCAAGCCAGAGATTTGCAAATTGCAGGGTGCTTTGATCGCACTGGCCCGTGGGAGTGTTGAACCCCATGTTCTGTGGGTTTGAAGGAATGCAGAAAGCCTCTAACTGTGAGACGAGAGCAGGTTGAGGCGGATTTCCATCCACGAGCCGCAACAGACGAGTCCCTTTCGATCCCACGTAATTGGCTTCCAGCAACAAACTTGGATAAGGCTCAATTTGAATACCTGCGCTCCAGCTCTGTGAATACGGCGTGCGCAAACGCGGATCCACTAAGAAAGGAAGAATAGGCGAGCAAGGCTGTCCCGGTGGCGGGCAATTGTTTACGGTCGGCGAATCTTGGAATGTGGCCAGCGGCGTCTGTGCCGAAAGAGTGCAAGCTTGAAATGCCCCAACAAAAAAGCCCGGGCATATTTGCGTTTCCAACATCTGGAACGGCGGATCGCCGCGTAGCAGGCTAGCAAGTTGACCGAAAACGCGATCATGATAGAGGCCATAGCCCGCGCGGATGGAAGTCTTCCCTGTCCGGAATGGGTCCCACGCCACAGAAGCGCGCGGCTCGATGTCCTTCCAATCATCCTGATAGAGAGGAGTTCTTCCCGCTCCCTCTCCGACTTGGGTGAACGTAGACGGTCCCGCTCCGTCGGGCGAAACCGTGAGCGTCGACAACCGGTTCTGCACTTCCACGGGAACGCCAAAAAATTCGTAACGTACACCATAACTGAACGTCAGATTCGGAATGATTTTGTACGAATCCTGCGCATAGGCGGCGAATTCCCGCTGCCGGAACCCGCGTTCGTCCGTGGCAGTACGCGTTCCGGAATTATCAAAGAATTGCGCCTGCGTCTCGAAATCAATACCGCCAAAGAGCTGCCAGACCAGATTCTGCAGGGTCACGCATGCCAGGATTTGCTGAGGAGCGCACGAATTAGGCTCGAAACCCGTGCCTGTTGTCGAAGGAATGCCGAAACTGGAGAACACCCCTGAGTCCGTAATCGTTCGCGAAGCGAAATTGTTCGAGCTATTGGAGTAAACGCCTCGATATTCGCCGCCGGTCTTCAAAGTGTGGCGGCCTCGCACCCAGGAGATATTGTCCCCCGCCACGTACGTTCCGGCGTTGCGCGTCGAGCCGCTGGTGTCGCCAAGAAAAATGCAGCCAAAGCCGGCGAGACTGCCCGTCAGCGGAACATCAAAGCCCCGGCCAACGCTGTCCACAAACGCACCGCTGTTCAGGCCGTCAAAGAGACTCGTGCCCGTGCAAGTCAGCGGGAATTCCAGGCGGTTGAATGCCAAGTGCAATTCGTTGATGAGTCCCGTTGCGGCTGTGGAAGTCAATCGCGCGGTGAGGTTGTGATTGTGCTGCTTTGTAGAAACTCCGCCGATTCCAGAGAGAAAGTCTTCGTGCTGATAGTTGGAGTCCGAATACTGGTTGAACGTGTATCGCAGCGATAGAACGGCCTGCTCGGAAAAGTCATGATCAATGCGCCCGGTCACGTTGTTAGAGTTCACCACCGAATGGCTGGGGAAATGAAGCAGGCCGCGGGCGCCGTCCAGGATGGTTCCGTTAGGATTCGGGTAAACGGCGAAGACTTGCTGCATCAGCGGATCGAGAGGCAGCCCTCCAGCACCGAAGTTGGTGCCGTTGTTTGGAGAAGTGGGCGTGCTTACGTCGACATTCGCCGATTGCCCTTGGCTCGTGTAAGTGAAAACTCCGTTCTTGAAGGCCGCTGTAGGGACGATGCTCGTTTTCAAAAGCGTCGTGCTGAATCTCCAAACTTCTTCGTTCGCGAAGAAGAAAGTCTTGGTTTTCTGAATCGGCCCGCTCACGGAATAGCCGGCTTGATTGCGCACAAACGGATCCTGATTGCGGTCTTGCGCGAAAAAGTCTTTTGTAGAAAGCGCCGTGTAGCGTCCGAACCAGTAAATGCCGCCATGAAAATTGTTGATACCCTGCTTAGTGACAATGTCGATGATGGCGCCGCTGTTGCGGCCAAATTCCGGCAGATAGTTGTTCGTAAGCACGCGAAATTCCTGCGTGTTCTCCGGGTTCAGCCGGCTCAGCCCCGCGGGGAAACCGCCCATGTCCGGGTCGTTGTTATCCGCGCCATCCAGCATGAAATTGTTGCTGCGCTCGCGGGAACCGTTCACCGAATATCCGCTGAAAAGTGTGTTGGACTGCGTCACGCTGGGAGAGAGCAGAACGAGTTGATAGGGATCCCGCAAAATCATCGGCAATTCCTGAATCTGCCGGCTGTCTACGAGATTCCCGACTTGCGCGTCATTCAAGTCAATGGGCGGCACAGATTCAGCTGTTACGCGGATCACTTGCCGCTCTGGCCCGAGAGATAATTTAACGTTTAACGTCAAAACCTGGTCCACGCTGAGGGGAATCTCAGAATACAAAAATGGGTTGAAACTGGCATGCTCGAAACGGATGTCGTATACGCCCGGGTTCAGATTGGTTAGCCGGTAAACGCCTGATTCGTCCGTCTCCGCAGACCTTGATACTCCCGTGGATACCTCTACTGCAGTGATCTTCGCGCGGGAGAGCGCGGCTCCTGATGGATCAGTAACCGTGCCTCCAATCGAAGCCGTCTGTGCCCTCAGGCATGATGGGATACTGAGGATGATGAGCAAACCCACGAATACGGTCTTGCGTTTCATACCGTAGCCCCCTCTCGCGGTTTGATGCCTATTGAGATGTACGCGGTCTGGGATTGTTTGCCTGAACTATTTTCCTGAGAAAGCCCAGCGCCTGCAAGAACGTTTCTCATCGCTCAAAGTCATTTCATGAAACACGCAACGCAGTGAAATTACAATTCGGATTCGAATTGACGGAAGCGCCACTCCAGTTCCCATTGTTGCACGGCCTTCTCGCTGGACTTCAGGAAAGCGCTGCATGCCGAAGAAGGTTTCTCCCTTCCAAGAGAATCTTTCGCGCACGCAGAAACGGCTTGCGTGAAGTTATCCGGTGCGCGCCACAGGCTTTCTCCCGGCAGGAAAATGTGTTCCAAGCCCGTACGCACCATCTGCTTGAGGTCGCGGTAGCTTAACCTATAAGTTTGGACTGCGCGGACATATTCGTGGGTCAAGTCGATCCGCGAAACGCCTTCATCATCCGTTGCCAGCGCGACGGGCACGCCGAATTGCCGATAAAGCGGAAACGGGTGCTCCTTTCCGCTCACGCCGAGGATGACGTCATTGCTGGTCAGGCTGATTTCCACCATCACGTGATTGCGGGTCATTTGTTTCAGCAATTCATGAGGGTGGTTTTCATACATGATGTCCACGCCGTGCCCGATACGCTCGGCTTTCGCTTCTTCAACCGCAAGCCGGATGTGGCAGCAAAGTCCTTCATAAGTCACGAGGCCCGGCGCCAGCTCGCCCGCGTGGAGGGTCAAATGAATCTTCGGATAGAGCTTGCGCAAAAAAGCGATCGCGCGCATGTGCAGGGCATAGTCGGACATCGAAATGTACCCGTCTTCCGGCATGACAAAATTAATGCCGACAAAACGCGGGTCTGCCGCGGCGGTCTCAAAGCACAGCACGGTTTGCGCAAACACCTGCTGTTTCGGAAATCCCCGCAGCACCTGGCAAAGATAGCGAATCTCCACGCGGCAGGCGGAAGACGCATCCGTCTGCCCACAATGTTCCCTCTGCCGTCGCAGTGAATCTGCTTCATCAATCTGCGCTTTAGCAGTGGCGACTTCATCGCGCAAACCGCGAGCCAATAACGCCTCGCGAAACTGGCCAAGGTCTTCCTGCCAACCGATTTCCGCGGCAATTGACGCGGCGTGCCCAAACTCCGGCGTGTGCATCAACTCGAGATATTGTTCGTTTTGCGAATCCGCGCGCGTCGCAACTTCGTCGAGCCATTCGCCGAGATGGCGGTGGCTTGTCCCTCCAAATTTTGCGAACGCGTCGAAAAAGTGATCGTGCGCGGTTACGCCAGGAGAAGGAACAAAGCCGCGCATCGAGAACGCATCGATCAATGCGTCGTAGAGGTGCTGGCCGCTTTGGGCATAAGGACTGCCCGCCGGCACATCAATAGGACCCGGGCCCCTGTATGCATTGGCCGCTGCGACTTCGCTGCCCCCGCAACTCGTTGCAGTCTTCGATTTGGCAAAGGAAAGGGAAGCGAGATTCACACACAGCTGGTCTTCCGTCGCCGCGCGAATCCACGATTCCGCGTACACCGCGCCGCTCAAATGGTTGTGTAGGTCGGCGCCCTTGGGCATTTTCTTCAGCACATTGCGCAGTTGCAGCGGATTCGAGCGCGCCGCTTCCAGGTTCAGCGTCCCGCGCCGCTCTCCTGCAGTCTCGCCAGCAACAGAACGCTGCTTTTTTGTTTGCGCTCGCGTCCAAGGCGAAAAAAGCAACAGAAGGGCCGCGAAGCAACCTATCTTCAAACAAAGGGGCTTGTCGACAACCCCCGTATTTGTAGGTAGGGGAAATTTCTCCCCAAGACACTTCGAGGCTGGCTCTTTCATTTGTTTCCTCTTGCGTATTCTGAGTGCGCCAGAATTCTAATTGGTGAGGCGCCCCGTGATGAAAACTCGCGCTCGCGCCGCACAGCATATCAGGAGAAGAGGAAAGATTGTCCTTGCTTCAACGTGTTTGGAGTGCGCTTTACCTCGAGAAAGGGGAAGGGCAATCCATTACAGCCTTTGGCTGACGGCCAGAATATTTCCCTCCGTATCCTTGAACCAGGCGGTCTTCGCACCGCCGGCAGTTGCGATGCTGTTTTTCATTTTTCCGGATGGCATATCGTATTCTTCGAACTTTACGCCTCGCGACTTCAGATCGGCCACCTCCACTTCCACGTCCTTCACCTGCCAGAATGCTTGGCTGGCCTTCGATGTGCCAGCGTTGGGTGTTGGATACATGAATACGCTGGCGCCTCCGCATTCATAGACTACGCCTCCTGCGTATTCTGCTTTAGGATGAAGGCCAATGACCTCCTCGTAGAATTTCCTCGCCCGTATGATGTTCGACGCTGGGATATAAGCTTGAATCGGGGCATCTTTCAACATGAGTAGCTCCTTAGCGGTCTCCGTTGGGCTGAGTTTGGGAGATTGCTGCAGCGATATAGATGTAGACGGCCGGTCAACAAGCGGGAATTATGGCGTCATCCAAAATCGAAACTTCTGATTTTAAATGGCGCTTTCGCGAGCCTCTGCTGTTCAGGCAAGTCAGGACTTAGCCTGCAGACGCAGCAACTTGCGAGATAAATTCCTGTACGTCGAACGGAAGTCCTTCCCGTGGAACACCTATTGCCATTCCGTTCACGGAAAAAGTTGCGGCAACCTGGAAGACGGCATCGGCGACCACTCCTTCGTTTATCCAAGGTTTGAGCATTCCGAGCATCTCCAATACTCCAATAAGCGAAGTCCTGAACCATACTGCCCCGATGTTTGCTCCAAGGCTGCACACACGCTCGTACATTTCGACGCTAATGACGACATTTTTTCCGGGGCTACTCGCTTGAACTTCGCGTTGCATTTTCCACACGCTCCGAAGGTCCGCGGGGTCAGCCGGAGGGATCGGCCCCTCCGGGTTGTCACCAAGCGGGTTGAAAGGCATTTCCATTTGTTGCCCCCGTAGCGGAACGCGAGAACCACTAGGGGCGCAAATTGAGTCTGTCATTAGGCTCCAGCGTGCCGGATGAACCGGAAGGCCGCGATCCATAGCCATGCCGCTGCTATCACGAGTAGCACCCAGAAACTGACAATGCGAAGCGGAACGGCGAGATATCTGTCATGGACGTAGATGTCCAGAGCGAAAGGGAGCGGCAACGCAAACCTAACGACGAAAGCGAATATCGCAACCAATCCCCCGCCAGTCGTGTGCTTCATGACATGCACCTCGACCGTTCTACATCGGGGAGCTTGGTTTGTCCAGTTCTAATCGATAAAGTCATCTGATTAAGGTGGTTACCTGCCGTACGGAACCTTTGGCGCCAAATTGGTGTAAGCTGCAGAGCATGCTCACCCACCTCCCCAAGGCTGTTCCAGAAATCCCGGTTACCAATGTTGAGAAGGCCGCCGAGTATTACGTCAAGGTGCTCGGGTTTCACTTCGACTGGGGGAACGACCAGGGCGGAATCGGGGGCATCTCGCAGGGGGAGTGCCGTCTGTTCCTGACGAACGCGCCGTTCCACCAACACGACGGCACCGGCGGCAACGGCATGGTCTGGCTCAATCTAGAGAGCAAGCACGAGGTCGACGAACTGTACCAACGATGGCGCGAGGCCGGAGCAAAGATCCTTGCTGAGCCTGAAGATAAACCCTGGCACCTGCGGGAGTTCCGAGTCGCCGATCTGGATGGCAATCAACTGCGCGTCTTCTACGACTTTTCCTCGGAATTGCCCCAGCAGCAGGCTTAGGAGCCATCATGGCGAATCAAGCACCACTTAAATATGTGTTCTACATCGCCGCCACTCCGGAGAAGGTGTGGGAGGGTTTTGTGTCGCAGGAGTCGAACCGCATTATCTTCTCGGGCGCTGAGCTGCAGGCAGACTTTACGCCTGGCGGCCCGCTCGCCTGGGTGGGCACGGGTCCCGATGGTAAGGTCATGACCTTCGTTCGAGGGAAGGTCTTGCGGTTTGAGCCACCAAAAGTCTTTCAGTACACCTTCGCAATGGGCCAAAATGATAAGGCTTCCTGCGCAACGATCGAACTGGTGCCTGAGACCGAAGCCACGAAAGTAACCGTGACGCACGACGAGTGGGCCGAAGATGACCCCACTTACTCTGCCTGCGCCGATGGATGGCCGCGTATTCTTTCTCGCCTGAAGACCCTGATTGAGACCGGGAAGACCTTCAAACCGCATTGATCTGAGATCGTGACGCAACTCCTGTCCCCGATCCTCGGCTCTCGGTCACGTCTCTTCGTGCTATCCTTCCGCGCCATGAACGCAACCATGAGTGCAAAAGGACTAACACCCATCTTGAATGTGTCCGATATTGTGGCGAGCTTCGCCTGGTTCGAGAAATGGGGCTGGCGCAAGTGCTGGGACTGGGGAACGCCGCCGACCTTCGGCGCTGTGGGCTCCGGCAACTGCGAGATCTTCCTTTGCCAGGGCGGGCAAGGAGGCCGCGGGCGAGGCGCCAACGGCGCCACATTCGGCCCGGACGGAGACCAAACTGCGGACAAGGGCGCGTGGATGTCCGTGTGGGTCGAGGACGTGGATGCGGTTCACAAACAGTGCGTGGCGCAAGGGCTGGACATCACGTTTCCTCCGGCCGACATGCCGTGGAACGTGCGCGAAATGCATCTGCGCCACCCGGACGGCCATGTCTTCCGCATCAGCAAAGGACTTGAAGAAGAATGAAGGGTTCGGAAAAGCGAAATAGAAAACCGAAAAAGGAAGCAAACAACGACAACGAGGCGCAGAGGAGAGGAGGGGGATGTAAGGTTTACGAGCAGAAGTCCCCTGGAACTGCAAGCTATTGCAGCGAAGGCTGCATGCAGGAAGAGGTTGAGCGGCGCGGTTTGCATACTTTATAATCCCGGCTCGCCGCTTCGGGCGGGCGTTCATGAATCGCGTGCTGGCATTCTCGGGCTTCAAGATGGGCGGAATTGTGTTAGCGCTTGCAGTTCTTGTGGGCGCTTCCGTGTCACGACGGGGCTTTTGGCGAAGGGTGGCGGCCGCGGTTGAGCCTGAGGATATTGGCGAAGCCGCGCAGGAGAGAAGAACCGAGGAGCCGATACCACCGCCGACGCCTCCACCAACCTTGAGCGCTGAGGAAATCACCTTGGAGCAGACCTCGCAAGGCACGCGACCGGCGGTGCCGATGCTGGAAAGCGTCGACGGGCTGGGCGCAGGGTTCCAGGGGTCGCAGGGCAAGAGTAATTTTCGCAACCCGTCGGATAACAGTCTCGCGGTAGGCCCTGATCACATCGTACAAATCGTCAATTCGCGGACCGCTGTCTACTCGAAGAAGGGTAAGAAATACGACAAGAGCGGAACCGTCTTGTACGGCCCCGTGGCGACGAAGTCGGTATGGACCGGGTTCGGCGGCGTTTGCGAAGCGCGCAACAACGGAGACGCGGTCGTCCGCTACGACCAACTGGCGCGGCGCTGGCTGATTGTCATGCCGATCTTCTCACGGATCGGCCCGGACGGATTTCCTCGCAAGAGTGGCCTCGCTCCCGGTGAGCCCGTGCCGCCCGGAGAGCTAGCGAAGGCTGGCGAAGCATCTTCACCAGGAACCGCGGCGGCGCTTCCCGAAAACCCACCGCAACCGCCGCCTCCACCGCAACCCGGGCAAAGGCCGCCTGAAAAGAAGGAGGGCGTATGGGCGATGTGCTACGGCGTCAGCACAAGCCCGGACCCACTCGGTACCTATTATCGTTACGCGTTCGAGCGGACGCTGTTCCCGGATTATCCGCGGCCCGCAGTTTGGATTGATGGCTATTACACGGCAACGAGCACGGGGGACGATGTGATTCAAAAGCACGTGTGCATTGCGGATCGCACAAAAATGCTCGCGGGCCAGCCGGCGGCGGAGCAGTGCATCACCATTGACGGCGTGAATTTTCTCAACAACGCCGATATTGATGGCCAGAAGTTGCCGGCGGCAGGTGCGCCGAACATCATGATGGCTGCCGGAGGAACTCAGCTAAAAAGCATTTTCAATGACGACGGAATCTATTTCTGGAAGGTTCATGTGGATTGGCAGAATCCTGCGAATACGAAAGCGGATGGCCCGACGAAGATCGCGGTTGCGCCGTATCACTACCTTTGCAACGGACAGTTGTCAAGTTGCGTCTCGCAGCCCGATACGGAGCGCCGGCTCGACGTGCAAGCAGACAAGATCATGACGCGGCTGGTCTACCGCAGCGTCGCGGGGCACGAATCGATCGTGGCGGCGCACTCGGTGGCGACGAAAGGAGGCGGTGGCGTGCGCTGGTACGAGCTTCGCCTCGACAAGAGGGGTGACCCGGTTTTGTATCAGCAGGGAACATACGCTCCCGAAGGTTTCTACCGGTGGATGCCGAGTATCGCGATGGATAAGAGGGGCGACATTGGCGTTGGATACTCTTTCGGCGGACTGCCAAATTTTCCGGGGCAGCGCTTCGCAGCGAGACAAGTTGGGGATCCCAAGGGCCAGTTAACGCTGCATGAAACCGTGCTCGCAGAAGGAGAAGCGTCGCAGAAAAACACGCTGCGTTGGGAAGATTACACAACGACGGCAATGGATCCGAGCGACGACTGCACGTTCTGGTATGTCGGGGACTATTTCAAAAAGGACGATATAAGTTATCGGACCAAGATTGGATCGTTCCGTTTGCCCAGTTGCAAAGGGGGCCGCTAGGCGGCGCTGCCGAGTGCGAGCGCGAATTGAATCGCGAGAAAAGTGCAATGGCTCTGCGAAGACTTTTTTCGGACCTAAGGAGGTTGTTGTGAGGAAACTAGTTTTAGCCGCATCGCTTGCAAGCGTGTTTCTGCCAGGAACTGTGTTAGGGCAAAAGCCCAGCGCGGCGCGAGCCTCGGAAGAAAAGATTGTGAAGGTCCGGCCGTTGCCGCTCGATAGCGTACGGCTCACCGGCGGCGCTTTGAAGCACGCGCAGGAGCGTGACGCGGAATACTTGTTGCAACTTGAACCGGACCGCATGCTGGCTTACCTTCGCCAGCGCGCCGGGCTGGAGCCCAAAGCGAAACCTTATGGAGGCTGGGATGGTGCGGGAAGGCAACTCACCGGGCATATTGCCGGGCACTACCTTTCTGCCGTGAGTCTCATGTGGGCGGCGACGGGCGACGCCCGGTTCAAAGAGCGCGCGGATTACATCGTCAGTGAACTGAGAGTCATCCAGGACGCGCAAGGGGACGGCTACCTGGGCGCACTCCTGGACGGTCAAGGTATGGATGGAAAGGTGCGCTTCCAGGAATTGTGCAAGGGCATAATCCGCTCTGGCGGCTTCGATTTAAATGGCTTGTGGTCGCCGTGGTACGTGGAACACAAGATTTTCGCAGGGCTACGGGACGCATATCGTTATACCGGCAATCGCAGCGCGCTGGACGTTGAGACAAAGTTCGCCGGCTGGGTGGAAAGCATCGTCTCCAAGCTCGACGACGAACAAACGCAGAAAATGCTGGCGACCGAGTTTGGCGGTATGAACGAAGTTACGGCTGATCTCTACGCGGACACAGGCGACCCGCGGTGGCTGGCACTCTCCGGAAAATTTGAGCATCGCGCGATGATCGACCCGCTTGCCGCGGGGCAGGACGTTCTTAGCGGAAAGCACGGCAACACGCAAGTGCCCAAAATGATCGGTTCTTTGGCGAGGTACATCTACACTGGCGATGAGACCGACCACAAAGCTGCGACTTTTTTCTGGGATCAAGTGGCGCTGCATCACAGTTTCGCCACCGGAGGACACGGCAAGAATGAATACTTCGGCCCGCCGGACAAGTTGAATGACTACATCAACGGACGCACGGCGGAAACCTGCAATGTCTACAACATGATCAAGATGTCTCGGACGCTTTTCTCCGTTAATCCGGACATCCGCTACGCCAATTTTCACGAGCGCGCTCTTTTCAATCACATCTTGGCCTCGCAAGATCCTGAAGATGGACGCGTATGCTACATGGTGCCGGTTGGCCGCGGTGTGCAGCACGAATATCAACAGTCCTTCGAGGATTTCACCTGTTGCGTGGGGACCGGCATGGAAAGCCATGCGCTTCATGGATACGGCATTTACTACGAGTCCGGCGACAAACTCTGGGTGAGCCTGTACGCTCCCACGCAGGCGAATTGGGCGGGGAAAGGAGTGCAGCTCGAAATGAGCACAGATTTCCCGATAGGTGAATCCGCATCGCTGAAAATCACGGCAAAGTCGCCGAAGAAATTCACGCTGGCGCTTCGGCGCCCGTATTGGGCCGGAGCTGGCTTTGCCGTCAAAGTGAATGGCCAGGCACAGAAGGATCTGCCAAAGCCAGATTCCTATGTGGAGGTCACACGCACCTGGAAAAGCGGCGACACGGTGGAGTTGGTCCTGCCGAAAACGCTTCGCAAAGAGCTTGTTCCTGACAATCCGGAGCGCTTCGCATTGATGTGGGGGCCGTTGGTGCTTGCGGGGGACTTGGGAGCCGAAACATTCAGGGAGCGAGACGGGGAAGGATGGAAAGTGAGTGCAAGCGCGCCGGTTCTGGTGCTAGCGAACCAATCCGTGGAGAACTGGCTAAAACCGGTGGCAGGCAAACAAGGAACCTTTCTGACTTCCGGCGTAGGCTTGGCCACCGATATAACTTTCGTTCCGTTTTATCAGTTGCCTCGCCGGAAGTACGCCATCTACTGGGACATGGTTACTCCGGAAGAGTGGAAGAAGAAGTCGGAAGCCTACGCTGCAGAACAAGAAAACCAAAAGAAGCTTGAAGCCGCGACGGTGGCATTTGCGCAGCCGGGACAGATGCAGACCGAACGCGACTTCAACCAGCAAGGAGAGGAGAGCTCCCCGGTTCATCTGGAGGGACGCTACGGGAGGCGCGGAACGAAGTGGTTCTCGTTTGATCTTCCCGTCGAAGCAGGTCATCCGATGGGCTTACTGGTCACCTTCGGCAACGATGCCCGTAGGAAGGGTTCCTTCGATGTGCTCGTGGATGGCAAAAAAGTCGGGGAACAATCAAGCGAAAGGCGCAGCCCCGAGCAGGACGTGCGCTTCTTCGACGTGGAATACGCGCTTCCGCCCGAGTTGCTTGAAGGCAAGCAGAAAGTGACGGTGCGGTTCGAAGCTTCCGCGGGCAGCGATATTCCTGGGGTGTTTGGGATTCGGATGGTCCGAGCGGACCAGGCGCGTTAAACGAGAATCGAAAGAATTGGCTGAGGATTACGTCTTTGCGCGTTACCCGTGTTGATGCTGCTCGCGATGACGTTTGATGAACTCCTTCAGGTATTCGCCGGCTTCCGTAATGTGCTTCCACAGGGCGGCGGAAGCTATTTCGGGGTCTTTGGTTTTGCAAGCTTCAAGAAGCTCGCGATGCGCTTTGCCAGCGCGGTGCTGATCGCGCGTTACGACAAGGTGCAGGCGCGTGTAACGGTCGCAGTTGACGTTCAGGTTTTTGACGAGCGAAAGCATTTTGGGGCGATTCGCGGGCGCGTAAAGCGCGGAGTGGAAACTCCAGTTCCAGCGCCCCCAGGATTCCATCTCGGAGTCCTTCTCGAGAGATTCCTCGTAGTCACGAAGGATGTCTTCCGCGCCCTGAAAATGCTCCTTAGTCAGTTCGGGGATGGCGCAGCGAAGCATATAGCACTCCAACACCGCGCGGGTTTCGAACAACTCCATGATCTCTTCGGGGGAAAGCGCTGAAACTACGGCGCCACGATTGGCCACCAAGGTGACCAGGCCTTCCGCAGCCAAATGGGTCAGCGCTTCCCGGACGGGAATGCGGCTGATTTGAAATTCCGTCGCAATGGCGTCTTGGCGAAGCTGCTCGCCTTCGCGCAATTCGCCGCTAAGAATCTTCTCCCGCAGCCTCTCGACAACCGCGGCCCCGAGAGACTGTCGCGGGATAGGCGACGTTTTGTTGTTTCCGGGCGGTGGGGTGAAAACTGAGCTATGAGTCTGCATGTTTTATTCGCGTGAGATTCGCCTCTCTTCGTTGGGCGTCCATGATTATAAGACAATCACAAAGATTCTTGGTGCACATCATCGGGAATTGGCCGCTTTGCAGGCGGGGACAGTGGTGCCGGGGGACCGGATCGCAACAGTCGCGCATACGCGTTCAGCTTCGCGCTGGCCGCATGACCTATGAGTCTACCACGGACGGTCTGCTTCAAGGTCGGCAGTCCCCGCGCGAGGAAGCCCGGTGCGGCAAGTGCGCGGGGAGAACTGTTTTTTGAACCGAAGAAAATCGCTTACAGGATCGGAGGCAGCAGCCGCCACGAGTGTTTCCTGTACTGTTCCCACTCCGGGTCGCGCGACATACGCACCTCTTTGAGAGTTATGTTGACCGCGAATAGTCCACTCCAAACCCAAGCGAGCACGACGACGGGCAGCCATTGCTACACCATCAGTGCGAAGCTGGTATGAACGATCATTTCACCGAGTCTGTTCTACCGCTGTGTTTTTTTGCATTTCGTCCTCGCGATGATTCTTGCATCCGCTACTTTCGGTCAGCGCTGCCAGCGCTTATCCGACGCGAATGTCACGACCTTATTGGTACTGAATCGAGAGGACGGAGTTGTGTCGTTATCTCGGCTGTTGGGCCGAATCGCGGGCATTGTTCACTGTGCAAGGTGGAGCGGAGCTTCTCGTAAGCTAACGCCGCTCCCGCCTCTTAATCTAACCGGCAGTCACCACGACCGGAAAGCTTCCGCGTCTCTTGAGCAGATGGTGTACGAGGACACCCAGACGCCCCGCTGACCGTCTCTCCGGGCCAACGTTCATCAAACTTTTCGAGGATGAGCTCGGCCTTGTCGATTGCGTCAGTGATGGCGACATGTATTGCCCACGGTGTATTCCCGCTCTCGTTGAGTTTTCGTGCTGCCAGGATTGTTGAGGCAAAAAGGATTCCGCATTTCCGCTGCCCGTTCATTGAGTCCTCCAGCGGAAACGGGGGTTATAGGATACCGCATCTGAGGGATTTATACGCGAGGCTGTGAGCGTCCTTCTTCTAGTACACCGACCATGTGCCGGGCGTGGCAAGCTCGAGCAAATGGCGGTCAGGGTCACGAAAGTAAAGGCTGGCGCCACCCAATTCCCACGAGTGCTTCTCCTCCACAGAGATACCTCTCTGATTAAGCCACGACTCCCAGTTGGACAGTTCACTGGACGGGATTGCGAACGCGAGGTGCAGCTCGCCATCGCCGTCGTGAGGCGACGTAACTGTGCGCGAAGCACCCTTCTTGAACAATAACAATACTTGGTGAGTACCCGCCTGCATAGCACAACCACGCTCGCCGAAATCGCTGATGACAGTAAATCCAAACGTGTCCTGATAAAAGCGAATGGAACGAGACACATCGCTGACGTAGAGAGAGGATTCTAGAATGCCGTTGGTTTTGGGTCGCATCGTGCCCTCCGGCTGATTATCTGACGGCATCAGTTCCAGTGCCAGGCATTCCACTTATTCTGACGTGCTGAGCCAGCAGCAACTTGTTCATAAGCGCACAGCGGATGTGGCGATCCTTGGTGAGTTGTCGGCGATCCGGAACTTAGGACTCCCGAATTAATACTTTCCGTATGGCCCGTCACCTGGGAATAATCGCGAGTATCACTTGTGAGCTAGAGATGTGCACCCAAGTCGCCGGTCAGGCCACTCGCGGAGTTGCACAATGAGGCTATAATCCTCCGTCATGACAGCGGCACCGCATGGTTCTGGACGGGGTCGACAAGCGCCAGACACCGATTTTCTGAACGGCGGCGGAGAGTTGGGCGAGCGAATCATGCTGCACGATTGGGCAGCCACACCGCTCGGTCCGCTGAGTGATTGGCCGCAGCCGTTGCGGGCCGCAGTAAATCACTGCGTTAGGTCTCAGTTTCTCATCATCATTCACCGGGGATGGCCAGACCGTGTTGTCCGTTCTCCATATTCCATTCCTAACCTTTTTATTTCTTGCGCTTGGCCTCTTGCTCATCGTTGAAAGCGTCTGCCAGATGGCGACGATCGATGAAATCCCACATCCTTCCCAAC
The DNA here is from genome assembly GCA_035280065.1 of Candidatus Acidiferrum sp. Taxonomy (GTDB): domain Bacteria; phylum Acidobacteriota; class Terriglobia; order Acidiferrales; family UBA7541; genus Acidiferrum. The sequence goes on from DATEGO010000077.1 coordinate 16,788, forward strand.
ACGTCATCATCAAGCTTGTAAGAGAACAGATTCAATCTTGCTACGTCGGCTCGTCTGCCTGGTAGTACCTAGATGGACGGTTGGCGATTACCCGGTTACGGAAGTTACTGGCAATAAGAGGCCTATCCGGAGCTCCAACCACTGATGCCGCAGATTTTTTGGCGCTCAGGTTGGGGCAACGCTAGCGCCGCGAATAAGCAGCCATGCAATAAGTGCGCTCAGCACCGCCAGGGCCGCGCTGATCAACATGACCGCGCGGAAGCCTGAAACAAATGACTCGTTGATTGCCTGCCGAAGCGCTGTTTGGACAGCTGGATCGACATCGGCTGGCATGACAGCTCCGGCCAATTTCACACGCTGGGCATCCAGCACGTGGTGAACGTCATCGGAAACGGCGATGCCTAACAGACGCCGATCCAAGCGGTTATTGAACACATGGAGCATGACAAGCCCAAGTGCGGCGACTGCGATTAGTCCTGCCGTGCGCGACACGGCATTATTGACCCCGGAAGCAATGCCCGCCCAATTTTTTCCGACTGCGTTCATCACCGTGGTCGTGAGCGGTGCAACGCTGATGGTCATGCCAAAGCCAAGCATGACTACGGAAGGAAAGAAAGTCGCCCAGTAGCTGCCCTGCGTCCCTGGCATCATTAAAAGTGTAAAACCTAGCGCGGTGACTACCGGTCCGATGATCAACGGAAGTCTTGCCCCGAACCGCTGCACAAGTCCTCCTGCCCAGCGCGAAAGCAAGAACATGATCAAGATGAGGGGAAGCAGGGCCGCACCGGCAGAGGTGGCGGAGTAGCCCTGCACCTGAATCAAATCCAGAGGAAGAAAGAAAAGCGAGCCGGAGACCGCAGCGTACAGAAACAAAGTTAGCAAATTTGCCCCGCTGAAGTCGCGTGAACGAAACAAAGAGAGGGGAATCATTGCGTCTTTCTTTTTTGCTTCTACGAAAATAAAGAATCCCGACGCTATAACTCCCAGAATGAGCGCGGTACGCACGCGCGGATTGCCGAAGCCCAGGAACGAGGACTCGATCAGGCCGTAAACGATTGCAGCCAGGCTAAGAGTCGCGAGTGCCGCTCCAAGCCAGTCCAATCCACCTCCGTCCCTCTCGTCGCGACTTTCCGGGACGCGCCAATACACCAAAGCCAATACAATCGCGGCGAGAGGGACGTTGACGAAAAAAACGGCGCGCCAAGATACATTTTCGATCAGCCAGCCGCCCAGGACCGGGCCGATCGCCCCAGTAATCGCAGTGAATCCTGACCACGTTCCGATGGCCTGCCCGCGATCTTCCTTTCGGAAGGAGGCGCTGATGATGGCGAGACTGCCCGGAACGAGCAGCGCGCCACCAATCCCTTGAACGGCACGAGCCGCGATGAGTTGCGACACGCCAGCCGCCAGTCCGCACCAAACGGACGCCAGTGCGAAGAGCGCGACGCCGACGACAAAAATCAATTTCCGACCATAATGGTCGCCGAGCGAACCTCCCACGAGCAACAGCGCTGCGAGAAATAGCGCATAAGACTCGACGACCCATTGCACGTCGACGACGGTTGCGTTCAATTTTTCCTGCAAGGCGGGCAAAGCTACGTTAACAGCCGTGCCGTCAATAAACACCATGCCCGAGCCGAGGATCGTTGTGGCGAGAATCCACGGACTCGAACCTTTGGCACAGGGAGTGACAGCCGGCCTTGATGCAATCACGCCTTCGTCGCATGGTTGTCGAACGATGTTAGCCATACGAAGCTAGGCAACCTTGAGCACTATTTTGCCGCGGGCGTGCCCCTTCTCGTTGAGTTCGTGACCCTTCCGAGCTTCCGACAGGGGCAGCACCGTTTCGACTATGGGCGTGAGCTGCGCTGAGGGGCGAGCTCTACTCCCTTCGCAGTCGCGAACTCTGCCATTTGGCGTTCGTTGCTGCGCCAATTGATGGTCATACGCAGAAGAGGAGCGCCGAAACGATCTTTGTATCTCGGGTCGACATCGGTATTTCTGAATCATTGCATTTTCTAGCGATGTTACCGCCGTCTGAAACTGACCGTCCAGTGCCATGCAAGTCATAGCTCTGGGAATCGGGAATCGGAAACATGGCTCATAGACCCGCCCATGAGACCGCCGTTCAGCAGCCACAAACTCTCTTATCGTAAATCGGTTGATGCTGAGTTTGAGCGGTTGCTGCTCGAAGGCATCACAGATGCCGGACCAGGAAACCGAGTCAGACAGCTTCAACGAGGCGTGCTATAGCTTGCCAAAACCTGCAGGACGAACAAAAGATGCAAGTCTAGTGTAAAGAGGCTTCGAGGAAAGATTGTGCAGCCACCGGCTCGTGCTACGGGAAGCTACGATTTTGGTCGGCCCGTCAGAGCCGTTATTCTTGGGGAGGTTCGGGCATTAGCGCCTTCAGTGTCTCAACCAATTTCGAAAGCCCGTCTCGCTTTGTGAGCACTGCGTCGAATCCGATTGTTGGAGACAGCAGGTTTCCTAAATCCATCGACGGAGTTCTGACGCCGACAATCTTGACATGGGGCAGCTTGCTACGCAGGACGGACACCGTCACCAGGTTATCTTGCAGCGGCATCCTGAGATGGAGGAGTATTAGGTCACAGCGCGCCTCCATCGCTTTGTGGACTGCGGACACGCCATCGTCTTCTGCGTCGCACACCTTGTAGGGCGTTGTGGCTTCGATGAAATTCCGAATAGCGCCGCGCACGGCGGCATGGTCGCCAACAACAAGGAGTCACTGCCTAGTCATGGGCGAAAGCTACTACGGTTCGTCGCCATACACAATACGGAAATTCGTATTTTTCTGTCCTAAAGTGCCTCCAAGTAGGCCTGAACGGAGGAGATTTTGTCTCACTGTAGCTGCCAGGACTGTTGCTGCAAGCTGCAAACAGGATTGCAAATTTCCTCTGCTCACCTATTGAGTCCTCCAGCGGAAACGGGAGGACAGTCTACTTTATTTGACTTTTGTTCGCCTCACGCATTCGGGAACACCGCCCACGCTTAGCTTTCACTTTTCGCCGAGCGAGCAGTGCCGATAAGGCTCCGGCGTCGCCCAGTTAGGCTCTCCCAGTGGCGTTAGGCTTTCGCCGGGACGGTGGCCGGTTTGGAAAGTTTAAACGTCAACCGCGTCCTGGCGGCGAGAGTCGAATTGTCTCTCTTTTGCTTTCGATTGATGGGCTTGGGTTCTTTGTCGGAAGGGCGGCGCGAGTTGGTATCCAGGTCGCAGTAGATTCCGTCGACGACGACAGACGAGAGAGCTACCTTCAATTCGTGAGTCCTTAGTCTGGTGATGTGGCCAGTGATCGCGGTACCTCGGGGAAGCACGGTTTTCCCGTCTACCTTGACGGGCTGTGCAAGCCTAGCCGAGAAAGCATCACCCCTGGTATTCTTGTCGGTGTCAAGGGTTTGGCGTACGGTCGCGGTGATCTTTGTGCCTTTCGGCAAGGTGACGAGGTGGAGTGGTTGCGTCGCATGGGTGTTGGCCGCAGGGCTGGCAGTCGCGGCAACGGCGGAGTCAGCCGCAGGACTGGCAGGGTTGACAGGCGCGGCAGCGCTGCTAGTAGCTTGCGCGGGCTGGTTGTCGGACACCACGGCGGGTTGGCTCGAGCACCCCGCCACGGTCAGCAAGCCGAGAACAGCAGCAGCAAGCGATAGTTTGTGATTTAGCTTCGAGTCGAACATTTCACACCTCCTAGTGCATTCGTAGAAA
>DATEGO010000078.1:0-7908 GCA_035280065.1 Candidatus Acidiferrum sp.
CCAGTCGTTACAGGAACGGCCATCATCTTGCTATCCGGAGAAAGGTAGAACAACTCCTTTCCGTCACGGCGCCAACGTGGCTGTTCGCCTCCTCCAACAGAAACCTGCCACTTGCCGTGCGGGGTCGGAAAAGATGTAACATAGATTTCCCACTTTCCGGTTTCATTCGAAGCATAAGCCACCCATTTTCCATCGGGGGAGAATTGGCCGTTCCTGACGACAGACGGCGCCTTTAGTAAGAGGCTGTCCTTCAGTTCCGGAAGAGTGACGAACCCAAAGTTTGTGTCCTGTGTGTATAGTATGTATCTTCCTTCCGGAGACCAGTCGTTGGGAAATTTGTCGGCGTCACTCTGCAAGATGTTCTGTTCTTCCTGCGCACCAGAGGAGTTCTTTACATACAGATCGTTGAAGTCTCGCCGATTCGAGGCGAAGACTAGCCGGGCGGCGTCCGGGCTCCAGATGGGCACCGAGTCCTGGGCCGGATTGAAAGTCAGTCGTTTTGTGTTGCTACGCAGCAAGTCATAAGTCCAAATGTCGGTATTCTGGCTCGCGATGTCCGTGATACTTACGGACACCAAGTTCCCCTTTGGAGCTACGGATACGTTCCCATATACATCGGGCTTCCCAACCACTCCCAATTGCTTTCCTTTGCGGTCAAACCAAACAGGGCGCGAGAGGGCAACCCCACTCCCGGTTTGAGCAACCAGCAGACCATTTGCGGAAGCATCAAACAAGGCCCTCTTGACCTGCGGTTGATACTGCAGGTCCGTCAGAACGACTGAAGCGTCTCCTGTCAACGCGAATCGTTTCAGATCGAAGCGCTGGGCCAATAGAGTCTTGTCGCGGTAAAACAGGAGGTACCCCGGCGCGGCGTAGGCCGCGTTCGCAGATGCTTCTACCACGAAATGCTTTTCACTGGAATCCAGTGATCCAACAAAGATGGCGTCAGCATTCTTTTGACCAGCGAAATTGGTTGCCATGTACAGGTAGTGCGTCCCATCCGGCAAAAATATGGGCCAACGATGGCTCAATTCTCGACGACTCTTATCGAGCTTGCTGATCGGAGTGACCGCTCCCCCCGTAGCTGAGACGCTATACAGGCCAACACCGGACCGCGCGTCCGGTGTGAAAACAATCATCCCGTTCCTATTCCAGGCGCCGCCGCGACCCGACGGAGCATCGCATATAACCTGTACCGGGCCACCTGATATTTCCAGCTTCTTTAGTTTCCCGTCCGCAAAGAACGCGAGATATCGCCCATCGGCAGACCAGAAGGGATACGTGGCACCCTCTGTATCGGCGAGGTTCCTTGCCCTCTGCGCACCAAGCTCGTAAATCCAGAGCGCATTCCTCCCTGCAGATTCCAAGTAGCCGAGCACGGCGATCGTGTGTCCGTTCGGGGCGATGGCAATGTCGCGTGCAGGAAACGACATCGGCGCAGGAAAATACATCGTTTGTTCTGGGGGCTTGGAGTTGCGCAACCAAGTTGAAGCGACGATCAGCGCGACAGCAAAGGCTCCGGAAATGAGCCAGGCTATTCTTTCTCTCGATCTTGATGTGAGCGCAGCAGGTATGGTTCCAGCAGTATGCCCACTGCTTTCACCAATCCATTTAAGCTCGCTCGCCAAGTCGCTCGCGCTCTGCCAGCGGTCCTCAGGAGACTTGGAGAGGCATTTTTTGATGGAATGATCGAGGGACGGCGGAGTCATGGGCTTAAGGCTGCTGATGGGAGCAGGCTGCTTTTCGAGGATGGCGCTCGCCACGCTTAGCTGGCTCTTCCCTTCAAATGCCCGCTGGCCTGTCAACATCTCGTACAGGACTGCGCCCAGGGAGAAAACGTCGCTCCGGCCGTCTAGCTCTTTGCCTTCCACTTGCTCGGGCGACATGTATTGAAATGTGCCAACGATCGTGCCCTCTTCAGTCATGGGAGGCACTGCCGCCGTGAGCGTCGCTCCGCTCACCAGGGGCACCGCCGGTTTTGCCAGTCCAAAATCCAGCAGCTTGGCGCCACTCGCCGTCAACATGATGTTTCCGGGCTTCAAATCCCGGTGCACAATTCCCGCTCGATGCGCTTTGCACAGGGCATCCGCGATTTGCGCGCCAAATTTCAGCACTTGCTCCAGCGGCAGCGGCCCTTTTTCCAATCGCTTTGCTAGTGTTTCTCCCTCCACGCACTCCATCACCAGATAGTCCACGCCATCTTGCCGACCAATGTCGTGCAGTATGCAAATGTTCGGATGATTCAAGCTAGAGATCGTCTTCGCTTCGCGTTCGAACCGCTGCTTCCTGACCAGGTCGGCGGACATCTCCTGGGGTAAAATCTTAATGGCGACGGTACGTTCCAGCCGTGTGTCTCGTGCGCGGTACACCTCGCCCATCCCGCCAGCGCCCAGCGGTTCTGCAATTTCATATGGCCCGAGTCTTGTGCCTGAAGCGAGAGGCATGATTAGGCGTGATTATACGCTGGTGGTCTTGACAGAGCACCGTCCGCCTCGGTGAAACTCGCCGTCGATTGCGGACAGACATGTGGCATCTAGTGTCGTGTCCTGTAAGTTCCTTGCTCAGACCGAGCGCAATAAGAAGTGCGTCTGCAACGCTTTAGAAGTGCCGAGTCTTCAAATTTATTTTCGGGACGGCACACTAGTACGTAAATGTCGGATGACGGGGCATCACTCCGAAGTAGCGCCCATTTGTGGTGTCTGAGCCTTGAGGATGAAACAGGAATTTCGAACATAATCAGCCCGGCGTATAGGTTTCCGGCGAGTTCGTCATTCTAGCTGGACCGGAGCCTGCATTCTGATTTCACAAACGGAGAACGCAGAGCTTGTTTAGGGCACAACATTCGTATCAAACACAGCAGTTTCGACCTTCCCGACACGCTTCACCTGCACAAACAATCGGTATTGACCCGGTTGGGGAAAGCCGTAAGGGAAAGTGACCTCGGACGATAGTGCACTTTGCCTCATTCCCGGCATACTGCTCATCGCCTCGTTGGCATTGGCCTCATTCTTTTGCAAAAGCTGGATCGCTGCCATCGGGACCGACCCACTGGGGTGGACATGAGCAAAAACGCTCAGGTCTCTTTTGACGATCACAAGGTGGCCGGCCATTCCCATGTACGGTTCGAGATCCGTGGCTGCCTCCCCACGGTGGTCTAAGATATGAAAACGGAGAAGCATGGCAGTTTGTGCACGAGTTGGTTGGCCGCTCAGAACCCATTCGGCACTGCCACCATCCTCGAAGGAGGCGGTAGTCCTTTGCTCCGCGTTGGCTATGGGCGTTGCAGAAGCTGACGAGTCGTCCCCGTTTAACGCCTGGCCCGCAATCTCGGGCAAGGCAATCCGAGCCGTCATCGTATCCGCGAAGCCAGCCTCACGCACGATATCCGCAAAGATTTGGTAGTCTCCTTTGGCAACCGCGGGCGACTGCTCGGAGAACACGTCTTGGCCTCGGCGATCCGGATGAAGATGGTAGAAGCGGTCCATCTCCGGCATGCGCAGCAGGAATGCGTGCATCAAATGGCCATGGTCGGGGATGATCTTATCCAGCAACATGCCTTTGCGCCGGTCGTGCCAAGCTGAGAATCCCATCTTTAAGACCAGCGTGTTTCCATTTGCGAGCGAGGCCTCGACCGGGGGCTGCTTGTAAAGCATTACGGCTTTGAGCGTCGCAGCAGCGACATCCCACCACCAATTCCCCAGAAACAGAATGGCCACAATCACGACAGCCGTGACCGCCATCGCTACCCGGCCCTGGCGCACCTGGGCTTGTGGTGGCGCGACACCAGGCTCGATCTGGCTCTCTCGAACCGCGGCGCCGAGAATCGACACAAGCGAAAGAGCCAACACGTACCAAAAGAAGAGCGCTCAAAGCCTTTTGCATTAACAGCGTGCTCCTTGCCGCAGCTGCAATAGGCACAGCGATTTCAGCCTTACCCTCTGCGCCAAAAACTTCCATCCGGACTTGATACGAACCTGATTCCATGAGCCACAATCTGCCCGTGAAATAATTCGCGTCCCTGGAAGAGTGGCTCCATGCGGTCCGGTGGCGGTGCGTTCGTGGATCCTTCTCCGACGATGCGCGATGGCGCGATGTTGATCCCTGTCACGTTTCCGCATTTAAACCGTTCGACTGCCGTTCGGCGAAAGTCTTCGGGGTACCGCCACCTTCTCCCGTTTGCCATTTGTAGAGAACCTGCCTTTCTCTACAAAGTGTAACTTTGGCGTTTGTCTCAAGTTGGGGTTCACTTCATCGATTGAACTGAACAAGCAACTCGCGGTAGGAGCTCGCGTGGCTCGCGAAAATCTCATCCCGGACGGGTGCGGCTGAATGGCGGAATCATCGCGCCCGCGTTGTTGACCGGCAAGTCGGGCCGCCTTAAGGTGTCGGACCGCAAAGCCCTTGCCGCGCCGCCCATTACCTTCGGTACACTCTATGCCATGCTTACAGTATCGCGACGCCACATGCTCAAGACCTTTCTGTCTGGAGTGACAGCAGCTTCTGCTTCGCCTGCGGTTTCGTTGCTCCGCGAGCGACAAAGCAATCCAACGCAGCGCAAAGGACGAATTCGCCAATCTGTGGCGCGGTGGTGCTACAAAGAGATTCCGCTCGACAAGCTTTGCGCCTACGGCGCCGAGATTGGCTTGAAAGCGGTCGACCTCCTCGGCCCCGAGGAATACGAAGTACCCGGACGGTACGGGCTAGTCTGCAGCATGGGCTACGCGTCTGCGGGCGAGATCCCCAATGGTCTGAACCGAGTGGAAAATCACCCCAAAATCGAAGAGGGCTTTCGCAAATATATTCCTCTGGCGGCCAAGGCAGGGGTGCCCAATGTCATCACGTTTTCCGGAAACCGCAACGGCATGTCCGACGATGAAGGCGCAAAAAATACAATTGCCGGGCTCAACCGGGTGAAAAAAATCGGCGAAGACCACGACGTCACCATCTGCCTGGAACTCCTGAATAGCAAGGTGAATCACAAAGACTATATGTGCGACCACACCGCGTGGGGAGTGCAGGTAATACAAGCCATCAATTCACCGCGCGTGAAGCTGCTATACGACATCTATCACATGCAGATCATGGAAGGAGACCTGATCGCGACCATTCAGAAAAACATCGAGTGGATCGCGCACTTCCATACCGGCGGAGTTCCGGGGCGGCACGAACTCGATGGCACCCAGGAAGTGCAATGGGATGGGGTGATGCGCGGCATCGCGGCGACGAACTTCCGCGGGTACGTGGCGCACGAATTTGTGTCCGTGCGGGATCCGCTGACTTCTCTCCGGCAAGCGGTTGATCTCTGCGACGTTTAATGCCCGCAAAGAAGTAGTCTACGGTCGAAAGTTGAAAGCGAAGAAACAAGAAGCCGGCGCATGGCGGAATAGAGTCCAGTGTTCCGTGATTCTTAATCCTTAGCGTTGTACTTCGCCAAAACTTCATCCGGGCCGAAAATAGCGAATCGGACCAGGCTTCCCCCAAACGTGCCAGATGGAAGCAGCATAGGGTTACACCGAGGTTCTCTCGGGCGCAGGGCCGCCTCCGTAATCCGCATTTCACACATATATATATAGAGAGAGGATGGACAGACCAGCCGTGCGGGTTCGCGCTCTTTTGGGACGACCTCCGCGTACTTACCGTCAGGATGATTTTTGATTAAGCGTTCCATGTCTCTCCTCGTCGAATCATTGCCCCGCGTAGCTTCGATACGCTTCGGCTACCTTCGCTTCAGCCGCGTCGCCCTCGTGGATGAAGACGCGGTAGCGGAAAGTCAGTAACCCGCCGGGCGCAATTGTCATGCTTCCGTCGCGGGTCTTATCGTTATAGAAATCGTGCTCGCCGAAAGGGTTGACTGCAAACAGCCCATACCCGCGGGCGTGCCAGTAAGTCGGGTGCTTTGGGTTCTGCGGATTGTCGAAAATGGCGATCCCGAGCTTTTCCCCGCTGACATCTCCGGAGTAGTCCACCCAGTCGGCGCGCTTGCCCCAAATTGCTTTTTCGCCTGATCCGTCCGTCGAGCTGAGCATGTGGCCGGTGGGTTCTTCGAGGGCCTTCACCAGTCGGATGGCAAACGTGCCTTCTTTCGTGTCTTCAAACTTGACAGCGATCCTGCGGTCGGCGAGAGTCGCGAATTCGCAGTCGATCACCCGCGTCGAGTCGTCCCCGCTGAATCGGTAGGCCTGGATTTCGCTCCCGATGGGTTTTTCGTCTGGCCCCACGAGGTCGAATTCCGCGCGCAGGCTGCCTGAATCCTTGCCGCCCTCGGCCTCATCAAGCTTCTTAAACACAGTCCGCCCTTTGGGCAGCTCCTTTTCCGTCGCGTAGTAGCGGCCGCGGGCGGTTTGCGCGGCGCGGCCCTCCGGAGCCTCGCTCCAGAAATCGATCCCGTTGATGTTCCCGTGCGCGTAGTAGAGCGCGCGATGGTGCGGGTGGTCGTGGCTTTCGCCCGGAATGTCTTTGACCATCGGGTAGCCGCGCGTCACGATCGTCCCGCGCGCGCTGCGCAGGGGATAAAAGTACGGCTTCGGGGCCTCCGGCCCGAAGTAATACACGCCGAAAGCCTTGCCGCCAATCGACACCGCGATGCGATTGCGGTCGCACTTCAGCTCGACGGGAAGATTTGCGCGTGCGCCTTGGCTCGCGCCAGCCCATCCGATGAGCAAGCCGAGGAGAACGATCGAGGAAAGTCTCATTGGTCGAAACCTCAAAGGTCACCGCAAAACCGACCATCGCAGGTCCGGAACCTTAGATGTTGTACCCGTTGCCGCTTTTTCGGGCAAGTCTCATTTCTGAAACTTTTTGATTGGATAAAGTCGTCGGCTGCTTCCGGGCCGAGTAGACTTGCCTGGACGCCACCATAGAGCAATAGGGCAAAAGATTCCGTCTTTCGCGGCCCCACGAGCCATCCTCTGACAAACACGAAGACGCTAGGGGACGCAGCCCACCAAAAATCCGCTCCCTTCGGGCAGATCTCGAGCAAAGGCAAACTTCGCGCTGGCCGCGCTGGGTCGCCCCTTCGCGTGGCAACGGTACGGAGTTATCATACGTAGCCTAAGTCCCAAGTAGAAGGTGGAGCTATGAACAACGACTCGGCGGTGACGCGTCGCGATTTTCTTAAGACCAGTGCAAAAACCGGAGCCGGTCTTGCGGCTCTCGGGGGAATCACATTCATCTCGCAGCCGCAGCGAGTCTTTGGCGCGAACGATCGGGTGCAAGTCGCCATCATCGGACTAAATGGACGAGGAGGTGATCACATCAAAGGCTTTTCGCGGCTTGCGAACGCGCAGATTGCTGCGTTGTGCGATGTCGATCTGCGGGTCCTTGACAAGCGCTTGACGCAGATGGACAAGCAGGGTCTGCCGAAGCCTAAGACTTACGCAGACATTCGCAAGCTGCTTGATGACAAATCCATCGATGCCATCTCCATCGCGACTCCCAACCACTGGCACTCCCTCATGGCTATCTGGGGCTGCCAGGCGGGCAAGGACGTTTACGTCGAGAAGCCGTGCTCGCACAATTGGTGGGAGGGTAAGCAACTTGTCGAAGCTGCGGCTAAATACAACCGCATCGTCCAGCACGGTACACAGAGCCGTTCTGGCAAAGGAGTGATCGAGGGAATCAAGCAAATCAACGACGGATTGATCGGGGAGGTCTATCTGGCTCGCGGGTTGTGCTACAAGTGGCGCGACACGATCGGTCGCGCTTCGGAAGAACCGGTCCCATCCGGTGTCGATTATGACCTGTGGACGGGCCCCGCGCCGATGAAGCCATTCACGCGAAATCGGTTCCATTACAACTGGCACTGGATTTGGGACACCGGCAACGGCGACATCGGCAATCAGGGCGTTCATGAGATGGACAAGGCTCGATGGGGACTCGGAGTGAAGTATCCGACGAAGGTTTCAGCCA
>DATEGO010000079.1:0-47573 GCA_035280065.1 Candidatus Acidiferrum sp.
TGAAGAGCTGGCGAACGCAACCTCCGTCATACTGGAGTATCTGCCCGAGTCTCGCATCGCACTTTACGTCAGGCCGCGCCGCGAACTCGTCGTTAAATAGGCGCATCCAACAGTTATTGAGGGACTGCAGCCATTGCTTTCTGAAGCGGCGCGTTTGGCTCTAAACTATCCCTTCCATGTCGCTCTTCTCCAAATTGCCCGCATCGGCAGCAGACGCCGACGTCCCCGCCGCCAACCAGCCGCTCGCCGAGCGCATGCGTCCCCGCACGCTCGACGAATTCATCGGCCAGGAAAAACTTCTCGGTCCCGCGAAACCCCTGCGACTGCAAATCGAAAGCGACAACATCGGCTCAATGCTTTTCTGGGGTCCGCCCGGCTGCGGCAAGACCACGCTTGCGCGCGTCATCGCCCGGCTCACGCACGCTGAATTCGTCTCCTTCAGCGCCGTGCTCGCCGGCATCAAGGAAATCAAGGACGTCATGACCGCTGCTGAATACAAAGCGCGCTCCGGCTACCGGACCATCGTTTTCGTGGACGAAGTCCACCGCTTCAACAAAGCCCAGCAGGACGCCTTTCTCCCTCACGTCGAAGCCGGCCACATTACCTTCATAGGCGCGACCACCGAGAATCCTTCTTTTGAGGTGATCTCGCCGCTTCTCTCGCGCACCAAGGTTTACGTCCTCGAACCGCTCGCCACGCCGCAAATCGTCGAGCTCCTTCGCCGCGCCCTCGCCGATAAAGAACGTGGCCTGCCTGGCGTGGCAGGCCTCGGCAACGAATCCATCGAAGTGTCCGACGACGTTCTCTTCCGCATCGCGTCTTTCGCCAATGGCGATGCCCGCGCCGCCTATAACACGCTGGAACTCGCCGTCAAAAGCACGCGCCCCAAGAAAAACGCCCCGCGTGTCATCACTCCCGAACTTCTCGAAGACATTCTCCAGCGCAAACTCCTTCGCTACGACAAAGCCGGCGAGGAGCACTTCAATCTCATCTCCGCGCTCCACAAGTCCGTGCGTAACTCTGATCCGGACGCCGCACTCTACTGGCTCGCGCGCATGCTCGAGTCCGGCGAAGATCCGCTCTACATCGCGCGCAGGATGGTGCGCATGGCCAGCGAAGACGTCGGCCTCGCCGAGCCCGGCGCGCTCGCCATCACCATCGCCGCCAAAGACGCCTTTCACTTCATCGGTCCGCCCGAAGGCTATCTCGCGCTTGCGCAAGCCGCCGTCTATCTTTCGCTCGCGCCCAAATCCAATGCTCTCGAAACCGCGTACATCGAGGTCACCGAAGATGTGCACAAAACCGAAGCCGAGCCCGTCCCGCTCCATCTCTGCAACGCCCCGACGGGCCTCATGAAAAATCTCGGCTACGGCGCAGGCTACAAATACGCTCACGACTTCGAAGACAAAGTCACCGACATGCCCTGCCTCCCCGACAACCTCGGTGGCCGCACCTACTACCATCCCACCGACCAGGGCTTCGAGCAGCGCCTCCGCCTTCGCCTAGACGAAATTCGTAAGCTAAAATCTAAGCCGCCTCATGAAACCTAAGGTGACCCGATGAAGCGTTCCGCGCTCCTCTTCGCCACTCTGCTCCTGTGTTCCATCGCATCCTACAGCGATGCTCCCAAACGTCCGCGCATCCTCGGCATCGCCAGTGTGCGCATTCTGACTCGTGATCTCGCCGACTCTAAGGAGTTTTTCTCCAAGGTTCTCAGGGAAGACAAACCCTGTATCTGGTGCGGCCAAGAGTCAAAGAACACTTTCTCGGTGAATTACATACAGTATGTCCAGCTCGCAGTCGTCCCGCCGACGGTACCCTCAGATCTCATTGATGAAATCACATTCGAGACTGACGATGTTCCAGGCCTTTGGAAATATTTGGCTGCGCAGGGAATCCCTCCGACCAGCTATTTCTCTATTCTCGACCCCGAAGGACATCGGATAGGTTTTGTCCAGCTGCCTCCAAACCTCCACAAATCCGAGACCGATGCAAACAAAATGCGTTTGATCCACGCCGGTATAATAGTAAAGGATCGAGCTGAAGAGGATCGCTTTTACAAAGACATTCTCGGTTTCCATGTCTACTGGCACGGGGGAATGAAGGAAGGCGAAGACCATTGGGTGGACATGCAGGTTCCCGACGGCACCGACTGGATCGAATACATGCTCAATGTGCCCGCGGACGCCAGCAAGCACACTCTTGGCGTAATGAACCACATTGCAATCGGCGTTCCTGACGTCGCGCAGTCAGCTTTCGAACTTAAGAAAAACGCTGTGCCCTTGAAAGAAGATCCCAAAATCGGCCGCGACGGCAAATGGCAGCTCAATCTCTATGATCCTGACGACACCCGCATCGAATTCATGGAGTTCACGCCCGTGCGGAAACCTTGCTGCTCCGAATTCACCGGCCCGCATCCCGGTCCTCAGCCCCAGTCGAAGGCGCCCGCCAAACCATGACCTGCCCCTGTTCCCGCAGCCGTTTCCGTTGGCTTCGAGGATTCTGCTCGTGGATTTGTGTGCTCGCAGGCTGCTGCTCTTTGCCCACCACCCGCGCCCAAAATCTCGACAAACCCCTCTCTTCCATCGACGAAGAAATCACCGCCTTCTCCTTCTCCCCCGACGGCGGCATCGCTTTTTCCGTCTACCACAACTTCAAAACCAAAAAGTACGACCTCGAGCACGACGACATCTGGATTCAGGAAGCCCGCGGCAAGCGCCGCCGCATCCTCGAAGGCCAAAAATATACGCGCGGCAACCAGCTCCTCAGTTACTTGATTGACTCCATCCGCTGGTCGCCTGACGGAAAATATCTCGCCGTCCAGCTTCTCACCACCACCGTCGAAGACGCCGACACCGGCAACGCTACCAACTCCGTCGAGACGCTCCTCTTCGACGACTCCGGCCATGAGGCGCGCATCAACAAAGGTGACAACGTCCTCCTTGGCGCCGCCAACGCCACTTTTCTTCCCGACAACAACACCGTCGCCTATCTCGTCAATGCCGTGGGCACGCTTCCGCTCTACTCCATCAAGACCACCCGCCTCTCAACCGGCTCGTTCCCTTCTCCCTACGAGGGCCGCACGTTTCGCGACGTCGCCTGGCTCCCCGGAATGAATTTCGCGATCGCCGTCGAGCAGGACCACTCCATGAGCGGCCCGCCCCGCCTCCAATATCTCGATGTCCTCAGCGATTCCGACAAAGAACTCGCCACGCTCGACGGCTACGAAGGCGGCCTCATCGTTTCTGCCGACCGCACCAAAGCAGCGTATTTCATCGACCGCGAAGTCCTCGAAATCCGCAGCCTTTCGCACCCCAATCAACTCGCCCGCGTCCGAGTCGGCCTGGGCATCCCTCGTTGGACGCCGGACGGCTCACGCATTTTCCTCAAACGCGCCCTCGAGAAAAAATCCGGCGACATCGTCTGGTTCCCCGTTCCTCCCCTCGCCGCTGTCGCGCCCAATAAAGAAATCCCCGTTTCGCAGCCCACGCCGGTCCCTGTTCTACACGGCCTCACCTTCCGTGAATTTTCCATCTCCGCCGACGGCCGTTCCCTCGCCGTCGTCGTTCCCGGAAAGCGCAACTTGCTTGTCTTTCCTCTGCCACACTGATGTCACGCCTCAACCGAAGTCTCCTCGTCTTCCCCGTCCCCCGCTGAAACATTCTTCAACTTCTTCTCTGTGACCTCTGTGCACCAGTCTCCATGTCCTCTCTGTTAAATCTTTTTCCTTCCCAAATGAACTTGCTTAAAAATCAAAACGCCCGCGCACCTTTCTTGCGGGCGATGCATTCGTTCTTCCTAACCACTCAATCCTTATCTCCTAATCCCTCTCCTCCGGTGTTCAATTAAGATGCACGCATGCTCCACGACCGCCAATCCTGCCGCGCGGGCCTTCTCCGCTGCCTCTTCGTTCTCGATTCCCAGCTGCATCCACACCACCGGAGCCCCGATGCGAATCGCGCTTTCCACCACCGGCGGCACTTCCTCCGCCCGCCGAAAAATATCCACCACATCCACTTTCTCCAGCACATCCTCCAGCCGCGCGTAGCTCTTCTCTCCCAGCACTTCCGTCTCATTCGGATTCACCGGAATAATCCGGTACCCAGCACGTTGTATGTATTCCGTCACTCCATGGCTCGGCCGCATCGGATTCGACGACAAGCCTACGACCGCAATTGTTTTGCATTTGTTGAGGATTTCTGCGATCGGATCCGCGCCGCGGGTCGCCGCAAATTCCGAACCTTCCGGCACCAGCACTCTCATCGCGATATCACAACCCACGCCTTTCTAAAGCCGCGTCTAACGAGCGTGGGCCAAATGGGAGCCGGACCTTAGCCTGCCGCAGGCAGGGTCCGGCATTAGCGCCAGGAATAACAATGGGGCTTTAGCCCCTGAGGGATTGATTTTGCTTTTTCTACCTCTCATCGGGCTGTTAACTCAGGTTTGCCCTTGCGCTTGCCCAAAACGCGGCCCAATGCCACAAACAACTTGTCGTTTTCTTCCTTCATTCCCACCGAAATCCGAATCGCTTCCGGAAACCCCATCCAACCCAGCGGCCGGACAATCACGCCCCCGTGCAGCAATTCGTCGCAAATCGCTTTCGCCTCTGGTCCGGTTTCCGCAAACACAAAATTCGTCTCGCTTTTCACCGGCTTCAGTCCCAGCTTGGCTACTTCCTCGGTAATGCGCTTCCGCTCCACTCGATTGGCCTCGATGCACCGCTGGACATGCTCGTGGTCGTCCAGAGCTGCCCGCGCCGCCGCCTGCGCCACTCCCGACACATTAAACGGCGTGCGCAATTTGTTCATCGCGCTCACCAACGCAGCCGCTCCGATTCCGTACCCGATGCGAATTCCTGCCATTCCATACACTTTCGAAAACGTCCGCAGGATCAACAGATTCTTGCGCAGCTTGAAAAGCTCGACCGACGCCGGCATGTCTTCCCGTTCCGCGTAGTGGACGTAGGCCTCATCCAGCACCACCAGCGTGTCGCTCGCTACCTGGCTGAAAAACCGTTCGAATTCTTCTGCGCCAAACGCCGTTCCTGTTGGATTGTTCGGATTCGCCAGGTAAATCACGCGCGTCGCGTTGGTGATCGCTTGCGCCATCTCAGGCAGGTCAAATTTGAACGCGCAAAGCGGCACTTGTTCCAGCGCTCCGCCATTCATTCGAATCGCAATCGAAAACGGCGCGTACGTCCCTTCCGAAGTCAGTCCAATGGTCCCCGGCCCCAGCAGCACCCGCGACGCCAGGTCAATCAGCTCGCTCGACCCCAGTCCGATAAAAATTTCCTCCGGCGACACTTCGTGCATCGCCGCGAGCTTCTCCCGCAGCCGCAGCGTCCCGCCATCGGGATAGCGATTCGCATCCGCCAGCGCCTTGCGCGCCGCTTCCATCCCCTTTGGCGACGACCCCAACGGATTCTCATTCGAAGCGAGCTTGATCGCGTGAATCTTCAGCTCGCGTTCGACGTCTTCGATGGGCCTCCCCGGCACGTACACGGGCAGCCCGCGAATGTATTCCGGTATCAACTCTTCAATCGTCTTCGCCATCGTTTCTCTCGTAGGCCCACATTGACTGGCGCAATCCTGCGGCCGCGCATTTTTTGGAGTGCGGCAGCCTGCCTACCGCAGGCAGGCTCTGCTGCCGCTTTTCTTTCCTGCGCGCCCGCTTGGCACTAGAGCCTTGTCTCTATCCTTCTTTGTGTCCTCTGTGCTGTTACCTCTGTGCCCTCTGTGTTAAGTCTCTTTCCTTAGAGCCTAGCACCACAAACCATTCTCGCACCCTCGCTGAACTTCCGCTCTTTTGCACAACCAAACTTGTCCCACCCGTCACGCCCATTTTGGCTTCGCCCTTATCCTTTCCTTCATTTACTTCCTTTACTCGCGTCCCCCGCTTTGTTCAATTGCTCCACTTCTTTCTTCGTGAGCTCTCGGAATTTTCCCTGCTCCACGTCCAACACCAACGGCCCCAATTGCACGCGCTTGATTTTCTCCACGTGATGTCCTACTCGCTCGAACATCCTTCTTATCTGCCGATTCCTTCCTTCAATCAGCACCACCTCGTACCACGGATTCGCGCCGTCTTCGACGAATCGCACCTTCGCCGGAGAAGTTTTCACTCGCGTTCCATCTTCCAACGCAATCGTCACGCCTGCGCGCAACCGTGCAATCGCTTTTTCGTCCGGCTTCCCGCTCACCTTCACCCGATACGTCTTCGGAACATGCGAGCCGGCCTTCATCAGCTTCGCCGCCAGCGCACCGTCATTCGTCATCAACAGCAATCCTTCGCTCGCGTAATCCAGCCGCCCCACCGGATAGATGCGCTTACTGCGCTTAGGCAGCAAATCCATCACCGTCGGCCGCCCCTCCGGATCGCTGACCGTCGTCACATAGCCCTTAGGCTTATTCAGCATGTAATAAACGAGCCGCTCCGACCTCTTTAGCGGCTTCCCATCCACGCAAATCTCATCCCGCTCCGGATCCGCCTTCGTCCCCAACTCCGTCACTACTTGACCGTTCAACGCTACGCGCCCGGCCGCAATGATCTCCTCCGCCTTGCGCCGCGACGCAATTCCGCTCGCCGCCATTATCTTCTGCAGCCGTTCCATCATTTTTGGAGTGCGGTTTACCCTGAGCCTCGAGGGGCGGCCTGCCGCCGCTTTTCTTACTTACTCGCTGCCCTCAATCCGCGCCGTCTTTGTAATGTCTTCCTCCGTTTTCCGCTCGTCTCTTTCTTTACTTCCTGATTTCTTTACGTCGTCTTATCGTCTTCCTCAGTTCTTCCACTTCCTGTTCCTTCAAGACCCTGTATCTTCCCGCTGGCACGCCTTCCACCGTCAACGACCCCAAACCAACTCGCTGCAACTTCTCAATCGGATGTCCTTCCCGAAACAAAACGTTCCGCATCTCGTCTTTCTTCGTGTCCCGCATCCGTACTTCATACCAATAATTCGCCGCCTGCCCGCCGTAATTTGGGCGAGCCCGCCTCCGCGTCGCATCCGGCTGCCGCACTGTTTTCATCCTCACACCAATCTCTTTCCCCAGCCGCTCCAACTCCTCCAGCGTCAGCATCCCTTTCACTTTCATGAAGTACACTTGCTCCAATTCGCCCCAGTGTTTCAGCATTTCCGCCGCCAGGTCGCCGTCATTCGTCAAAAACACCAGCCCTGAGGCGGTGTACTCCAGATTCCCCACTGGGTATACCCGCGCCGGAAACCCGCGCAAACAATTCTTCAGCGTCTTCCGCCCTTCCGGATCCGCCATCGCCGAAACCACTTCCGGCGGCTTGTTCAGCACCAGATACGCGCGCCGCTCCGCCTCCTTCACCACGCGCCCCGCCGCCTCAATCCGGTCCTGCGCCGCGTCCGCTTTCGTTCCCAGCTCGGTCACGACGCGCCCATTGACGCGCACCTGTCCGCTCAGGATCAACTGCTCCGCGTGCCGCCGCGAAGCAATTCCCGCCCGCGCAATAATCTTCTGGAGCCTTTCTCGCATGTCTTGGATTTTTTTGTGGCAGGCTCTGCCGCCCAGCTCATTCTCGTTTTGTTAGGCCTAATCAAAAAAGCTTGTCATTCCGAGCGGAGGGCCGATGGTTCCTATCGGGCCGCAGTCGAGGAATCTCTCTTGGTTCTTCTCTGTGTCCTCTGTGTTCCGACCTCTGTGCTCTCTGTGTTAAATCCCTTTTCTTATTCTCCTGCCGCCGCAGTCTTTGCTGAATCCTCATTCTCCGGCATCCCCTCATTATTTGCCGCAGTCTCTTCCAACAATTCTTCTCGCGCCTCCATCTGAGCGTGCTCGAGACTCTCATCTTTTCCTTCTTCGCTCGCCACTTGCGACTCGCCACTCGCCAATTCTTTCCCGATACTCGCCTCATTCGTCAAACTCTCGTCCACCGGCGCCAACCCCTCATCGCTTCCCAGCGCTTCCCGCGCCAGCGCCTCAAACTCTTTCAAGCTCGGCAGCTCTTCCAAATCGCTCAGTCCAAACCGCATCAAAAATTCTTTCGACGTCTTGTAAAGAATCGGCCGCCCAATCACTTCCTTCCGTCCTGCTGTCGTAATCAAATGCTTGTCCAGCAGCGTGCTGATCACGCCCGCCGTGTTCACTCCACGAATTTCGGAGATTTCCGGCGAGGTTACCGGCTGCTTGTACGCAATCACCGCCAGGGTCTCGAGCGCCGGCATGGACAGCCTTAGCGGCGGCCGCAAGCTCTTGATGAACCTCCGCACCACGTCATGCTGCTGCGGCTTCGTGTACATTTTGTACCCGCCCGCCACCGCGCGAATCTCGATCCCGCGCTCTTCCGCCGCGTAACTCGCCGCCAACTCATCTAGCGACGCCTGCACCGCCAGCTTTTCGTCGCCCAGCGCTTTCGTCAACTGATCGACCGTCGCCGGATCATCCGCCGCGTAAATAATCGCTTCCAACGCCGCTTTCCGTTCTTCATTCGTCATTCTGCAAGACCTTTAATTAGCGCGAATGTTTGTCATCCTGAGGCTATCCGACGAGGATAGCCGAAGGCAACTTCACCCTAAGTATCTCGCCGACTCTCTTCTCTGTGTCCTCTGTGCTCCGACCTCTGTGCGCTCTGTGTTAATTCCGATTCCGTTTCTCGCCGCTATCACTCGTTTACCCCGAGCTTCGAGGGGCCACTTCCTGGTCCGCCTTCAGGAAATCTTCCCCTTTTTCGCCTTCGACTTCGCCATGTCCTTCGGCGGCCTTCCTCGGCTGCCGGGCTGCCACGCTTTGAATCCGCCCCGCTTCCGCGCGCGCTCCCTGATGCTTTTAGCGCAGTCGTCGCACATCGCCGCATATTTGTTCAGCGGCTGCCCGCACCACTCGCACTTTCCCGCGGCGCGCCGCGCAATCTGCCAGCGCCGCTGCCGGGACACGCCTTCCACCTCCACCGGCGTCCCATCCGGATATTTCAAGCTCCTCGGCCTGCCGGGTTTCATCCTAGCCTCTCGCCCCGCTTTGCTCTCAACGAACTCCTCCACTTCCCGTGCTCTTTGTGATCGGCGCCTGCCGGCCTGGTCGGGGTGCTCCGGATTCGGTGCCCTCTGTGTTGAGTCTTTGCTCTTTCCTTTCGACTCTTGAACCTTGAACTCTTCGACTCTCCCTACCGATACTCCTCATCCACCATTTTAATCGCCCCATTCTCATCGAACACCACGTCAAACGCTCTGGCCTTCTTCACGAAAATGTCGCCGAACATTTGCTCCTGCACCAGTGCCACCGCTTGCAGCTTCACCATTTCGAGAACCGCCAGAAACGCTACGATCATCGCGTGCCGCGAAGGGCACGCCTCGAAAAACTGAATCAGGTTCACTGCGTTTTCTGCACTCGAAATAATCTGCGCGCGCAACTGCACGATCATCTGCGCCACACTGAACTGCTCGTGCTGCAGCTCGATGCGAACGGTTTCCTTGCGCCGCTCCAAGACCTGCTGAAAAACTTTCACCAAATCCACTAACGACACAACCAATTCGCCCTCGGTCTCCGGATCCTGGTACAGCGTTTTGTCCGGCTTCGACCAGACGTTTTCTTCAATTTGTTGTTTTTGGTACAAAAGTTGAGCGGCGTTTTTGAATTTTTCGTGTTCTACAAGGCGTTGCACCAATTCCGCGCGCGGGTCGGCGGCTTGCTCCTCCGGAGTCGCCAGCGGGTCCGGTGGCAGCAGCATTTTGCTTTTGATGTAAATGAGCGTCGCCGCCATGTAAATAAATTCCGCGGAAACGTCCACGTCCAGTTCTTCCAGCTTGTGCAAGTAATCCAGGTATTGCGCGGTGATTTCCGAGATTCTAATGTCGTGGATGCTCATTTTTTGTTGCTTAATGAGATCCAATAGCAAGTCCAGCGGACCCTCGTACATCGGGATGTGAATCTGGTACCCGCCGCTTCCTGGTTGTTCCGACGCTAAGTCGAGTCGTTCTGGCCCGCCTGCCGACGCGGTCTTCTCGACGCGGCTTCCGCCGTTCTTCTCGATGCTCGATTCTTCTTTTGGTGTAGGGACCGCCTTCTGAGGCGGTCCGCCCGCATCGCGACTCGTTTCCGTTTTATCCGTCAACTTGTGCTCCGGCGTCGCCATTCCTGCCTGCTATCCCTCACCTGTGATCTCGAACGAAGCAGGCCGAATTTCTCTTCGGCGTTCGCTCCTCGGACGCGTCGGCTTGCGTGGTGAGAAATCTCTCTTCATTCTTCTCTGTGACCTCTGTGCTCTGAACTCTGTGCCCTCTGTGTTAAATCTTTTCCTACGCCTTGGCGCTGCCGGCGGCGCCGTCAATTTCTTTGCGCTTCTTCCCCCAGCCGAAGACGGCTTCGCGCACGCGCTCCATCGTGCCTTGCGCCACTTTGCGCGCGCGCTTCGAACCTTCGTCAATCACTTCCAGCACGCGCGCGGGATGCCGTTCGAATTCCACGCGGCGCTCGCGCACAGGCGTGATCCATTCAATCAAGTGGTCCGCCATTTTTGCTTTGCACTCGATGCAGCCAATCCCCGCCGTGCGGCAACCGTGCGCGGCCCAATCCAGCGTCTCTTTGGTCGAGAACAGTTTATGCCAGTCGTACACCGGACAAACATCGGGGTTTCCAGGATCGGTACGTCGCTTCCGTGCCGGGTCCGTCAACATCACTTTCGTTTTTGCGCGAATGTCCGTGTCGCTCTCGCTCAACATGATGGTGTTACCGTAACTCTTCGACATCTTCCGCCCGTCGAGCCCCGGAATCCGAGGCGTCTTCGTCAGCATCGACTCGGGTTCGGCAAGCACCACATGCTGATAAACAAATTCCCCGCCGCTGGGGGCATTCTTCAATGCGGCAACGGCGTTATCAAAACCAACCTCTATGAAACGCGCACGAATTTTAGATTTCGTTTCATGCCAGTCGGCGTCGTTCAAAGGAAAAGCGTGCGTTCCAGGATGCAACGGCGCAACGCGAAGAGGAGCCTGCATCTCTCCGAGAACCCACGCATATTTCGGCTCGCGCAGAATTTCGTCTAACTCGAAACCGTAAAACGTATTGAACCGCCTAACTATTTCTCGAGAAAACTCGACGTGGGAGACCTGATCCTCGCCAACAGGAACGAACAGAGGGGCGTTCGGTTCGCCGTACATCACGATATCGCCACACTGCAGGACCGGATAGCCCAGGAAGCCGTAATTGTGCAGGTCCTTGTCCTTGACGTTTTCGAGTGCTTCTTTATAAGTCGGCACTCGCTCGAGCCAGCCCAGTGGTGTGACCATGGACAGCAGCAGATGCAGCTCCGCGTGTTCCGGTACGAGCGACTGTAGGAAAAGCACGCTCTTGCCCGGCTTGAGTCCGCCTGCGAGGTAGTCGGTCGCGATCTCAATGGCGTTTTGCGCAATCCCCGCCGTGTCCGCGTAGTCGCTGGTCAGCGAATGCCAATCCGCGATGAAGTAGAAGCACTCGTAGGCTGGTTCGTTTCCCGGCAAAACCTCGTTCTGCAACCGCACCCAATTCGCCAGCGCGCCGAAGTAATTGCCAATGTGCATGCGCCCCGTGGGCCGCATGCCGCTCAGCACTCTGGCTCTCTTTCCCGTCTCTTCTGTCGTCACCTTGGCTCCAAACCGAAAACCGCCATTTTAAGCGAATCGATTCATTCTTCTCTGCGCCGTCTGTGCCTCTGCGTTAAGCTTCTTTCGCCTTAAGGCCAAAGAAAAAACCAAGAATAAGGAAAGGATAACGCAGAGGCGCGGAGCACACAGAGAAACCGCAGAGCGAAGAGCGCGGCTTCAATTCGCGGCGACCTTTTGTTTTTCCGGCGCGCCGAGCAGCTCGCGGGCGATGATCATGCGCTGCACCTCGCTGGTCCCTTCGTAAATGGTGATGACGCGCGCGTCGCGATACATGCGCTCGACTTCCGTCTCGCGCGAGTAGCCGACGCTTCCGTGCACCTGCACCGCTTTGTAAACGACGCGGTTCACCATTTCGCTGGCGTAGAGCTTCGCTTTCGATGCGCTCGCTCCCATCTTCGTCGGATGCGTGTCTTTCAGCCACGCCGCGTGGTGCGTCAGCCCGCGCGCGGCTTCGATCTCTGTCTGCATATCCGCGATCATCCATTGAATCGCCTGGAACTCGCCGAGATTTTTCCCGAACGCTTTGCGCTGCTTCGCGTACTTGATGGTTTCTTCGAGCGCGCCTTGCGCCAGCCCCACGGCTTGCGCCGCGATACCGATGCGTCCGCCGTCCAGCGCGCTCAGCGCAATTTTTAAGCCTTGCCCTTCTTCGCCCAGGCGATTCTCGACCGGCACCACGCAATCGTTCAGCAAAATTTCGACCGAGGGCGACGAGCGCTGGCCCATTTTGTCTTCGTGGCGTCCGACCTTGAACCCTTGAAAGGAAGGCTCGACCAAAAACGCGCTGATACCTCTCCCGCCCTCCGCGGAATCGGTTTTCGCAAAAACAATCAACACACCCGCCGCGTGTCCGTTGGTCACCCAGGTTTTAGTACCGCTCAATTTATAAACACTTCCATCGCGCACCGCACGCGCCTGAATCCCCGCCGCGTCCGAACCCGCGGCCGGTTCCGTTAGGCAAAATGCGCCAAGCGTTTCGCCGGTGGCCATGCGGCGCAGATATTCTTCCTTTTGCGCCCCATTGCCGAACGCGAGCAGCGGCGCCTGGACCGCGGAATTCGTCACGCTGATGGCAGTCGACATTGCCGTAAACACGCGCGCGACTTCTTCGAGCATCAGCACGTACGAAATCGTGTCCAGCCCCGGGCCGCCCCACTCTTCCGGAGCGAGCATCCCGCAGCAGCCCATTTCGCCGAGTTTCTGGATGGCTTCCCCGGGAAATTTTTCCTGCTTTTCCCATTCCTTGACGAACGGGCGCACTTCCGTCTCCATGAATTGGCGGACGGTGTCGCGAATCAGTTTTTGGTGGTCGCTAAGAGAAAAGTCCATCAGTCCATTGTACGCGGGGTACGCACGATGGTACCACGTGGCTGCCTGGGGACAATGTTCGGGGACGTGGAAAATGGAAGAGAGATCAGAGAGCAAGCGGCCAGGTTCCGGTAGAAATTGCCGCCGAATTCGGCGTACGTTCGCAGGCGCTCGCTTCGACCAAGACCTGGGTGTAAAATGCTGTTGTTGGACCGCGAATCTGAATGTCCGACACAAAGTCGCTCTTGCCGGCGGTCCTTCGTCGTCGCATCCGGAGACGGAAATGAAGAAGACCCTTCCTGTAACTCTTTTCGCAAGCTTCGCTCTGCTTCTCTTTGTTGGATCTGAGCCTGCTCTCGCCCAGCGTGGGGGACATGGTGGAGGAGGGGGATTTCACGGCGGTGGTGGGGGATTTCACGGCGGAGGAGGCGGGTTCCACGGGGGCGGAGGATTTCACGGTGGTGGCGGGTTCAGCGGTGGTGGGCTTCACGGTGGAAGTGGTTTCCACGGCGGCGGAGCTTTCCGTGGCGGCGCGTTTCGAGGCGGAGCCGGCTTTCGCGGAGGATCCTTCAGGGGCGGTTTTCGTGGTGGTTTGCATGGTAACGGCTTCCGGCCGGGTTTCGGTTTCCGCGGACACGGCTGGGGTTGGGGAGGATGGGGTGGTTGGGGATGGGGAGGCTGGGGCTGGGGTTGGGGCTTAGGATGGGGCTGGCCGTATTGGTCTTGGGGATACGGATACGCCTACTATCCTTATGGATATTCCTACCAGCCTGGCTGGCCGCCTTATGGCCCTGATTATTATCCTTACAATGACCCTTACGATGGCCCCCCTGATCCGCCTAGCGATCCGCCTCCTCCCGCAAGCCGCTATCGGGACGACCCGAACTCCGACCCACCGGCGCCTAGCGTTACCCCGAACCCCAACGATCCCAACCGGCCTCCAGCGCCGCAGTTGAAGGATTCAGGCGCTCCCGCGTCATCGCCCGACCGCCCTTCCAACGCTCATCCTGTAACCGTCGTGGCAGCCTATCGATCAACACCGAGGCTAGACGGGATTGAGAAAACCAGCAACGTCGCTAGCAACCGGCCTGAAGTTTCTTCTGCTTCGCGCCAGGAAGTGCTGAAGGCGATGCGCGCGCTTCGCGAAATGCCGCCTTTCTCCCGCGAGCGAGAGATTGACTTTGGCCGCTACAGCCATTTCTCGCCTGAAGAGCGTGAGTTGCTGAGAAACCCGGATCCATAGCCGACGCTTCGTTGTGCTTTGCACCAGTGATCGGGGCTAAGCGGCAGGCGCGGAAGCGATGGCGATGAAGTCCACTAGGCGTAGACGAAGGCTCCGACAATTACGGCGACGTCGAGAAGAAGCCACCCTATGCACGGCAAGTAGATGTTCTTGTCGCGTTTCTATACGCCGTACCAAAGCCAGACTGCAGCAGACACGAAGTACGCGCCCCAAGACAACAGGGATACCCCTGCAGCTTGATGGCGGATCCAAATGGTGAGAACCTGCGGAATGGTCATCACCATCGTGAAAATCGATAAGCCTCCAAGCAGACGTTTGATTGACCCCATGGGAAGCAAATAGTGCGTGGGCGGTGCTGCGTTAGGCGGCATTGATGGACCTCCGCTGGGCACTATAGCCTAGGCAGGTCGCGGAGGCGCGTTGGTTGGGTTACGCGGCCGGAGCGGATGCCAGTGCCCGCGAGGGCTTGGGCGGAGCAAGCGCGATCAGGACCACACCGACAATGCCAAGAAAAAGCACGCCGTAGCCTTCCATGCGTGGAATCAAATTGTAGTAGACCTGCACGGCCATGGTGCCGGCATGGGCGAAATTCGACCACGCCGTAAATGCAATGAGGCTTCGGTGCTCGGACGGATGGCGCGAGGCAAGCAGAAGGAAAATTCCTAGTGTGGCGTAGACGCTCAGCATCATCCGCAAAGCTTGATCATCCAGACGCAATCCCAGCAGCGGATAAAGTGCCGCCGTAAAGATCAATCCCACCAGCACCAGAACAACCTTCAGCGCACGCTCTCGAATCATGGCGCCCTCCTGGAGGAAGTCGACAGTTCACAGTTAGAGTAAGACGAAAGATAGGACAAAACTTAACACAGAGTACAGACTGGAACACCGAGTTCACAAGAAAGAGGAAAAGGCTCTAACCAGACGCGCTCGAATCATGGTGTCCTCTTGCGAAAAGCAAGTCCACTGAACAACGGACTAAACCATGCCATGAGCCCGACGAACAGTATTCCAGGAACGAGGGCTCGCCAAAAAGATCGGTGACCAAAAACATTCAAATATTCAGCAACTCGATCGAGGATCATCCATAAAGAGAGCAAAACAAAAAACGCAACAAACCGACTCGCGACGCTCTTCTTGGAAACCGACGATTCTGACGGGTTCGAAGTCATCAGAGTCTCCTTCAGCCGAGTTACAGCTTGAAGAGTTCGCGCATGCGCTTGATTTGGCCGCGGCTGACGGGAATTTCGGTTTGCTTTTTGTCGCTCATTTTCAGCATGTAGCTGGCCTTGAACCATGGCACCACTTCCTTGATGTGGTGAATGTTCACCAGGAACGAGCGATGCGGCCGCCAGAAGACGTCCGAGTCGAGTGCGGCGCTCATTTCCTCGAGCGTGTGATAATTCGAAACGCCCTCAACTTCCTTCGCCATCACGGTGATCATGCCGCCGTCAATCGAGGCCCAGATCACGTCTTCGGCGTCCACCAGCAGCAGGCGCTGCTGCGACTTCACCAGAACTTTCACCGGCTGCGTCGGGCTTTGCTTTGAATTGCCCAACTGACTGACGAGCTGCTCGAGACGCTCCGTGGGACTGGTCTGCGCTTCGATCTCTTTGCGCGCGCGCTGGATGGCTTTCGAAATGCGCGCTTTGTCAAAGGGCTTCAAAACGTAGTCCACCGCGTTCACGTCGAACGCCTGTACCGCGTAATGGTCGTAAGCCGTTGCAAAAACCACGTGCGGAACTCTCATTTTTCGTTCGACTAGCTTTTTCAAAACTCCAAACCCATCCAATCCCGGCATCTGAACGTCAAGGAAGACTAAATCGGGAGCGTGTTCTTTGATGAGATTTACGGCGTCTACGCCGTTGCGGCCTTGGCCGATGACGTTGATTTCGGGGAAGCCCTTGAGCAAATACGCCAATTCTTCGCGGGCGGGCTTCTCGTCGTCCACGATGATGGTGTTGATGGGCATGGGAATGATGGTAGCAGAAAGACAGTGGCGGAGTGACGAGTGGCGAGAAAGACTCAAGAGGGGTTCCTAAGCACCAAGGCATATCAGTTCAGAAACTTGGCGGAGTTTTTTTGAAGCGACGCGGATTCGCAAGTGAGAACCAAAAGCAACGGCAAAGAATTAACACGGAGAAGAAAAGCAGAAATTCACGAGTAAGAAAAAAGAGGCAGGTGGGAGAAGTACCGATTTGGGTTTCACGGTATTATGGCGGGCGAAGATTTTGAGAGGAATGCGAATGAATAAATCGGCGGGAAAAATTTCGCGAAATAAATCGCAAGAAGAGCGCACCTTTCGCGTTTCAAGGCAACCTGAAGCGCGGCTCGATGCGAACGATTCGAACGAAAAGCCGCAAGTGCTGAGCAGCCAGATGGTTTATGAGGGAAAAGTGTTTGGGATCCGGCGCGATGAATTGATCGAGCCGACGGGCGTTCGGACGACGCGGGAGATGATTACGCATCCGGGTTCGGTGGTGGTTCTTCCAGTGCTGCCGGACCGGCGAGTGTTGTTAATCCAACAATATCGTTACGCGGCCCGACAGTTTCTGTGGGAGCTGGTGGCGGGACGAATGGATGAAGGGGAAACGCCGGAGGAAGGCGCGGCGCGCGAATTGAAAGAGGAAACGGGTTACACGGCGAAGAAGCTAAAGATATTTCTAGAGTTCTTTCCTACTCCGGGCTTCCTCGAAGAAAAAATGTATCTGCTGCTGGCCGAGGGACTGAAGCCGGGCGCGGCCACGCCGGAGGACGACGAGAAAATTATCGCGAAAGCTTACACGCACAAGCAACTGGATGAAATGCTGCGGAAGAAAAAGCTGCGGGATGCGAAGACCATCGCGGGAGTCTTGTACTATCTGCGTTACCTTTCCCGATAAGGGAGCACCGCCGCACATAGCACGCACACTACTTCACGTGACCGATAAGTCCTGTATTTTCAAGCATCCGCGGCGTCAAGCCCCATTGACTCGGAAGATTGTTCTGGCTATAGTCCGACCAATTTAGTAAGCGCGTCGGAGCGTAAACATCTCTGGCGCCAGGCGGTAAGGGACTAGCCTACGTTTAGTAAGGAGGCCAAGCGAAAGTGATCAGAGGAAACGTGAAGTGGTTCAATAATTCCAAGGGCTACGGATTCATAGGTCGCGACGACGGACCGGACGTGTTCGTGCATTACTCGGCCATCACTGGCGATGGGTATCGAACCTTGCAGGAAGGAGATCCGGTCGAATTTGAGATTGTTCAGGGCCCCAAGGGTCCCCAGGCCTCTAACGTCTCGAAGAACGCCGCCTAAAGATCTCTGAAAAACATGCGAAACTGGCCGGCAGGCTCAGCCCTCTGCCGGCCGTTTTTTTTTGCGGAGAAAGAAGCTAACCGCTGACAGTCAACCGTCAAAAGTGGGACAAACTCTTAACACAGAGATCAAGGGGAAGAGAGAATCAGAGAGATTCCTCGACGGCGCAAGCCGACGCGTTCGAGGACGAACGCGCAAGAAAAAGTCGGCCTGGTCCGCTCGGAATGACATGGTGGCTTTGCCACGTTCTTATTCGGTGTGGAGGGCGAGGATGGGATCGATCGAAGAGGCTTTGCGAGCCGGCAGGTAACCTGCAACGAAGCCCACGACGAGAAGGAGAAGGCACGCCGTCACGATGGTGGACAAGTCGTTGGGGGATAGTCCGAAAAGCATGCTGGCGATGAGGCGAGTCGCGGCAAGGCCGGAAGGAATGCCAATCGCGATGCCGAACAGAGTCAGCGCGAGCGTCTCGCCCAAAATCATCCAACGAACTCGTCCCTGTTGCGCACCCAAAGCGACGCGGACGCCGATTTCGCGCGTGCGGCGAGTGACACCGTAGGACATCAGTCCATACAAACCAATCGACGCGAGTAGAAGCGCAAGAGCGGCGAAGAAGCCGGAAAGCAAAGCGATGACGCGTTCGTTGACGAGCACGCGGTTCACCATTTGGTGGACCGTTGCCGCGCGCATTGGGTATTCACGGCCAAGAGACTCGATTTCATGTCCGATCGTCATTGCCAGAGCCTCCGGATTGCCTTTGGTGCGCACATAGAGGTCGCCCCACGTGGCCTGCTTTTGAAGGTAAGAAAGATAGACGATCGGTGGCGCAGAGTCGCGCAGGTCCAAAATCCGGGCGTCTTCGGCAACCCCCACGATTTCGAGGTTCTGGAAGTCCGGCATGAAACCGAAACGAATATGCCTTCCGATGGCGTCTCCATTCACAAAAAGGCGCTCTGAAAAACTTCTGCTAACGATAGCGAGATGAGGATGGTGCTCATCATCGGCCGCCTCGAAGCCGCGGCCTGCAATCAACGGAATGCCCAGCGTTTTGAGGAAACCAGGCCAGATCATCACTCCACTCGCCATAATGTGGGCACCTGTGTTTGGATCTTCCGACGTGGGCGAAGCGGTCTCGCGCCAGGGTTGAGGATCAGGGATGGAGATGTCCGCGAAGCTCACCGAACGAACACCGGGTATGCTGGAGACTCGCTCGATCAATTGATTGTGGTAGCTGTTCATGTCCAGATTCTCGTAGCCGCCTGGTTTGGAATGGGGAATAACTTCGAGCAAATTGTCCTTTTCAAAGCCGAGGTTGAGAGAGCGCAATTCCCGGAGACTCCGCACCAAAAGTCCCGCGCCCAACAATAAGACCAAAGACAGAGCAACCTGCGTGATGATTAGAGCCTTGCCCAACTTGCTGGCTCCGCCCGTCAAACTTCGCGAGCCTGGCTGCAAGATGACGGCCGGATCTTGACGCAAGGAATGCCAAGTCGGCGCGAGGCCAAAGAGAATGCCAGTGAATACGCCGACAAATAAGGCGATGGAAAGCACGCGCAAATCAGGACGCAAATCCAACGAAACGGTGCCCTCCGTCATGAATGCCACTAGAACGCGGCCTCCCCAATGGGAGAGAACGAGACCAAGAAGTGCACCGCCAAGAGACAGCACCAGACTCTCGGTTAAGACCTGGCTAGCGACTGCCCAGCGACTCGCGCCAATGGCCACACGCACGCTCATTTCCTGGCTGCGAGCAGCAGCGCGAGCCAGCATGAGATTTGCGAGATTCACGCAGGCAACGAGCAGGATCAATCCGACAATGCCGCCAAGGAGATAGAGGGGACGAGAGAACTGCGCACGCAGATCCTTGGCAAAACCCGTTCGAACGGGCGAGGCGTCCAATCCCATGGAAAGGAACGTCTGGCGGCGCAGGCCGGGAGTTTCTGTGGAAGCCGTGGCCAAAAGGACTTCAGGCCAAAAGGATTGGAGCTGTGCGCGGGCCTGATCGATCGTGATTCCGTCCTTGAGACGGCCAGTCAGGAAAACCCAGAGAATGGCGCGGTTATCAAGACTGAAGTCACGACCTTCGATGAGCGGTTTAGCCGTGATCGGAACGGTGACATCGGGTGGCTCACCGGGAGTCAGACCCGTGAACCACTTTCGGGTGATGCCGACAATGGTAAAAGGTTGGCCGTCGATGCGCACTTGCTTGCCAAGAGCATCCAGAGCGCCACCGAAGCGCCGTTGCCAGAACTCGTAGCCGATTACGGCAACTTGTGACGTTGAGCCTGCGTGACGATTTACATCCTCTAAAGTGAGCAAGCGGCCTAGGAAAGGAGCGACGTCAAGTTCCGAGTAAAAATTGCTTGTAGTTGCAAGAACGTTGGCAGGTTCAAACACCCCACTTACTTCGACGTTGGGCATTGTAGACCCCGCCCAGCCAACCAAACTGGAAAGGACGCGTTGCCCACGGTCGAGCTCGCGAAACATCGGGTACGAAAAAGGGATTTTGTCGCCGCGGCGGACAACGGACAGTTCCACGAGGCGTTCCGGGTGGGGGACGGGGAGATCGCGAAGCAGCAAGGCATTGACGAGTGTGAAAATTGCGACATTCGCGCCGATGCCTAGAGCGAGCGAAAGGATTGCGACGGTTGTGAAGCCGGGATTCTTGCGCAGGGCGCGCAAGGAGTAGCGGAGATTTTGCCAGAGTTGGTGCATGACGAATCACTCCACAACGCTTCTGGGCCGGATTCTCCCCCTTTACGCCAGGTCAAAGGTAGTTTTCAAGCGGAAGTTATGAGAGTAAAGAAGAATTGGCGCGTCTACTTTTGCTTGGCCGGCCAACGCCTCAGCTCTCAGGCTCTTACTTCTGCTTGGATGACGCTTGATGGCTGATGCTCCAGACGTAGGCTGAGACGGCTGATAGTTGGTCGGGCGTGAGTTGCGCGCCACCGTTCGGCGGCATGGGGCTGCGGTATTTTTTTGGCTGCGACACACCATCGGCGATTGTTTTCTTGATTCCGGCGTAGCTTCCATCGCTCCAAAGCCATTCCTTTCCGGTTAAAGCGGGGCCCAATGGCGTGCCCTGACCGCTATCGCCGTGACAGCCTGCGCAGGGTGCTCCGCCTACCTGACCGCGATAAATGCGTTCGCCGAGGACGACCATTTCACGAGTCGCGCCTTCGGGAACTGGCAGATTTGCTGCTTTGCCTGCGTCGGGATGCGTGCCCTCGGGCGGCTTGGCCGCAGCTTCGAGGATGTCGCCGGCTGGAGCGGTGGGACTTGGACAAGCAGTGAAATTCGCAGCGCCTGCTGTGGCGCCTCCCTTGTAGATAATTTTGTAGATGCGGCCACGGATGTCGTCAGAAACATAGAGCGAACCATCGGGCCCCACCGCTAGGCCGCTAGGTCGATGCACTGCTTTGCCCGGCGACTTCACGGGCCCGGCAAAGCCATCCGCAAAAATTTCGCACTGGCCGGAGGCATGATCTCCATCGAGCGGCTGATAAACCACGTTGTAGCCGCCTTGCGCATAAGGCGCGCGGTTCCATGAGCCGTGGAAGGCGATGAAGAGGCCGCCGCGGTAGCGCTCCGGGAATTCCGTCTTGTCGTACAGCACCATGGCATTCGGTCCCCAATGCGCGGGGAAAACCGCAGCAGGGCCGGTTTTGTCCGCGCACACTCCAGTTTTCTTGCCGCCGTCGCCGCTGTATTCAGGGGCAAGAACCAGCTTTTGTTCGAATGCATCGTAGTAGCACTCGGGCCAGCCATAGTCTCCGTTTTTCTTCAGGAGCAGCACTTCTTCCGCCGGCAAGGTGGCCTCCTGGTCGGGTTTGTATAGCTCAGGCCAATTGGTGTAGAGCTGGTCGCGTCCGTGCTGGGTCACAAAAATGCGCCCGCCCGAGTCTACGGCGAAGCCTTCCCCGTTGCGGATCCCTGTAGCGAAGCGATCGGTCGGGGAAAACGTTTGGTTGGTTTTGTTGGCGTCATAGAGCCAAACTCCTCCGCGCGTCTCCAGTTCCGTGCAAGGGTTGATGCCGGGCGAGTGGGGCGTGCGGTTTTTCTGTTGGCAGGCATTGGTGGCGGTGGCGACATCAACGTACATCTTCCCTTCAGGATCGATGAGGAAGGGATGCATGGGATGGTCGCCGCCGAGAGGCAAGCCGGAAACGATAGTGTCGGCAGAACCGCTCGGCACGATGGCGTTGGCGGGAAGTGAATAGCGCACGATGCGGTCATTGCTCTCGGCGAAGAGCGAGCCCTTGTACATACCGATGCCTGTGCCTCCATGGCCGCCGGTTTCGACGGTTTCGCCAAAGCGCTCCGTCACGTCCGCTTTTCCTGAGCCGCTCTTGTCTTGCAGGGCTACGAGAAAGCCGCCTTCATGCGGCGGCTGGTTGCCGTAGTAGCGGCCCGACCAGCTGTTGACGTAAAGAATGCCGCTTTGCGATGCGACCAGGTGGCGGGCGTGGCCGACGCCGTCGGCGAAGATCGTGGCGCAAAAGCCAGCGGGAAGCGTCAGGCCGCTATCGTCGTTCGGGCAGGCGTTCGCATTGGGTTCCGTGACGGAATGAGATGGCTTGTGCGCGTGGACCAACGAAATCGCCACGCCGATGACGAAGAGTGCAACGATGGCAGACAACAGAGTCTTGAGCGATTTGGAAGATGGCATGAAACCTCCGGTGGGGCGACGATGAAAAATTACAAACAGCCGGGAAGGTTGAAAATATAACGATGCCGCAGTGATTGCAACTACTCGCAAGCCAACTGCAGAGTCATGCGCGAAACAAGTTTCGAGCACGCGTAGTGCGAAACCAGAGCCCGCCCCAAAGCAAGGCTGCCATAATGACCGGAAATATGATGTTGAAGATCGGCATGCCGGCGCGAACGTTGCTCGCCACGGCGCCACCGAGATAGCCAGTGAGCAGAACAGCACCAAGGGTTGAGGTTTGGGGCACGATGTAAAGAATCGTGCAAACCAAGAGTGTTATGCCGATGCCAAGGATGGTGGACTCCGGATATCCCAACTGCATGGTCGCTTGAACAACGAAGGGCGGTTTCGCAAGCTTCATTCCTCCATCCCATAGAAGGAATAGCGACGCAAGAGCGCTCATGACACGGCCGACCCAGAGGTGTGCTTTCGAAATCATGGAAGTCCCGCCTGTTGTGCTTTCGGTTGAGGACATTTGTGTGGTCATTTTGCGGGCCTACTTTCCCAGAAGAAGACCAGTGATATTGCCAGCAGGATCGGCAAACATGGCTAACTTGGGGCCGCCGGGAACCTGGCTTGGAGGCAGCACTGTTTTGCCACCCAGCTTCTCGGCCTTGGCCAGTGCCGCCTCTAAGTTTTCCACCTGGACATAAACCGAAACGCGCTTGCCTCCGTCCTGGCTGGGACCCACTCCGCCATTGATGCCTCTTCGAGCGCCGGTGTCAACCCTGCCGTACTTCATCGGATTGTCGCTTTTGATTTTCCAGCCAAACAGCTCTTCGTAGAACCCTTCCAACTGATTGCCTTTTCCACCCATGATTTCGAAATGCACGACGGGTGCTGCCATAAATGCTCCTCTCCTTTTCGGTGCGCTGTTTGTCTGCCGCAGCCTGCGCTTGAGACAGCGCTACTCTGAACCGGCGACTTCACGCGAGGACTATAGCTTCTGTGGACGAGGTCGTCTTGTATAAAAACGACAATTGCTTTTGCCCCTGTATGATTCTGGCGGGCGTTTCTCCGATAAAGCGCCTGAGAGAGCGCGTGAGGTGCGCCTGGTCAAAATAGCCCAGGCGGCTGACGACATCTAGAATGGAAGCTCCTTCCTTAAGCAAAATGGTTGCGGATCGCGCGCGTTCGATCTGCCGAAACGTAGCGTAAGTGACGCCGGTGGACGACAGGAAGTGGCGTTGTGCGGAGCGCAATGAAAGCTCACTCGGACACCACATCAAGGTGTCTCTTACGATCGGATCGCGCGAGAGGACGCCGGACTTGGCGAGGCGTTTGACGAAGGTCTCCGCATTGTCAAAGTTGGGGTATTCCAAAGCAGAACCGTTTAGCCAAAAAGAATGACGCGCGGCTGGCGGAAGGGTCACGTCATTGTGGTCGCGTAGGTTCCCCGGAAGAAAACCAGGCATGAAAGTCCCAGTTTTGAAGCGAATACAGAGCCACTCGCCCTCCGCAGGGCAATCCATGCTGGTTGCTGTGGTCTCTGGTCCGCGAAGGGTGAGAAACGTTTTTCCCGCTAGTCTCGTGATGGCTATCTCGAAGCTGTTGGCTGCGACCGAGAGAAAAGTGTCGGCGCGGTCGCTATGGCAGCGCCAAACTTTTTCAACAAACGGATGATCGGAAGCTCGGTCCTCAAAATGGATAAACTCGCCCGCACTCCGCGTGGTTTCACTGGAATCTGCCCGCGCGCTCATTCGCAGCCTCACCAACCGCCTGGCCAATACAGTGTACCAATCGAGGTTCTGCTTTCGAAAACTGATAGGGCTTATAATTGGGCCGCCATGGACAACAAACAAATTGCACGGATTCTGCGCGACACGGCGCAATTGCTCGAGATTGATGGGGCGATTATTGGCCGCTATCGAAGCTATGAGAAGGCAGCGGAGCTGATTGACAGCTTGCCGGAATCGGTCGAGCAACTGGTGAAAGAGCCGGAGAAGCTTGGGGAGCTGCCGGGAATCGGCGAGCGGATGGTTGAGCACCTGCAGGAAATCGTGAAGACCGGGGATTATTCGCTACGAAAGAAGCTGCTGAAAAAATATCCGGCGACGATTCTAGACGTGCTGCAGTTGCAAGGGCTGGGGCCAAAGAAGGCGGCGTTCCTGTGGTCGAATTTCAAGGCGGGCACTGTGGCGGATGTGGAACGGCTCGCGCGAGAGCAAAAGCTGCGCGACTTGCCGGGGTTCGGCGAAAAAAGTGAACAAAATATTCTGAAAGCGGTGGAAGTGTTCAAAAAATCCACGGGACGCTTTCTGATTAGCACGGCCGAGGACGCGGCGCTGGCGATTGCCGAACACATGAAGAAAGCAGGGAAAGGCGTGGATTCGGTGACTCCGGCGGGTTCGCTGCGGCGCGGAAAAGAAACCGTGGGCGATTTGGACTTGCTGGTGACGCTGGCGGACGGATTCACTTCACAAAAACATGTGGACGCTCTTGCCGAGCACATCTTGAAATTTCCGGACATTGATCAGAAGCTGGCGCATGGAGAGAACAAGGTCAGCTTCACACTGTCC
Organism: Candidatus Acidiferrum sp.; assembly: GCA_035280065.1. Lineage (GTDB taxonomy): Bacteria > Acidobacteriota > Terriglobia > Acidiferrales > UBA7541 > Acidiferrum. Next base: position 24,667 of record DATEGO010000079.1, read on the forward strand.
AACGGTTTGCAAGTGGACGTTCGTTTGCTCGAAAAAGAAAATTTCGGCGCGGCGCTAATGTATTTCACGGGCTCGAAAGAACACAACGTGGCGCTACGCGGCCGCGCGAATGACATGGGGCTTACGCTGAATGAATACGCGCTCGCGACGCTGCAGGGCGAAAAGCGCGTGGGCGGCCGCACTGAAGAAGAGATTTACGCGAAGCTGAAACTGGATTTTGTTCCGCCTGAGCTGCGCGAAAATACGGGCGAGATCGCCGCGGCTGAGCAGCACAAATTGCCGCACTTGTTAACGCTGAAGGACATCAAGGGCGATTTGCAGATGCATTCGACGGCGAGCGACGGGAAAAACTCGATTGAAGAAATGGCAGAAGCGGCGCGGAAACTCGGACACCAGTACATCGCGATTACGGACCACTCGAAAGCTGTGACGGTGGCAAACGGGCTGGATGAGAAGCGCGCCGCGGCGCACATTAAGAAGATTCATTCGCTTAGTGAGAAGGAGCTAGGGATTCGCGTGCTGGCAGGCGCGGAAGTAGACATCCTCAAAGATGGCGAGCTCGATTATTCGGAAGAAATCCTTGCGCAGCTCGATGTGGTGGTCTGCTCCGTGCATTCGTACATGAATTTAGATCGCGCGGCGATGACCGAGCGTTACCTCGCGGCCATCGAGAATCCTTATACGCAAATCATTGCGCATCCCACGGGGCGGCTGCTGCTTCGCCGGGATCCATTCGATTACGACATGGAGAAAGTTCTGGACGCTTGCGCGAAACACGGCGTGGTCATGGAGTGCAACTCGTATCCCGACCGCCTGGACTTGAAGGATGTTTATTTGCGGATGTGCAAGGAACGCGGCGTGAGAGTAGTCATCTCCACCGACGCGCACACGACGACCAATCTTTCGTTCATCGGCTACGGCGTGACCATGGCGCGGCGCGGCTGGCTGGAGAAGAAGAACGTCATTAATACCCTGCTCTGCGAGCAATTCTTGGCGGCGTTACGGCCCAAGCCAGGAGCCGCCAGCAAGAGGCACGTTGCAAAGGCGAACCGGTAGAGGCGGGCGGGACGTGGCGGCTACGGAACATTTGGTTTGCCAATTGCGTACCATTTGTCAGAATGCCTAATTTCGGAGGAATAACCGATGAAAGCTCTATTGCGCCCGGGGAATGCCTGTCGCCTGGGAATCGCCTGTGCCGCCCTGCTGCCCGTGTCCTTTGGCGCGCCGCAAGTTCATGCCGAGGAGATTACGAAGTCCTTCACGGTGGCTGGAAGGGCCAATGTGCATGTAGAAACGAACGATGGCAGCGTGCGTGTGACCTCGGGAGACTCGAAACAGGTGGAATTCCGCATCGAATACCAGGGCTACGAACTGGGCAGGAATCTAACTGTCAACTCTCGCCAGGATGGGGACAAGGTTGAGCTTATCGCCCGCATCACCGGGCATTGGGGAATCAACCTTGGCTGGGGCCACAACTCCCGGAAGCTGCACATTGAAGTGCGCATTCCGCAGCAAGGAGACCTGCAGGTCCATACAGGCGACGGAGCGGTAGAAGCGAGCGGTATCAGCGGGAATCTGACGATTGACACGCGCGACGGATCGGTGAAGGCCAGCGGACTCAGTGGAACCGTTGATCTACACACGGGCGACGGCAGCATCACGGTGGACACGCTTAAAGGCGATATCCGTCTGCGGACGGGCGATGGGGGAATTGAGGCTCGGGACCTGGATGGCAAGGTGGAGGCCGATTCCGGGGACGGGCACATCCGGCTTGCAGGAAGATTTGAGGCGTTGAACGTCAAGACCGGAGATGGGAGCGTGAATACGCAGGTGTTGCCCGGCTCCAAGATGGCTTCGAGTTGGACCCTGCGGACCGGAGATGGCAGCGTTGACATTTCCCTCCCCTCGGACTTTCAAGCGGACATCAATGCCACGACTGGCGATGGACATATCAGCCTGGGGGTTCCCGTGACGGTCGAGGGAACGTTTAGCCGGTCCGAAGTGCGCGGCAAAATGAATGGCGGGGGCCAAACGCTCACGATTCATACTGGAGACGGATCCATCCGGCTGACGAAGAGCTAGTTTTATCTTTCTGAAGCGCCCCAATCAATGCGTTCGAGTGTAGCGGCGGTTCAATCCCGCCGCCTCTTGCGGGGCTCAGCAACGAGCGTAAGCCGCCGCTGCTACACGCCCTTTAGTTTAATAAGCCAGTACCAGTACAGTAGGTGCAGGAAATTTGTGTCAGCAAGTGTTCCTGTTTCGTCACTCGTCTTCGTGGCCGTTCAAATCACAAATCACTGATAAGTAAGGCGCTTAGGGCTTGGCTATAGAGTTGCAATTGTTTGAGCAAGACCAGGAGACTCCCTTGATCGTCATCGTCTTGCTCGCAGGTATCCTGATGCTTGTAGGGATTACCGCCGTTAGCGCGCTGGATATCACAGACGGCAAGCGGCGCTAGGGTTTCGGCTCAACCAAGTCGCCAGACTGCCGTCTTGGGGAGCCTCAAACCATCTTTCTCTCCCCATTTTCCATTTGGAGCGTAAAATTCGTTGCCCTTGCACGTAGTAAGGTCAGGGCGTCCCATGACTGGAAAAAGAGAATGTGGCCGCGGACTGCGCGTCATCGCCGCCTTCAAGCTGGTAAAAGCGGTTGCCCTGATTGCCTTAGGCGTGGGCGCGCTCAGGCTTCTTCACAAAGACGTGGCCGCGATTGCGGAGCACTGGATCAACGTGTTCCAGGTGGATCCGCACAACCACTTCATCGATTTGCTTCTGGAAAAGCTTTCGAATGTTGATGACCACCGGCTGAAGGAGCTTAGCGTTGGGACGTTTGTTTATGCCGGCGTTTTTCTGGTGGAGGGCGGGGGCCTAGCCTTACAAAAGCGCTGGGCGGAGTATTTTACGATTATCACCACCAGCTCCCTTTTGCCGATTGAAATCTATGAGCTTATGCGGCGCGCGAGCATCGGCAGGTGTCTCGCACTTTTGGTCAATCTTGCCGTGGTCGCGTATTTGATTCTCGAGTTGCGACGGTTTCCGAAGAAGCGCTGATGATGACGCTGAAAAGCAGGTCCCTCAGCCTCGCGCCCGCGGAAGACTGCAGCCCTAAGGTCGGGATGACATACAACTTGGACGCACGAAATGAAAGAGGCGGCAAGTGGTGCTCGCCGCCTCATCCCTTAAAAGTGTGCCGAATAGTTCGAGCGGAGGCCGTCCGGCAAGACTCAGGGCAAAGTGAGCGTAAAGCCTTCGCGGACGATGGCTGCTTTTTCCGTTCCCTGATAGCGATAAATCACCACGAGGATTTTGTCCGCGCCGACGGCCGGGTCGCCACCCATAGCACTGTTAGTCACGACGAAGCTGATTTGACCGTCGCGCATTCTGCTGCGCAGGACTTCCGTCACGTTGACGGTGCTTGCCTGCCAGCCGTAATACGCACGGACGATGCGGACGCCCGGGTAATCATCGCGGTCACGGTCGCCGTAACCGGCCGGGCGATCATCCCAGTCGTTGCGTACGTTCACGGCGAAGGTGCGGACCTCGATGAAACCGCCTTCTTTGAAGTCGAATTCGCGCTGCTCATTTCTGCGGTTCCTGGCCCAGATGCGCAAATGCTTATCCGCGCCGACGGCGGGATCACCGCCCATGGTTTGGTTGTTCACCGCTACTCGGCCATTGACGCCGCCGCGTCCGACAAGGTCTTTCACGATGTCGGTGACCTCATTGTGCTGAGTTCTGCTGCCGTACTCGGCGCGCATGATCATCCAACCTTCATCCTGAGCGCCGGCAGGCGTGCTGAGAAAAGTGATTCCCGCTGCGGCGAAAAGCGCCGCAAGGATAAACATCGCATAGCGAGTGGAAAGCTTCATTCGAGATTCCTCCGTGGCGGAATGGCTCCGCCGCATTTCTTTCAATCTATGGCAGAACCGCGAACGCGGGGTGGGCAAAAGAAGAGTGATTGTCCTAATCGTCTACACCCAAAGAAAAGCCTCCAGGCAAACCGATGTGTACAATCCTTGTCCGGATCAAGACAGTGGTGCTATTTTGAGCCGGAATGAATGCATTTCTTCAACGCTCGCTCGAGCCCGCCCGAACGTTGCCATTGGACCCATATCGATGGAGGCGGGACAACCGCAGTGTGCGAGAGAAAGTTGCAAGTGGCTTCCGACTGGCGTTCGGATTAGTTGCCGGATTCCTGGTCTTGGTGCTGGCAGCAGGAGGCATATCGACCCTGCCCGGTGGCGCTCCCGCCTATGGCCGATATGGCGTCGTGGTCTCTTGGAGCATGCTATGCACTTCCGTAATTATTATGTTCTTGACGGCTAACCGATGGGCACCCTTCGTACCAGCATTCTTCCTGTTTCCGGCTGCGTTTAAGTCTCTAGGCGTGATTGTCTTCGGACCATATTTTCATTCATCGCCTCATCAGTATCCGACCAGTCGGACTGAAGCGGCGGAGTTGTTTGCTTTTTGTGTTGTGGTTATAGCGTTGACATGGAGGTTTGTGGGAGGTCATCCCGCGGTTACAACGCTTCTTGACAGACTGGCTTTAACTCTCTTCGTGCTTGCAGCCATCAAACATGCGAAAACTCCCTGTCACTGGCCTCCTGTGCAGGTGATTTTGGGTGTATCCGCTCTTTTGATGGCTTGGGGTGCGTACCGATGGAGACGAGCGAAGAAGCATTCTGTGCGGGCAATGGATGTCAAGCACGATCGTCTAGACTGACCTAGTCCTTGAATTTGCAAAACGGGAGCGGTTCCCTCATGATTAATGGTTTGTTTGGGGCCGCAGCGCGCTTCCGCTGCTGCAATCCTTGATTTCAATTGTTTACAATTCCAATTTTCATGGTCGGATCCGCCAAGGCGCTGACCGTGCACGAACAGGTCGCGGAAAAAAGCAGATTCGTCACCCCGCCAATCGGGGTTCGGAATGATAGAAGGGCGCAGCAGTGCTGCGCCCCGGCAAAGAGGTAAGACAAAAGGAGTGGCATGGAAAAGCCAGCTAAGATCACGCCCGCCAAGGGAAAACTGGGCATTCTGATGCCCGGAATGGGCGCCGTGAGCACCACGTTTATGGCGGGAGTTGAGCTGATCCGGCGGAACAAAGCATGTCCTGTGGGCTCGCTGACGCAGATGGGCACGATCCGCCTGGGCAAACGCACGGAGGGGCGGTCGCCGCTCATCAAGAAATTCGTTCCGTTGGCGGACACAAAGGATCTTGTTTTCGGCGGATGGGACATTTTCAAGGACAACGCTTATCAAGCCGCAGCGAAAGCCGGCGTGCTCAACCACGAACATCTCGCACATGTGAAGACGTTTCTCTCCGGCATTCGACCGATGAAGGCGGCGTTCGACCACGAATACGTGAAGCGGCTGGAAGGCTCACACGTGAAGAAAGCGAAGAACAAATACGACCTCGCGCTGCAGATCAAAGAGGACATTGCGAATTTCAAGAAAGAGAAGAGAGTTTCGCGACTGGTGACGTGCTGGTGCGGGTCTACGGAAGTGTTCATTAAGCCGGAAGAGGTGCATTCGACGCCGGAGAAATTCGTGGAGGCGATGAAGAACAATCACGCGGCGATTGCGCCTTCGATGCTGTACGCGTGGGCGTCGGTGACGAGCGGCATACCCTTTGCGAACGGCGCGCCGAACCTGACCGTCGACATTCCTGCGATTCAAGAACTGGCGCACGACAACAACGTGGCCGTCTGCGGAAAAGATTTCAAGACCGGGCAGACCCTGATGAAGACCATTCTCGCGCCGGGATTCAAGGCGCGAATGCTGGGGCTCGAGGGCTGGTATTCGACGAACATCCTAGGAAACCGCGACGGCGAAGTGCTCGACGATCCCGGCTCGTTCAAGACCAAAGAAGAATCGAAACTCGGTGCGCTGGAGTATATTTTGCAGCCGCAACTTTATCCCTCGCTTTACGGAAAGATTCACCACAAGGTGCGCATCAACTACTATCCGCCGCGCGGGGATAACAAAGAAGGCTGGGACAACATCGATATTTTCGGCTGGCTCGGCTATCCGATGCAGATCAAGGTGGATTTCCTCTGCCGCGACTCGATTCTTGCGGCGCCGATTGTTCTCGATTTAGTTTTGTTCCTCGATTTGGCGCAGCGCGCGGGGATGCGCGGAATCCAGGAATGGCTGAGTTTCTACTTCAAGTCGCCGATGACCGCACCGGGGCTCTATCCCGAACACGACCTGTTCATCCAGTCGATGAAATTGAAGAACACGCTTCGCTGGATGATGGGCGAGGATTTGATTACACACTTGGGGCAGGAATACTACGACTGAAGAGGAGAACAGAGGTCGGAGACCGGTTATTCGATGACACGATTTGGTTGCTGGTCTCTGTTCTCGGCTCTCCCTTCTCGAACACCGCGGGACACCAAGGCGGCCAGATTCCTAGCTTTCGCTGAAGCATGCCGCGCTGATGCCTGCCGACAACAGGAACGACACTAGACAAAGACCTCCGCAGCAGCCAGCGGCAAACGTTGCGACGTTCCGGTTAGTCAGCGGAGGCGTGGGAGGAGGACTTGGCTTCGACGGCGTCGAGAACGCGCGTCGAATACACGAGCGCCGCTCCTGCATTCATTCCTACTGCAACTCCGAGCGCCTCGGCGATCTCTTCCTTGCTTGCTCCAGCCTTGAGCGCAGCGTCGGTGTGGTGAACGATACAACCGTCACACTTTGTGGTGATGGCGACAGCAAGGGAAATGAGCTGCCGCGTCTTTTCTCCGAGTTTGGAATTCGTGGAATTGGCAGCACTCAGCGTCTGATAGCCTTTGACGGTATCGGGCGAGAGTTTCATCAACTCCCCTACCCGTGCCCCAAACTGCTGGTGGTATTTGTTCCAATCCATCATCATTGCTTTCCCTCCTGTATTGGGGATCTAAGCGCCTGGCATTATACTCGGTGCGCGCACGAATATGATATGTTGTGCAGTTCCGTCCTGGCCTGCCTCAGGTTAGGGCGTTTGTTGGAAGCGGCGCAGCCCATTCCTTTCATGCCCGCAAAGAAGCTTCGTGGGGACGCGCTAAAGCGTGCCCCTACAACGACAAGAAGTTGACCTTGGGTAAGGAGTCGTTTCCATGAAGAGTTCGTACAGCGGGAATCCCATCCCAGCCGATGGAAAAGCGATCGGCTACAGCGGAGGAGAATTGCAAGTGCCGGACACGCCGATCATTCCTTTTATCGAAGGCGACGGCACAGGGCGGGACATCTGGAAGGCGTCGCGGCGCGTGTTTGATGCGGCGGTGGAGCAAGCCTATGGCGGGAAGCGGCGCGTGGCTTGGTTTGAAGTGTTCGCAGGCGAAAAAGCGTTCAACTCGTTCAAGGAATGGCTGCCGAACGATACGGTGGACGCGATCCGCGATTTTCGCATTGCGATCAAAGGGCCGCTGACAACCCCAGTGGGTGGGGGAATTCGTTCGCTGAACGTGACGCTACGGCAGGTGCTCGATTTGTATTCCTGCGAACGCCCCGTTCGATATTTTCAGGGAGTTCCCTCCCCCGTGCGCGCGCCGGAGAAAATGGATGTAGTCATTTTCCGAGAGAACACTGAAGACGTCTACATCGGGATTGAGTGGAAATCGGGAACGCCTGAAGTGAAGAAACTGCTCGAATTTCTGAACAACGACATGCTGAAAGACGGAAAGAAGAAAGTGCGATGGGATTCCGGCGTGGGCATCAAGCCGATTTCGCCTACGGGCACGAAGCGACTGGTGCGGCGCGCGATCCGGTACGCCCTGCCACACGGACGGAAAAGTGTCACGCTCGTCCACAAGGGAAACATTCAGAAATTCACCGAAGGCGCGTTTCGCGATTGGGGCTACGAACTGGCGCGAGAAGAATTTCGCGGGCAAACAGTGACAGAGCGTGAGAGTTGGATACTCGACAACAAGGACAAGAATCAGGCGCTGACGGTGGAACAAAATGCAGCGATGATCGAGCCGGGACTCGAGCAAGCTACGGACGCGTTCAAGAAAACCGTGTACGACGAAGTGAAGAACACGCTGGACGCGATTTACGCGACGCACGGCAAAGGCCAGTGGAAGCAAAAACTAATGATCAACGACCGCATCGCCGACTCCGTATTTCAGCAGGTGCTGATGCGCGCGGACGAGTACAGCGTGCTGGCGACTTCGAACCTGAACGGCGATTATCTTTCCGATGCGTGCGCGGCACAGGTGGGCGGCTTGGGGATGGCGCCGGGCTCGAACATTGGCGATGGGTACGGTGTGTTTGAAGCGACGCACGGAACTGCGCCCAAGTATGCGGACAAGGACGTCATCAATCCGAGTTCGGTGATGCTTTCGGGCGCGATGATGTTTGAGTTTCTGGGATGGAAGGAAGCGGCGAAGCTGATTGAAGACGGCATCGCGCGCACGATTCAACAAAAGCGCGTGACATACGATCTGGAGAGGCTGATGCCGGGGGCGACGAAGCTCGGTACTTCGGCGTTTGCCTCGGCGATTCTAGAAAACATGCAGGGAGCAGCGGCGGCGCGGCGGTGAGGTAAGCCTTGCAGAATCAATACTTTAAAAGGATCCTTTGCCTCGGGGCGCAGTAAGTCCGCTATGTTGATAGCGCGGCCATCTAGATAGCCAAAACGATGTACTTTCCGGAACAAAGTAGCTTGCGAATGAACGCTTACAAAAAAGAATTGCTAAGCGGTGACGCGAGACACGGCAAGACGATTCGAGTTCCAGCAAATTCCTTTGGAAGCGTAGATTCGCATACCAACAAAGAGGAGACTTCATGCGGAAGAAAGTGACGGTGGTGGGAGGCGGATTCGTGGGGTCAACCACGGCGCAGCGCATCGTGGACATGGAGCTGGCCGACGTGGTGTTGACAGATATTTTGGACGGACCGCCAGTCGGAAAAGGTTTGGACGTGCTGGAGTCCGCGCCGATTACGCGAACGGATTCGCACGCCGTCGGGATTTCGACCGCGAGCGGGGATTATTCAGCGACAGCGACCAGCGACGTGGTGGTGATCACCGCGGGCTTTCCGCGCAAACCCGGAATGAGCCGCGATGATTTGCTGAAGGCGAACTATGATGTGGTGAAGGGCGTTGTGGAGCAGATTGTGAAGCATTCGCCGAACTGCATTCTCGTCATGGTGACGAATCCGCTGGACGCGATGGCGCAGGCGGCGCTGCGCGTCAGCAAGTTTCCTAAAAATCGCGTGGTGGGCATGGCGGGGGTGCTGGACTCGGCGCGCATGAGTTCATTCGTGGCGATGGAATGCAAAGTGAGCGTAGAGAATGTGCATTCCTTCGTATTGGGCGGACACGGCGACGACATGGTTCCGCTGCCGCGTTATTCGACGGTGGCGGGAATTCCGCTCCCCGATTTGTTGCCGAAAGAACGCATTGACGCAATCGTGGAGCGCACGCGCAAAGGCGGGGCAGAAATTGTGAATTTGCTGAAAACGGGTTCAGCGTACTACGCGCCGTCGGCGGCGGCGGTGGAAATGGTGGAAGCGATTCTGAAGGACAAGAAGAAGATTTTGCCGTGCTGCGTGTATCTCGAGGGCGAGTACGGAATCAAAGGACTTTTTGTTGGCGTTCCCGTGAAACTTGGAGCGAAGGGCGTAGAAGAAATCATCCAGATTAAATTGACGCCGGACGAAAATGCAGCGCTACAAAAATCCGCGGCGTCGGTGAAGGAATTAGTGACCGTTCTTGGGGTGTGAGGTGATAGCTTATTTTCACTGATTTGGGGGTGAGGAGGCTGCCGATGAAGTCCTCGAAGCTCGTCATTCATTACTATTTGCTGATTCTGTCTCTCCTGCTGATGGCCATGCCGTTTTATCACCAGGCGACAGGTCGCGAGATGCAAGCGGCGCTGAAAATTAACCTCGATTCGGTTGCGGGAATTGCTGGCATGCTCGGGTTTGCCACATTTGTCGCGATCGTGAATCTCAAGCGAAGGATCGAAGCCTTGGAAAAGTCAGGACTAGAGAGGAATCAGCAATCATGAAGAGGACGAGGAAACGATGAGACATTTCAGGGCTTTGTTATTTGCGGGCTTGCTGGGACTTGTAGCAATGACGCTGGCAACGAGCGAGACGAAGCCGGTACGCGTAGCGCTCGTGAAGATGCCCTATGTCGGCGAGCGCAATGTTCCGGATGTTTCGCGTGGGCCGGATTATTTGGAAGAAGGCGGCATTCGAAAGCTGCTTGAGCAACAAGGCGCTCAAGTGAAGCCGACGGATGCCGTGGCATTGTCCCCCGAAGAAGAGAAAGCCTACGGTTCGTGGAACCATTTGGCGCTGGCTGCCGGCGATATGGGGAAGATTGTTGCCGAAGAGCGTCGCGGCGGATATTTGCCAATCGGATTGCTAGCGAATTGCAATGGACTCCTGGGAATGCTTAGCGGGCTGCAGCATTCCGGGCCGACGGCGAAGCCGCTGCGTGTGGGAATGGTGTTCATTGACGCGCACGGGGATTTCAATACGCCGGAGACGACGCTTAGCGGAATGCTCGGCGGCATGCCGGTGGCCATTGCAGCTGGGCAGTGCCTGGCGCGCATGCGCATGAAGGCGGGACTGGAACCGGCACTGCCAACGCGGCACATTGTCGAAGTTTGCGTGCGGGATACCGATCCGCTTGAGCAGGAATTGCTGGACCGCTCGGAGATTCAGCAGCTCACGCTGGAGGATGTGCGGACGCGGTCAGCGAATTTGCATCGCGAGATGAAGCGGCTGTCAGAGCTTACCGACGTGATTTACGTTCACGTGGACATGGACGGGCTCGATCCTAGCGAAGTGCCGGGCGTCGCGCTTCCCGTCCCTAATGGGCCAAGCAGCGTGGATCTGGCGGCTGCGATCACGGAAATGTTCAAGTACGAGAAAGTAGGAGCGTTAGGAGTGGCGGCGATGCCTTTTGACGATCACGACAAGACCGGCATTTCGCGGAAGGCAGCATACAACTTAATCCTTGGCGCCGTGAAGGGTGTTCAGCAACGGAAGGGTGAATAGACGACACTCACGCCATTTGCCATTTGTTGACCTGAACTACCAGCCGAAGATTTTACCCGCGCCGTAGACCAAGCCGAGGGTGAAACCTGCGATCACAACTTCTCCGATCGCACCAACCGCGAAGGGGCGAAGTCCCTGCTTGCGCATCTCCTGAAAATTCGTGCGAAGACCGACACCCGCGAAGGTTAGAAGAAACGCCCAGCGGGAAAGATTGGCCAGGGCGCCGACTTGCTCTTTGGTGAAGAATTTGTACGTCGCGAGGACAGAAATCAGCAGGAAGCCAAGCACGAACTTCGGAAATTTCTGCCAGAGGAAGGCGGCCTTATTCCCTACCGCTTGCGCTTTGCCTTTGCTGGCCCAATAAATCGCGTACGCAAGAACGACGAAGCCGATCATGGCGTTGCGGGTGGACTTGACTAGCACGGCGAGCTTGCCTGCAGCTTCGGAGTAAAGCGCGCCAGCAGCGGTGGCTTCGGCTGTGTTGTCCACGCCGAGGCCAGCCCAGAGGCCATAAGCCTTGTCACTCAAATGGAGGAAATGGCCCATCACAGGAAAGGTGAAGAGCGCGAAAGCGCCGAGAGCGAGAATCGCGGAGATGGAAAAGGAAGAATCTTCGTCGTCGGCTTCGATGGCGCCCTTTGTGGCGATTATTGCGCTGACGCCACAAACGGCGGAGCCGACGGCAAGAAGAGAGGTCAACTTCGGTTTCAGCTTGAAGGCGCGGCCAAGGAACGTCATGAACGCGATGGAGCCGGTGATTTCGATGGCCACCAGCACAAGGCTGACGCCGCCGAGTTTGAGAATGTCTCCAAGCAGGAATCGCGCGCCCAGAAGCACGATGCCCGCCTTGAGCCAGAACTCGTAAGTCGCCACGCCACTGCGGAAAATTTCAGGAACGCCGACGGTATTAGAGATGGCCAAGCCAAGTAAAATGGCCCACAAAACGTATTCGATGTTGGGAAACGTCCAGTGATTCGCCTTTGCGTAAGCGCCGACGTTTTGCTCGAGTAATTTTCCTGCGTAACCGATGGCGAAAAGCAGGAGGACGCCGGGAATTCGGCGAAGATAGCGCAGAACAGGCTGCACCGGTTGCACCTGGGGAACTGTGATTACATCAGCCATGGTTTCTCCTCTACAACAGCTATCTCAACAGCGATTGGTTGCCCCGATTGATCACCACGGAATATGTTTGAGGATTCCGGCGCGTACCAGCAGGGCCGCGAGCAGCGCCAGCACAACAGCCCAGGAATCGAGAGAGAGCCTCCATTTTGCGGACTTCGAAGGGTTTGTCTTGGGATTTGCAGCTGAGCTCATCGGTTTGCTCCTTCTAGGCGGCGCACTCGCCGCGGCCGAGTTTGAGAGAGAACGTCTCCGTATCGCCCCAATCAAGGAAAATGTCTTCCGTGGAGTGAGTGACTTCCACCAATGGACGCAGACGCTCGATGATTGCTTTATCCGGCGTGCGTCCGACCCAGGAGTTGAACGATTCGCCGGGCCGGCGGTCCTGCTGATAAAAATCGAGAAGCTCGCGGATGATGGCGGGAATCGGACGCGCGGGAACGGGCATGATTTGGCGCCCGAAGCGCACGCCGTCCGCGCTCACTTTGCCGCCCAGGAGCAGTTGGTAGTAAGGCGCCTGCTTCTCTTCGATTTTTCGAACGTTCCCATAAAAGCCGATGTCGGCAATGTGGTGCTGGCCGCAGGAATTGGGGCAGCCGCTAATCTTGATGCGCAGCTTTTTGATTTCGGGGTCGTCATAGCCTTCCAGTGCGCGTGAAAGCTCGTCGGCCAATGTAAGAGAGCGCGTGATGCCTAGGTTGCAAGTCGTGGCGCCCGGGCAGCCGGTGACGTCGGAAATCGTGCGCGCTCCAGGGATGGCCAGGTCGAGACCGCGAAGCTCGTCGTAAATCGCGCGCGCGCGGTCGAAGGGCACCCAGGGAATCACCAGGTCTTGGTTGATGGCGATGCGCACGCCAGTGAGATCGTGATTTTCGATAAGATCCGCGAGACCGCGCATTTGGTGGCTATAAAATGTTCCCGAAGGAAGTTTGATCCAGATTGCCCCATAACCTGTCTGGCGCTGGGGCATCAGATTGTGTTCGGCCCAGCGATCGTACTCGGCATCGGACGCGGCATTGGACAAACTGAGGGTCGAAGGCGCGGGAGAGATATTGACCAGCGCGGGCCGCTGAATCGGAGAAGGCACGGTGAAGACTTCGAGGGGCGCCTGGGAAATTTTGCGCTTTTCAAAAACCAGGCGGCGAAGTTCTTCGATGCCTTTCTCGCGAAGAACGAATTTCAGGCGCGCTTTGAACTTGTTCTTGCGATTCCCGGTTTCGCTGAAAACGCGCAGAACCGCTTCGATGGTGGGCAACAATTCTTCTTCCGGCAGAAACTCTGCCAAAACTGCTGACTCGGTTGGCAGGCTCCCGAGTCCGCCGCCGACGAGAACTTTGAAGCCGCGCCGCGCAGTACCGTTCGAACCGCGCACCTGCGCGATCAGCCCCACATCGTGAATGCCGGCTACGGCGCAACCGCCATCGTCCGCGCAACCGGAGAAAGCAATCTTGAATTTACGCGGCAAATCGTGAAAATCCGGATGGCGCAGGAGGTAGCGTGATACGCCCAAAGCGTACGGCGTGACGTCGAAGGCTTCGCCAGGGCAGATTCCAGCAACGGGGCACGCGGTGACGTTGCGCACGGTATTGCCGCAGGCTTCGCGCGTGGTCAGACCGCAATTGGCAAGCAAGCGCATGGCGGCCGGGACGTTTTCGAGTTTCACGAAATGGAACTGGACGTTTTCGCGAGTGGTGAGATGGCCTCGGCCCGTGGAGTATTCGTCGGCAATTTGTGCCAGAACGCGAAGCTGCGAAGGCTTCACGACGCCCGCCGCGACTTTCACACGCAACATCTGGAAGCCGAACTGCCGCTGGCCGTACGTGCCATGCTTCAGGCGGAACGGGCGGAACTGCTCTTCCGTGATTTCGCCGCGGCGGAGTTGCTTGGCGCGCTCTTCAAAACGCGCGATTTCCGCTTCAATGGCCTCGCGGCTGTGCCTTTCCTCGACTTCTGTTGTTGTAGCGACTGTCATAACCCATGGCCCCCAAATCTGTTCCTTAACGTCAACGTCTTTGGCGAGAACTTCGCGCGCAAAATAAAAAAGCCCACTCGCCAGTTTCTCTGGCGTGTGGGCTTCGGAACTTGATGATTAGGCTAGGCTAAGTCCGGAAACTCCTCTGGCCAGAGATGTGTGTCATGGGACACATAGCGCAACACGCGCAGGGACAACGCATCATCTGGCAGAAGTTCATCATGGAACAGCAGAATACTTTCCGGGCCTCCCGTTGTCAAAGGGAAACCCTCAAAAAGATTAGATGCACGGCATTCAAAAAAGTAATCACTGCACCAGACGTGTTCAGGGCCAATTATTGCGGTTTTGTGGCCGCCGGAGGTGAAGCTTTTGGCTTGGGCGCGGCTGGCTTTGCCGGGGCTGCAACCGCTGCGGCACCGACGATGGTGGCGTGCGTGATCACATCCAACTTGGGGTATTTGCCGTCGAGATAGGACTTCCCGAGTTTCGAGATCTGGTCCTGTTCCCCCGTTGGCTGATCGCCATACTGGTCGTAAAGCATTTCCACGACTTTCATCCCATCAGCGTTGATGGTAGCGAAGGGCGCAAATCCCTGGGAATCCAGGAAGGAATTGTCCTTAAAGCTGATGAAGATCTGCGTGGACCTGGAATTCGGCTGCGACGTCTTGGCATAGGTCACATAGCCACGCTTGTTGCTCTGCGTCACGGGGTCGTCCTGGATGTCCGCGCTGCGCCAGGCGGCATTCACTGCCGGGTAGGAACTGATTCCGAACTGCACGACGAAGCCGGGAACGGCGCGGAAAACGACCATGTTGTCATAATAATGATGCTTGACGAGATTATAGAAGCGATCGACTCCAATCGGCGCCCAGGCGCGCGTGACGTCCATGGTGAAATCGCCGCGAGCGGTTTCGAACTTGACCTGGAACGTTTCCGGAGCCTTCTCTTTGAGCATCGGGGGACGCAGCAAGGTTCTATCGTAACTTGCCGCTGTGGATTTTCCAGCCGCGCCGGCAGCTGACCCGGCCGGTTTTGGCTTCGCCGGAGTTTGCGCAGGAGTCTGCGCCAACGCTTGTGTTACAAGCGCAAATGAAGCAACGAAAATCATTGATACGAACTTTCTCATCGCAATGCCCTCTCTGCTTTTTGGATTCATGCTGCAAAACTCGAAAACTATTTACGCGGCTGCTTGGACAGCTCGCGGCTGACCCGCTCCACTTCGGCCATTACGCGCAAAGTATTCTCGCCGAGAATCTTCTTTACGTCACCTTCGGAGTAGCCTTTTCCTAGAAGTGCCTCCGTAATTTTTGGAAGCTTCGAGGCGTCTTCCATTCCATACGGCATGTTGGCCCCGTCAAAATCGGAACCTAAGCCAACGTGATCGACACCTGCAACTTTCACAGCATGGTCCATGTGCTCGATGATTTTCGTCCAATCCACGCGCGGGAGTTTGCCTTGTTCGACCGCCTCGCGGGTGAGGCGGTCGCCTTCCAGGAGTTGGCAGGCTTCGTTGTCGCCGCAACGCTTCTGCACTTCTTCGCCGATAGCTTTGTTGATTTCTGGATTCGCTTTCTCGGCATTGCGAAATTCCTGGCTCAGGAAACCGACATGATAATTAATTTGGATGACGCCACCTTTGGCGGCAAGGTCCTTCATCATTTGGTTGGTCATATTGCGGGGAGCATCGCAAATGGCGCGGCAGGAGGAGTGCGAGGCGATCATCGGAGCTTTGCTGACTTCGAGAGCGTCGTAGAAAGTTTTGTCGCTGACGTGGGAAATGTCCACGATCACACCGAGCCGGTTCATTTCGCGGACGACTTCTTTGCCGAAATCGGTGAGGCCGTTGTGCGCAGGCTTGTCGGTAGAAGAATCAGCCCATTCGTCGTTGCCGCTATGAGTTAGCGTCATGTAGCGCGCGCCGAGGCTGGCAAATTTGCGCAGCACGTCGAGGTCGGAGTTGATCATGTGGCCGCCCTCGACGCCCATCAACGCGGCGATCTTGCCTTCTTTGTGCGCGGCGCGGATTTCGGCGGCAGTGGCGGCCAGAGCGAGCTCTTTCGGATAAGCGTTGACCTGTGCGCGAACCGCATTGATCTGGGCGAGCGCGCGATTGACTGCTTCTTGTCCCGTAATTTTGCTGGGAATCCAGATGGAAAAGAAAATCGCGCCCAGGCCGCCTTCGCGCATGCGAGGAAGATCAATACTGCCGTCGGCGTGTTGTCCAGCGATGTCAAACTTCCCATCGAGGAAGCGCTGAGTCGTGTCGTCGTGAGTATCCACAACGATGGAGGAAAAGTGCAGTTTCTTCGCGCGCGCGGAGATATCGTCAGGCTTCACGCCGGCCACCAATAAACCGCCAATTGCAACAGACAGTGCAGTCTTGAGTAAGATTCGGGACATCTCAATTCTCATTTCTCCATGAAACATCAGGGGTCCGTTATTGAGCTTGCAGTTCCCTGCTGACTTTTTCGGTTTGCTCCATCACGCGCAACAGATTGCCGCCGAGGATTTTGCGAATGTCGTCGTCTTTGTAGCTATGGCGCAACAAAGCTTCGGTGATTTTCGGGAGCTTGGAGCAATCTTCCATGCCGTCCGGCATAGTCGCGCCGTCAAAGTCGGAGCCGAGGCCAACGTGGTCGGGGCCGACGAGCTTCACGACGTGGTCGATATGGTCAATGATCCGTTCCCAGCTCACGTGCGGGAGCTTGCCTTCTTCGGTCAGTTGCCTTTGAGCATCGGTCATTTTGCGATTGACGCACTCTTGGTCGTCGCCGCAGCTCTTGGTGATAGTGTCGAACTGAGCCACCACGCCGCCGGAAAGCTTGTCGGAAGCGTCTTTGTAAGCCTGATCAATAAAGCTGCGTTCGTAGTTGATCTGGATCACGCCGCCTTTGGCGGCCAATGCTTTAATCATGTCGTCGGACATGTCGCGAGGATGATTGCACAAGGCGCGGCAGGACGAATGCGAAGCTATCAGCGGGGCTTTGCTGACTTCTAAGGCGTCGTAAAAAGTTTTGTCACTGACGTGGGAAATGTCCACCATGATTCCCTGGCGGTTCATTTCGCGGACAATGTCTTTCCCGAAATCCGTGAGGCCATTGTGCACGGGCTTGTCGGTCGAGGAGTCGGCCCATTCGTCGTTATAAAAATGTGAGAGGGTCATGTAGCGGACACCCAAGTCTCCAAACATGCGCAGGACTCGAATGTCGTTGCCAATCATATGGCCGCCTTCGACACCGATGAGGGCCGCGATTTTTCCTTGCGCATGGGCGCGGCGGACTTCTTCCGCCGTGCGACAGAAGGCCAGATCTTTTGAATATTTGGCGACATTCTCGTGAACGGCATCAATTTGGTCGAGGGCTTTCTGCACCGCCGGAGGGCCCATGATGCGGCCGTCAATCCAGATGGAAAAGAAAATCGCGTCCAGGCCGCCTTCGCGCATGCGCGGGATGTCCACGTGGCCGTCGGGATTACGTTTGCCAAGGTCGAAGTTCTTCGCGAAAAAACGCTGAGTGGTGTCGTCGTGCGTATCAAGCACGATGGAAGAGAAGTGCAGTTTTTTGGCGCGCTCAGCCATGTCGTCCGCTTTCACGAGCGCGGCAAATCGAGAACCTTCGAACAAAATAGCACACAGACACAAACCCACGGCAAGACGCGTACTAAATCGAGTCACGTTACGCTCCTCAGAGCAACGAGAAGAATGCACCCTCAAAAATGTCCGTGAGATTCTAACTCAGACAGCGCACAGTGGCACGCGGCAAAAGGTGGTCCAGCGACACGATTACCCGACGCCGCCGGAGACCGCTTCTGGTCTTTCAGTGAAGGCTGCCTTAATGTAGTCCGCGTTGGCCTGCGCGATGACTTCCAGCTTAATCTGTTTCGGGCAGGCGGCTTCGCATTCGCCAATGTTCGTGCAATTGGCAAAGCCTTCGCGATTCATCTGCCGCACCATGGCGAGGGCGCGGCGGTCACGTTCCGCCTGTCCTTGCGGAAGATGCGCTAGGTGCGAGATCTTCGCGCTAACAAACAATGCCGCGGCAGCGTTCGGGCAAGCGGCCACGCAGGCCCCGCATCCGATGCACGCGGCTGCGTCCATCGCGAGGTCGGCGTCTTGTTTGCGGATGGGAATGGCGTTTCCATCCGGCGGGCTGCCTGTGGGCACAGAAATAAATCCGCCAGCGGCAATGATGCGGTCGAAAGAGGACCGATTCACCACCAGGTCTTTTACAACTGGAAACGCGGCGGCGCGCCACGGCTCGAGGTAGAGTTCATCGCCATCTTTGAAGTGGCGCATGTGCAACTGGCAGACCGTGGTGCCCTTGAAACCGCCGTGCGCCATGCCGTTGATCATGAAGCCGCACATGCCGCAGATGCCTTCGCGACAATCGTGATCGAAAGCGATCGGGTCCTCGCCCTTCTCGATCAGTCCCTCATTGAGAACGTCCAGCATTTCGAGGAAGGACATGTGCTCGTTCACGCCGGGAACTTCATAGCGCACCAGGCGCCCGCGGTCCTGCTCATTTTTCTGCCGCCAGACGTGAAGTGTCAATTTCATTTCACTTGTAACTCCGCTGCGAAGGCTTCACGTAATTGAAAACCAGAGGTTCCTTGTTCAACGCAGCCGGGCGGCCCACGCCCTGGAATTCCCACGCGGCAACGTACGAATAGTTGGCATCATTGCGCAAAGCCTCGCCGTCTGGCGTCTGATATTCCTCGCGGAAATGCCCGCCGCAGGATTCGTTGCGTTGCAGCGCATCCATGCACATCAATTCGCCGAGTTCGAAGAAATCGGCCACGCGGCCGGCTTTTTCGAGCGACTGATTGAACTCTTCGTTCGAGCCGAGCACGCGCACATTCCTCCAGTAATCTTCGCGCAGTCCCGCAATCATGCTCGCGGCTTTCTTCAAGCCAGGCGCGTTGCGCGACATGCCGCAGTATTCCCACAAGATTTTGCCCAGCTCTCGATGGTAAGAGTCCACGGTACGCTTGCCGCTTGCGTTCAAAAGCTTCCTGGTGATGGCGTTTACGCTCTCGACGGCCTCTTGAACCGCCGGAGTATCCTCGGAGTATTTTTCGTGCTTGGTGTTCGCCAAGTAGTTCCCGAGAGTGTACGGAATGACGAAATAGCCGTCGGCGAGCCCCTGCATCAGCGCGCTGGCCCCGAGCCGGTTCGCACCGTGATCGGAGAAATTCGCTTCGCCCAGCACAAAGAGCCCCGGGATGGTGGACATCAAGTTGTAGTCCACCCACAGCCCGCCCATGGTGTAGTGAATCGCGGGAAAGATGCGCATCGGCACTTTGTACGGGTCTTCGCCGGTGATGCGCTCGTACATCTCAAACAGGTTGCCGTAACGCTCGGCAATCTTGTGCGTCCCCAGCCGCTTGAGGGCGTCCGAGAAATCGAGATAGACACCCAGTCCCGTTTCGCCAACACCGCGGCCCTCGTCGCACACCGCCTTCGCAGCACGGGAAGCGATGTCGCGCGGCACCAGGTTGCCGAAGCTCGGATAACGCCTCTCCAAGTAAAAGTCACGCTCGTCTTCGGGAATCGAAGCTGGCTTACGCCTGTCGCCCGCTTGCTTGGGAACCCAGATGCGGCCGTCGTTGCGCAACGACTCGGACATGAGCGTAAGCTTCGACTGGTAGTCACCCGAGACAGGGATGCAAGTGGGATGAATTTGCGTGAAACATGGATTGGCGAAGAGAGCGCCTCGCTTGTAAGCACGCCAAATCGCGGTGGCGTTGCTCCCCTTGGCGTTCGTGGAAAGATAAAAAACGTTGCCGTAACCGCCGGTAGCCAGAACCACCGCGTCGCCGAAGTGTACGCTCACTTTGCCATCGTTCAGGCTCCGTGTGACGATCCCGCGGGCCCGCCCGTCAATCACGATCAAGTCGAGCATTTCCGTTCGCGGATGCATCTTCACGCTGCCGAGGCCCACTTGCCGCTCCAACGCCTGGTACGCGCCGAGCAGAAGTTGTTGCCCCGTCTGGCCACGCGCGTAAAAGGTCCGGGAAACCTGGGCCCCGCCGAAGGAGCGATTGTCCAGTAGGCCGCCGTACTCTCTCGCGAAGGGCACGCCCTGTGCCACGCATTGGTCGATGATGTTTACGCTGACTTGGGCAAGGCGATAGACGTTGGCTTCGCGGGAACGAAAATCGCCGCCCTTTACCGTGTCGTAGAACAACCGGTACACGCTGTCGCCGTCGTTGTGATAGTTCTTGGCGGCGTTGATGCCGCCCTGAGCAGCGATAGAATGGGCGCGCCGCGGCGAATCCTGAAAACAGAAACAATCTACGTTGTAGCCCAATTCCCCGAGGCCTGCCGCGGCCGACCCGCCGGCAAGACCCGTGCCCACCATGATAATTGTATGTTTGCGCTTATTGGCGGGATTGACGAGCTTCAGGCCGAACTTATGGGCTTCCCATGACTTTTCGATGGGCCCAGTGGGCGCGTTGGAAATCAGTTCCATCTGTCAGGTCTTCCTCATACCGGCTTAATGAATCCGGCCAGCACGGCGACGGGAATCGAGATAAAGCCAATGGCAATCAGGATGGCCACGACCTTGGCCGACCGCTGGATCCAAGGCGTGTACGCCGGATGGGTGAAACCGAGCGACTGAAACATGCTCCACAGCCCGTGATGCAGGTGGTAGCACAGCATGATCATCGCGATAATGTAGAAGACCGAAGACGGCCAGAACTGGAACCCAGTGACCACGTTGTTGTACACGTTGTGTTCATCGAACGGACCGCCTGGATGGACGGTGCCAAACGTAAAATTCAGAAGATGGTAAATCACGAAAGCCAGGATGATCGGCCCGCTCCACATCATGGTGCGCGAGGCGTAGGTAGAATGCAGATTGGCCTTCTTCACGTACGCCACCGGGCGTGCGGCGCGCTGCAGCCTCCATAGCGCGAACGATGCCCAGATATGCAGGAGCACGGATACGAGCAGGATGATCCGCGTTCCCCAAAGCAACGATGGCATGCTTCGCAGCATTTCCGAATAGTGATTGATTTTCTCCGGTGGCTCGTAGATCTGCAGATTCCCCAGAAGGTGCCCGACGATAAAACCAAAGAGGATGAATCCTGTCACTGCCATAACGGCTTTTTTGCCGACCGTGGTATCCCAGAAACGCAGCCGTGCGACCGGGAAGTTAGCTGCGGCGCTCATTCACCACACCTCATCCGGTTGGTGAGCGTCGGCTTCAAAAAATAATCGGTAGTGCAGGGAAGAAAAATCAGGCGAGACCGAGTTGCCGTGTCAGACATGCCCTCTCCGCCGCGTGATTCCTGGCCGGGACGTGCTGGACGAGCCGGAGTGATTTGAAAATCGCGGCTAAACCAGTATAGGCAGATGTATCCGGCGATGCAAACTGGAACCTGCCCGATGGGACGGTTTTTTGCGGACAACATTAAGCCAGAGTTTCCTTGAGGGTGAGCAGTTGGCCGCGTGAAAATAGAATTGTCGTCAGACGGGATCCACCGGGGCTGAGTCCTTCCTGGTTGCACTCCCAGAGTTATCAAGGAATCGTCGTGAGCAAAACTCTTAGCCTTGTGTCTGAGCTGGAACGAATCGCCCGCGCTCTGGATGGAGATGACGTAGGCGCAGGGCAACCGTCTCTCACCGCAATTGCGGGAAAAATCGCGAAAACTATTGGAGTCCGCGACGAGGAAGTGGCCATCCTGGCAGTCTCCAAGCGCTGGAAACACTTGCATTTTCTGGTGCCGGACGCGCTGAAAAGTGTGGGTTTTATTCCGCTCACCAGCAATTCCGCCCTTGCAGCCAAGACGGCGCGGGAAAGCCGCCCTGAAATCGACAACAACTTCAGCGCCGCACGCCACGCGGTGGTGTTCGAGAACATAAAAATGAGTGGAGAGAGCACTGAACCGATTCAGAAGGTTGTCAGCGCACCGATTCTTTTGGACGGCAGAGTGGTCGGAGTGATTCAAGTCAGCCGAAAAGGAGCGACGTCATCTGCCGCCGGGCCGGATTTCACCGCAGAGCATCTCGGAAACCTCCTTGCTCTTTGCAAACCGCTAGGAAAGTTCGTTCACCGCGCCGCCGGAGAGTAGTCGGAGCCCATTTCCTATAAGCGCTGTTACCCGCCGTTCATAATTTCAGTTCTGTATCGAACTCAGCCCTCAAAATCAAAATGCATTGACACTCGAATACCTTCTTGTTACTTTTTCTTTGCCCTAAATCTTTTTGCTCTCAATCCTTTCAGGGAGGCCCGAAAAATCGGCACCATGGCGTTTGTCGCGAAGAAGATCTTCCTCACGAAGGGTGTCGGGAAACATCGGGAAAGGCTCTCCAGCTTCGAGCTGGCTCTGCGCAACGCGGGCATCGCTGCCTGCAACATCGTTCGTGTTTCCTCCATCTTTCCTCCCAATTGCAAATTGATTTCCCGAAGCGAAGGCCTGAAGCATTTAAAGCCCGGCCAGGTGGCATTCACGGTAATCAGTGAAAATTCGACGAAAGAGCCCCATCGCCTTATCGCGGCGAGTATTGGCCTCGCCCTTCCGAGCGACAAAACCATGTACGGATATCTCTCTGAGCATCACTCCTTCGGAGAAACGGAAGAAGTCGCAGGAGAATACGCTGAAGAACTTGCTGCGGAGATGCTGGCCACAACGCTGAACGTGGAATTCGATCCGGATTTGTCGTTCGACGAGAAAAAAGAGGTCTACCGCATCTCGAACAAGATTGTCCGTACCATGAACATCACGCAATCCGCGGTGGGCGACAAGCGGGGCTTGTGGACCACAGTGCTGGGCGCGGCCATCTTGATTGGCGAAGACGACTAGTCATATCCTCTCCC
>DATEGO010000080.1:0-13359 GCA_035280065.1 Candidatus Acidiferrum sp.
ATGGCCGAAATCCCTACATTTCAAGAATTCCAGCAGAACGACTTGGTTGCACAGGCGGATGACCCGCGCGTCCGATCCTATCTGTCGAACCAAGCAGAAGCATTCAGAAAGGGTTTATTTCTCACTCTGAACGGCAAGCCACTGTCGCTGGAAGCCACTTCACAGGAAATACTTTTCTCCCCGGGCGCCGGCAATCTTCCCACCATGAAGTTCGGGGTGGTCTATCGAGCGCAAGCATCCGACGCATGCGCGGTGACACCCTGCGAACTCGAATATCGTGATATGAACTTTTCCGGCCGCGTTGGTTGGAAAGAAGTCGTCACTTCTCCGGGTCATGGAATCTCTATTGATAATAGTTCGGTGCCTTTGCGTGACCGCAGCACCCGCCTATCGAACTATCCCACGGATTTGATCGACAGCCCGCCGCAGGATGTCGGCGCGAGGGTCGTGTATTCGGTGAAAGCTTCATCCGACCGATCCCCGTCGGCGATGTTGCAGGGAAAGACTAATCTCACTCCGCCAGCAACGATTCACCCGCAGGGCACGAAAGGCGCCCAGACCATCAAGGCAAGCGCGAGGTCTGCGCCGCCGTTGGCCTCTACCTCTGGCGAAATCTCTCATCCAGACCAGCTCAAGCCTAATCAACAGGCGACGCCGCGGAACTCCTTTACCGAATTGATGGCTGCACGGCAGATCAGTTTTGTCTTCGTGGCCGTTGCTGCCGCTATTGCCGCTGGGCTTGGTGCTCTTCATGCTCTCGAGCCAGGCCACGGCAAAACGATTGTGGCGGCATATCTGATTGGCTCAAGGGGCACCGCACGGCATGCATTGCTCTTAGGAATGGTCGTCACCATCTCACATACCGCGGGAGTCTATCTACTCGGAGCCATCACTCTCTACGCCCAGAGATATATTCTGCCGGATCGCATTTATCCGTTTTTCGGAGTTTTGTCGGGAGCGCTCATCGCAGGAATGGGTTGTTATCTGCTTCTGCAAAGGTATCTCGGAACGGAGTTCTCGCACAAACACGATTACTCCGGCGCGGCGAATCGTGAATTCTCGGGTGATATGGCGACGAACCAACCCGGAAAATTCTCCGCACGGCAACTTGTGGTTCTCGGTGTCACCGGAGGCATCGTTCCTTGCCCTGCCGCCTTGGTGGTGCTCCTCAGTGCGATAGCGTTGCATCGCACTGTCTTTGGACTCTATTTGATCGTGGCGTTCAGTCTCGGGCTTGCGGCAGTGTTGATCGCGATGGGAATGGTTACGGTGTATGCCGGGCGCCTAATGTCTCGATTGCGCTTGGAGGGACCATTCATTCAGAAGTGGCTGCCAATGGGTTCTGCGGCGATGATCACATTTCTTGGCTTCGGCATCGCCGTACGAAGTCTGACGACAACGGGGCTCTTGCATATTCGGATCTTGTGATGATGCGTTTGAACCATAGCCCGAATCCCAACGAAGTGTGACTGGAGAAAACATGGTTTCGATTGCGATGATTCTTTTGCTCGGGTTTGTTCTTGGCATGCGCCACGCCACCGACCCCGATCACGTCGTGGCCGTTACCACGATTGTCACAAAACAGCGTGGCGTCGGGAAAGCGGGCCTCATCGGCGCGCTTTGGGGGCTGGGCCACACCGTCACAGTATTTGCTGTCGGCGCAGCCATCATTCTCTTCGGCGTAGCCATCCCGCCCAGGCTGGGCCTTTCGATGGAGTTCGCGGTTGCCTGTATGCTGATTCTCTTGGGAGTCTTGAATCTAACTGGAGCGTTGCGGCGGATTCAGGAGCGATTTCTGGGAAATTCGTTGGCGCCCAAGGCAAACGAAATGTCGCGCGCGAACGGCCGCACCGGGCTAGTCGGAGACCTGGGAGCATTCAACGTGTTTCGGCCTCTGATTATCGGCATTGTGCACGGCTTGGCGGGCTCGGCTGCGGTGGCGCTGCTGGTGATGACAACAATTCGCGATCCCTGGTGGGCGATTTGCTATCTGCTTCTTTTCGGCTTAGGCACCGTCGCGGGCATGATCCTGATCACCGCTCTGATTGCCATACCTATTGTATGGAGCCAACGAAGATTCTCCAGTTGGAATCAGGGAATAAGCGTTTTGTCCGGTCTCATCAGTCTCAGCTTCGGCTTCTTTCTTACCTACCAAATCACAATTGTGAATGGGCTTTTTTCCAATCATCCACAATGGACGCCGCATTGATAAACCCCCAAGAGGTAGCTTTCGGAACTGTCTATTTACATCGTCACCCAATCTCAAAACGCACACCCAGCTTCCTTACGCCTTTGACACGGCGAATGCCAGCCGCCAAATCGACACTGAGCAGACCGCAGTCGGCTGCCTCATAAGCGAGGCGACGGACCGCGCCCAGGCGTAAGTTGATCGTACCTGGCGCTAGCTGTCGAGATTCAAGGTGTGAGCGATAGCGTAGGACCACTGTCCTATTAAGAGCCAAGCGGGGTTCTGAACAATACCAGTCAACGAATTCGTCGATGGCGTGACGATAACCTCGCTGGGCGTCCAGACTGGTGAGACTGCTCAAGACTGCGGCTTTTGCATGCTCGAGATCGAGCAGGCGCAGAACGGATTTTGTGGTCGTGTGTTTGTTCGTCGGTGGAACTTCCGCCTCATGATCGATGGCCTCCTCGCCACCGACCAATCATCGGAGTAGCGGTCCGCGCTTGAGTTCAGAGTTGCCCGTCATCCAACCGAAACGGCCACCAAGCCCCAAGTCTCAAGAGAAGAGTGTGCAGCTATTGGAAGGGCGCGTATTCAGTTTTGGCTTGCTCGAGGATCGGGATGTCACAGTCGGCGTCTTTCCAGAGGCTGAAGAGCTCTTCATAGACCGCGGCAGATTTTGCGCGATCTCCGGAAGCGGACAACGCTCTGGCCAGTTGGAGACGCGCCATTGGTCCGATTGGATCGTTCAGCACGAGTCCCGGATGATCCAGAATTTTTTGAAACTCAGCCGCGGCCTCGCTTGGGTGACCCAACTGGGAATAAGCGAGACCACGCACGTAGACGTGATAAAGCGCCCCAAAAAAGGCGCCAGTGTAGAAGGGGGTGCCCGGAACGGCGAAGTCGTACGGCGCTGCCACCTGTGTCATCTCGAGCGCGTTCGCAGCGTCTGCCTCGCTGAGAGCTTTGAGTGCCCGCAGCGCAGGCAGATAACTGAACTGGACAGATGTGTCTTCCGGGTATCGCTTGTCGAGGTCGACCTCGATCTCGTGAGCTTGCGTGGACTCGCCCAGAAGCGCCAGGGCGAAGGCAGGTCCGTAGTCAGCGTCCCGGCTTCGGTACACTGACAGCGCTGCCGTCGCGCTTTTCTGTGCCTGCCCGCGAACCCCGAACAACGCATTCCACACCGCACGAGCGCCCTCAAACTGGGCGGCCCGCTCGCGCAAACCTGCTTGGCGAGACAGGATTACGGCTCGGTCCGATAGACGCGCCGCCTCTTTCAGGCGTCCGTGATACGCCAACGTTAGAGCTTCCTGGTGTTCAAACCATCCCTGGGCTTCCAATTTTGCTCGACGTTGGGCCATTTCGGTTTCCATTGCCAGTCGGTCGTTTCTCAGAAAAGCGATAAAGTACCGACACAGAGAAAACTCAATGGCTTCGATCCTACGTTCCGTTGCTTTACGGAGCATTGCCTCGGCCTCCGACAGGCGGTTCAGGTAGATGTAGGCAAAGGCTACATTGAAGTAGCCGATGGCATAGTCTGGATCGAGTTCGATCGCCTTTTGGCCTTCATCTACGGCTTTGTCGTAACGACCCGCTCCCTGACTCGCGAACGCGGCCAAAAATCCGTGTGGCAGGAGATCCTGTGGCGTCTTTTGGATCCACGATTCTAGCGTTTGTCGCGCCAATTCCAGGTTTCTTGCTACCTGTCGGTGGTAGTTGAAGGTGATGTAGTAGTTCTCTCGGTCGCTCACCCGATTCCGGAGTTCATAGGCCCTGGCTATATTCTGCGCTCCAAGATCCGACTCTCCGAAGGAGGCATAAAGCCGGCCCAGGTCGGCATACCCCATCGCAAACTGCGGGTCCATCTCTATGGCCCGTTTCAGAAGTGGGATGGCTTCCGTTGTCTGTGCCTTGGCCTGAAACGCTTTCATTGCCGCGCTGTAGGACCTCCAGGCCTCCAGTGAAGGCGTCGTTGCCTCGGTCGGCAGACTAGGCTCCGTTTCCACACGTGGAAGCGATTCGCCGGCTCGGCTTCCGAACCGTTTTGCCATGTGTGCCAGGGCCTTTAAAACGTCCTCTTTTCTTGCTGCTGATCTCTGTTGTTGGTCCAAAATGTCGCCGGTTCGGCAATTCCTTGCGCACAGGCTCAGCAGGTACTTGCTTCCGATGCTGGTGATTGAGCCTTCCACGACCGCCGCGCTTGCTGTTCGCTCGCAAATTTCGGCCGCAACATCGGGCGTGAGTTTCGCATTCGCGCGCCGGCCCATCAGGCCGAGCGTTTGGCTCACGCGTGCGCCGGCAAGCAGAGACAGTCCGGGGGAATTCTCCAATTGCAGCTTCAGTATATGTTGCAGCGCGCTATCGAAGTCCGAGTCGCCGGTAGCATTCGTAAAGTCTGCCAGAACAATCGTGCTCTTGGCTCCGAAGTTTGGCGTTTGGTGAGAATGAGAAGAGTATGCCGAAAGCGCAGCCATAGCCGTAGCATAGCGATTCCCGCGGCTTCCAGTGACTCTCAGGCTCGTAAGTTCCTGTTCCAGTTCGGCGGCGGACTGCCACCGGCGCGCAGGATCATCTTCCAGACAGCGATTCACGATTTTTTCCAACTTCCGTGCGGGAATACGCTTCCGCTGGAAGGTCACTCGTGCGCAAGTTAACATTTCGTAAAGCACGCACCCGAACGAATAGATATCCGTGCGGGCATCGGCCGGCTTGCCTTCCCTTTGCTCCGGCGCCATGTAAGCAGGCGTACCTATTACTATGTGACTGGCGGTAAGACTATCGTCCTGTTCCGATTTCGCCAGACCGAAATCCAGAACCTTAACGCCAGATTTCGCAATCATGATGTTGCCGGGCTTCAGATCACGGTGAGTAATGCCCTTTTCGTGCGCCTCTTTCAGAGCGGCCAGAATCTGCGCGGCATAAAGGATCACGTCCTTGACCGCAAGTGGGCCTCGCTTCAGACGGGCGGCTATCGTTTCGCCGTCGACCAGCTCCATAACCAGATAATTCGGTCCAATATCGTAGAGCGTACAGATGTGGGGATGATTCAGAGAGGAAATGGCGCGAGCTTCCCGCTCGAAGCGCTCAATGAACTGCTTCTGCCCGATCTTAACGGCGACAGCGCGGCCCAAGCGCGTGTCTACCGCTCGATAGACTTCTCCCATACCGCCCGCGCCGAGCTTGCTTTCGAGACGATAGGGCCCCAAGGATGCGCCCGCAGTCAGTGCTGTGACCGTCGCGTCCCCCGACAGTTCCGGGACGTTCTGGATAGCGGGCCGATCCAGAAAATCGCCGCCAGAACGCTGCGTTAGAAGCGATTCGACTTCGCGGCGTAATTCCGGATCTACTTTTGCCAGTAGCGCCGCGCGCTCCTCGGCGCTTCGTTCGAGAGCCGCATGGTATAGCTGTTCAATCTGCTGGAAACGGTCGGGGAGCATGTGCTTTTGGATGCTCTATCCTATGGCTTAACTCCCGTAGTAGCCAAGCCTTGGCGAGATCCCAGTCGCGCCTGACCGTGCGCGGGGAAATCTTCAAAGTCGCGACCACTTCTTCCTCAGTTAGTCCCCCGAAGTAACGCAACTCCACGACCTTCGCCTGTCTCGGAGCAATCTGCGAGAACGCCGTCAAGGCCTCATCCACGACCAGAATCGATCGGTTCGGCGCTCTCGAAAGGAGGGCTGTGTCATCGAGGTTCACTTTCACTGCGCCACCACCACGTTTGTACGCGCCACGTGCACGAGCCGCGTCCACCAGGATGCGGCGCATCATCTGCGCAGCCATAGCAAAAAACTGCGCCCGCTCGCGCCATTCCACCTTAGTCGCGTCTACCAGGCGTATGTAAACCTCATGCACCAATCCTGTGGCCTGCAGAGTATTAGCTTGGCGCTCGTTCTTCATGTACCGGCGCGCCATGAGGCGCAATTCGGGATAGACGCGCTCCGCCAGCCGCGCCAATGCAGCCTGGTTTCCGCCGCTCCAAGCTTTCAACAGACTAGTGATTTCCGCAGAGGGTGCGTTGCTGGCCAACCCGTTCCCCGCTCTTGGGACAAAAATATACCAAATGATGGCCGGTTTTACCGGCTATTTCCGCCTGTACCAGTGGATGGAGAACACCTCCCCACAATGATCTCCTCCAAAAACAGGAGGTTGGTTATGAAATGCGCCATTGCACGAACGACGCTCGTCGTCGCTTTTGTCACAGTGTTCGCTCTAGGTATCGTGTCCAGGGCTCAGGCTCAATGCTCAAACGCTACACTACACGGCAGCTTCGGATATACCAGCACAGGAGTTCTTCTCCCGGTCTATGCTCAACATTTTGCAGGCCCTTTCACTGAGGTAGGCAGGCAGACCTTCGATGGGAGCGGCAATACCCAAGCAACCGCGACTTTGAGCGCAAACGGCAACATTCAAAAGGTCACCATTGAAGGTACGTATATTGTTAACGCAGACTGCACGGGCTCTATGACACTCAACGTATCTCCCCTAGGTGTTACGGTACACGTAGACTTTGTGATCGACGACCAGGGCGCAGAGGTTCGAGCCATCGGGACAGACGCGGGCGTGGTTGAGAGCCGCGTTTACAGGAAGCAGTGAACATAAGTCACAGCTGGCGCGCGATGCGCGCCAGCTTCTCACCAGTCTTCCAGCACTTGCTCCGGCCCAACTCAGCGGTATTTTTCAACCGCGACCGGCCCAGCCCCTGTCTCACCTTTCGGATGGTCGGCAAGCCGAAAGTAATTCCCAGTTTCCAGTTTGCCCGTTATCCGAGCCGAATCGCCAATAAGCGCTGGTTCCTTCTTTTGAATCTGTCCCACAGGAGCGTGGCGCGAATGCCACTTGCTTCAACTCTTTTCGCAAACTCAAAGATAGGATAAGGTCCAGGTTATCCCGCTAGTCTCTAAAGGGAAGTTGCCAGGGGGAAAGGCGGGCGCTTAGCTGGGAAAGGACCTCGCCGATGAAATTCCCTGCACACCTTAGATTCGCTCTTGCTTTGACGCTATTCGTCGCGGTGTTTGCCATGAACGCCGTGGGTCAGACCATGGAAGCACCGAGGGTTGCTTTGCAGCCTTTGGCGCAGCAGGTTCGGCGCGTGCAAGAA
Source organism: Candidatus Acidiferrum sp. (assembly GCA_035280065.1). GTDB lineage: Bacteria > Acidobacteriota > Terriglobia > Acidiferrales > UBA7541 > Acidiferrum. Next base: position 7,287 of record DATEGO010000080.1, read on the forward strand.
GCGCTGAGTTTTTTGGGGCAGCCGATTCTGGCAGCGGACGCGCAGCGGATCAATGCAGCTATGGGCCGTGCGGACGAGGCAGAGACGGCGGCGGAACTGGAGCGCGTGCTGGACCAGTATGCGCTGGCGATCGTGACGATCAATGCGGAGAGCCGCGTGAAAGTAGAGGTTGGTCCAGCGAAGCCGGAATTGGAGCAGGAAGGGACGCGGCTTTTTCTGGTCAAGGTGATCAACGGGGCCGGGGTTACCGCGAAGCTGCAAGTGCAAAGCGAAAACAGCGGGGAGGTTTACATACGAGGGGATTTTAGCGCGGAGCCTACGGCAAAGCTGACGTCGGAAGACGAGAAGCAGCGATGGGCGGACGTTTCCTTGTACGACAAGAATCCGATGTCCGAGCGGCTTTCCGGGCTTGGGCTGGAGTACCGGATTCTTTCGATTTACAGCCGGGATGCCGGCGAGCGCTCCGCGAAATTGAGCTTTAACGTCGGGCAGGGCACGCAGGACATCGGCTTCCGAAACGAAGCGACAGTGCTGTTCAAGATTTTGCCTGCGAACAAGCTGCGGCTGGGCGTCTCAGATGAGAACAAGCTTCCGACGATTGCGGCATTCACGATTCGGGATGCGCTGGGGCGGATTTATCCCAATCCCTCGAAGCGACTGGCGCCAGATTTTTTCTTTCAGCCTCAGGTTTACCGGCACAACGGCGAGTCCATCGCCTTGGCGAAGGGGAGTTACGCTGTGACATGCACGCTCGGCCCGGAATATCTGCCGCAAACCAAGCGAGTGGAGATGGCGGAGCGGGAGGGCAACCGAGTTGAGTTCCAAATGCAAAGATGGATCGATCCGTCGAAGTACGGATGGTATTCCGGAGACCATCACGTGCACGCAGCGGGCTGCTCGCATTATCAGGACCCTACGCAGGGCGTGCGGCCGGAAGACATGGCCAGGCAGGTGCAAGGCGAAAGATTAAACGTGAGCTGCGTGCTGACATGGGGACCGTGTTACTACTACCAGAAGAAGTTTTTTACCGGGAAAGACGATCCTCAATCCAAGCCAGATGAGCTGATGCACTACGACCTGGAGGTTTCAGGCTTTCCCTCGAGCCACGCGGGGCATTTGGTGCTGCTTGGCTTGACCGAGCAGGATTATCCGGGAACGAAGAGGATCGAAGATTGGCCGACCTGGGACTTGCCAGTTCTTCGCTGGGGCAAATCGCAAAAGGCAGTGGTGGGATTCGCACACTCGGGTTTCGGCCTAGGGGTGAAAACCACTGACTTGCCGAATTACGAAATGCCGGGGTTCGATGGAATTGGAGCGAACGAGTACATCGTGGACGTGACCTATCCCGATACGGTGGACTTCATCTCCACGATGGACACGCCCTACGTTTGGGAACTCAACATTTGGTATCACACGCTGAATGTGGGCTTCCGGACGCGCGTGTCGGGGGAGACGGATTTTCCGTGCATTACGGATACGCGTGTGGGACAAGGGCGGGTGTACGCCAAAGTGGATGGAGAACTCACGTATGCAAAGTGGCTTGAGGCGGTGCGCAGCGGGCGGAGTTACGTCTCCGATGGACGAAGCCATTTGATGGATTTCCGGGTAAATGGCGTGGAAGTGGGAACGAAGAACAGCGAAGTACAAATGACGGCGGGCGGGAACGCGCGTGTCACGCTGAAGGCAGCTGTGTACCTCGACCCGATTGGAGGCTCTGATCGCGGCGATGGCCAGCCACCCTCGTGGGCGACGAATCCAAGAATTCCAGATGATGGTTCTTTTGGGAGACTTGCAGGTGACCTGCGCGAGCGGCCGTACTCGGAGAGGCCGTTTTGGCACGTTGAACGCGCGCGAGTTGAGAATACGAGAGAAGTGCCGGTGGAAATTGTAGTGGATGGGAAACCGGTGGCGCGGAAAAACATTGTGGCTGATGGGCAGGTGCGCGACTTGGAATTCGACGTTCCCATTCAGCGGAGCAGTTGGCTTGCGGCGCGAATTTTGCCGTCGTCGCATACGAATCCGATTTTCGTGATTGTCGGTGGCAAGCCGATGCGTCCGCTGCGACCCAGCGCGGAATGGTGCCTGGCGGCGGTGGACCAATGCTGGACGCAGAAAGCACCAAAAATCTCCCCGCGCGAGTTGCCTGAAGCGCGACAAGCCTATGCTCATGCGCGCGAGGTCTACCGAAAGCTGATCGCGGAATCCGACAAACAATAGGACAGAAGCAGGCTGCTAGATGCAGGCTATAGGAACAACGCATTAACTCAAACACGCAAGACCTTTTTGGGCTTCTAGTGACCGTCTCAAGGAACGACGTGAGCTTCGCCGAAGCCTGAACCAGGAATCCGATCCGCGGAAGCCTCCAAATGAGGTAGCGAGCGAGTCGTCGGCGATTCGGAAGTAACTTCGCGAATTTTCGCCGACCAACGGCAATGCACGAGTGCCACACGCCAGTTGCAACGCTCACATTTTCGCAGGCTCGCGTCTATCTGAAAGACAGGAGAGATGGCATGGAGCGCAGCTTCACGAACTGTCGGTTGCTTCGAGTATTACTGGCCCGCGTGAAAATCGAGGTCTTGCTGATTTGTTTTATCGCGACGTCCGCGTTCGGGCAGTGGAATCCCCAGAAGTCGAACACGACCGCCAGCTTGTACGGATTGAGCATCGTCAATGCAAACGTAGTCTGGGCCAGCGGCACAGGTGGCACATTTGTCCGTACGACGGACGGAGGCGAGACGTGGCAGGCGGGAACCGTCCCAGGCGGCGAGAAACTCGACTTCCGTAACGTCTATGCCGTCGACGCCAAGACCGCGTACCTGATGTCGATTGGCAACGGGAATGAATCGCGGATTTACAAAACGACAGACGCGGGCAAGACCTGGTCATTACAATACACTGAGCAGAATCCGAAAGCGTTCCTCGACTGCATGGCCTTCTGGAATGCGACGCTCGGCATCGTCGTGGGCGACGCCCTGGACGGCAAGTCCGAGCTACTGACAACTTCGGACGGTGGCGCGCACTGGACGCCGTTGCGGCCGGAATCGATCCCTCCGGCAAAGGACGGCGAAGGCTCGCCGGCCTCTGGGACATGCATCGCGACGTATTCCGAGAAGAAAGGAAAGAGCGAAACCTGGCACGCATGGTTCGTGACTGAGAACGCGTCGCGCGTCTTCCACACCGACGATGCCGGCAAGACTTGGACGGTCTCCCAGGCGCCGCTGGTCACGGGCCTGAACCAGGGTGTTTTCTCGATCGCCGTGGTGGATGCCGACCGTCTGGCGATTGTCGGCGGCGACTACGATCATCCGCAGATGGTGAAACCCAATTCCGCCTATACCGACGACGGCGGCAGGACATGGAAAGAAAGCAGCCACCGTCCCGCTGGATACCGCTGGGGGATCGCGATTGTGCCCGACACCCCCGGTCCCACCGCGTTAGCGGTTGGGCCAACCGGAATGGACTACTCGATCGATCGCGGAAAGAACTGGGACCAGATGAACGAAGTGGACGCCAACACGATATCGTTCGCCGACGCTCACCACGGCTGGGCCGTGGGGCGGAAGGGACTGATTCTCAAGTTCGAAGGCACTGTGCCGGGCGACACACCGCGCCTTTCCAAAGAAATAAAATAACTCGGAGATAATCTCGCAATCGTGACAAAACAGCTCCGGTATGCGCCTCTCTCGGTGGCGATTTCTCCGCCGCATCCCTTATCTGTATAGTCGGCAACCCAGAAATTAACGCGCGTCTTGTGCCAAGTTCCGAGTTGCCCGTGATCCGTTCAGAAACTCGAATGGCGTTATGGCGCTAGAGTTTTCCAGGCGTATAATCGCGGCCAATTATGCCACTGGTTCCAGGAAGTAAGCTCGGACCATACGAAATCGTCTCGCCTTTGGGTGCTGGGGGAATGGGGGAGGTGTACCGCGCCCGCGATTCGAGGCTGGGACGCGATGTTGCATTGAAGATTCTCCCGGAATCTTTCGCCGCGGACGCGGAGCGCCTACAGCGCTTCGAGAAAGAATCGCGGGCCGTCGCAGCGTTCAATCATCCAAACATCCTTGCTATCCACGATGTGGGCCAGCACAGCGGCTCTCCTTTTCTTGTTTCAGAGCTGCTCGAGGGGGAAAGCCTGCGTGCCGTGCTGGATCGTGGCGCACTCCCGCAGCGTAAAGCGATCGATTATGGCGTGCAGATCGCGCAGGGCCTGGCAATCGCTCACGCCAAAGAGATCGTCCGCCTTAAGGGTAGCGATCCCGTTCAGTAAGGCCGTTGGCGAGTTATCACGCGCAGGTGTCAGGGTTCAGAGACCAGGGAACAGAAATCTGGGCTCGCGAGAATACCAATTGACATTCAACGGAAATCCACTACCATATTGTTGTGGATAGGCTGGGTACAACATTTGCGGCTTTGTCTGATCCAACCCGCCGGGCGATGATCGAGCGGCTCTCTCGTGGGCCTGCCTCTGTGCACGGCTTGACGGAACGGTTTGCACTCTCGCAGCAGATGATTTCAAAGCATATTGCTTACCTGGTGCGGGCGCGGATTGTGAGCAAGACGAAGCGTGGACGAGAGAGTATTTGCAAGCTTAGGCCAGAGTCGATCAAGGCAGTCAGCGACTGGGCGATCAGCTATCGCCAGTTCTGGGAAGAGAGTTTCGACAAGCTGGATGTGGTTGTGAATCGAATGAAAAAAGCGGAGGTCAGAGATGACAAAAAACACGGTGAGTGAGAGGGAGCGGATGGTTGTCACAAGAGTCTTTGATGCTCCACGCGAGTTGGTTTGGAAGGCGTGGACAGACCCGCAATATGTGATGCAGTGGTGGGGGCCGAAGGGCTTTACTGCGCCTTTTTGCGAGATAGATTTTCGCGTTGGGGGGAAATTTCTCTGCTGCATGAGATCTCCAGATGGGCAGGAGTTCTGGAATGCGGTTGAATACCACGAGATTGTTCCGTACGAGAAGATCGTTTCCTTGATGTACTTTTCGGACTCGAAGGGAAACAAGATTGATCCTGCGCAGCTAGGAATAGAACATGAGGCCATAGAGGGTGCGTACGACGTGACCATCTTTGAGGATCTAGGAAACGGCCAGACGAAACTCACCTTCATTGGAAATGAACCCATGGAAAGCGCGAAAAATAGCGGTCAATTAGAGGGCTGGAACCAGATACTCGATAAACTTGCTGCAGTTGTTGCGAGACTGACACAGGCGAAATAAGAAGCTGAAGCTTTGATGATCGTCATGCGCGAGCAACTGAACGTAACTGAGAAGGCGGGAATGAAAAGGATGAAGGCGGTTCGAGGGGCGGTGCGGCGAGGCTTGCTGGCGGCAGCGGCGCTGGCGGGGATGGTGATCCTGACGCTGGCTGCGGGAAGCGGGACGAAGCCGGGGAACTCGATCGACTTGGTGCTGCGGGAGGCGGTGGAGCAGAAGAGGGCACCGGGGGTGGTGGCGACGGCGTCGCGGGGAGACGAAGTCATTTACCAAGGGGCGTTCGGGAAGCGCGACAGCACGAAAGATGTTCCGATGACGCTGGACTCGATTTTCCACATCGCTTCGATGACCAAGGCGGTGACGGCGGTGGCGGTGCTGCAACTCATTGAGAGAGGGCGGGTGAAGCTGGACGAGCCCGCGGCGACCTATCTCCCGGAACTGGCGAAGGTGCAAGTGCTCGAGGAATTCGATCCGGCGACGAAAAAGGCGAAGCTGCGGCCACCGAAGACGCCGCCGACGGTGCGGCAATTGCTGACGCACACTTCGGGGTTTGGCTACGACTTTTTCGATGCGCGGCTGCACGAGTACGTGGAGGCGGGACTGGCTCCCGCGATTACCGGGGATAGCGACGCGTTTCTGAAGGCGCCGCTCATGTTCGATCCGGGAACGCACTGGGAATATGGAATCAGCTACGACTGGCTGGGAGAACTGGTGGAACACGTGAGCGGGGAGACGCTGGAGGAATATTTTCGGCGGCACATCTTCGAGCCGCTGGGGATGACGGACACGTTCTTCAACGTTCTGGTGGAAAAGCAGGCGCGGGTGGTGGCACTTCAACTGCGGCAGGCGGATGGGAGTTTT
>DATEGO010000081.1:0-46380 GCA_035280065.1 Candidatus Acidiferrum sp.
TACGTTTTTGAAGTACAGCCTTGGGCTTTGTGCGGTCGTGGTGTGTCCTTTCTCGCTCCCTTCCTTGGTTTTTGGACAGGGCGTGCCTGGCGTCAACGAACGAGAAGTGCTGATCGGCTCGTGTTCCGCGCTGGAGGGCCCCTCCTATTTTCTTGGCACAGAAACCGTCACGGGCGCGAAAGCCTACTTTGACCTGACCAACGACGCGGGCGGCGTCGATGGCCGGAAACTCAAGCTATGATGACAGCTATGACCCGGCGAAGACCGAGGCCTGCTTCAATCGCCTGACGGAGCAAAAGGTTTTCGCGGTGGGGTTCTTTGTGGGAACTCCAACCGCTCTGAAGTATCTGCCCATGGCAGAGAGCAACAAGATTCCGCTCGTCGGGCTGTTACTGGTGCCCAGACGCTGTATGTTCCACCGCGCCACTGGGTGGTGAATGTGCGGGCCTCGTATTTTGACGAAACGCGCGAACAGGTGAACGGCCTTTGGGGCACGCTGGGCTACAAGAAGATTGGCGTGATCTACCCGGAGGATCCGTTTGGGACGACGGTGCTGGAGGGCATCAAGGCTGCGCTCAAAACGCACGGCGCCGAGCCTGTGGCAACGGGATCTTACCAGCGGCAAACCAGCCAAGCGGGCGGTGCAATTGACACGGTGAAGGCCGCCAACCCCGAGGCGGTCGTGGTGGTTGGGCCTGCGAATACGGTTGCGCCAATTCTCAAGCAAACCCACGCCAGAGGCTGGAAGCCGCTTTTTCTCACGGTGTCGTTTGTCGGAACGGATGACCTGATCGAGGAAGCGGGGTCCGATGCCGAGGGCATAGTAGTCACGCAAGTCGTGCCGCCGTATTACCTCACGGAATACAAGACGGTCGCGCTCTACCGCCGGACGCTGTCGAAATACTATCCCTCCGCGCAACCCAATTTTGTGAGTCTGGAAGCGCTTGTGGACGCCATGGTTCTTGTCGAGGGGATGAAAAAGGCCGGGAAAGAATTGACGCGCGAAGGCCTGATTCGCGGGATCGAATCTCTGCACGAATTTGATATGGGCCTCGGCCCGAAACTCAAACTGAATTACTCGTCAAAGGAGCACAAAGGTTTTGACAGCGTGATCCCAACAGTTGTCCGCGGCGGCCGTGCCGTACCCTTCACAGACTGGTCTACCGCGGCGCCGAAGTGAGAATGCGACGGGCAGTCACTTTGCGGCGGATTCGGCTTGATCGAAGGCGTGGTAGGACGAACGAACTAGCGGTCCGGACTCAACATGTCTGAAGCCCATGGCTTCACCACGGATTTCGTATTCGGCGAATTCGTCCGGGTGAACGTAGCGGACCACGCGCAGATGTTCGCGCGTGGGCTGGAGGTATTGGCCCAGCGTCAGGATGTTTGTCCCTTGCGCGGCTAATTCCCGCATGGTGGCGAGGACTTCTTCCTTTTCCTCTCCGAGGCCCAGCATCATTCCGGTTTTGGTAGGCACTTCGGGATGGGCATCTTTGGAACGGCGCAACAATTCCAAAGACCTTTCGTAGACCGCGCCCTTGCGCACCTGGCGGTACAAGCGCGGCACGGTCTCGGTATTGTGGTTGAGAACGTCCGGCTGCGCCGCAAGCACGATATCGAGCGCGTTCCAGTCGCCCCGGAAATCAGGAATCAGGACTTCCACCTTGCAGCCGGGAACGCGCTTGCGAATCTCTTCAATCGTGCGCGCGAAAATGTGTGCGCCGCCGTCAGGCTGGTCGTCGCGATTCACGCTCGTGACCACCGCGTAGCGCAAACCCATCTTGGCCACGGCATCGGCCACGCGATAAGGCTCATCCTCGTCGGGAGGCCCCACGGGCTTGCCCGAGGGCACGGCGCAAAATCCGCAAGCGCGCGTGCAAATGTCTCCAAGAATCATGAAGGTGGCCGCGCCATGCTCCCAGCATTCGCCCATGTTGGGGCAGCGCGCGCTTTCGCATACAGTATGCAGGCCCAGAGTGCGCATCAGGCGCTTCAGGTCCTGGAAGCGCTCGCCGCCAAAGAACTTAACGCGCAACCAATCCGGCCGCGGATGCGCGTCAGGCGGCAGCGCCGGGGGCGCTGGCGAATTGGAAAGAATGTTGAAGGGCGAAGCCATGGAGTCTGCGCGAAACCCATATTTTACGCGCATCCGAAGCGGCCTACAAATCGAAGAGAGGTTGGGGTGCCAATATTGGCGACAATGAATGGGCGACGGTCTTAAAATGTAACTTGGTCACCAGTGAGCAGGACCAATTTCAGGATGTCTCCGCTAGACCCTTCAAATTTGATCGGGATTAGACGGCCCGTGAAATGGGCGAAGTATTTTTAGCGAAGCTGGTGGACCAGCATCGGGCATTTCGAGATTCAGTACTTCTTGGACCATGCCGCCGACCCGAAGAAACGCGTCTTTTTGATTTACGCGGATCCGGAGTTCCGGACTCACTCCAAAGTTCTTAGGAAAGACTGCGCAGTTTACCTTAGTAACGGAAACTGTAGCGCAAAACTCATCGGGAGACATTCCGCGAGGAGGCACAGCCTGAGGGAATTGGTTCTGGTCAGAAGCAGACAGCAGAATAGCTCGCGTGATGCGATTGGACGCGCTTTCTTCGCCCATAAACAGCAATCGAAAATAACCCAGAGATTTCGAAAAGGGCAGTTCATTATGCAGCGTTTGTTTTTCGAACTTTTCGCCGCTAATCAGAACTTCACTGGCTGAGGCCAGACGGAGCCGCATCCGGTTCTCTGATTCATCACGAACGAAAATGTAATTGGCAGTCTCATATCCCAACAGTGAAGCGACTGAAGCCTCCGTATCAGGAGAGCAGATGGGGCTGGTGACTTGCATCCGAAAGTCGGGAGTGAGATCGATATGGCCAGTGACGTCGTAGCTGCCCAATTGAAGAAAATATGCGATTGCCGGTGGAAGAGGCAGATTTTCAACGATAGCGCGGCGGAGGCGTTCGCTTTCAATTGAGCTCAAGCATCCTTTCGACTGTCGTTCCGTTAATTCCATGAGAAATTTGTCTATCGCGACAAGCGGGTCAACATAAAGTACACGACCAACTTGACTAGACGATTGATTATCACTGGCAAAAAATGCCTGGGAGTGGAATGCAATCTCGGCAGTAGATTTTTCCCAACGAAGAGAGAGCAATTCTCCTGCAATGTCACAGTTGGCTGTGTTCGGATTTCGCTGTCGGGCATGTTTTACGGCAATGGAAACCAATGCCGAATTGTAATTGCCAGCCGTCGGTGGGAAGAGGACAGGGTCCAGTCCGTCACGACGTAATCGGTATGCAACAGCGGCGTGCTGACAACCGAGGAACAAAATTATGAATGCTAAGAGGGGTGATAATGCAAATCGTAGAATTCGCATGGCCATGATTGTATGCTCCAAATCTGAGGGGGCATTACAGATTATTGACGTAGAGCGGCGCGAGTTTCGGCTAATTTTTTCTGTCACTGCTTCAAGTAACGAAGCGCAACACATCCTGATTTAAAAATCTTTGACTCAACAAGTTTTAATGGCAATCTCTCCCGCAGGCTAACGCCTTCCAATAGCCGTCTCCCTTCTCCTGCAACGATTGGCGAAACGACAAAACGATATTCATCAACTAGACCAAGCTCTATGAGTTGTGAAGGAACAGCTACACCACCGATTAAAATATTTTTGCCTTGTTCTTGTTTCAATTTGAGTATTTCGCCGTGAAGGTTCGCACGAACAATTCTCGTATTTTTATCTTCTGCGCTGTCTAATGATTTGGAAAAAACAATTTTGTTGATGGAGTCAAATGTTTGAGCAAAATCGTTCGATGCTTTTGTCATAGACTGGGTTTTTGCGACTTCAGGCCAAAAAGGAACCATCAATTGATAAGTTTTTCGCCCAAAGACGAGGAGGTCAACATCGCGCATGAGGCGCGTAAAATATTCATGTGTTTCTTCGTCAGCAATTTGTTTGGTGTGGTCGCAGCAGCCATCTAGGGTAATGTTGATTGCGAAGATTACATTTCTCATTTTCGCCTCGGATTGAGCAGCATGGTCATTTTCTGTCACTTAGCGTGCAAGGTTCTGTCGCCGTCGCTGCTCGCTTGCCTTCATCATTTCGTCCAAGTTCGCAGCCGGCCGTATCTCTATCGGTCCAAGTCCATACTTAAAGCCTGGAAGCTCTGAGACCAGCTGAATCGCGTGATTCAGGTCTCGCGCCTCAAGGATGGAAAGGCCGCCGAGTTGTTCCTTCGTTTCCGCATAGGGGCCGTCGGTCGTTGCGATTTTGCCGTTTTTCCAGTACAGCGTTACCGCCGTCTCTGGAGGTTGAAGAGCTATTTCGCCAGCAAGATGTCCCTTGGCGCGCAGATGATCGTTGTGCTCGAAGCATTCGTCGAATACTGCGTTTCGCGCGTCCTCGGTCATACCTTCGAATTTTCCTGGCTCGATGTATCCCAAACAGATGTATTTCATCGTTCCTCTCCTCATTGCGGATTGGCGGAGCCGACAACAGAGCGTTGCGTCGGCTCGTTGATCTCGTCACTACGGCGCGTGTTCCGAGGCTGCAGTCGCCAGGTTGCTTACTTGCTTCCGCCGGGTCCTTGTTCCGGAGCCGGGTAGAAAAGAAGCTCGCGCACCTCGCCCGCCGCATCGCAGGAGATGGCACCCTTGCGCGCCCACGCGAGTGCCTCGTCCGTATCGGCGGCTTCCAGTATCCAGAAACCGCCCATGTGCTACTTGGTCTCGGTGTAGGGCCCATCGGTGACGAGCACCGTACCATCAGGCTGCTTCCGCACCGTCTTTGCGTTGCTGGCCGGGGAAATTCCGCAGGCGAACTTCCTCACGCCGGCAGCAATCAATTCGCGGTTGACCGCGTGTATCGCCTCGATCGTCGCTTCGGTTACGGCGGACGGGTCGAAGTCGTCCGGAAGGTAGTTAGCAACCAGATACTGTGGCATGACTTTTTTCTCCTTGTTTTCTGTAATTTGTTCCCGATGACTCGTTTCCTGTTCGCTCGGGAACCGTAGCTCATCGTTCTTTTGTCCTATAGTCGTTGGGGAGACCGAAAATCGACAGCCACTCCAGTTTTTATTTCAAATGGCGAATCCGCTTTTGCAGGAATTGCCGCTCCGGTTCCTGTTGGGTCAGCGCTAGCGCTTTCTCATAAGAGGACCGAGCCTCAGCGGTCCTGCCAAGTCTGCGATACAACTCTGCACGGGCTGAATGCGCCAGGTAGTAATTTGCCAATTCGCCATGCTCCAACACCGCCTCGATATGCGCCAGACCGGCCTCTGGACCATCGCGCATGGCAATGGCCACGGCGCGGTTCAGTTCGACAATCGGGGATGGCTGAATCCGAAGCAACCGGTCGTAGAGCAGCGTAATTTGACGCCAGTCCGTGGATGCCGTGGAGGAACTCTCAGCGTGAACGGCCGCAATGGCCGCTTGCAGAGTGTAGGCACCGAAGCGGTGCGAAGCAAGAGCACGCTCGGTGAGTGAGATGCCTTCGGCGATTTGGTCCCTGTTCCACAGCGACCGATCCTGGTGCTCCAACAGGATCAAGTCCCCGTCGCCCGAGGTTCTGGCGGCGCGGCGCGACTCCTGCAGCAGCATGAGCCCTAACAGGCCCATCACCTCGGGTTCCGGAAGCAGGCCGAGCAGAAGCCTGCCCAGACGGATCGCCTCGCGGCTGAGTTCGGCGCCTGTCGTTTCAGCCGTGTATCCCTCGTTGAAGATCAGATATACAACCAGGAGGACCGCTCCCAGCCGGGCCGATAATTCCTGGGAGACTGGCACCTGGTAAGGAATTGCCTTATCGCGAATGATAGCCTTCGCGCGCACGATGCGTTGCGCGAGCGTTGCCGGCGTAACGAGAAACGCCCGGGCAATCTCCTCTGTCGTCAGGCCGCAGATTTCGCGCAGCGTGAGCGCAACCTGTCCTTCCGGAGGCAGAGCGGGATGGCAGCAGGTGAAGATCAGACGGAGGCGATCATCTTCGATCTCCTCGTCAGTGATCTCATCGTTAGGCAGGGAAGCTTTGTTGATGCGCGCTTCCGTATAGAGCGCAAAGTTTCTCTGGGTTCCGTCGAAGCGCGCGCGCCGGCGCATCCCGTCGATGGCCTTGAAGCGTGCCGTCGAAATCAGCCAGGGGCGCGGCTTGTCCGGAATACCAGTCCGAGGCCAGGCCTCCAGAGCTGCGGCGAATGCCTCATGCATGGCCTCTTCGGCGAGATCCAGATCTCCGAGGAGACGCACGAGCGTCGCCAGAACCCGGCCCGATTCCAATCGGTAAAGAGTCTCAATGGTCCGGCTGAGTTGTTCGGGCACAGGCGGCAGCATCTACGCCAAGCTAGCAAACGGAGTGGCTCGACACAACTGCGCTCGGGCTTCGCCTACCCACAATTCAGTGGCCCGCCACTGCGTTGATCCAATAAGGCCTTGCGCCCGGCTATTTGATCTTGGCAACGCGCCCCTGAGTGGGAAATTTCTGAAATTGCAGCATGTCGTGCCCGGGTATAACGCGATCTGCCGAACCCGCCAGTTCGATCATCCGCGTCTGGTTCTTGATGTTGCCTGGCTCGTCGGCTTCCGAAAAAGTTGCGCTCGCCTTATGCTCCTGAAGGTTTCGGTAAAGGTAGCAATTGTCCGAAGCGAGCACGAACGGAGGATTCCCTTCGACACGCAGGTATTGCGAGGCGTAGGTGTGTCGCGCTCCTGTGTAGGCGCGAATGCCGGGGAAAATTTCGACATTGTCGCCGTCCACTAATCGGAGGCGCCCTTCCGTATTCAGCTTGACGAGTTGCTGGACGTCCTCGGGATCAATGCCGCCATGTTTCCCGCCGGGTTGCCACGCCTCGCCTGTGTAATAGCGAAATTCTTCTCTCTGAATCCAGACCACCGCCTTGGGAAACAGATCGATTCCGCCGAGGTGGTCCCAGTGAGAATGGCTGATGACGATATCCGTGACTTCTTCGGGTTGAACGCCGGCCAGCTTCACGGCCTCGTCCGGGCGAATGTATTCCGTTGATGGAAAGTACTTGAGGAAAGTATCGCGGTGATAGCCGCTGTCGAACAGAATATTGTGTCCGGCGCCGCGAATAAGCCAGATGACCATGGCGATGTTGATTTTTTCGCCCCGGGGAGCGCCCATAACGAGCCCCGCCACTTCGTCTTCGGCGGAAGCGTAGCGAATAGCTTGGATGGAGTAGTCCGGCCCCGCGGCGGCATGCAACGCGGTAAACACGGCCATCAGAAAGAGAAAAAGGAGTTTTCGCATCGCGGCTCCAAGAAAGAGCCGCTATTCTAGACCGCAAGGCGCAAGAAGTTGAGGCAAAAATTTTGAAAGGAAAAAAAACAGAGTTCTTGCGAGGCTCTACAGCGGGTGCCGCGAGGAACGCACAAAATCGCGAAGCACGGTTACATTGGGCTCGTAGGTGCCGATTCGTCCCGCATCCACAGGAAGGCCAAGCCGCTCGGCAAGTTCCAGGTTCACGCCGGCATCATCGAGTTCAGAGAGACTAAAACCCTGCGCGGGCAGTACGCGATTCAGGCCCGTCGGATAAACGGGACGCGGCGGACGATGCGCCCGCCACGGGCGGCGAGCTGCCTCGTAGAATTGTTTCCAATCGCGTTTGTTCCAGGTGGTCATACTATTTCGTTATAGGTTCTACTCATGCCATTGGATGCAGCCAGCGTCCAGAAGGTTCACCGATGTTTCTTTCTGTGCCTATCTCCCGAACGCGGCTTTCAGCATCTCGTCGCGTGAGCCGCGCGGCGCCACTACGCAGCAAGGCTCACGCAAGGTCCGAGCTATTCATATACATCACTGTTTTCCAGGCGAAGCATTTTCCTCGCCTGCTGTATCAAACACGTTACTGGCAGATTTGTTTCGCTCAGTTCCGGCAGCGCTCTACAGATACACGCGCAACGAGCCTCTTTCATTCAACGATGAATCTGGGGAGACGCTCAGAAATCGTCAAATTAGGGCGGCGTTCTCTCTCACCTCAACTCGTGCGCCGAGTGCATGGGTAAGGAAACAGACCGCCTGCTGCACGCGAAATCTTCATTCGCGCAGACCTACTACTAAGGATTTTCAGAAAGGTAGTACTCGCTCAAACTGGAGGTACCTGGTTACCAGCGATTGCCGCGATCACCGCGGTCGCCGCGGTCTCCTCCTCGCCCGCCGCCGTGCCCACCGCGCCCTCCACCGCCGCCGCGCCCGCCGCCATAACCACCGCGACCACCGCCGCTGCGCTCTGCCTGAGGACGCGCTTCGTTGACCACCAGGTTTCGCCCGCCGAAATTCTGCCCGTTCAAGGAATTGATCGCCCGGTCCGCATCCTCGTCGCTGTTGATTTCGACGAAAGCGAAACCGCGCGATTGTCCAGTGAAACGGTCCCGAATGAGGTTGACACCCGAAGGGGATACACCCACCTGAGAAAACCACTCCTGAAGCTGATCTTCCGTTGCCGAAAACGGAAGATTACCGATGTAGAGCTTCTTCACCTCTTACTCCTTCTGCCCGGAACCTGACTTGCGAGTCGCGGAGCGCGCCGAAGACACAGCTTCGTTCACCGAGGAGGCGAATCTGCGCTGCCGCCGAGGGAGCGAGGACCGATACTTCAGCGGTCTGCTGCATGGTCTCGGAATTTACCGATATTTGCAACTAAATAAAATGGCCGGTTTATGCCGGGGCGTCTGTTGCGTCTGTTGACCCCCTCCTCCCGCCTGTCGGAAATCCGTGCTAGGATTCGCTGCAATTGCTGCCCAGTCCGAGAGGGTCTATGCGCGGCACCATGATGAATTTTCCGCTGACGCTTCCCACCATCCTGGAGCGCTCCGGGAAGATTTTCCCTCGCGTCGAAATTGTTTCCCGAAAGCCCGACAAGTCGATCGTTCGCACTTGCTATGGACAATTCTATTCTCGGGCGCGACAGCTCTCTGCGTCTCTTTTGAAACTGGGACTGAAGCCCGGCGATCGCGTCGCTTCCATGATGTGGAATCACTCAAGCCACTTGGAAGCTTTCTTCGGAGTTCCCTGCGCCGGCGGCATCCTGCACACGCTGAACCTTCGCCTCCACCCGCACGAAATCGCCGCCATCGCCAGGCACGCGGGGGATCGATTCCTCCTGGTTGACGACGTGCTTTATCCCGTTTACGAAAAATTCCGACAAGACGTTTCCTTGGACCACGTGATCGTAGTGCCCTACGGTTGCGACATCATTCCCGAAGGCACTTTGAATTACGAAGAGCTGCTCGGGAATTCCGATGCTGACTTCCACTATCCAACGATTGATGAAAACGACGGCGCGGCGATGTGTTTTACTTCGGGCACGACCGGGTGTTCGAAAGGAGTTATCTACTCCCATCGCGCATTGGTGTTGCATTCTTTTTGCTGCGGGCTCGTGGAAGTGTTTGGAATGAACGAGGCGGATACCGTCCTGCCGGTGGCGCCGATGTTTCACGCCAATGCCTGGGGTATTCCGTTCGCTGCGACCATGCTCGGAGCAAAGCTTGTGCTTCCAGGTCCGAATGTGGATCCGGAAAGCATTCTTGATTTAATGGTTCGCGAACGCGTGACTATTGCCTGCGGTGTTCCAACGGTTTGGATCGCCATTCTGGATGCACTGGAAAAAAATCCAACTAAATGGAGGTTCGAAGATCCGATCCGCGTCGTTTGTGGCGGCACGGCTCCGCCCTTGGAACTCATACGCAGGCTCGATCGCTTCGGCTTGCACATCAGGCATCTGTGGGGCATGACGGAAACCACGCCCATTGGCACTTCCGGCGGCCTCCGCGCGCATATGCGCGACTGGCCCGAGAACAAAAAGTACGACACGCGAGCCAAGCAGGGCTGGCCGGCTCCGTTTGTTGAGATTCGATTGATGCGGCCGGAAGGGGAGGCGCCCTGGGACGGAGTAACCTCCGGAGAAATCGAAATACGCGGCCCATGGATCGCTGCGAGCTACTACGAATCGTCCGACCATGCCCATCGCTGGACTGAAGATGGCTGGTTCCGCACCGGCGATGTCGCCACGATGGACGAAGACGGTTACGTCAAAATTGTGGACCGCGCGAAAGATCTGGTGAAGTCCGGCGGCGAGTGGATTAGTTCGGTGGATTTAGAAAACACGCTGATGGGTCATCCCGCCGTGAAAGAAGCGTGTGTCGTGGGCATCCCGCATCCGAAATGGCAGGAACGCCCGCTCGCTGCTGTTGTGCTGAAAGACGGAGCGAGCGCCACTCCCGAAGAATTGTGTGCGTTTCTCGCCCAGTCCTTTGCCAAATGGCAGCTTCCGGACGCCTTCGTATTTCTCGATGCCATCCCGCGCACCTCTGTCGGCAAATTCAAGAAAATGGCATTGCGCGAGCGATTTGCCAACTGGAAGTGGGATTAGCGTTACAGCCTGCCGAACTTGAGGAATTCCACCGAGGCCAATGTCACCGAGGCAAGATAGGCACAATAAGGGTTAGTCGGCGCATGCACACGCGAAGTGCGATGAAACCAGAACGTGATTAAGTGCGGTAGCTGGCGTTGATGCGCACGTACTCGGCGGTGAAGTCGCAGGTCCAGTAGCGGGCGCGGGCGTCGCCTGCGTGCAGATCCACGACAATTGGGACGTGTTCGGCGAGAAGTTTGTTGCTGGTGGCGCGTTCGTTGAAATCGACCGGCTGGCCTTTGCGGAGAACGGAGATGCCCGCCATATGGATGTCGACTAAGGCCGGATCGAACTTTACTCCGGAACGGCCTGCGGCGGCAAAGATGCGGCCCCAGTTGGGATCGCCGCCGGCAAATGCGGTTTTGACGAGAGGCGAAATGGCGATCGTTTCCGCGATACGGCGCGCGGCGGCTTCGTTTTTTGCGTGGCGAACTTCGATTTCGATTACGCGTTGTGCGCCTTCGCCGTCGGCAACGATTTGCAACGCGAGGGATTGGCAGACGTCTTCGAGGGCGGCAGTAAAGGCGCGGTGGGCTTTGCTACCCTTTTGAATTGCAGGCGCACCTGCCTCGCCGTTGGCGAGGACGAGCAGCGTGTCGTTCGTCGAAGTGTCCCCATCTACGCTGATGGAATTGAACGTTCTGCGCGTAACCTCGCTCAGCGTCTTTTGCAGGAGCGGAGGAGAGATGGCCGCGTCGGTAACCACAAAAGCCAATGTTGTTGCCATGTTCGGATGAATCATGCCCGCGCCTTTCGCGCAGCCGACCAGATGAATCTTCTTGCCGGCCATTTTGAAGGAGGCGGCTGCAGTTTTCGGGCGCGTGTCCGTGGTGCAGATGGCCAGCGACAGTTCCGCGAACGAGCGCGCGGAAGGGCGGCGGTTGCGCGTTAACGATGGCAACGCGCGAAGAATCTTTTCCACCGGTAATTGAACGCCAATGACTCCGGTGGAGCAGACAAAAACTTCGTGCGGCTGCACTCGCAGCCGGCGCGCGGTTTCTTCCACCGTGCGCAGCGAAGCCGCGTCGCCCTGCGGGCCCGTAGCGCAATTGGCGTTTCCGGCGTTGACGACCACGGCAAGCATGCGCCCCTTCGATAGCTGAAGATGTTTTTTCGACAGCCTTACCGGCGCGGCCACTACCAGGTTTTGCGTGAATACGGCCGCCGCGGAGGCGGGAACGTCGCTTGAAAAAATTGCCAGATCGAGCGCGCCGGTTTTCTTCAGGCCGCAGGCGGTGGCGGCGAAGCGGAATCCGTGCGGCAGGGCGGCTTCGGAGGGGGCGTGGTTCATTCGAGGTGTGTCCGGGCGGCTATCGTGCGGGCCCGCGAAGGGACCTCCAGTCGCTCGAAACGAGCGGCAGAGTGCCCAGCGGGTTTGGGGTTTGCAGGCTCATGGTTTGGCTCCTGTTTTGCTCGCTCTTTTGTTGAGACGCGCTTCCAAATCATCGATAGCTCCGCGGACGGCGTCCGGCGCTGTACCTCCGGGAACTTTTTTTGCGGCTAGCGCCGCATCGACACTGAGACCCTTTGCGAAATCGGCATCGAATGCCGGGGAAATCTGCCTGAGTTTTTCGAGGGGCAGAGCGGTAAACGAAACGCCTTGCTTCTCCGCTTCGCGAAGAACCCTTCCTACAATGTCGTGCGCCTGGCGAAACGGAAAGCCTTTGCGCACTAGATAATCCGCCGCTTCTGTAGCGAGCAGGGGGGGATTCGAGGCGGCTGCACACAAGCGTTCCACGTTGAACTTCGTGCTTCGGATCGCCCCGGCCGCAACCGAGAGCATGTCCGATACTTGATCGTGCGCGGCGAAGAGCGCTTCTTTGTCTTCCTGCAAATCACGCTGATAGCCGGTGGGCAGCCCCTTCAGCGTGGTCAGCAAGCCTAGAAGGGCCCCGGTAATGCGTCCGGCTTTGCCGCGGAGCAGTTCCCACGCATCGGGGTTTTTCTTTTGCGGCATGAGGCTGCTGCCCGTGGAGTATTCATCGGGCAGAATCACGTACGAAAATTCCTGACATGCAGAAATCACGAAGTCTTCCGCAAGGCGGGAAAGATGCGTGGCAATTCCTGTCAGGCCGAAAAGATAGTCGAGCGCGAAGTCTCGGTCGCTGACGGCATCCAGACTGTTTGCGGTGATGCGCGAGAAGCCAAGCTCCTTAGCGATGGCGTGGCGATCGATGGCGAACGAGTTTCCTGCGAGCGCGCCCGAACCCATGGGGCAAGCATCGGCGCTCGTAGCGGCGTGTTGCAGCCGCGTGACATCACGCGTCAACGCTTCCGCGTGAGCGAGGAGGAAATGCGAAAGCAGGATAGGCTGCGCGTGCTGCATGTGCGTCATTCCGGCCATGGGCACTTCGATGTTCGTTTTGGCTTGAGTCAGGAGGGCGCTTAGCAGTTCGCCGAGGAAGTGTTGAGTAGCAGAGACGGCGTCGATGACGAAGAGGCGAAAATCGCTGGCCACGAGTTCGTTGCGGCTGCGGCCGGTGTGCAGTTTCCAGCCAAGCGGACCAAGTTCTTCGACCAGTGCTTTTTCGACAAAGTGATGCACGTCCTCGGCACTAGCTCCCACTTTTTCAAGCCAGACGGAATCGGTTTTTGCGCGCTCGGCGATCTTGTCGAGGGCGGCGAGGGTTTGTTTCACTTCTGCGGCGGTGAATATGCCGATGGGCTCAAGGGCTTTCGCCCAAGCACGATCGACAGCAATTTCGTACGGTAAAAGGCGCTTGTCGAACGTAAAGGAACGCTGGAACGCATCGAAGCGAGCGTTGGGCTCGCGTTCGAAGCGTCCTCCCCATAATCGGTCGTCTTTGCGTTCAGTCATGCGAAGTTCTCAGTCTGACGCGATGCTTAAATTCTTCGGCGTTGCCAAGCTGGGGCGCAGCATGCTGCTCCCCTACAAGCGCAGATCAGGAATTCTTGCCTTCCGCTTTGGCTTTCGGGCGCACGGTTACGGGCAGCGCAAACAGGTTGATGAAGCCTTCCGCGTCCTTCGGGTTGTAACGGCCCATGGTAAAGCTGGCCAGGTCCGCGCGATAGAGCGAGAAGGGCGAAACGCGCTTCGTCACGTTGAGCGTGCCTTTCCAAAGTTTCAGTCCGACGGCCCCCGTGACGCGCTGCTGGGCGACGCTGAAAAATCCGTCGAGCGCCTCGCGCAACGGAGAGAACCACAAACCGTAATACACAAGTTCCGCGTAGCGATTCGAAAGCGCTTGCTGGAAGTGCGCTGTCTCGCGGTCCACGGTGAGGCGCTCCAATTCCTGATGCGCCTTCACTAACAGCGTGCCTCCTGGCGTTTCGTAGGCGCCGCGCGATTTCATTCCTACGAGCCGGTTTTCGACCAAATCGGTGCGGCCGATTCCGTGCCTCGCGGCGATTTCGTTGAGGGTGTTGAGAAGATCGACGGGACCAAGTTTTGTGCCGTTGACCGAGATAGGCCTGCCAGATTCAAATCCGATTTCAACTTCTTCAGCTTTGTCAGGAGATTTTTCCGGCGAAGCGATCCACTGCCACATCGCTTCGTTTGGCGCGTTGGCGGGATCTTCCAGCTCGCCCCCTTCGTGGCTGAGGTGCCAGATGTTGCGGTCGCGGCTGTAAATGTTCTTCTTGCTCTGTTCCACGGGAACGTTATGCCTTTGCGCGTAGGCGATGGCGTCTTCCCGCGAGTCAATGTCCCATTCGCGCCACGGCGCAATGATCTGCAGGTTTGGCGCGATGGCCTTATAGGCCAGCTCGAAGCGCACCTGGTCGTTGCCTTTGCCCGTGCAACCGTGCGACAGGCCGTCTGCGCCAACTTTCAGTGCAACTTCCGCTTGGCGCTTGGCGATGACGGGCCGCGCCATGGAAGTGCCGAGCAAGTAGGTGTGCTCATAAATGGCTCCGGCGCGAAGCGTCGGCCAAATGTAATCGCGGACAAATTCCTCGCGCAAATCTTCGACGTGCGCCGAAGAAGCGCCCGTGGCGAGAGCTTTCTTGCGCGCGGCTTCCAGGTCTTCCTGCTGGCCGACGTCGCCAATCACGGCGATAACTTCGCAGCCGTAGTTTTCCTTAAGCCAGGGAATGATGATGGAGGTGTCGAGCCCTCCGGAGTATGCGAGTACAACCTTCTTCGGTTTGTTCTGTTGCGTTTTCACAATTCCTCTCATAGTCATCGAACACGGGCGCAGCAGTGCTGCGCCCGTACAAATAAAATTCCGTACGAAAGGAGCGAGCGCATCGAACCTCAGAAAAGAGTGTGCAGAATGGCCTTCTGCACGTACATTCGATTCTCAGATTGGTCGAGGACCACCGATTGCGGGCCGTCCAGCACTTCCGGTGTAACTTCCAGCCCGCGATGCGCCGGCAGGCAGTGCATGAACACGGCGTCCGGGGCAGCAAGCGACATCAGCTCCGAATTGACCTGATAAGGCTCGAAAATCTTCGTTCGAGTTTCCTCTTCCGCTTCAAAGCCCATGCTGGTCCAGGCATCCGTGTACACCGCCATCGCTCCACCGACCGCCTCGCGCGGATCATGCATCAACTCGATTTTCGCTTTCGTCTCACGCGCCACGCGTTTGCTATCGGCAACAACCTCTGGAGCAGGCGCGTAATCCGGCGGCGTGGCAACGCGCATGTGAACGCCAAGCCGGGCTGCGAGGTACATAAGAGAGTGGCAAACGTTGTTGCCGTCGCCGACATAAGTGAGCTTGAAGCCGCGCAATGCGCCAAAGCGTTCTTCCAGCGTGAAAAAATCTGCCAGCGCCTGGCAAGGGTGAAACTTGTCCGAAAGCGCGTTGATCACCGGGATGGTCGCGTTCGCCGCCATTTCTTCGAGCACCTTCTGCGAATAAACGCGCGCGACGATTCCGTGGACCCAGCGATCGAGATTGCGCGCGACGTCGGCGATGGACTCGCGCTTCCCGAGCGACGCGGAGGCCTGTGTGTGATCCAGGAACACCACTGCGCCACCCATACTTTGAATACCGACATCAAACGTGACACGCGTGCGCAGCGAGGGCTTTTCAAAAATCAGCGCGATGAATTTTCCGTGCAATGTGGAGGCGTAACGAACTGGCCGCGCCTTGATGTCCGCCGAGAGATGGAGCAATTCGCGCGTATGCGCGGGGCTCCACTCCGCTCCCGTGAGCAGATCCGTCGACAACGAAATAGGAGCAACGAGAGGTGTGGCAGTCATTCGGTTTATCCTCTTGCCGCGGCGTGAGCCCCACGTCCCGGGTCCAGGGCGTTGCGGGGGTCCGAGGCGGCCTGCTTTGGAGTTTTTGCAAGAACCTGTTCGAAAAGCTTTAGAAATTCCCTGACTTGCGCTCGCGCGACGATAAAGGGCGGAAGCAGACGAAGAGTAAAGTCGTGCGTGCAGTTGATGAGCAGTCCACGCTCGAGGGCTTCCGCTACAAACGGCGCGCCTTCGACGGAAAGCTCGATGCCGATCATCAGCCCCTCGGCGCGAATCTCCCGGATGAAGTCGAATTGTGATGCCAGCTTTGTGAGCCCTTCGCGCAGTTCCGCACCGCGAACCCTGACATTGTCGAGAAGCTTTTCGTCTTCGATAATGCTGAGAAATTCGAGGGCAACCGCGCAAGCGAGCGGACCGCCGCCAAAGGTCGTTCCATGCATTCCAGGAGACACGCGGGACGCTATCGCCTCGGTCGTGAGAATCGCGCCCAGAGGAAGCCCTCCTGCAAGCGGCTTCGCAACCACGGTGATATCCGGCTTTGACGAGAATCTCTGATAAGCAAAATGCCTGCCGGTGCGGCCAAGCCCGCACTGAATTTCGTCCGCAATCAGATGCGCACCGGCCTGAGTAGTAAGCGCGCGAGCGCGGTTCCAAAAGGCTTCGCTGACGGGGTAGATCCCGCCTTCGCCTTGAACGGGTTCGAGAAGAATCGCGCAGAAGGTGTCGTCAAATTTCGCTTCCAAATCCGTGACATCGTTGAAACGGACAAACTCCACGCCGGGAACGACGGGAGCGAAGGGCAAACGATACTTCTCCGTTGCGGTGACGCTGACAGCGCCAAACGTTCGCCCATGAAACGAGTTTTCCAAGGCCAAGAAGCGGTACTTTTTTGGGGGTGTGCCTGCAGGCTCTTCCGGGTTGCGGCCAAACAGCCGCGCCAGCTTCATCGCGCCATCAATGGCTTCCGTGCCGCTATTCGCGAAAAACACGCGATCCAGCCCGGACCATTCCGCGAGCTTGCGCGCCAGCGGACCCTGAAACGCATTGTGGTAGAGGTTCGAGAGATGAATCGCGCGGGCAGCTTCGCGGCGAATCACTTTGACGATGCGCGGATGCGCGTGCCCCAGAGCGTTGACGGCGATGCCGCCCAGGAAATCCAGATGCTTTTTTCCTGTGGAATCGAAAACGTACGCGCCCTTGCCGTGCGTCATTATGACAGGCTGACGCTTGTAGGTCGGAAGAAGATACTTCTCCGCGTCCAGCAGACGCGAGTCAGGCTTGGAGCCAGCGGCGGCAAATTTCCCGGTCTTTTGCGCAGGCCGCGTTTTCGAGTTTTTCTTGGAGGCGTTGCGCATCATGCCGCCGTAAATGCCGTTTGGGCGGCGGAATGGAAGTGTTGCAGCACGCGCGTGCCTGGCACTGAGCTGGCATCTTCTGCATGGGAGGCCAGCAGCAAGGCATCGGGGGACGTGCCTCCCACGATACGAACCTGCCGCACGCCGCCTTCGATGGCGCGCTTGGCGGCCTCCAGCTTTAAAACCATGCCGCCGGAAACGACTCGGAATTGCACGAGTCGGTCGATCTCCTGGCATGAGATTGCGGAGAGAACCTTTTCACCGTCCAGCACGCCAGCGACGTCCGTGAGATAGATCAACTGGTCGGCGTTCAGGAACTCCGCGCACGCCGCGGCCATGTGGTCCGCATTAATGTTGTAGATCTCGCCGTCCGAGGCGATGCCCAGGCAAGGCGCAACTGGGACTAATCCTTCGCGCCAGAGCGATTCGATGAAAGGCAGATTCAGGCCTGTCAGATAACCAACGAAGCCGAGACTGCCTTCCACTTCGTTGTGCACCATGGGCTCGGCGAGGAAACAGCGGGAATCTGCAGCTGAGATTCCGACGGCGGGCTGGCCTTCCGAGGAAATTGCTGCGGCCACTTTTTTATTGAGCAGACCCGCGAAAACCATGATGGCGGCGTCGCGCGTTTCGCGGTCCGTGACGCGCAGGCCGCTAACAAACTTACTCTCGATAGCCATGCGCTTCAGCGTCGCGGTGAAAAGCTTGCCGCCGCCATGCACCACGAGGATTTCGTGGTCTTCTTCTGCCAGCGCTGCGACCTGACGCGCGAGTTCGCGCACCGTGGCGTCGTCTTCCAACAATGCTCCAGCGAATTTGATTACGATTCTCATTGCAGTGCAGTCTGCTCCTCGATGCCTAGCATGTGGTTCAAATTTTGGACTGCTTGCCCCGCGGCACCCTTCCCGAGGTTGTCGAGACAGGAGACGAGAATCAGGCGGCGCCCGGATGAGTCCAGGACAAAGCCGATGTCGCAAAAATTCGTGTGCGCGACATGTTGCAGCTCGGGCAGCGTGCCGGCGGGCCAGATGCGTACCATCGGCCGTCCTGTGTAAAACCGCCTAAAGAGACCTTCGACTTCAGCCGTGGTTTTCTCCTGATGGAGCGTCACGTAGATGGTGGAGAGAATCCCGCGCGCGAGCGGCAAAAGGTGCGTGGAAAACACAACCTGAGATTCGCTCAAACCCGTGTGCTCCAGAATTTCAGGCGTATGCCGGTGCGTGAAGAGGCCGTAAGCCTTGAAGTTTTCATCCACTTCCACAAAGTGGAGATCCCGCCGCGGATCCTTGCCCGCCCCGCTTGCCCCGGATTTGCAGTCGCAAACCACTGATGTATTCGAAGCGATCCAGCCGGAATCGGTGAGCGGGCGCAGCGCCAGAATCACGCTCGTTGCGTAGCAGCCGGGATTGGCCACTAGCCGGGCCGCGGCAATTTCCTTGGAATAAAGCTCCGGGATGCCGTAAGCGGCCTCGCTCAGCCACTGGCCATGGGGAGCTGGCAATTTGTACCAGAAAGTGAAAGTCTCCGCCTCGTGAAAGCGGAAAGCGCCGCTTAAATCCACCACGCGCAAACCTGCTTTGAGGAAAGCAGGCCCCAACTCCGCCGAAACTTCATGCGGAGTCGCTAGAAACACCGTCCCAGCGCTGCTCCCTGTAATCGCTTCGACCGAAAGGGCGCGCAAAGGAGCTTCGCCCCAGCCGCGAAACTGCGGGAATCGCTCGGACAGGCATCTTGTGCCGTTCGCGTCTCGAACGTAAAAAGTCAGAGTCTCGACCGTTGGGTGACGCAAAAGAATCCGCGCCAGCTCCAAGCCGCTATAGCCGGCGACACCGACAACGGCGATTTGTCGAGGGTCCCTCATTTCACCAGGGCTTCTATCTTTCTTTGGAGGGACTCGCGGGTCTTTTTGTTGGGAGTGATGATCAAGACAGTGTCGTCACCAGCGATGGTGCCGGCAATCTCCGTAAACTTCGACGCGTCCACGGCTGCGGCCAAGGGTTGTGCGCCGCTCGGCGGAGTCTTGAGCACCAGAAGATTCTCTGCGGGGCGAATGTCGAGCAGAAACTCAGCCAGCGCCCTGGCCAGCGGAGGCATGGGCGTGGGCTCTTCCGGCAAAGAGGTAGTTTGCTTGTAGCCCTCCTGCGTCTTTACCAGGCGAAGTTCCTGCAAGTCACGGGAGAGCGTGGCTTGAGTGACGCGCATCTTCTGCGCCGCCAAGCGCCGGCGGAGGTCTTCCTGATTGGAGATGCGCTCACCGGTCACCAGCCGGAGGATTTGCCCTTGTCGAAATGTTTTCCCCGCGCCCATAGTCTGTTTTCTTCGCCTGTGAATATTTATACAGGGGGATGCATATTCTTGTCAACGAAAAACAGGAAATTTCTTGAAAAGGTTCCCCGAGGAGGCCTGGCAGGCTGAAGCCCCGGCCATGTAGGGATTCGGCGCATCTGGCCCTATGACCACTGGATTTTCGTTTCAGGGAGTGTTACTTATCGTGCTGCGCCCACTGGTCCCATGGGAACAACCTGCCAAATCGCGGGATGCAAGAACGACTCGCCGCCGGCACTCGCGGAGCAGAAGTTGTGCGTGCTGCACTTTACCCTGGCTCTGGAAACGAGCTGCGGCGAGATGCGCCGCGAAACGGCGCTTGGAAATGCGCCGCCGGACCGCCAGCGCGAGATTATGCGCTTTATTACTGAACATGGAGAGCGCCTGGCGAGGGTAGCCACGAGCGGTTTACACCTGAATGATGACCTGAAGGCCCGTATCCTAAGTACTTTCCTGACGCTGATGAACCTGCGGGAGAACCTGGATCGCTCGAGTATGCGAAGTTCCTTCGGCCGCTCAGGACATCCCCGCTGAACCCCCAATTTCGGCAAACCTGTAAAGAGCGACTAAGCTCCAAGATAACGCGCGTAGAGCGTGCGGGCCACAGCAGGGTCCTTCGTACCTTTCAGGATGGCGCGCCCGTCCGCAAACACCGTCATTTCATAAGGCGCGACGCGGAAGCGAATCAGGAAATCGTTCTGCCGGACATCCTTGACCACGGGTTGTAAACGAAGGGCGAGTTCTGCAAGGTTGAGAGCCCGGCTCCGCTCGTGAATTTGCACCGAGTCGCGGCCACACATCGTGATATGCGGCTGGGCTTCCCCTTCCAGGTACCTGTAATCGTGCCTTGCGCAAGCCCGGCATTCCTCATTCCGCGCCAATCCAATGGACTGCATGCGGCCGGTCCATACATCGCAGGAAATCAAGCGGCCGTGTAGCGCTTCTGGATGGCCCGCCAAAATCTTAAGCGCTTCGGCGACTTCCGAGGAAGCAATCAAATTCACGATAGGGCCCAGGACACCGACCGTGTCGCAGGTTTCCTCCAAGGAATGCGCGGACTCTCCGGACTCCAATAGGCAGGCGAGGCAGGACGTGATTCCTGGGCGGATGGTCATGGTCAAGCCATAGCTCGCGACTGCGGCTGCGTAAATCCATGGCCGCCCGGATTTCACGGCTAAATCATTGATCAGGAAGCGCGTTTCAAAGTTATCCGTACCGTCCAGGATAAGGTCACAGCCGGAGAGAAGCTTTTCAGCATTTCGCGGACGGAGATCTGCGACAACTCCTTCCACCTCAACGCCGGAATTGATAGAGCGCAGCTTCTGCTCCGCAGCCACGGCCTTGGGCAGAGCGTTCCGGGCGTCCGCTTCGTCGAAAAGCGTCTGCCGTTGAAGGTTGGAGGAGTCGACGAAGTCCCGGTCAATAATCTTGACCGACCCGACTCCCGCGCGGACGAGCAGGTTCGCAGCGGCAGCTCCAATGGCTCCGCAGCCAACGATGGTCGCCCGCGACGCAAGCAGGCGGCGCTGGCCTTCGGGGCCAATCGCTGCAAAGAGCATCTGGCGCGAGTATTTTTCAAGGAGAGAATCGTTCACGGGCGGTGTGATCCCAACTGGCCTTCCAGGCAGGCCTCCCAAGTAACATGATAGCGCCAAAGGGCAGAGGGGAGGCAACGCCCCTGTGCTACGCTTTCGTCTGAACCAAAGAAAGCATGAGATTGCGTTCCATCATCGGAATGTTGGGAATTGTCGCGCTCTCACGAGCGATGCCGATCCATTCCCAGACGACCGTGCAGGGAACTCTTTCCGACAAAGCAAGCAGCGAACCGGCCGTCGTCGCCGTTCGCCTTGTCCGCGAGTCGGATAACAAGGTCCTGACGGAATCGCCCTCAGGCATCTCCGTCGAAACTGGCAAACCCTTGGATCGGGAGAAAATTGCAGAAAGCATGCGGGCGCTTTATAAGACCGGAGATTATGCGGACCTGAAGGCGGTGGTAACGCCGGTGACCGGCGGTGTCCGGTTGGACTTCGTGGCCCGGGAAAATCTGTTCTTCAACATGGTCAGTATCGAAGGATTGGAACCTCCGCCGACGGAAGCTTCCGCGGCCGCCGCCATGCAGATTGGCCTAGGTCAAATCTACCGAAGGCAAGTCGTGGACGAAGCCTTAGAGCGGCTGCGGGAAACTCTTCACGAAGAGGGCTTGTACCAGGCGGAAGCTTCCGCAGAAACGCTGCCCCATCCCGATACCCATCAAATGGATATCGTCGTTCACGTCAAGCCGGGTCCGCGCGTCCACGTTTCCGGCATCCAACTAAAGAATGACACGACCTACAAAGACGCGGACATCCTGTCGCGCTTCAAAATGAAGTCCGGCCAGGCTATCACCTCGGCACGCCTCCAGCGCGGGACCGATCGCGTCAGGAAATTCCTTGCAAAAAGGGGACATCTCAGCTCGCGTGTCACGGTCCGGCGGGGCGATTACGATGCGGCAAAGAATGCCGTCGCCATTTCCCTCGAAGCGACCCAAGGGCCGCGCGTGGAAGTTTCCGTCACCGGCGCAAAGTTTTCTGACGGCGAACTCAAAAAACTGATACCCATTTATCAGGAAGGCGCCGTTGACCCGGACCTGCTCGAAGAAGGAAAGCGCAACATTCGCGAGCGCCTGGAGCGCCAGGGGTATTTCGACGCCGACGCCAGCTACAAAATCGAAATGCAGGACGTGAAGACCAGCGCCTGGCAAGGCACGGAGGAAACGATTAGCTACACCGTCGAGCGCGGCGACAAGCACAAACTTGTGGGAATCGAGATTACCGGCAACAAATACTTCGACACGGAATTGCTGAAGAGCCGTCTGCAAGTTTTCCAGGGGGCGTTCGGCTCGCCGGGCCGATTCAGCCGCCGTCTCGTGGATGCCGATGGGCAATCCATGCAGACGCTGTATCAGGCGAACGGCTTTCTCGACGCCAAGGTCACGCCGAATGTCGAAGACAATTACAAAGGCAAGGAAGGAGACTTGTTCATCGCCTTTACGGTTCAGGAAGGCAAACAAACGCGAGTTGCTTCCCTGGCCATTGATGGAATTCACGCGTTCAGGGAAGAAGAGTTGTTGGGAGTCGTTGGATCCACTCCCGGGCAGCCTTATTCCGATTTCGGCGTCACCACGGACCGCGACAACATCCTGGCCCTTTATTTCAATGAAGGATTTCCCGAAGCCACCTTCTCAGCGACTGCGGAGCGCGCCTCACCGAGCGCGGCGAATTCGCCGGAGCAAGAAACATCGTCAAGCACTCACGGCGGGTCGTCTTCAGCAACTCAAAAAAAGGAAGAGCAAAAGAAAGAAGCAAAGCTACCGGCCGAACAGGCCGACGCTGTCCGTCTCGTCTACCACATCCAAGAAGGGCCGCAGACGCGCGTCCGCACCGTTTTGATCAGCGGCTATGAACACACGCGCCCCGGAGTGATTCGCAGGGAAGTGCGCATCAAACCGCCGGAACCTTTGCGCGAAGGCGACGTCGTCGAATCCCAGCGCCGCCTCTATAACCTCGGCATCTTCAACCGGGTCACCATCGAACCGCAGAATCCCGCCGGAACCGACGTATACAAAGACATCGCAGTTCTTGTCGAGGAAGCAAAGCGCTACACGCTAGCCTACGGCGGCGGTTTCGAAGTGCAGCGCCTCGCCAGCACAACGAATCCAACCGGTGGGCAAGTGGAAGCGGCTCCCCGCGGCATCCTGGAAATCAGCAAACTCAATTTGACAGGCCGCGCGGACACGCTTTCCTTTAAGCTCCGAGGAAGTACGCTTCAGGGCCGCGCCCTACTGGGCTATTCAGACCCCAATACGTTTGCAAATTCCCATCTCAGTTTCCAGGCCACCGCGTTCGCCGAAAAAACGCGCGACATCAATACCTTCACCGAACAACGTTACGAAGGTTCGGTGCAGTTAACCGATCAAATCACCCCGCTGACCAGCGTGCTCTTTCGCTATGCCTTCCGCCAGGTGCGCGTCTCCGACCTCAAAATTCTTAGCCAGGAGATCCCCCTCTTTAACCAGCCCACCCTCGTCTCGCAGTTCGGCGTAACGTGGTTCCGCGACTCGCGCAACAATCCGGCCGACGCCACCAAGGGCAGCTTCAACAGCGCCGATTTTGGCGTGGCCGACACTTATTTAGGGTCCAGCGCAAGCTTCCTGCGCTTTTTCTATCAGAATTCCACATATCACCCTATCAAGCGCCGGTTCAGCTTTGCCCGGTCCCTTCGGTTTGGGATTCTTTCCCCATACCGTGACACGGTTTCCCTTCGTTTCCCGCAGCCTGCGCCCGGCCAATGCCTCCCTGGCGCGCCGCCTACCGTGCCCACCCCGACAATTATCCCATTGCCGGAACGCTTTTTTGCTGGAGGCGGCACTTCTTTGCGTGGATACGCGCTCAATCAGGCGGGGCCTCGCGATCCATGCACAGGATTTCCCGTTGGCGGCCAGGCCATGCTCGTGTTGAACCAGGAGTTTCGCTTCCCCATGCGCTTGCCGTTCATCGGCACGTCTCTCGGCGGAGCCTTCTTCTACGACGGCGGCAACGTGTACAGCCGCCTGAACCGCATCTCGTTTCGAACGAATCTGCCGAGTCCCACGCTCGCGCTGCAAAACCCTTCCCTGCCTCCAAGTTCCACGAACGTGCCCATGTGCGTGACGAATTGCTCGAACGAGTTGAACTACTTTTCCCACACCGCGGGGCTCGGCTTCCGCTACAAGACACCCGTTGGTCCAATTCGCATCGATCTCGGCTACCAGCTCAACCGCCCTTTATTCATCGTCCCCATTCCTTGCCCTTCGAATACGCCGACTTGTGTTGAAGGTTCGCTTGGCCAAAAGGGCACTCGCTTGCCCGGTTTTCAAATCTTTTTCAACCTGGGGTCTACCTTCTGATGCGCGGCTCTCTCATTCGCGGAATTTTCCTTGCGGCCGCTATCGCCGCCACGTCGGCCTGTCTTGCGGCGCAAGAAGTTGTGGATCGCATCGTCGCGCGCGTAGAAAACGACGTCATTCTGCTGAGCGACGTTCGCGCCCTCGGCCGTTACCAGCAATGCCTCGATGGCAAGTCGGAAACGGATGCCCAAATTCTTGACCGGCTCATCGATCAATGGATCGTTCGGACAGAGGCGGACGCCTCCCGTTCGCCGCGTCCTTCCGAAGCGGACATTGACCGTGCCCAGAATCGTGTGCAGAACTCGTTTGGCTCCGAACAGGAATACGAAGAGCGAAAAAAGCAGGCAAGCCTCAATGACCAGGATGTGCGTGCGATGGTGGCCTCGCAGCTCTATTTAAGCAACTATCTCGATTCCCGTTTTCGTCCTGCCGTGCAGATTGACCCAAAGGAAATTGATAATTTTTACCAAACCGCCGTCGTGCCCCGGGCCAAGGCCCGCGGTCAGGAACCGCCCACGCTCGATGCCGCCCGCGACTCCATTCAAGAAGCCCTCATCCAGAACGGCATCAACCAGCAGGCGGAGCAGTGGCTGAAGGAAAGCCGCCTGCGCCTCCACGTTGAAAAATTGCTCGACCAGGTGGCGAAATGAACGGAAGGCGCCGCCACCCGATTTGGAGCTGGGTCATTCACACGCCCTGGGTCTTGACCGTTCTCGCGATTTTGGGTGTGATGATCTTCTTCGTCAGCGGGGCCGGCAATCCGATCATGCAACGCTTTTTGATTGCCCGCCTCGAACACGCGACCGGCGGAAAAGTTGAATTTCGGGACATGTCCATTCGCTGGCTCGCCATGCGCGTAACGCTCAATCATGTGGTGATTCACGGCAACGAGCCCACGGGTACCGAGCCGCTTTTCTCGGCCGAAGAAGTCCAAGCGGGCCTACGAATCGATTCCTTTTGGGGCAGGAGAGTCTCGTTGAATGAGCTTTTGCTTCAGCAGCCGAAGATTCATATCCTTGTCGGAAAAAATGGCGCCACCAACGTTCCTTCGCCGCCGCGCCCTGCTTCCGCGAAGCGGCCCTGGAATGACACTCTCTTCCAATTACGCATACATCGGCTTTTGCTGGAGAACGGGTGGGTTCTTTTCAACGATGTGAAGACCCCTATCACCATCCACGGCGGGGAGCTGCGCTTCTCGCTGGATGCCGGCGGCACACTAGAACGCCCGCTCTATCTCGGCAAACTGGAATGGCAGACCGTCGAATTCAATTCCAAGCGCTATATGCCGCTTCCCGTAGGCGTCACGGCAAAATTCTCGCTCTCGCCCGATGGTTTTGCGCTCGAGCAAGGCGTCTTTACCTCGAGCCATTCCCGCGTTGACGCCACTGCGGAGATGAATGGCTTTGCAGACCCGAAGTGGACTTTCCGTTACCGCGGATGGCTGGAACTCGCCGATATTCGTGACACTCTGCACGATCCCGATGTGCCTGCCGGACGCGTGGACCTTCACGGCGAAGGGCAATGGTCGAAAAACCTGACAATCGGCAGCGGCAATTATTCTTCGCAAGACATTGCCCTGCCGTATGAAATCTTTCACGCCAAGGGACTGATTAGCCGCGGCACCTATCACATGGACAAAGCCGGTCTCGAAATTCCCGATTTCTATGCCGGCGCGTTTGGCGGCAGCGTGACCGGGCGCGTAAGCGTGGTGTGGGATGGACTGAAATTTCGCGCCCAGACTCACGTCGAAGGAATGAAATTAGCCCCCATCCTGCCGTGCATCGAACACCATGACTTCCCAGTGGACGAACTGCATTGGGACTCCCGCATCTCCGCGGACTCGGTTGAAACGTGGACCGGCCCCTTCCGCCATTTCGAAATCCTTGCGAAAACCTCCTGGGACTACCCCGACCAGCTTGCCGAACATCATCAGCCGGTTCGCGGTTCCTGGCAGCTCCACTATCGATTCGATCCTCGCACTCTGTTCATCTCGGCCGGCGGAGAATTTGAAACTCCGTCTTCTCACGGCTCCATCGATGGCCTTCTCTCTCGTCATAATTCTGCACTCAACGTGAAATTTGAGGCCCAGTCTCTGGAAATGTACAAGGATTTCATCAACGGCGTGCGAGACGCTTCGCCATCAGAAGCGGCTCAGCCCATTTCCGGCAACGTGAAGTGGGATGGCAAGATGACCGGCCCTTCCTCCGGCGCCACATTTCAGGGCCATGTCCGCGGAGAAAGGGCTCGTTACGACGGCGTTTTCTTGGATTCCTTCGAAGGCGATTTGACCTATTCGCCCGCTCAATTGATTCTGGCCAACGGAACTGCCCGCCGCGGACAAATGCATGCCGTCATGGATGCAAATCTGTCGCTGACCAAATGGGAGCTTCGGCCCAAAAACGATTGGACCGCTGACGTCAGCTTCGAAAAAGTTCCTACCGAAAACCTCGAGCAGTTTTTGGGCATGTCTTATCCAGTGAAGGGGTTATTGACCGGCCAGTTTCACGGGCGTGGCACGCGCGCCGAGCCCAACGTCACCGGCCTGTTCGATCTTGCCAATGCCACCGTGTATGGCCTCTCTTTCAACCGCCTGCGCGGACAGCTCATTCTCTCCAAAGAAGAAGGGCGCATCGCCAACGCGGAATTAAGATTTTTCGCGCCGGGCAAAGAAACCGGCCGGGGCGCTGGAATTATTACGGGTTCGGCAAACTATCGTTTCGACGCCCAAACGTTTTCGGCCGATCTGGTAGGTGCCGGTCTTCCTTTGGAAAATTTTGAAAAATTGCAAACGCGGCGCTTGCCCGTGGGAGGGCAGTTGAGTTTTCGGATGAAGGCGGAGGGTTCCGCTCTTGCCCCTAAAGGAGAAGGATCGTTTCGCGTTGTGGACCTTCGGGTCGGTCAGTCTGTGATTGGCAGTTTCGAAGGCAATTTGAAATCGGATGGTTCCACAGCGCATCTCGAGCTTTCCTCCGCCATGGCCAGCGGAGAAATATCCGGCGGCTATACGCTCACACTGGCCGAGCCTTATAACCTGAACGGAAAGGTCTCCATCAAGAATATCGACTTGGATCCTTTCTTGCTCACGGCTCTTCACCTGAAGGATTTCAGCGGCCATGCCAATGCTGATGGCGACATTGCGATGAATGGGGCGCTTCGCCGGCCGGAGGGCATCGTTGTGGACGCGAGTTTCTCCCGTATGGCGATGGAGTATGCGAATGTGCAGCTGCAGAACACCGGCGTCGTTCATTTCCGTTCCTCGCGTGACTCTCTGGAGATCGAACCCGTCACTTTTCGAGGCAAGGACACCAACCTCCAGATTGCAGGCTCCGTCCAATTCTCTGGACGCCGCACCTTAGCGTTGCGTCTGAATGGCGGATTGGACCTTCGTCTTCTCAGCGGCTACGTGCCGGATTTGGATGCGCGTGGCTCAGCCCAAATCAACGCTTCTTTCGAAGGAACGCTGGATCGTCCTCGCATCAACGGGCGCGTGCACATTGAAAATGCTTCCGCTCGCGTCGCGGATTTCCCCACCGGGCTCAACGTCTTGCAGGGCGACTTGGTCTTCGACGCCAACCGCCTTTACTTTGAAAACGTCAGCGCGGAATCAGGCGGAGGCTCGCTGCACCTGACCGGCAGCGTAAACTATGCGGAGACTCCTCTCCGCTATGACATCAACGTTCGCTCCGACCGCGTCCGTATCCGCTATCCCGAAGGCATGAGCTGGCTGGCTGGAGGCACGCTTCGCCTCACCGGTACGACC
The DNA here is from genome assembly GCA_035280065.1 of Candidatus Acidiferrum sp. GTDB lineage: Bacteria > Acidobacteriota > Terriglobia > Acidiferrales > UBA7541 > Acidiferrum. The sequence continues at coordinate 27,956 of DATEGO010000081.1, forward strand.
AGCAACGCCGTCCTCTCCGGTCGCGTCATCGTTGAGCGCGTCACTCTCACCCAGGGCCTTCAAGTGGCCGGCCTGCTCGTCTCCGCAAAAGAAGGAATCACTGGCCCCTCAACCACCTCTTCCTATCTGCGCAATTTGCAGTTCGACGTCGAGGCCCTTTCTGCCCCCGACGCCCGCATGGAATGGCCCGGCGCGCAACTCGAGGCCGAAGCGAATCTTCGCGTGCGCGGAACGTGGGAGCATCCTATCTTGCTCGGGCACATCCACATCCTCGCGGGCAATTTGAATTTTGCGGGCAATCGCTATCGTGTTTCCAGGGGCGATCTAAATTTCGCCAATCCCTTCCGCTTGGATCCCGCTCTCAACGTGGAAGCCACGACCACCATCCAGCAATATGAAATCACTCTGAATTTTAGCGGTCCTGCCAGCAAGCTCGCGCTCGCCTATCGTTCGGATCCTCCCTTGCCCACGGACGACATCATTACTTTGCTGGCTCTGGGACAAACCACTTCCGAGGCCGCCGCAGCCCGCGGCGGCGGAGCTGCTACCTCAAGCGGGACGGCCAATGCTTCGGCAATTCTTTCCGAAGCCATTTCCAGTCAAGTAGGCGGCCGCCTCGAGCGATTGTTTGGCATCACTCGCTTCCGAGTGGATCCCGGGTTGACTGAAGTCGGTTCCACAAGCTCGGGACAGAACGCCGCGGCGCGCGTCACTGTCGAGCAGCAAATCGCCCGCAACCTCACCATCACGTACGTCTCGAATGTGAGTTCAACACAAGAGCAGGTCATTCAGGTGGAGTACAACGTGGACCGCAACGTCTCCATCGTCGGTCTGCGCGATCAGAACGGAACCTTCGGCATCGACATAAAAATCAAAAAGCGCTTCTAGATTTCCAGAAGCGCTTTTTATTGAGTCCTGGATTTGGGCTTTCTCTTACCGCGGATCCTGTTCCTGCTGTGTGGCCTGGAGTTGGGGACGCTGCGCGCGCCGTTGTTGGAATTTTCCTTGGCCGTTGCCGAGCCGCGCCGACTGTCCCACTTCCGGGTTCCGCTGCTTCACTTCAGCGAGCGCCTCTCGCGCGGCTTTCCCGCTCGTCGAGCGGACCGTTGCCTGGATTTCCCGGTTGATCTTCGGCATCTCGCCGGCCAGTCTTTGGCCTAGAGGCGAGCCATAAAATTGCAAAAGCCCCTTGATCTCGTCATCCGTAAAGTGTTTGTCGTAAATTCCTACTAGCTGCTCCGTGACTTGGTCGGTGTCGAATTTTTTCTGATAGCTCGTCGCGAAGGCGTTTACAAAAGCCTGGCTTTTTTGGTTGTTCGGCACGGTGGCCAGAAGCTTCTCGCGCGATTGCTCAACGGCGTTGTCCGCGCCGTCCTGCACCATGTCACGCGCGCCAACGAGTTCCATCAACGAGCGGATGTCTGATTCTTTAACCCGGTCGATGCTCGTGTTGGCTTGGGCGGAGGCGTTGTTCTGTGAACTCTGCGGCGATGCCTGTGCGGAATTTTGCGGTGATCCTTGAATCACGAGGAAAAACGTGCCGATATAAATGACAATCAATGCAACCAGGGCCTTCATGACCGCCTCCGTGGCGCCGCTTGCGGTCCCGCGCCACGACTTTGATTCTAAGAATGCCGTTGCGGCGGGGCGAGCCTTTCGAAGGACAGTCTGTGTTCCGTTCGTTCACTGTCCCATCGTTCAGGTTGAGAGTTCAGGCCAACACGTAAAGAAGAACATCGCTCGCGTTTCTGTTACGATGCCTCGCCATGAACGAGCCTTCTCTCGGTGTCCCGGCGACTGCCGAAGAAAGCCGGTCCACGACGATCGTCGCGCGCGAATCGGGACTGCAGCGCAATCTTTCTCCAGCGCAGCTTGCCATGCTTGGCCTGGGAAGCACGATCGGCACAGGCCTGTTCCTCGGCAGCGCCATCGCCGTGAGACTCGCCGGGCCCGCCGTGGTTCTTAGTTTTGTCGCTGCGGCTTTGATCGCCGTCGCGATGATGTGGGCGCTCGCCGAGATGTCCGCCGCTCATCCCACCGCCGGTTCCTTCGGACTCTTCGCCGAAATGTATTTGCATCCCTGGGCGGGGTTTGCGATTCGGCTCACCTATTGGCTCTGCATGATGGTTGTCGTCGGCAGCGAAGTTGTGGCTGCATCCATTTATTGCAAGTTGTGGTTCCCCAACGTTCCACCCTGGGTGTGGATCAGCCTCTTCTCTTTTCTCGTCCTCTACGTCAACACGATCAACATCGAGAACCTCGGCACCTTCGAATACTGGCTCTCGATGATCAAAGTCGTGACGATTCTTGCATTCCTGCTCTTGGGCTCTGCCCTGCTCTTCGGCGTCGGATCTCCCAAGGTCGGTCTCGCGAATTACTCGACACATGGCGGCTTTGTCCCGAACGGCTGGAAGGGCGTTGGCCTCGGCGTCGTTCTCGGCTTGTTCAGTTTCTTCGGAATCGAAGTCGTGGGAAGCACCGCAGGCGAAGCCGCCAATCCCAGAGAGGCCGTTCCCAAGGCCTTGCGCAACACGGTTGCCGCGCTCGTCCTTTTTTACGTCGCGGGACTCGCTTTGGTGGTCGGCATTGTCCCTTGGACGCAAATCGGAATGGGCGAGAGTCCATTTGTTCGCGTATTCCAAACCGTCGGCATTCCCGCCGCAACACACATTATGAACTTTGTGGTTTTGACCGCCGCTCTTTCCAGCGCTGTTGCGAATTTGTATTTCACGGCGCGCCTTGCTTTTTCGCTTTCGCGCGGCGGCTATCTTCCGGCAGTCCTGGGCCGTTTGAGCAAAACAGACATGCCTACGATCGCCGTGCTCTCGTCCGGCGGCGGCATGGTCGCCGCGATGGTCTTGTCGAGGTATTTTCAGGATTCCTTGTTCGTTTTCATGATTGGCCTCAGCACATTCGGCGCGCTCTTCGCCTGGCTCATGACGCTATTGACGCACCTCGCGTTCCGCCGCCACCACCAGCGCCACGCGAAGCCTTATCTTCAGCTTGGCCCAGCTGGCCCCTGGGTTTCTCTTGCCGGACTTCTCGGTGTCCTCGCTGTGCTGGTCTCCACCTGGTGGGTCCCCGGCTTCCGCATTACACTCCTTGCCGGCGTCCCCTGGCTCGCTCTCCTCACGGTGTGTTACTTTGTTTGGAGAAGGAACTATCCCCGCACATCTGACCGTGGAGAGTAGTCCGTGGACGACCTTCTCAAATGGCGCGGCGAGTTTCCGATTCTGGACCGCACCACATACATGATCAGCAACTCGCTCGGCGCCATGCCGCGCGGCGTGTACGACGAAATGCGCGCCTATGCCGATTCCTGGGCCGAGCGCGGCGTGCGCGCCTGGGAAGAGGGCTGGTGGGAGATGGCCGTCAACCTTGGCGACAAAATCGCTCCGCTGATTGGCGCCCGCGACGGTGAAATTTCTCTCCATCAGAACGTCACGCTGACGCAAGCCGTGATTTCTTCGTGTTTCAATTTCACCGGACCGCGCAACAGAATCGTGATGACTGATCTCGAGTTTCCCTCGATCCAATACTTCTACCACGAGCAGCGCCGCCACGGCGCACGCGTCGAAGTCCTCCCTGCCGAAGATTCCATCCGCTTCAACCTGGAAAAATTCCTGGCGGCCATCGACGAAACCACTTTGCTCGTGCCGATTTCGCTCGTCCTCTTTCGCAGCTCGTTCATCGTAAACGCTCGAGCTATCATCGAGCGCGCGCATCGCGTCGGCGCGCACGTTGTTCTCGATGCTTTCCAGGCCGCAGGAACTATCCCCGTCGACGTTCGCTCGCTCGGCGCCGATTTTGCCGTCGGGGGCGTTCTCAAGTGGCTCTGTGGCGGTCCCGGCGTCGCTTATCTTTATGTCCGTGAAGATTTGCGCGCCAAGCTGAATCCATCGCTCACCGGATGGATCGCGCATCGCCGCCCGTTTGCCTTCGAGACTGGCGCGATCGATCCGCGCGAAGATTCTTATCGCTATCTGAACGGCACGCCGCATATTCCCGCGCTTTTTGCCTGCCGCCCCGGGCTCGAAATTATCAACCAAGTCGGAGTCCAAGCCATTCGCGAGAAGTCGCTGCGTATGACCTCGCGCCTCATCGAGGGCGCGAAGTCGCGCGGGTGGCGCGTAAACACGCCCGAAAATCCAGCGGAGCGCGCCGGAACGGTTTCCGTCGATTGCCCGCACGCCTACGAGGTCTGCCGCGAACTCCTTGCACGCAAAATCCTTGTGGACTACCGTCCCAAAGCCGGAGTGCGCCTCTCTCCCCATCTTTACAATCGCGAAGACGAATGCGACTTCGCGCTCGCGCAAATCGAAGAGATCCTGAAAACCGGGGCCTGGGAAAAGCACGCCGCGGCGGTTACGCATGCTTGAAAGCAGAGATTTCGCCCCCCAGCGCGCCGAAATGGTCGAAAAGCAGTTGCGCCGTCGCGGCATCGAAGATCACTGCGTCCTCGGCGCCATGCTGGCGGTTCCTCGCCACGAATTTGTGGCGGAGGAACTTCGCGCGCGCGCCTACGAAGACGTCCCTTTGCCCATCGGCAGCGGCCAAACCATTTCGCAGCCTTACATCGTGGCGGCCATGACGGCAGCTCTGCGCCTCCGGCCAACTGATCGCGCGCTGGAAATCGGCGCGGGCTGCGGCTATCAGGCCGCGGTTCTCTCGCTCCTGGCCAAAGAAGTTCTTACCATCGAGCGGCGTCACGAACTCGCTTCTGCCGCCTCCGAAAAACTCGAGCGCCTCGGCTACCTCAATGTCCACGTCCATTGCGGTGACGGCACGCTGGGTTTGCTGGAATTTGCGCCGTTCGACGCCATCCTCGTTGCGGCTGCGGCTCCCGCGGCTCCTCAGCCGCTCCTCGCGCAACTCGCCGAGGACGGCCGCATGATTATTCCTGTGGGCGATGCGGAGAATCAGGAGTTGCAGCTCATCGAGAAGCGCGACGGCAAACTTTCCACGAAAATGCTGGAAGGCTGCCGCTTTGTTCCGCTTGTGGGCCATCACGCATGGCAGAAGCCTCCTGAACGATAACGATGAGCCCCTCCAGCCCTGAACTTTCCATCGTCATCCCGGCGTTTAACGAGGAGTTGCGCCTTCCAGCCACTCTTGAACGCATCGCCGCGTACCTCAAAGATTCCCGTCGCGAAGTGGAAGTCCTCGTTGTTGATGATGGCTCGAAGGACCGCACGGCCGCCGTCGCCGAATCCTTCCGCGGCAAAATCCCCGTGCTGCGCGTCGTTCCGAACGGCGTGAATCGCGGCAAAGGCTACAGCGTGTGCCACGGCGTGCAGGAGGCGCGCGGCCGCGTTGTCCTGTTCACGGACGCCGACCTCTCTGCTCCCATCGAGGAAGCCGATAAACTCGTGGACGCGCTGCAGCATTTTGACGTGGCCATCGGCTCCCGCGCCGTCAACCGCGGCCTCATAACTGTCCACGAATCGCCCTTCCGCGAATTCGCCGGCATCATTTTCAATAAGATCGTGCGCCTGACCCTGCGCCTGCCCTTTGTAGACACACAGTGCGGCTTCAAAGCCTTCGTCCGCGAACGCTGCGGGATTATCTTCGAGCAGCAGACCATCGAGCGCTTCGGCTTCGACCCCGAACTGCTCTATCTCGCGCGCCATCACGGCCTGCGCGCCGTGGAAATCCCGGTGCGCTGGGGCCACTCGCCCGCCACCAAAGTCAACATGCTGCGCGATAGCCTGCAAATGTTCCTGGACGTCTTTGTAATCCGCTGGAATTCGCTCCGCGGCCGGTATCCCCGAAGGGCATCTGAGACCAAAGATCAGAAGTCGGCAGGAGTTAAACAGGCTTAAGCAACCGTAGGGGGGATGACGCACCCAAATCCGTCTCCGCAGAGTCCCGCGAATCGTGAATCCACACAAGTGGATAGCCTGCATCTGCCGCCCTGGCCAGCGGAATCGGGGAAGCGTTTCCTGGGCGAGGATAGGGCAGCTCGTTCTTTTTCTACACGCCGGTCCAATCTGTTACGCTTTTGTCATGCGAAAACCAGCTTGGTTTGTCTTTGTCCTTCTCTTCTCCGGATTTGTGTGTGTCACCGCGGCGGGGGCGCAGACCGACTCCAGCGGGGCCGCGAAAACCACTACCGGGGCGCTCGAGTTCAGCGCGCGGATTACGCCTACGGGGGCGCGGCCGGAACCGGTTCGGCAGTTCACGTTCTATATACTCACGAAGAGCTATGCGGACATCGTTAAGGAAGCAGAGGAAAAGGATCCTGTACCGGCGCGCGACGAATTCATTGACGGCCTGAAGTTTTCTGCCGAATTGCGCACATGGATGAAGGCGCACGATACGATGGACCTCTCGGCTCCAGATATGGACAAGCGTATTTCCCCCGAAGACGTCGAGGGAGTGCCGGAATTTCTGCTGGCCTACCAGCGGGCGAACAGCGGCGGCGTTACTTCCGGGTTTCCTAAGCCGAAATTCACGGACATGGATCGCGCCAAAGATCCTGAGAAGTACAAGAAGCTGAGGGAAGATTATCTGGCCGCGCTGATGAAATTTCTTCGCAAGCATCCGGAATCGATGACCGGAATCGAGCTGGAATTGGAAGGAATCAATCCGCAAAGGAAATGGGACGCGCTGCAGGCCGCGCGCAACAAACGCGTGCTGCGCGCCGCGCCGGAGCTGGCGCAACTGAAATTTCTGGCGCGCAGGGCGGACACGGACCTGGAAGGCCGCGCTTCGGTTTCCGGACTGCCTCCTGGCGACTATTGGATTTCGACGCTCAACCTGGAAGCCAACGCCGGAGACATGCACGTGCGCTGGGACGTGGCCGTAAAAATCGAGGCGGGTCAAACCGCACGCGCGGAGTTATCGAACCTGAACACCACGGAAGCAAGCGGCCGCAATCCCTGAAGCGGGAGCGCTGGTGATGGCTCTTGGTATGGGCACGCCGCTCAACTGGATCTTCTTCAACGCTTTCATCCTCGTTTCGATCGTGCTGGACCTACGCGTGTTTCACCGGCGCCCGCACCGGATCAGCTTGCGGGAAGCGGCCATCGCCAGCTTCGGTTGGATTGGCGTTTCCGTGCTTTTTGGATTGGGCGTGCTTTATTTTCGCGGCGAGCAGTCCGCGCTGGAATTTTTCACCGGCTACCTGATTGAAAAAGCGCTGAGCGTGGACAACCTGTTTTTGTTCCTGGTGATCTTCCGCGCGTTTGCGGTGGAAGACCGGCTGCAGCACCGGCTGCTGGAATGGGGCGTGGTGGGGGCGCTAGCGATGCGCGGCGTTATGATCGGCGTGGGCGCGCAACTCATCGAGCATTTCTCTTGGGTGTTGTACTTGCTGGGCGGATTTCTAGTGTACGCGGGAATTCGGATGTTTTTTAAGAAAGTGGATATGCATCCGGAAAGAAGCAGGCTCGTCGGCTTCGCCCAGCGGTACTTGCGTGTTATGCCGGAATTCCACGGTGAAAGCTTTTTTGTACGCAACGGAGGAAAACTCTTCGCAACTCAGCTCTTCGTTGCGCTCCTGGTCGTTGAATTCACGGACGTGACGCTGGCCGTGGACTCGATACCAGCGGTGTTTGGAATTACGCGCGATCCGTTCATTGTGTACACGTCGAACGTGCTGGCGATTCTTGGCTTGCGCGCGTTGTATTTTCTGCTGGCGGGAATCATTGACCGGCTGAGGTTTTTGGATGAAGGGCTGGCGGTGGTGCTGGTTTTTATCGGGGGAAAGATGATCGCCGAGCACTGGGTGGACATTCCGGTGAGTGTTTCGCTGGCGGTAGTGGGGGGGGTGCTGCTGATTGCGCTGGTGGCGTCGGTGTTGATGCCGTTGGAGAAGAAAACCTAAGACGCCGGCCGCTTATGTTAAACGCCCCGGCAACTGGGGCGCAGCAGTGCTGCGCCGCTACAAGAGAGTCAGAAACGAAAGACGGCGGATTGAGAGGAATGGCTGAGGTTCAGTCGTTTTCGAACATGACTTCGTCGACGTAACACCACATCCAGGACTCGCCGGGTTGCTGCGAGCGGACGACGGGATGCTTGGTGGCGTGAAAATGCTTTGTGGCGTGTTTGTTCTTCGAGGAGTCGCAGCAGCCGACATGGCCGCAAGTGAGGCACAGGCGCAGATGCAGCCAAGTGTCGCCCATCTTGAGGCACTCTTCGCAGCCTTTGGTTTTGGGTTTGACACGCTTGATTTGATCGAGATGGATACAAGTGTCGGCCATGCGACTCCTTTAATTTATTGGATGATTCGCGCTGCGGCGAATCACATTGGAGATTGAATTGGGATGCGAATCTGAAAGCGGGTATCGCCTGGCGAGGAAGTGACGTTCACTTGGCCGCGTGCGTTCTTGACGATGCGGTTGACGATGTCAAGCCCAAGGCCGGTACCTTCGCCGACGCCTTTTGTGGTGAAAAAGGGGTCGAAGATGCGGGATTTAACCTCAGCGGGAATGCCGGGACCGTTGTCGGCAATTTCGACCAGGACGAAATCATTTTCGCGCGCGGTGCGGATGGCGAGCGTGCCCGTGCCTTTCATGGCGTCGGCGGCATTGTCGATGAGATTGGTCCACACCTGGTTCAGCTCGCTACCACTGGCCATGACCTTGGGAAGATTGGGAGCGTAGTCGCGCGCAACCGTAATGCCGCGCTTCAATTTGTGATGCATGATGGTGAGGGTAGTTTCCAGGCTGTGTTCGATATCCACTTCCTGCACCGGCCCCTGATCCATGTAAGAGTATTCCTTGACCGCTTTGATGAGATCGGAGATGCGTGCGGAGCTGCGGTCGAGCTCCTCGGCGATGCGATCCATTTCAAGAAGAGTGGCAAAGCGCGTCAGCTCTGGACCGAGGGAGTTGCCCGCAGCTTCTGCGAAACTCTCGAGATGGGCATCAGTGAGATTGGCCTCGGCGAGAGAAGGCGCGAGCATCCACGCGTCGGCGACGTTGCGGGATTCAAGCCACGATTGGATCGCGTCCTGGCGATCGGCTCGCGCCAACTCATCCTTGAATTGAGCAGGCTTAAGAGATGCGCGGATTTGCTCCTCGCGCTGGGCGAGAAGAGCGCAGTCATTTGGTCCAATGGAGGTGCTGCGAGCCGCGGCGCGAAGTCGGCCGAGACAGTCTCGGAGAGCGGCGGCGGAACGGCGAGTCGCGGCAGAAGGATTGTTGAGCTCATGCGCGAGGCCGGCGGACAGTTTGCCGAGCGCGGCAAGTTTCTCATGCTGCTGTTCCTGGCGGGTGACGTTGCGAACCCGGTCGGCAAGCAGACCGACGAGGCGGCGAACGAGTTCAGGAAGGCGATGGAACATTTCCTCGAAATACGAGACGTGGAAAGCCAAGTAATGAGAAGGAACAACGGCCCGGCCAGTGACACTGACAACCTTGAGACGGGAAAAAGGAAGCATGCCGCTGACTTCGCCGCTACTCATGGTGAATACAGGACCGTCTGCGGGACCACGTTCTGCTCTGGCGCGAATTTCGCCTTCCAGCATGACGATCATGAACTCAGGCTTGTCGCCTTCGCACATGACGATGTCGCCCGGGGAAACACGCAGCTCCTGGCACTTGGAAACAAACCAGAGCAAGTCGTCCTGGGCGAGATCGGAGAAGACAGCGATCGTGCGCAATCGCTCAGCGAGCTGTTCGGGTGGAGTGGACAAGAATTCGGTCATGAGCTATGAGCTTTACTAGCGGCGTGCATTATTGGACCTTGGACAGATATTGGTGCATAAACTGGACGACGACCGCTCCTTCGCCAACGCCCGATGCGACGCGTTTAACTGAACCGTGGCGCACGTCGCCAACAACAAAAATTCCGGGGACGCTGGTTTCGAGCAAGGTGGGATCGCGGCTGAGCGTCCAGGAACCGGGCTTCTTGCCATCGTGAATCAGGTCCGGTCCGGAGAGGATGAAGCCGCGGTCGTCGCGCTCAACGACGTTGCCGAGCCACTCGGTGCGAGGCAGCGCGCCGATGAAGATGAAGAGGCTGCTGGCCGGAAGCTCTTTGGTTTCGCCGGAAGGCGCGCACTGAACCGTGATGCCGCTGAGGCGCGTGTCACCGTGTACGGCGGAGACGCTAGTCTGCGTCCAGACTTCGATATTGGGCGTTTGTTCGATTTGCTCGATGAGGTAGTGGGACATGGTGCTGGCAAGGGAATTCCCGCGAACGAGCATGACTACCTTTTGCGCGAATTTGGAGAAGTGCATGGCGGCCTGGCCGGCGGAGTTCGCTCCTCCGATGACATATACGATCTCGCCTTTACACGCAATGGCTTCGGAAGTGCCTCCGCCATAGTAAACGCCGGCGCCCTGGAAGCGATCAATGCCGGGAACGCCGAGAGTGCGCCACTGCACGCCCATAGCGAGTAGAAGAACGTGGCAGGAAATTTCCGAGTCGTCGGCAAGCTTCAAGTAGCGATAAGGGCCGTCGATTCGAATGCCGATGGCTTCTTGGGGAGCAAGAATCTCGACGCCAAAACGCTTCGCTTGCGCTACGGCGCGGCGGGCGAGGTCGCTGCCGGAGAGGCCGGAAGGAAAGCCGAGATAATTTTCGATACGCGAACTGAGGCCGGCCTGGCCGCCGGGAGCTTCGCGCTCGATGATGACGGTGCGCAAGCCTTCGCTCGCGCCATAAACGGCGGCGGCAAGTCCTGCGGGACCGCCGCCAACGATGGCGAGGTCGTAGAAATTCGTTTGCGCATGAGTGCGGAGGCCGATTTTGTCGGCAACAGCGGGGAGCGGCGGCTCAGCGAGACGCGCGCCGTCTGGAAACAGGATGAGGGGGAGGGTTTGCGCTTCGGGGCCAAGGGAATTTACGAGACCGCGCACTTCCGGGTCGCTTTCAGCAAGCTCGACGTCAATCCATTGATAGGGCACCTGGCTGCGCGCGAGAAAATCGCGCAGCTCGTAAGAGCGATTGGACCAGCGCGTGCCGAGGACGCGGATGCCTTCGTATGGCGGACGGAAGGTGGAGGTCCAGTCATGCAGTAAGTCATCCAGCGTGGGGTACAGTTTTTCTTCGGGAGGGTCCCAGGGCTTCATGAAGTAGTAGTGGACACGGGCTTCGTTGATAGCGTCGATGGCGGCGCTGGTATCGGCATAGGCGGTGAGGAGAGCCCGTTTGGCCAGCGGATGCAGTTCCATGGCTTCAGAGAGGAAACTGACGCCGTCCATTAGCGGCATGCGCTGGTCAGCAAGAAGGAGGGCAACCGGATTGTTGCGGGCTTTTAGTTCGCGAAGCGTGGTGATGGCGGCGCTGCCGGAGTTTGCGCGCATGACGCGATAGCGGTCCGCATAACGGCTGCGGAGGTCGCGTTCGATGGCGCGCAAGACATCAGGGTCGTCGTCGACCGTGAGCAAAACTGGTTTGGGCATACCCCTCAGATGAAAGGAAAGCTGAATTCGTTGCGTCTTTTTGCCGATACAGGCGGCGGAGCTTCTTTTTGGACGCCTTCTCACGCTACAATTTCAGCGTCACCATGTCCAGTCCTCTAAGTACAGCCATTGCAGGGTTGTCTAGTTCTGAGCCGTCGGTGAGAAAAGGTGCGGCGGAAGAAGTGTATCGATTGGGACGCGCGGTTGCGGGAATCGCGGTTGCCAATTGGTGGGATGATAAGGAGCTGTCCGCTTTATTGCTCGCCCCGACTCCAGTTATCACCGTTGGGGTTGCCGTGCCGCGAGAAACGTTCAACCGGATTCGTATCGCCAATGGCACGCCCCGGTTGGCGGAAGTGCCTCCGGACCAGGATGCGGAAGAGTTTGAGCTGCATTTTCCGGAAGGAATCTTTCTGGATTTGCTGACGACGCGGGAACCCGGGGGCGAAGGTGCCATTGCGCGCTATTTGTCGAAATTTGCAGAAGGCGTACAGCAAGTGGAGTTTCGCTGCACAAATGTGGACCGCGCTACGGAAATTCTGAAAGAAAAATTCAAAATTGCGCCCGTCTATCCGGCTACGCGCGGGGGAGCGGACAAAACACGCGTCAACTTTTTCTTGGTGACTTCTCCCGATGGGGGCAAGGTTCTTATTGAACTGTATGAGGGGAATTAAGCGTCATGCAAAGAGGAAAAGATGAGGGGCACAATACGGTGTGCCGCAGCATTTCTTGGAACTCTTCCCAAGGATCAAGAAACCAAGGCTCGCCGAGGGTTACAAAAGGTGGCTACTGTCGAGTGGCGATAGGCTCGCGGGCGCAATAAATATTGAAGTCAGCTGTCGCCGTAGACGGGGATGGAGGCACCGTGGATGACCTTGGCTTCGTCACTGCACAAGAACAGGATGACGCGGGCGATGTCGCGGGGCTTCGGCCACTTCGAAAAATCCGCTTGGGGCATGGCTTTGCGATTGACTTCGGTGTCAATGATGCTGGGAAGAATGGTGTTTACACGCACGCCAGTCCCCTTCAGATCTGCGGCGAGCGAATCCATGATCGCGACTGCGGCGGCTTTGGAAGTGGCATAAGCGGAGGCGCCCGCGGCGTGGTCGAAGGCGGCTTTAGCGGCGACGTTCACAATGGCTCCGTGTCCTTGCTTTAACATTGCGAGAACTGCAGCTCGAGAGAGCGCATAGCCCGAGCGAAGATTCAGATTCAACATTTGCTCGAACACTCTGCTTTCCATTTCCCACAATTTCATGCCGGCCGCATAGCCTCCAACGGTGTTGACCATCGCGTCCAGTCGGCTGTGCTTGGCAAGAACTTTTTCGACGAGTAGGCGCACAGCGGTTTCGTCGGTGACATCGACTTCGTGCCCTTCGAAGCGGGGAGCATTTGCAGAGGCTGCGCTCTTGAACTTTTCCCATTCCGGTTGATTGCGATACGTCACAGCAACGGTGGCGCCCTCTTCGAGGAACGCCGAAGTTACCGCGCGTCCTAGACCGCCGGTGCCGCCGGCGACAAGAACTACGCGGCCATCGAATCTCGGGCTCATGGTCTATCTCCGTCCCGCACCACTAGGCTCGCTTACTATCATGCTTGAACGGAGACATTCTTATTCCCCGCTTTGTTCGAGGAGTTTGGCAACGAGGCCGCTCCAGCCGGTTTGATGGCTGGCGCCAAGTCCGGCGCCGTTGTCGCCATGGAAGTATTCGTAAAACAGAATCAGGTCGCGCCAGTACGGATCATTTTGAAAGATTTCTATTCCTCCAGCGACGGGACGCCGGCCCGCATGATCGCGCAAAAAGATATGGACCAGGCGGCGCGAGATTTCCGCGGCGACTTGCCACAAGTCCGTTTCGTGTTTCGAATGCGTGGGGCACTCCACTCGGAAGTCTTCGCCATAGTAGTGATGGAACTTTTGCAGGGACTCCACCAAGAGATAGTTCACAGGAAACCAAATCGGTCCGCGCCAATTGGAATTGCCGCCGAATAGCCCCGCCATGGATTCGGCTGGTTCGTACTCCACGCGGCTAGTGTTTCCATTGACCTGCACTTCGTAGGGATGGTCCTTGTGAAAGCTCGATAGCGCGCGGACACCGTAAGGAGAAAGAAACTCATTTTCGTCCAACATGCGGGCGAGAACGCGTTTCAGTTGCTTACGGTTCACCAGCGACAGGAGGCGGCGCACGCCGTGCGCAGAGCGCTGCGTCATTTCGATGTGCTCGGGGATATCGGGATGGTTGTCAACGAACCACTGCATGCGGCGCTTGAAGCCAGGCAGTCTATCCACGATTTCAGGTTCGAGCGTTTCCACGGCGAAGAGCGGAATGAGTCCTACCATTGAACGAATCTTGAGGTAGTGCTGGCTACCGTCGGGCAGGCGGAGAACGTCGTAATAAAAGCCGTCCTCGTCGTCCCACAGGGCCATGCTGCCCTCGCCGATGTCGTTCATGGCGTGCGCGATGTAGACGAAGTGCTCGAAGAATTTGCTGGCGACGTCTTCGTAGGCCATGTCTTCTCTTGCGAGTTCCAGGGCCATGGCCAGCATGTTGAGGCAATACATACCCATCCAACTGGTGCCGTCGGACTGCTCGAGATTGCCGCCCGTCGGCAACGGGGCGGAGCGGTCGAAGACTCCGATGTTGTCGAGCCCGAGGAAGCCGCCCTGGAAAATGTTCGCGCCGTCCGGATCTTTGCGATTGACCCACCAGGTGAAATTGAGAAGTAGCTTGTGAAAAACTTTTTCGAGAAACGTGCGGTCGGCGACGCCACGGACGCGGCGCTCGATTTTGTAAACGCGCCAGGCCGCCCACGCGTGCACGGGAGGATTCACGTCGCCGAAAGCCCATTCGTAAGCGGGCAATTGTCCGTTGGGATGCATGTACCATTCGCGTAGCAAAAGGATGAGCTGCTCTTTAGCGAAGTCGGGATCGATCAAAGCGATGGGAATGCAGTGGAAGGCGAGATCCCAGGCGGCGTACCAGGGATATTCCCATTTATCGGGCATGGAGACGACGTCTTCGTTGTAGAGATGCTGCCAATCTTTGTTGCGGCCTTTCCAGCGCTCGTCGGAAGGTTTGGGCTGAGCTGGATCGCCTTCGAGCCAGGCGCGAACGTCGTAGTGATAAAACTGTTTGGACCAGAGCATGCCGGCAAGGGATTGGCGCATGACTGCTTTGGCGTCGGCGGAGAGACTTTTCGGGATGCGCGATGCGTAGAATTCGTCGGCGTCTTTTTGGCGCGTGGCGAAAAGCGCCTCGAATCCCTCTGCGAAATCGTTCGTGCCGGGAACACCTTCGGCACGCTCGGCATGCGCAGGAGAAGTGATGATGCCGACGCGCGGCGAATCCGTGTCCATACCCGCGAGAGGCTCGATGTCTGTGAGGCGGAGCTTTAGAGTGGCTGAGGCGCCAGGCTCAAGATGCAACGGATAAACGGCGGCAACTTTCGTCCCTGTCAGAGAGGGATTCACAACGGCTTTGTTGCCGTGAATCAGGTATTCGTGAACTGCATCTTTGACGAACTGACAACGATTCGGCCCGCTGAAGAGCCGGGTACAATTGGTTTCGTTTTCGGTGAAAAGCAATTCAGGATGGCCGGCGCAAATAAGCCAGCGCTTGCCATACAGCCAATGCTCGAGTTCGACGCTAGAGCTGCCCGGAAGCGCGGAAGCGATTCGCGCGGTCGGACGGCGCAGATCCCTTCCCCAGGACCAGGTATTTCGGAACCAGAATTGGGGAAGGACATGCAGCGCGGCGGCTTCCGGGCCGCGATTCACGGCAGTAATTCGAATCAGAATGTCTTCGACGTCCGCTTTGGCATATTCGACAAAAACATCAAAATAGCGATTTCCCGAAAAGACTCCGGTATCGAGCAATTCGAATTCAGGCTGGCCACGGCCGCGGCGGCGATTCTCGTCAATGAGAAGCTGGTAAGGAAACTCGGCCTGGGGATATTTGTAAAGCATGCGCATGTAGCTGTGCGCGGGAGTCGAGTCGAGATAGAAGTAGCACTCCTTCACATCTTCGCCGTGATTGCCCTGATTGCCGGTGAGGCCGAAAAGGCGTTCTTTCAGGATGGGATCACGGCCGTTCCAGAGCGCGAGGCCGAAACACATCATTTGATGACGGTCGCTGATTCCACCAATGCCGTCTTCTCCCCAGCGATAGGCGCGAGAGCGGGCATGGTCGTGCGGAAAGTATTCCCAGGCCGTGCCGTTCGAGCTGTAATCCTCGCGGACCGTACCCCACTGGCGCTCGGAAAGGTACGGCCCCCAGCGCTTCCAATGCTTCTTGCGCGTGCGGGCTTCTTCAAGACGACGGTCTTCGGTCGTGGGGATTCGTGGCATCGTGCAATCCTTCGATGGTTAAGACAGCGTTATAGTCGCATTTATTTGGAGAAATGCAGAGAGGCTTTAAGGCGTGCGTCCGACGGATGACTCCCCGCGAAACCGCCACGCAAGGACAGGCGTTTGTACTCTCTGGAATCCCAGTGGAACCCGCTGCATCCATAGTGTGTGCGCGTGTGAGGAGGTGGCTGCCATGGTTGAGTTTAACGGCGAGGCAAACAGACGTAAATTTCAGAGGTGGCTGCATGTGGCTGTGCTGCTTCTTGTCCTTCTAGGACTGGCGGCAGGCATCGCTTGCGCGCAGGATCGCTCACTCGACAATCTGCGCAACCTGAACCACTCCATGGACGCGCTGATCAAGAAAGTGTCGCCTAGAGTCGTGCAGGTTTTAGTCACCGGGTTTGGACCGCTCGAAGAGGGAGACCACGGGGGCACGAGCGCCGTGATTGGCCGGCAGCGGGCTATCGGATCGGGCTTCGTGATCGACGAAAGCGGTTACATCATGACGAACGCCCGCGTGGTGAGCGGAGCGCAGCGCGTGCAAATGATTTTGCCGAATACCGATACAGAGAGTTCGTTGCAGGCTGCTCTTTCCACACGCACCCGCATTGTTCCGGGGCGGATCGTTGGCGTGTCCTTGATGCGAGGCCCGCGGAGAACCTTCCCTTCGTCGCGTTTCACTTCTTTGCTCTCGAGGCCGGACAAAAAGTCCATCTGAACGTTCTACGCGGCAAAGACCCCATGACCTTTGACGTGCCGGTAGCGCAGCCGCCGCGGGACATGGATCAGGTTGCGGCGTTGGCGGATCCCGAAAAAAATCTGGTCCCGGCACTCGGAATCCTGGGCGTGGAAATTGATCAGAGGATTGCCGGCATGGTTCCAGAGCTGCGCGATCCTTTCGGAATTTTTGTAGCAGCCCGCTCGACAGGCGCGAGCGTAGAAGTGCCCCTGCTTACTGGCGACGTGATTCGAACATCGAACGGCCAGCCGATGACCACGCTGGAGCGTCTTCGCAATGCGCTGAAAGCGCTGCAACCCGGGGCGGCCGCCGCTTTGCAAATCCAGCGAGATCAGAAACTGCTCTTTGTCTCTTTTGTTATGGACTAACGCCGGATCTGACCACGGGCCCCTACGAATAGAGAAGGTTCGCGTCGGCAGACAAGCCTGACAATTCCTTGAGGCAATTGACGGGGCCCTGAACGACAAAGCGGCGATGGTAGAGCAGAAGCGCGCGCAGGCCGGCAAGTTCTTCGCCCCCGCCCGCTCTTCCGGGACCGCCGTGCAAGCAACTGGGAACCACGTTGCCGTGACCGGTATGCTGAGCGCCGACCGAACCATCCACAGCCAGAACTCTGCCGTGAAGATCGCCGATGCCGAGAATCACTTCTTGCTGGAAAGCGGAGTCGTCGGAAAAAACCGAGGCTACCAGCGAGCCGCTTCCGCGGCGCACCATGGGGACAAGGTCTTTCGCGCTGTCATAAGGAACCAGAGTTATGACCGGGCCGAATACTTCGACGTCGTGAACATATTTAGAGCCAGGCCCGTCATTACTGACAAGAAGTGTCGGCTGAACGAAGGCGGACTTTTGCGGATCGGCGTCAAGCGGTTCGAAATGTTCGTTTCCGCCAAAAACGACCGAACATTCGGATCGCAACTTTTTTAGCCCTTCGAAGCAGGCGCTTTGCTGACCTTTGTTGACAACGGGTCCGACTTTCACTTCCGAGTTGCGGGGATTCCCAACTTTCATTGCGCTTAGCCGAGACGAAACGGCTTCGCCGAAGGCTTTCAGCGTTTGGCGCGGAGCGAACACGCGCCGGATGGTCGTGCATTTCTGGCCGGCCTTGAGCGTTATCTCTTTCAGGACTTCTTTGACGAGAAGATCGAAGAGGTCGCTTCCGGGCGCGCAGTCCGGTCCCAGAATGGCGGAGTTGATGCTGTCGGCTTCAATGTTCACGCGGACCGAGCGATGCACTACGTTTGAATGCGTGCGGATGCGAGCCGCCGTATCGGCGGAACCCGTGAAAGAGACAATGTCTTCTTCGCGCACGTGGTCGAGAAGTTCGCGGGCCGAACCGCAAACCAAAGAAATCGCTCCCGGTGGCAGGACTCCGGATTTGACGACATCTTCGACCATTCTGTGCGCCAGCCAGGCCGTCGGAGAAGCGGGTTTTACGAGGACCGGAACGCCCGAGAGAAGAGCAGGCGCGGCCTTTTCGCAAAAGCCCCACGCTGGGAAATTGAACGCATTGATGAAAACCGCTGCGCCTTTGGTGGGAACGAGGAAATGCTGGCCCGAGAATACACCCGTTTTTGAGAGCGGGGCGGCCACGCCTTCCTTCAGCATTTTTCCGTCCGCGAGAGCGCGCCCAATCTTCGCATAATGCTTCATTGTGTAAAGCGCGCCGTCCACGTCGAACGAAGCATCCGCCTGCGTAGCGCCAAGGTTCAGAAGAGAGAGCCTGAAATATTCATCGCGGTTTCCGGAAAGCAATTCGCCGATCTTGGCGAGCAAATCTGCGCGCTGGGCATAAGTGAGCTGGCGGAGAGCCGGCCCGCCTTGAGAACGGGAGAACTCCAACGCCGCCTTCAGATCAACACCATCGGATGAGATTCGGGCCAATTCGTCTCCCGTGACGGGATCAATGAGTGGAGTTCCAGGGCCCGATCCTTCAATCCACTGGCCAGCAAGATAATTAGACAGGTTCACTGGTGGCTCCATCACA
>DATEGO010000082.1:0-74865 GCA_035280065.1 Candidatus Acidiferrum sp.
GTCATGTTTCGAGCCTGCTGCTCCATCCACTCCTGATCCGGATAAGGCGTGAATCCTGCCAAGCTCACCCGGCGAGTCTCCAAGTGGATGAAGAACAGCACATAGTAGGTCAGCAACCCCTTGAGCGTCAGGACTTCCGCCCGTGAAGAAGTCCATCCCGACCAAAACGTCCCGGTGTGAACGGATAAAGTCTTTCCATGAAACGGCTTGTCTGCGCTTGGGAGCCGGAGAAAGGCCATCGCGACGGAGGATGTTGCCCACCGTCTGATCGGACAGCCGATGGCCGAGATTCGCCAAGGCACCGACGATCCGATCGTAGCCCCAACTAGAGCCACTTGACGCGTACATGCAATGTATATACACTTGAATTTGTGGACACTGGGCTTGAGCTGCGCGGGCAGACGTTTGAATGGGACTCCGAGAAGGCAGCAGTTAATCTGCGCAAGCACAATGTAACCTTCCAGGAAGCCTGCGAGGTCTTTTTTGACGTTCTTCTGCTTAGTGGACACAACTGCCGAGAACGAAGCACGAGAAGGAGCGATTGGATAGAGCGAACGCTCCCGACTGCTCTTTGTTGTGCACGTGGTGCGTCAGGAAGAAACGATCCGCATCATTTCGGCCCGGCTTGCAACGACCGAAGAGAGAAAAATCTATGAACATGAATAGGCGCCTAAAGAAGCGGTTCGAAAAACCACGCCCGATGACTTCAATCAGCATCCGTATGCCCGAAGATGTTTTGGAAAACCTTAAAGAGGTCTCGACCGCACTGGGGTTCAGCGGTTATCAACCGCTTATCCGTTTTTATATCGGGCAGTCGCTTGGCAAGGATCTTGCCCGGATCGAAGGCGATCCGGTTGCAATCATGGCGGACAGTCTTCGTCGTCACGGTGTGGCGGACGCTGTTATCGAGGAGGCTGTCGCCGAGGCAACGAAGAGCTAGCTGACTCTCTGAGCCTAACGAAATGCCAGTTGCTATGGTGCGTTCTGCTGGGTCCAGTTGGGGTCCAATAAGATGCGCCAAGTATTCCTTTCAGCGATTTTTGGCGGTTTTGGCAGCCATCCGTGCCGCCTAGTTTCAATCGGTTACCGAAAAATTCTGCTCTGTCACGGCAGAGGCCGCGGGTTCGAGTCCCGTCGTCCCCGCCAATTCCTGAAGATTGCTATGCCTACATCGATGTCAGGCAGAAGTTTCAATACACTCGGTCGGTTCGGCGCCCTTCGCTGGTCCGATTCCGGACCTACAGGTCAGCGATGACAAGGGTTAAGTCGTCCTTTATTGGCCGACCGACCGCGAACTGACGCACGCTCAGCAAAATCTGGTCCGACAGAGCTCTTCCGCTAATTGGCCGTTTCCTGACTTCCTCGATCAAGCGGTCTAGCCCATATTCGCCTGATTCAGACTCGGCCTCGATTATGGCGTCAGTAAACATCACGATGCGATCAAAACCTCGTTTAACCTGGATCGTATGTTGCTCGCATGAAAATTCGAGTGCCGGTGAAATTATCGGACCAGTAGCTTTGAGCAAAGCCGCAGGAGCTTCAAGGGTCGACAGAATACCCGGTGGGTGTCCAGCGTTAACGAAATCTAGGGACCCATTCCGGACGCGAGCGCAGATAAGTGTGATGAAGTGGTGGGTACCAAACGCTCGGATCCCGTTCGCAACTCGTTCCACGATAGAAGCCGGTTCATAGACATCGGAGCTCGCCGAATGAAGAGCGGATTTGACGATTCCCGTTAGCATCGCGGCGCTAGCGCCATGCCCAGAGACATCGGCTACCAGGATGACGGCACCGTCGGGTGGAAGGGCGAGATAGTCGTAAAAGTCGCCAGCCAGCTCTGAGCAAGGGATGTAATGAGCTGAAACACAGATCCCGCCTACTTTGCCAAGCTCAGGGGGTAGCATACTCCGTTGAAAGGCGCGTGCGTCACTAAGTTCCTTCTCCATACGCTTCAGATGTTGTCGGTTGCTACGATTTAATCGTTTGAGCTCAAGGCACCTTTCAACAAGACTTAGCAGCACACCACGGTCGAATGGTTTTTGAAGAAAATAGAATGCATCCTTCTGAATCGCTCTTATGAGCTTTGCATCGAGCTCATGGATACTGCCGGTCATGAAAATGACATCCAGTTCGGGATCAAGGGCTTGCAACTTTTCCATCAACTGAAATCCATCCATCTCGGGCATCTGAATATCTAGGATGGCGAGGTCCGGCTTGAACCCCTCGGCCACCCCAACGGCATCGCGGGAAGACCGAGTGCTAGCGACCTTATAATCTTCGCCAAGTACGCGTTCAACAGACCGAAGCATTCCTGCTTCGTCGTCAACAACGAGGATGCGCCAGTGACTCATGCCGTATTGCTCGCCACCTGATCGAAGACGATTGGTAACAGCACCGTTATGCGACTGCCAATTCCAACTTGGCTCGCAATTTCTATCCGGCCACCTACACTCCGAATGATGGAACGGCAGATCGATAGCCCTAAGCCATTGCCATTCGGCTTTGTGGTAAAAAACGGCTCTTGAATCCGGGAAATCAACTCAGGGGTCATCCCACAACCGGTATCGGAGATGGTGAGTTCTAAAGTTTTTCCTACATTCTGCGCTTTAATCGAAAGAACGCCACCCATCGGCATTGCATCCCTGGCATTCGTCGTGAGATTCAGGAACAGTTGTTCCAGGTCTCCTTGCCCTGCTTGGACGTGCGGCACGGCATCCCCGAGCTGAACGTCCAACTTGATACCTTGCCGTTCCAAGCCATCTTTAAGAACGGCAAGCGTGCTGTCCAGCGCGCGACGTACATTCGCTTGAGCGCTGCCTTGAGTTGCACCTTTCGCCAGAGCCAGCATTCCGCTAAAGATTCTGCGGCACGTCTGTATCGATTGTTCGATTTGTTGAACATCTTGGGATAGGGTGTCGCCTCCGAGCCGATTCGATTGGACATCTTCCGTGATTTGCTGAACAAGCGGCAACACGCATCCGAGAGCGTTATTCACATCGTGTGACACACCACGAAGAAGGTTCGCGACGGCGTGCTTTTTCTCCGCTTCAACCATTTTGGCTTCGAGTGTAACGGTTCTTTGAGAATTGTGGATGGCCACAGCAGCAAGCGGCATGAATTGTTGAACAAGGTTCGCCTCGTGCCTGCTGAACGAGCCTGGGTAGCACGCAGCCACTTTCAATACGCCCAAAACGCCGTCGCGTGTCGTAAGCGGCGCACACAGCATAGAAGATTCGCGCCAATCGGAGGTCGCGCCTTCTCCAATTCTGTTGTAATCCAACAGTTCTGCGAGAGGGGTTGATATTCCTCCCGACCATTCGTCCCAACCGCCATTCCGCCAGTCGAAGCCGTAAACCGTGTCATTTCGCATCAGAGTCCAGACGTCATCACTCATCGGCAATTTTAGTCCGATTCGCTGACTTTTCCCCTTCTGCCAAGCAATTTGTTCAGCGACCAGCTCTAGCGCATTCTCGCGTCGATCGCAGATAAGAAGGGCCGAAGAGTGGTCGTAGCGCGTTAATGACCGCAGGCCGTGCAGAATCTGATAAAAGAGATCCAGGGGACGCAACGGTGCCAAAATCTTGCGGTCGATTCGTGACCGAACTTCTATCGTGCGTTGCCAGTCGATAGTCTCCAACGATTCTGAGATCAATTTCGCTATTCGCCTAAGCGCAACGTAACCCAAGGGTAGTTGGAATTTGCACTGCCCTCTCAGGGCTAGAACCGCCCAGAGACGACCGCGACGGTGGACCGGCGCCATAATGATATTGGGGGGAATGTTTGCTCGCGGTTTCTGTAGAAACGCCGAAAGAAGCTTCAGATCCCAATTACCTCCTCTCGGAATCACCGATATCAGCTCGGCCCGCGAACCGTTAGGCGCAAGAGTAGCAATACACCCATCACCTACCTTGAAATGTTCACATGTACGACGTAGAGAGAGTCGGAGCGCGTTTTGGTCTTCGCGTACTGCCCTCAGTTGGCTCTTCAGCTCATCCAGAAAAATCCATAAGGCAACGTCGTGATGGGTAATTCTGGGCTCGTTCATCGGAATCCCCGTCGGGATGTTTGGCTATACATTCACCGCCGGTCGTTGGTGTAATAACCTAAGGTGGCCCTCCTGAACTGTCAAGGGAAGCTGGAACAAGGAAGGACTTAAAACGAAGGGAAACTGATCCGCCTTGGTAGCGGAGACCTGAGGGCAAACCTGAAATCCGGACGGAGAGCAATTCCCGAATGAGCATGTGTCGAGCGCGTTCACGTACTGGTGAAGGGTCGATATTTAGCACAGCCAGCTGGGCATTCTCGTCCAGATGGCAGTCTCAAAACGAAAGATGAAAGCACTTTACTTCGACATTAACGGTACTCTTGTGTGCGACTATAAGTGTAAGCCTGCCTTGGTAGGCGGGGCTTTCGAGAGGGCCGTGCGCCAGGCTAGGTTCGAACGGCTCGTGTGTATGAGCAACATTCAAAACACAGTCAGGTTTCTCGCCCGCACGGGTCGCACAACTGACACCCTAGGGATAATCTTCGACCTCTGTTGGGGAGCCTTTTGCGATCGGAGGTGGTTTCACCAAGTGACGGCACTTGTCCCGGACCCGGAACACCGTGTGCGCTCAATCGACCTCGCTGGGGATTGGTGGTATCTGGATGACCTCGCCGAGGAATACATGGCGAAAGAGGGAATGACCAAGTTCTTTCTGCCGAACCACGGAAAGCGAATCCTTGCACCCGAACCTGAGAGCGACGGAGTCGAAGTCCTCGATTGGCTCCAGTCGACCTCTTAGACTTGCTCCCTCAACAGCCTGACTTTCCCGCGCATACGGGAGATCCGCCCAATACAGCTTGCTCAAACCGGGCTCTCGCAACTTCCCGCTGCGGGTCTGTTGTCGCGGTCCGATAAACAAGCTGAGAGGCCACCTTGAGGGCCTCGCGGTACAAGGCGTCTTGTTCCGCGTAGCTGGGTTGATCGGCATCCAGTCCTATCCGAGCTCGCCGATGGCGTTTCGGGATATTTGGATCAAATAGATCACAGAGCGGGACTCACGAACGTTTATCGCTTAGGCCGGCGATTAGTTGATCGACGTCCGCTGTAGTGGTGTAACTGTAGCAAGACGCACGAACAGCGGCTGTTAACCCCATTCTCTTTAAGAGAGGTAGCGATGCAAGATCACCGCCGCGAACGGCGACGTTCCGTGCATCGAGTGCCTTCACGACCTCGAGTGGCTGGCGATTTTCGATGACGAACGAGAATACCGATACGCGCTCGCTTGGTACCGTAGGACCGAGAATCTTCAAACCCGCTATCTTCTGCAAGCTCCGCAAAACGTATCGCGTCAGCTCTTGTTCCTGTGCCCACAGCGTCTGGCGATGAAAAGAGTCCAGGAACGCAATCGCGGCCGCGAGACCGATCGCACCCGGCACATTCGGCGTTCCCGCTTCAAACTTGAGCCCGCCTTCCGCAAAGTGCGGCACGGATTCGATTTCTAGCTCGTGTGTCATGTTGCTTCCGGCTTGAAATGGGGGCATCGCGTCGAGCAGCTCGCGGCGCGCCCACAGGACTCCGATGCCCATCGGGCCGCACATCTTGTGCCCCGAAAATGCTAAAAAATCGCAGCCTAGTTCCTGCACATCCACCGGAAAATGAGGTACCGACTGGGCGGCATCGACTAGTACGACGGCACCGGAGCGGTGCGCGCGCTCGCAGATTTCCTTTGCGGAATTGATTGCGCCAAGCACGTTCGAAACGTGAGGGAACGTTACGATTTTGGTTCGCTTCGACACCAGCTCGTCCAGCTGATCAAGCCGCAGACGGCCATCATCACTGACGTCCAAGACGCGCAAGTTCGCGCCTGCGCGGCGTGCCGCCAGCTGCCATGGAACGAGGTTTGAGTAGTGGTCCGCAACAGTAATGAGAATCTCGTCTCCGCTACGGAGGTTCGCGCCGCCCCACGACGAAGCAACCAGGTTGATGGCTTCGGTCGTCCCTCGCGTGAAGACGATCTCGTCTGTACCGCGTGCATTTACGAACCGGGCGACCGACGCCCTTGCTTCGTCGTACAAGGCCGCCGAGCGTCGGGCCAGCCCGTGTAAGGATCTCGCCGGATTAGCGTTCGCGTGCAGATAGAAATTAGCAAGTGCATCCAGTACGGCTCCAGGACGCTGCGTAGTGGCTGCGCTGTCCAAATACACGAAAGGCTGACCGCTTGCGGCTTCTTTCAGAAGCGGGAAGTGTGTGCGAAAATCCTGAGACGTCGCTCCACTCTTTTCCGTCAATTCAGTTTCACGCACCGACTGCACAATCGGCATCAGGGCCGATAGCGATGCGGCGCTTGTGATCGCTCTAAGAAAATCTCGCCGCGGCTTTCCCATCAAACCTCCTCTTTCACCGTTGCCAGGAATACGTGTATTTGATGGCAAAGCGGTTCTGCGTGAATTCCGTCGGGTTGGCAGCCACAAGGCTTGCGAATTGCTGCCCGACAGTGTAGATCACGAACAAGTCGCTGTCGGGGCGGTAGTTCCAACGAAGACGGATGTTGGCGCTGGCTCCCTGAGTGTTCGATGTGTTCATCTGTAGAATGGTGGACAGCGTGAGGAAACGGGAGAAAGCGTAGTTTGTCTGAAAACTGCCGAACACAACCGAGAAGGCTCCTCCAGTGATTGGTAAGCGAAATCGATCCCACTGCTGAGCGAAATCGAAAGATAGTCTCTCGCTCGGTCGGTAGGAGGCTCGAATGCGTCCCTCGTTCAAATGGCCGTTGTAGTAAGTCCCAAACCGATCAAAAAAACGAAGGACCCAGCGGCGATCCTGCGCCGTCCCATACGTCAGTTGATGTCTCGTCCAGTGATAGACGCCATTGGGAATAACCACGTTTTTGTAGATGTTAAACGGCGTAACGATTCGCTGTGTAAACACATCTACGAGGTCGTCATCGGTGTAAGCGCCGCTGTGGAATTCGGCGCGGAATGTACTTTGCCATTCCTGAGTTTGCAGGTTGCCGTGAGTGTCGGGTGCATGAAACATGAAGCCTTCGAAATTCAGTTCGCGGATGCCGCGAATCTTTGGTCGCGGTTTTAGAGTGAGATCGGCATAGTCACAGACGCAGTCGGTACGTTCGAGGAAGCCAACTTCCGGGTTGAAATTTGGACCGATCTTGCGGTGCTCGGCAGCAAATTCGAACCAACTATTCTTGTAGTTTAGTCCGGCACCTAGATTGGTCTGACCGCTATTGAGGAGGGGTGAGCGCGTCTGCGCGGCATAACCCGTCAAAACGAGGCTCTTAATCAGAACGATCCGCGTATCGACTCCTCCGCTCTGGTTGAAGGGAGGAGCTGTGTTTCCGGCCCGTTTGTCGATTCCCATAAAGCCGATGTACGACCCGTTAGGCAGCGAACGCTTTAGCCGGAACACAGCATAGTTTGCGAAGGGATTCGGGCCGCTTGAACGTGTGCTGGCATCCATGATGCCCACATCAAATCCGGCGAGAGAGCCAGTGACCTTTCCTCCTCCATTCATCGGCACTTGCTGTCCGGTGACGGGATCAATCCCAATTTGACGGCTGAAGAAGAGCAAATCGCCGGAGCCACCCATTGCGAAGTTGAAAATGCCAGCGTTCTCCAGAAAGAATTGCCGCTTTTCAGGAAAGAAGAGCTTGTAGGGCGTCAAGTTGAACTGCTGCGTGTCAACGTCGGCGTCCGCAAAATCGGTGTTCCCCGTGAGATTGGCAACCAAATTGGAACGGAGGCCGAGCTTAACGTCTAGACCTCCCGTATAAAGGGCCTGTGTACCGGGAGTGAGCCCTGCCGATATTGCGGCTGGCGGCAAATGGCTAAACCCAGTCAGGCCGTAGGGCTTCACGATGAATAGGCGCCCACTGCCGATTTCAGAGATTCCACGCAACTCGCCGGCCTGGCTGATTTTGTTCGCCCCAAAGGACCTGCGCCACGCGGACCAGAGGTCTTGTTCATTCTTGCGACGAATAAAACGCTTGAAGTTGATGCCCCACACTACTTCATCCGTCTGCATGAAGTTCAAGGTTGAGAAAGGAATCGCAACAGTGGCGGTCCAGCCTTGCGAAGTGACGCGCGCCTCGGAAGTCCACACGCCGTCCCAACCTGTGTCGCCATCGCTGCCGTCATCTTGGGGAGTCTGTTCGTCGGTAATTAAGGCATCGCGCTGCGTACCGAGTGGATTGAATTGAAACACGTACGCGTTGCGTCGGTTGTGCGAAGAATCGATCACAATCTCAAAGTAGTCGTCGAGTTCCTGACTGATATCGCGGCGGAGTTGCGTGGCAACAATTCTCTTCGGCTCCGAATCGAAACAAGAGATTCCAAAGTAGATTTCGCCTTTGGTAAAGAGGATGCGCACTTCGGCGCGTTCCGTGGAGGGCTGTCCTTCGTAGGGCTCTCGTTGCGCGAAGCTAGTGACTGGCTCAGCTAGTTTCCAGAGCGGATCGTCGACCGTCCCATCAATTTTTGGTGCATGGTCCACTCGTGTTGCGTTCGCAACGCGAATCGTTTGCGGGATTACCGGTTTGTCGGACTGACCGCAAAGAGTCCCGGCAGACAACAGGCCAAGCACCAATAGGCTCGAAGCACTACACGTCAACCGGATTGAGCTGGGCGCCGGCTTCAACTATTGACCCGCTTCGAAAACTTGAATCTTTGCTGGCGTGGAGCCTTGTCGCCTGACAGCAAGGTATAGCCGATCCAAATCGGGCGAGAAGAAGCTTGTCCGCGCCCCCTTCACCGTCGAGATTCGCGCGAGCTCCCTATAGTGATTGGGGTCCTGTTGCTCAAAAACGAAAACAACACCATCTCCTCCCGAAGCGTAGATACGTTTCCGTTTTTGATCGAAAAACACGTCGTCGCAATCGCCAACCGCCGAAAGGGTCTGAACTATTTTTCCTGAAGCTGTATCTATCGCCAACAGACGTGCTGGAATACGGCTGACTACGAACAAGCGATGATTTCCTTCGTCCAGCGCCATCGCGTAGTTGTTGAGTGACATTCCGGTCCCCCAAGAGGTCAGGACTTTTTTTGTCTCGCGGTCCAAAACGGCAATTTTTCTGGATTTCGGCAGGTTCACATAGATTCGGGGACTGCTCTTTTCGAGCTGGAATGACTCCGGATGTGAATCCAGTTTAATTTCGCCGATCTTCTGGCCTTCGACGTCTAGTTCCCCCAAACCCCCACTCCCGTAGCCGACATAGACCCGCTGGCGAGCAGCATCGTATCGAAGGTTATCGGCGTCGTCGCCGTAATCAACAGTCTTGAGAAGCTTCAACGAAGTGCCGTCAAATATCTTCACGGTTCCATCTTTTGAACTGGCAATATACAGGCGGTCATTGCTCGCAACATAGAGCGCACCCTGCGGCTCTCCGAGCCCAGGGATTGTGTTGGCACGCTTTCCTGCTCTGAGATCGATGACTTCGACCGTATTGTTACCAAGCGCAGAAACAAACAATCGCTGCCCCTTCACATCAAATGACATGTGGTCGATGCGTCCCTGCACATCCTGCAGTTCAATTGTCTTCTCTAATTTGAGAGGCTCAGTCGATTGAGCTCTTACCAAGGTTGCCGCGAGGAACAGCAATGTCGCTAATCTCATGTGCGATCCTTTCATCAGGGATTGTTCGGAGGCCCCGTAACAGCCTCATAGATGATCATGCGCGCCACGGGCTGGCCATGTTCCTGCTGCTCAGGCGCGTATACCCGATGGGTTCTTGAATCTACCGCTAGGCTATGAACCATTTTCTCCACAGCGAAATCCTCAAGCTTCCGATAGTGGTCGGCATCCTCTGCCTGGAACACGGAGATGAATCCACTCGAACAAGCTACATAGATTCGGCGCAAACCTGAATCAAATTTCACAACGTCGGCTCCCGCTGGCAATGGAAGGTGCGCAATCGATTTGTGAGTGTCTAGACCAAAGACTGTAAACGTTCGGTTCCCGCTGCACAGGAGAAATGCCCGGTGACGTTCCGAATCAACGGCCATTCCATGATTGAATCGACAGCCATCTACACGATACGTTCCAGATACGGTGTCTCTTGCTGGATCGATCTCCGCGATCTCATTTGTGTTTCTCAGATTTACGTAGACCTTGCGCGCGGATGAGTCATATTGCGGCATTCCAGTTTCACTGACGAATTCTATGGTCTTGACAATCTCATCTTTGTCGACATCCACGACCGCAACAGTTTTCCCTAGGGTGTCCGAGACATACACCTTGTGAAACGGCGCGGCGTACGCACTTCCGTTGGGCTTGGCCGAAGTCGCTAAGCGCTTGACGACGGTCATCGAACGGAGATCGACTATGCCGATTTTCTCTTCCCCCCAATCGGATGTATAAACCTTGCGCGTTTCGGGGACGAATTCGAGACCAGTGATGCCTGGGACACCGGGAATCGCCTTCACCAGCTTGTTTGTCCGCATGTCGATTACATACAGAATCCCCGGACCCAGGTGAGCTGAAAGCAGAAACCGATCCTCGTCGTCTGTCGTCAGGTAGTCGAAGCGCTGGCCTTTGGGACCAGGGAGATCGATCGTCTCAATCTGCCTGAGGGTTTGGCCCGACAAAGAGGGGGCCAGGATCAGAATTGCGATAAGGCATCTTCGTATGGTGCTTAACGCCAGGACTGAAATGGCAACCAGCAAATGATGATGCTGCTGTGTCATCAATCGGCCTCTTCCGGTGGGCGGATCGCCGCGAACTGCCGGTACAGCACAAGGTCGTAAGTGATTTTGAGTGTCCCGGCAATGAAGAACGGAATATCAATCAGCGCAGGACGGGAAAACAGGAAGCCAGCAAAGATAGGGCTGATCGCGGCTCCAGCTGTCCTCGCTACTCCCGTGATTCCACCAGCCGCCGAGCGTTCCTCATGCCGCACTACGGCCATCGTGTAGGACTGTCTCGTCGGCACGTCCATCTGGCTGATGCTGAATCGGACGAGCAGCACCAGCACCGCGAGACTGAGGTTCGGCATGAGCGGCACAAGGATGAGCAAAACATTCGACGGCAAATGCGTTACCACCATAGTCCTCACTAGCCCGATGCGCGTCGCAAGGCGCGAGGCCAACAGCGCCGAGATTCCCGCGAGAACGTTTGCCCAGAAGAAAATGAGGCCGAGCTTTGCAGGTGGAACGCCGAATCGCAAGTAGAACCAATATGCTGCAAAGCTTTGCACGACAAAACCACCGCCAAAGGAGTCAAGGGCAAACAAGCTTGACAACTTCAAGACAATCGACCGCGAACGACCAAGACCCAAAAAATCCCTTGCGGACACTCCGCCCGCTACCCTCGCGGATGTATCGACTTCCGTGGAAGATGACAAGCGCGTGAACAGAAACGCAAGCGCAATGCCAAGGACCGCGTAGAGGAGCACCACTACTCGGTAGCCGTCGGAGCCGGAGAGCGACGCCCTCTGGACAATCCCGGCTACAGCGCCGCCACAGAGCGCCCCGAGAGCCGTCGCCAAGGAGCCGCTGAGGGTGTACCACGCGAATACTTCGGTTCGGCTGCGAGCCGGAACCACGTGAGACAGGGCGGCCTGCTCAATCGAAAGGAAAGGCCCTACTTCGTGCCCGCTCGGACTAATTACCCCAATGGTGCCTGCAAGGATGAGAAAGAAAAGATTTCGTGTCGAAGCGAACGCTATGCCGGCGCCCACCATGAGAATTGCGCCGACGATCAGCATGCGGCGCCGTCCGAGCCGATCCGCTCGGGTCGTCAGCGCAAGGGAAATGGCCATGTCCCCGGCAAGTGTCAGGGTCAGAAGAAGACCAACCTGGGCCTCGGTAAGCCCAAGGCTCACTAGGTAGAAGACCAAGACGACAGACAAGGCTCCATAGGCAAAGAGCCTCGTGAATCGCGTCAGAAACAAGAGCACGCCGTCTCTTGGCAACGCGCGCAGTGGCCGCGGAATGAAATCCGTCATCACAATTGGCAATCCCTACTGGTCATTCAAGGCTTCGCATACGACCATCCGAGCCACGGGTTTGCCATTTTCTTCCTGCTCGGGTGTGTAGAGCCGGTGAGTCTTCAAGTCCACGGCGACCGTGTGGACTGCGTGCTGCACGCGAAAGTCTTCGAGCTTGCGATAGTGATCCGCATCGTCCTGTTGAAAAACGGAAATGGCTCCGATGTAGCACGCGACGTAGATGCGCCGCAGCCCCGAGTCGAACTTGATTACGTCCGGTCCACCCGCAAGAGGCAGAAACGCAAGCGGAACCTTCTTGTCCAGATCGAAGACGGTCATGAGTTCATTTTCTTCGCAGGAAAGGAACGCGCGATGATGCTCTGGGTCGAGCGCCATGCCGTGGTTGCCCTTGCATTCCCCGACCGGATACCGGCCCACCACCTTGTCCGACGCCGGATCGATGACCGCGAAAATATTCTGGTCCTGCAGATTCACGTACACTTTGCGCGCCACAGAATCGTATTGCGGCATGCCCGTTTCGCTGTCGAAACGTAGCGTCTTGACGATCTCGTCCTTAGTCACGTCGACGACCGCTTCCGCTTTTCCCCGTTCGTCCGACACGTAAAGCTTGTGGAAGGGAGCGGCATAGGTGCTCCCGTCCGGCTTCGCTTCCGTCTTCAGTTTCTTGACGACCTTCATCTGCTTGACGTCCACCACGCCAATCGTGTTGTCGTAAGCATTCGACGTGTAGAACTTCTTGAGTTCGGGAACATACTCGACGCCTTCCGCGCCGGGCGTGTCGGTGACCGTAGCGACAACCCTGTTCGCGGCCAGGTCGATCACGTACGTCTGATCCGCGGCGAGATGGGCCGAAATCAAATAGTGGTCGTCCGCATCGATTGTGAGGTAGTCGAAACGCTTGCCGCCCGGGCCCGGCAGGTCGAACTTCGCGACCAGTTTCAAGGTCTGCCCGAGCGCACCGGTCGCGACGAGACTTGGAAGCAAGGCAAGCGCAAGCGCCGCCTTACAGCATGAGACGTTTAAGATTCGCATCCTATGTCCTCCCCGAAGTTTCTTAATGCGATGAAGCGCCTTTTCCCAGGTCTCCGAGTGCATCTTTGAAGGCATTCGCGAGCTTCTCGGCAGATCCTCGGCCCCAGTAGTGAAGGAAAATCACCAGCGGCTTTTCTTCCGTCATGTGGTGATGAATCGCCACCACATCAATTCCGTTCTTCCGCAGCGTCTTCAGCACCGGGGTTACCTCGCCTTCGAGCATGGCAATGTCGCCGGCGACGACGGCTTCTTCCTGAGTGCCGTAGAATGCAGCCCACGTGTTCAGGCCCATGCGCGCGTTAATCGTGGCGCCGTGATCTTTCATCGCGATGTCGCTTCGGCCTACGGTAATCTTGTAGACCGAACCCGATTGCTCGCCTGGGTGTCCGACAATTTGCGCGATCTTCGCCGTATCGAGCGCCGCTCCAGACGTGCCGAGCGGAGTCGCCGCCGCCTCCTTCACGTGGCCGATTAGATCAAGCGCAGGTTTGACGCGGCGCGAGAGGTCGGCCGCTTTCCCCATTCCGTGCACGTGCATGAAGTAGACGTGCGGGTCGTCCCAGAAGAAATGGTTGTGCAGAGCAGTGACCTCGATTCCGTTGTCGAGCAGTGCCGACATCACCGGATTGACCTCCTCTTGAAGCAACACCAGGTCTCCCATCATCACTTCACCGCCACCACTGTCCTTGGTGAACGCGACCCAGCCACCAAAACCGAATGGCGTCGGCGTTGCCACTCCCGCGACGGTCATTTTGAGATCGCTGCGCGGAATGTTGACCTTCAGCACTCCATCCTTGAAGTCGCCTTTACGGTCGAGCGATTTCAGAACCTCCTGGTAGTCGCTCGGCGTTTCCTGTGCGAACGCGGTTTTTCCGAACAACAGCAAGCAAACCGACAGCAACAGCCGCATGCTCTTCCTCATCCCTGACATCAAACACCTCCTGTTTTTGGCTGGTGAAACTCTTCCATGATCTACTTCGCTGGAGCGGCCGCTTCCGTCAATGGTTTCGTTGCCACGTGACTGCCGGCTCGCAGCTCATCAGTGCCGCGCACGGCAACCTCATTTCCTTCGTGAAGACCGCCGAAAACTTCAATCGTCTTGCCATCCTGCTCGCCGGTCTCGACGTTCACCCATTCCGTGTTTCCGTCGCGAATCCGAATGACGAAGGTTGCCTCCGTCGTTCTCGCAACGGCCGAAACCGGAACGAATAAAGTTGCCTGGGTGCGCCGCACAGGCCAAAGCACCTCGGAAAACATTCCCGCACTCAACCGGCCATCGGCGTTGTCCACATCTAGCTCTACAGGCATGGTCCGCGTCTTCACGTCCACGGAATGTGCGATTCGCGCAACCGTGCCGGCAAAGGTCTGATTTGGAAATGCCGGGACGCTAAACCCCACTTTCGTTCCCGCATCCATGCCCGCCGAATATTTTTCAGGAACCGGAACGACGAGCCGCAGCTTGCTAATCTTCTCGACGCGCACCATCGGCAGCGCACTTGCCGGATTGGCTGTTGCCGGTCCCACAAGCGAGCCGGGATGGACATTCCTCTCCGTCACCACGCCGTCGAACGGGGCGCGCACTTCCAGGTATCCCTCGATTTCCATGATGGATTTCAGAGCTGACTTCGCGGCATCAGCGCTGCCGCGCATGGCTTCGACTTTGGCGCGGTCCGCGTCTACGGCCCGCTGCGCCACTTCCAGGTCGTTCCCGGCCACGACGCCCGGCGTGGCCGACGCGCTCTTGAGCCGGTCAAACGTGCTCTGGTCGGAGGCCAGCTTGGCTTCCGCCTCGGCGCGATCGCCTTCCGCGGCCTGCAGCTTCGACTGCGCCTCCGCGCGTTGCGCAGCTAGCTCAGGTGCCACCAGCCGCGCCATAACCTGCCCGGACCGGACGCGGGTTCCTCGGTCCACGCCAATCGAATTCACGTAAGCCGTCACTTTCGGAAAAACAGCGACCTCTTCGTATGCCTGCAGTTCTCCCGGTAAGCGTGTCGTAATCGAGAGTTTCTTCGACACGACCTTGACGACCTCCACGGTAGGAGCCGTTGGCGCCGACGTCTGCGCTTTAGTACTGGACGTTGAGTTCGAACCGCACGACGAGCACCAGCACAACGCGGCGCCCACCAGCAGGAGCAAGTAAATGCGAAAGGGTGTCATGTCGTTTCTCCGGGCAGAGCGTTTGCGCCTCGCGCGAACGCGCTCGCGGGGTCGTCGGGATCGAGCGAAGGCGACCTGACCCCGGCGCGCTGCTGAACGAGTGAAAACACGAGCGGCAGAATCACTAGCGTGGCCGCGGTCGCAAAGAGCAGGCCGCCGATCACCGCGCGCCCGAGCGGCGCCGTTTGTTGACTGCCTTCGCCGACGCCGAGAGCCATCGGCACCATCCCGGCGATCATGGCCATGCTCGTCATCAGGATCGGCCTCATCCTCGTTTTCACGCCGTAAAGCGCCGCCGCAGTCGCCGCATTGCCAGCCCGCCGGTGCTCTTCGGCAAACGTCACGAGCAGGATGGCGTTTGCCACCGCCACCCCGATGGCCATGATCGCGCCCATGAACGACTGGATGTTCAAGCTCGTGCCCGTAAGCAACAGAATAAACAGCACTCCGCAGATCACTGCGGGCACGGTCGACAACACAACGAACGCCAGTTTCAATGACTGAAAGTTCGCGGCAAGCACCAGATAGATGACAACGACTGCGAGCAGCAGACCGATTCCGAAATTCGTCAATGTCTGTTTCATCGCGCCGATTTGTCCGCGCATCGTCACCTTCACTCCGCGCGGCACTTCACCTGCACGTTTGATCGCGTTATCCAGTTCCGCCGAAATTCGCCCCAGGTCCTCCCCTGAGACATTAGCGGTCAGCGTCACCATGCGCTGCCCATTTAGCCGATGATATTCACCAACAACGGTTCCGTAGCCCACTTGCGCGACATCGCCGATCAGCGGATGAGAAGCAGCGCCTTGGGTCACCGGAATATGTTCGACATCCTGGACGGAGGCCACCTCGGACTGCGGAACTTGCACCTGGACCTGATACGCAACACCAGACCTCGCGTCGGCCCAATAGTTCGGCGCCAAGAAGCGGCTCGACGACGTTGCTGCGAGGAACGAGCGGCCCACACTGGCAGTCGTTACGCCCAACTGTCCCGCCCGCTCGCGGTCCACGTTGATATTGATGCTAGGATAGTCGAGTGGTTCGTCGTACTGAAGGTCGCGCACGGCCTGAATCTTGTCGACCTCCGCGCGGAGTTTTGCGGCAAAGGTGCGATCGGTGCCGAGGTCCGGCCCGGCCACATTGATTTCCACGGGCGTGGGAGCGCCGAAATTCATGATTTGCGTAACGATGTCTCCCGCTTCAAAAGAGAACTGGCAGCCTGGAAATTTGTCGGGCAAAACCTTTCGCAAACGCTCTTCGAATTCGTCGACGCGAATATGCGAGTCCGGGTCTAAAGCCACGCGCAATACTGCTTCATGTTGTCCGCTCGTCCAGAGATAAATCGTGTTGATCGGATAGTTCGGAGGCGGCGCGCCAACGTAGCTCAGCGTGACGCCGACCTCTCCGCCGCCGGCCTCTTGCTGAATTGCGCGCAAAACGTCGAGAGACAACCGTTCAGTCGTCTCGACGCGCGTTCCGACCGGCGCGCGGAACCTTAGGAGAAGTTGACCCGAGGAGACCCGCGGAAAAATCTCTCGCCCGAGATAGGGGCCCAAGAGGATGAGCACCACAATCGACGCCACAACGTAGGCTGAAATCGTGAGCCCGCGAATCGCCGTGAGCCGGTTCAGAATATGGCCGAGCCTGTCTCGGACTCCGTGGAGCAGCGAGGGCGTATCTTCCGCTTCCGGCCGATGCTCATGCAGAATCCACGTCGACAGTACCGGCACGAGAGTGCTGGACAACAAATAAGAAGCCGCCATCGCAAAACCCACTGCAAGTGCAAGCGGCGTGAAGAGCGAACGCGAGACTCCGGTCATGAAGAAGGAGGGAACAAACACCGCGAGAATGCACAACATCGCCAGAAGCCGCGGAATCTGGACCTCCTTACTCGCTTCCAAAACGGCCACCGCTCGCCCGCGTCCCCGACCGAGATGGTTGTGGATGTTTTCCATCACTACGGTGGACTCATCGACCAAGATGCCAACCGCTAGCGCCAGACCGCCGAGTGTCATGATGTTGACGGTCTGCCCGGCGCCCCATAGCGCCACCACCGACGTCAGCAAAGCAAATGGAATCGTTGCGACGACGATGAGCGCGCTCCGCCAGTCGCGCAGGAAGAGCAGCACCATCACACCCGTCAACACCGCGCCCAGGAGCCCTTCCTTCACGACCGAAAGCAGGGAATTTCGGACGTAGGGCGATTGGTCGAATTCGTAATCGATCTTGATGTCTGGAGGAACGACCGATTGAAATTGGGCGAGGCTTGTTTTCACTTCGTTCACTACGGCCAGCGTCGAAGCATCCGCGCGCTTCGTGACGGGAATGTAGACCGTGCGGCGGCCATTGACTTCGGCATAGCCGGTAATGATGTCGCTCGAATCTTCGATGGTGCCGACGTCGTGCAGAAAAACGGTCGGGCCCGCGCCCGTGCGAATCGGAAGGTTTTGCAAGTCCTTGATATTCGAGACCACGGAATTGATTGGCGCGAGCCGCAATAAGTCTCCCGTCCGGACATTTCCCGCAGGCACAATCGTGTTTCCCGTATTCAACGCCTGCACGACTTCCTCAGGCGCCATGCGATAGGCGCGCAAACGGTCCGGATCGATGCTCACCACAATCGTCCGCGCTGCTCCGCCAAACGGAGGAGGCGCAGAAACCCCAGGCAGAGTTGCAAAGAGGGGGCGTACGCGATTCAGTGCCAGGTCTTGGATCTCGCCGACACTCTTCGTCGAACTCGAGAAAACCAGATACCCCACTGGAACACTCCCCGCGTCGAAACGCATGATGAACGGCGCGACTGTCCCCGGTGGCATGAATGCACGCGCCCGGTCAACGTAGCCGACCGTCTGCGCCATGGCCTGGCTCATGTCCGTGCCGGGATGGAACGTCAGTTTCAGGAGGCCCACATTCTGGATCGACTTCGACTCGACCGACTCGATGCCCGTGATGTAAAGGAAGTGATACTCGTAGTAGTAAACGAGATATCCCTCCATCTGCGCGGGAGACATTCCGCCGTAAGGCTGCGCCACATAGATCACCGGCAAATTCAGGTTCGGAAAAATGTCGATGGGCATGCGGATGAGGGCAAGAATCGAACACAACGCCACGCCGATCACTAGAACGACGACGGAGATGGGATTACGAAGCGCGCTGCGCAGGAGCCACATGGTTATCGCGCTCCTTGTGCGGCGTCGTGCAGGGACTTAAGAAACGGAGCGAGATCGCCCTGGGCCGCCGCAACGGAAGCGAGGTTCTGCCAAACGGCCAGGCGTGCCAGCGCGTCGTCAATCTCTGCCCGCACGAGAAAACTCTGCGCGTCTGAAACATCCACGAGCGTGGCGAGGCCCGCCTGATAACGCGCGCGTTCCTGCGTCTCCGTCGTCCGTGCAGCCTCGAGTTCGAGCGGCGTGTTCTCCGCGACTTTGCGTGCCCCTTCGAGCGAGGCTTGCGCGCTGCGAAGCTGTCCCGTCAAGTCCTGCAGTTCCTGATCATATCGTGCTTCTTCCGCGCGTTCGTTCGCCGCTTCGACTGCTTTTTTCGACTTAATCGAGAAAATGTCAAACATTGGGAAAAAGACCGTCACTCCTGTAGCCCAGTTCGCTCGGTCTGGACCCAGTCCCTCACTTCCTCCAAGGAACTTCCCGGTAGGATCGACGCCGCTGCCGCGACCCATCACCACCGATTGCAAATAGAACTTTGGGTAGTAAGAGCGATCCAGAGCGTGCACGAGCGACTGTGACTCCTGTACGCGCGCACGTTGCGCTTCCGCGGCTGGGTTTGCCGAGATGAGCGCAGCCGGAGGCGCGACCGTGGGTGAAGTATTGAGCAGCGCGGTTTCCTGCACCTCCACGATTTGATCGGCAATCCCAAGAATGTTGGCGAGAGCCGCTCGGCTCGTCGCCGCTTGCTGTTCCGCTCTTGCCAGATTCACTCGCGCGCGGGCGAGTTCCGCGTCCGCTCGTGAAGCATCCGCCCCAGCGCGGAGTTGATTATCCACAAGGACGTGCACCGATTTTGTGAACGTTTCCCGCCGCTCGACGTCCGCCTGTGCTGCGCGAACCGTTTGTCCTGCAGCGACCAGAGTCAGGTACGTATTTACTGTCGCGACGGTAACATCTAGGCGAGTCAACGAGGCTTCCGCCGAAGCGCGGTTCCGTGCGGCGCGGGCGGCATCCACTTTCGCGCCGCGAGACCCGAAATCCAGGGGCTCCCAGGAAAATAACAACCCACCCGCGCTTCCCCACGCGCTTTGGTTCGAAGGCGAAAGCGGAACCGGCCCAGTAATCGGAGCGATCACAGTGTTCGGCATGGTCAGCCCCGTGATGTTGTTGTCGGTTGCGCGATTTGTCTGCCACAGGATGTCGGTCCGCGGCAGATAGCTCGTTAGCGCCACGCCAACGCCCGCTTCCGCGGCTTGCGAACGTTCCAAGGAAACGCGCACCGCCGGGTAGTTCTTCAGCGCAAACTCCACGGCTTCGTCGAGCGTAAATGTCCGTTTCGCGGGTTCACTGGCCTGCGTCTGCGCATACGCCGGCCTCGTCGCCACGAGCGCGAAAAGTACGGCCGTTGCCGTGATCCAATATTTGTGACGATTCCCGAACACATTCATTGACGCCTCATCTCCGACCGCAGGTTCCTTCCCGACAGTCCAAACATCGAGCCAAACAGTTCTGTCCTTAAGGGCGTTCGACTCACTTCGCTGGAGAGTGGTAGAGCCCTTCAACCAAATCCATGCCGCGTTCCAGAAGTTTTTCATCCGCCAGGCCCTGACGCGCCCAGCCTTTCAGGATCTCGTCGACGCCGTACCCTTCTTTGCGGCCATACCGGTCGTCCAGAAGGTCCGCGTCGTGAATCATCTGCGCGATTACCGCCACGCGCGGGTCGCGAATGTGGAAGTCCTTCTCGAGAGTCTCGAAGGTGCAGTCGCCGCCGCGATGCCCGAAGCCGCCTTCATGAAACATGTCATACGGCACAGCCCCTGCAGGCACGCGATCTTCCGGAGCAAATACAAAACGCCCTTTCGGATCGATGAAGCGACGAATAAGCCAGGCCGAAGCGCAGCGATCGACACCCGGTCTTGGCCTCGTCACCCACACTCTGTTTTTGTATTCCTTCGGATTGACCTGCGCGGCGGCGCCTGTGCTGCGCGGCGAGCTCGCGTGCTCCATTAGTTCCCGAACGCGCCCCTGCAAGGGACTATCAAAGAAATCGACTGCGACGATTTCCTGAAAGCGGTTCCGCAATCGGCTCAGGCGCGTGCTGCTAACTCGTTCGCTGTCTCCTCCCGTGAGGGCCTTAATCTCCTGGATGAGCTCCTGATACTCGCGAGCCCGCGCTTCGGAAAAGCGAGCCTTCAACTGTGGCGCCGAAAGGTTGTCAATGGATTCCACGCGGACCACAGATGCGTCGCCCCCATACTTTCGAATAGCTCTCGCGAGCCATTGGAACCGCTCTTCGTTACTGGCACCGGTTGGAAGCAAGTAGCCCGAATTGCCAAGCTGCACGGTTCCGCATCGCTGCAGCTTTCGCCAAACCTCTACTCTCTGGCTGGCGCGCTTGGTAGGTAGGGTGAACGTCAGCAGCAGCCATCCAGCTCTCCGATTGTCGCGTACGGTCATTTCTACTGTATGTTATATCTATAACTACAGCCCGTCAATGCAGCGTCATCCCCATCCTGGGAAACAAAGCGACGATGTTTGGAGTCACTGCGTTATTGGACAGAGGAGCTTGGCGACCTGCCTTGCCCGACGAGCTCAAGTCGGGCCACACTGCTGATGCAGCGAGAAATGCTCGAGAGACATCGACATCCTCACTGTTACAGAGGCCTGGAAAAGAGAAAAGGTAAAGAGAAATCTTGATTTCGCGGACGTTTCAAGCCTGATCTTTCATGCACAAGAACCGGGCCTTCAGACCCTCCAAGGAGTCACCTCGTGTGAAGTGTTGCGAGGGCCAAGCAGGGTATTATGGGTCAGCCATTGGCGCACATATTCGGCCTCTTCCTTTGTTGCCCTAGCCAGGAGGCTACATGTCATTCCGTTCGGTCTTTATCGCGATTAGCGTTTCTTTTGCTCTCATTCTGAGCGCTTTCCTGGTGCAACGGGCGCGGCCTCGCATCGAGGTTGATCAACCGACCGCGGCCTTCGTCAAGGCTACAGGCAAATGCGCGGAGTGCCACGCCAACCAGCAGTATTCGGTGGTTCATGAATATGAGCTAAGTAAGCACGCCGCGAAGGGCGTTTCCTGCCTCGATTGCCATCAGCCTCAACAAGGTCAACAGAAAAAAGAGCACAACGGATTCGTCATAGCCGCAGCGATCACCCCGGGCAATTGCCGCGCCTGTCACGAACAGATCTATCAAGAGTTCCTGCGGAGCCGCCATGCCGCACCTTCCTGGGCGGCTGTGTTTGGTGAGAAGGGTCTCACGCCAGAGCAGGCCGATTTCGCTGAAAAATACCACCCTGGCTACGTCAAACGACCGGCCAATGCCCTTGCCCAACTGGAAGGCCCTTCCGCCATTAGCGGAGGTTGCGGCCAATGTCACTCCGTCGGTAAGCCGCAGGATGACGGCACAGTCGGGAATTGCACCGCTTGTCATGCGCGCCACACGAGTTCAGTAGCCGTCGCACGCCTCCCGCGCACATGCGGTCAATGTCATATGGGCCCCGACCACTCTCAGATCGAAATCTACGAAGAGTCGCGCCACGGAATCCTTTTTGCTGCGCAGCAAAAAAATCTCAATTTGACCGCCGACCCGCGCTCGCTCACGACTCGCGACATGTTCGTCCCTACCTGCGCCACATGCCACATGTCCGGTATTAATGGCCAAAGAGTGACTCACAATCCAGGCGAGCGGCTTTCGTACTTTCTCGCCGATGCGATCTCGAAGCACCGTCCCAACTATGAGCAGGCAAAGCTGAATATGGAGCAGATTTGTAATCAATGTCACACGCGTTCGCTCATCGAGCGAGTTTATTCGCAGGCTGAGCAGGTCGTTGCCTCTACCAACGAAAAGGTGCAAAAAGCCCAAGACCTTGTCGCTGGCCTTCGCAAGGACGGCAGCATTGGAACGCAGCCATATCAGCAACCTATCGACTTTGTCTTGTTCGATCTATGGCATTACGACGGGCGCACCTCTAAACACGGAGCGTTCATGGGTGGCGCCGATTTCGTGCAATGGCACGGAAACTATGAACTGCTAAAGAAACAGGTGGAGTTGAACGCGATGGCGGAGGAGTTGAGTGCACGGCACAGACGCGGCAAATAGTGCGCTCGGCTCAGCCCGAGCAGGCTGGCTCTACCAACCCGACTCTTGGTTGGAAGCCTTCGTTATTTTCAATTTTGCATGTCTGACCGGCGACATTGTCTTCGCTCACGGCTCCAATCAGTTTCGCAATAGAGCGGAGTATGTTCCTCTCTTCTTCTCAGCCATCGCCTGCGCCTTACTGTTTGCCGCGTCCCTCTTACGCCTGCGCTTCAATTGGGGCGGTGTCTGGAAACGCCTCGGATATTTTGTGGGTTGGGCCTCTATCGTCGTTGGTGCCTCTGGTGTGATCTATCACCTCGACAGTCACTTCTTTTATGAGCGCACACTAAAAAGTCTCACGTACACGGCACCGTTTGCAGCGCCGCTTGCGTATATGGGGCTCGGCTGTCTGACATTGATGAATCGTATGATTTCTCACCACAATCGCGAGTGGAACCAATGGATTCTCTTTTTTGCTATGGGCGGTTTCGCTGGCAACTTCGTCCTCAGTCTGGCCGATCATGCCACGAATGCTTTTTTCCGTTGGACCGAATGGCTCCCTGTCCTTAGCAGTGCCCTGGCGGTCGGCTTTCTTTTCACACTGCTCGTTTCCGATACGCCACCCGGCTTTCGCAGACTTTGTAGCTCCTTGCTTCTCCTGCAAGTGCTTGTCGGGACGCTAGGGTTTGGCATTCACTTCTGGGCGGACCTACATGGTCCTGCTGGGCGGCTCATCGACAATCTCCTTAGCGGTGCGCCCCCGTTCGCCCCCTTGCTACTTCCGAACCTGTCGCTTCTTGCTTGGCTCGCACTGCGAGCCGAGTCTGAGCTGCCGCGGGGCTGATGTTTTGTCGCTCGCGCTGGGCCCGCTAAGCTCGCATTTCAAGCCGCCTGCAGGGCCAAATGTCTAACCTCCAGTGTCATCTTGGGAGAATTGAGCAAGGTAGAGATTTCGGCATTTTCTTGTCCATAAACGTTGAGACTTCCGACTGCCCCGTGATGCAAACGGAAAATCGCATGGTCCACAAGACCTCTCCAACTACGGAAAGCTATCCGTCTGAGACAGACAGAAAAATTACGTTTGCTTGACACCTGTGTGACAACTTCAGAAGCACCGGGATTTAGCCTGAAGTAGCGGGGCTCGCTGCTCGGCGCTGCCTCCACCGAGCGAAGCAGTCTCAAAGAGAAGGCGCGCCTTAGCAACGCTCCAGCCATCAAAAAAAGAAAAAAACGGAACTTACAGACACTATAAAGGGCCTTTGTCGGCCCTGATACTGCCTCACTTTCTGAAGGAATATGGGTAAGGCTCATGAGTGTCCAGAACTCAACTATCGGAGGACGAGAGTCTGCTTTAAGCGTTGCTGCAGGAAGCGCAGTGTCAGTGATCGTGACATTGCTGGCGCTTGTCAGCACTAGCCAACCTGCTCATGCCATTCCCGCCTTCGCGCGCAAGTACAATCTGCCCTGTTCCGCTTGCCACGAAGCGTGGCCCAAGCTCAACAATTTTGGGCAAGTCTTTCGCGACAATGGATATCAATTGGGTAATGGCAAGGACTCTCCGATTTGGCAGAACCCTTCGTACTGGCCCATCACGTTAAGGATCACGCCGCAGTGGCACCGCGACAGTTCCAGCAACCAGAAAGTCGACTCCATCCCGGGCGATGCCACGAGTCCTCCCACAGAGAAAACGATAACCTCGCATGGCTTTGATCTTTCCGGAGTGGACATTTGGACTGCAGGAACACTTTATAAGAACATTTCTTTCTCCGTGCTGCCTTCTTCGGACTCCACAGCCTCTTTCCATTTCGAAAACGCCTGGGTTCGATTTGACAATTTGTTGGACAGCCAGTGGGCAAACCTGAAGTTCGGCAAGTTCGAACTCGACAACATGATCTCGGAAAAGCGGATCCTTTTTCTGTCCGCGAATGGCGGCTTGTACCAG
Organism: Candidatus Acidiferrum sp.; assembly: GCA_035280065.1. Lineage (GTDB taxonomy): Bacteria > Acidobacteriota > Terriglobia > Acidiferrales > UBA7541 > Acidiferrum. The sequence goes on from DATEGO010000082.1 coordinate 24,320, forward strand.
CTCTACCACTTCCTTCCTGCGAGAGAAGCGGCCTTCGTAAGCAGCAGTGTCAATCCACTGAATCCTGGCTTCGGCCTTGGTGACAATCAACTGGGCGTCGAACTGGCAGGTCATTCGTCGAATAGCTATACGCGCTACTCGCTTGCGGTTCTGAGCAGCAATGACGGAAACGTGAGTGTGCCGAACAGCAGCTACGACGGCTTTGGGAGCGTCAGCCAGGCTTTCGAGGCCGGCGTCTTAGGCTTGCAAAGGGTCGGCGCTTATGCCTACTTCGGACAGCGGCCCACAAACTTCAATACGGCGGGTGGCACGCCGATTACCGGAGCCGGATCAAACAACAAGTCTTTTTATCGGACGGGCCTCAATGCGGACTTTTACATGGGCCCACTCGATTTTAGTCTCTTCTATTTGCATGGCTGGGAGAGCGCCTTCCTGGGGACCGGCACGCCCGGAAATGTGCCGCTACCCTCGGGTGCTCGTGCACCGACCTGGAATGGAGGATTTGTAGAGACTCACTACACCCTCAATCCGAAACTCATACTTGTTCAACGCAATGAGTTCATTCGCATGTCCCGGCAAGCATTGGCCTCGGATCCATCGGACCTGGGTAACGTCGACGCCTACTCGTTTGGCGCGCGATGGTACCCAATCATGTTCAGCAGGGCTGGGCTGGCCTGGCACTCGGAATATGCCATCGCCAAGTCCACCAAGACTTCGCAGGTCTTGGGCCGCGACGTCTGGAGCAGCAGCCTTTTCTTTGGGCTCGATTTCGATTTCTAGAAGGTTGGGCATGACACGAACGAATGACAACTGGATACGGGGGCTAACTCTGATACTCCTCCTCTTTCCTTGGTTTCCGAGCTTTGCGCAGGAGAGCCGCGTCGGCAAGCTGACGGGGGAGCCAAGTCGAGGCAAGAAGCTTTATCAGCGGTACTGCATCGGATGTCATGGGGAACATGGCGACGGTCGCGGCGAAAACGCTGCTCACGTGGACCCCAAGCCACGTGACTTCACCAGCGGCACATTCAAGTGCCGCTCCACGCCTTCCGGATCGATCCCTCTCGATGCAGATCTCTTCGACACCATTGGGAGAGGGCTTTATACGACGGCAATGCCGGCGTGGCTTCCGCTTGCACGGCAGCAACGCGCGGACCTGGTTGCGTATGTAAAGTCTTTTTCGCCGCGGTTTCGCGAAGAAAAGCTCGAAGCTCCATTGGAAATTCCGCCGGAGACGCCCGCTACGCAAGAAAGCATCGATCGCGGCCGGGAACTGTATCAAACGACAATAAAATGCTCGCTATGCCATGGGAAAGAGGGGCGAGGGGACGGGCCATCCGCGGCCACTCTCACAGACAGTAAAGGCTTTCCAATAGTAGCGTATGACTTTACGGGTTCTTCGCGCTTCAAGTGTGGGGAGTCCGACGAGGATTTGTACAGAATTCTAATGACTGGGCTGGACGGATCGCCGATGGCTTCGTTCTCGAATTCGCTGAAGCCCGAGCAGGCTTGGGACTTAATCCACTACGTGCGCACCTTCAGAACGGGCTCTCATAGGGGAAGCAAGAACCTACATGCAAAAAAGCTTGGGGAATTAAACCGAGAGTCAGGGCAATAGAGTTCCCGCTTCTCGAAAGTAGTCAGCCCTTCGCCTTTGGCATTCCTTTATGGCCCACGCCCTCGAAAGGAGAAATACCCGATGAAATCAACTTATCTGATGCTCCCAATTGCCGCAGTGCTAATTCATTGCATGGCGCATTATGAAAGCCAAGGGCCTGCGGCAAGGGCAGCGGAAAGACCAGCTTCATCTCGGAGCACATTTGCAGCGGACACAGCGACTGACGCGGAATTGGTTGGAAAGGTGCTTCTTGAAGGCCAAGCGCCTGGCAACCACGCCATCAACATGGCAGCAGACCCGGAGTGTGTAAAGTCACATAGCGGGCCGGCTACAAGCGAAGAGATCGTGGTTGGTTCCGAAAACGCGCTTGCAAATGTAGTTGTCTACGTGTCCGAAGGCTTGGGTGCACGCACCTTCGATCCCCCTAAGGAACCGGCGACAATTGAACAGAAGGGATGCCTATATCATGCACACGTGATCGCATTAGAGGCCGGCCAAAAGCTTTTGGTGAAAAACGACGACCCCACCACGCACAATATCCACCCGCTGCCGGCGAACAATCGGGAGTGGAATCAATCTCAAGCGCAAGGAGTACCGCCGATAGAGGCTACCTTTGGCAGGCAGGAAGTCGCCATTCCTGTGAAATGCAACATCCATCCGTGGATGAAGGGCTATATTGCAGTGTTCAAGCACCCGTATTTTGCAGTCACTGACAAAGACGGGAAATTCATCTTGAAAGGCCTTCCGGCCGGGACGTACACGATCACGGCATGGCAGGAAAAGCTTGGCAACTTAACTCAGAAAGTCACCGTCGCCCCCAAGGAGGAAAAGACCGTGGAATTCGTTTTCAAGGCTCTGGCCGGAAACTAGGTCAGAGTGCGGAAGTTGGCGGCAAGGGGACGCCACGTGCTTCCCAATAAGGATGATATGCCGGATTGGTACGCCGTGACTCTTCGCCGACCCCCCTTGGGCTGAATGCGACAACCTCGCTCTGGTGGTTCGGATCGGGATTTACCGCGTTGCCTTGAGTTGAGATTAACTGTCACAAAATTGTCTCCAACATGTCTTCCGCATGTAACCGCCTGCTTTATCTCTCGGCTTGGAAAACCACTTGTTCCGGATAGCGATTCTGTTACTTTAAGGGTTGATTTTGTCATCGTAACCTTGAGAGGAATGGCTTGAGTCCGGAGGGATTGACCCGCAAAGACGAGGATGATGGAAAAGATCTTAATCGTCGAAGATGATCGCGCTGTTCAAAGAGCGCTAAAGAGGCTCTTCGAGTCGGAGAGTTACACCGTGGAGGTTACACCAAACGGAAAATCCGGCCTTGAGGCGTTTCATACTTCGCCTCCTTCGGCAGTAGTCCTGGATCTCAGGTTGCCGGGGATGGCGGGAAATGACGTGTGCCGCGAGATCAAGAAGGAAGCGCCATCGCTGCCGGTCATTATTCTCAGCGCAAAGACTGACGTGGCGGACAAAGTGTTGCTCTTGGAAACGGGCGCGGACGATTACGTCACGAAGCCATTTAGCCCGCGCGAACTCCTTGCCCGTGTGCGCGCTGCCGTGCGACGAACCAGCCGCGTTCAGGCTAGCGACTCGTTCCGCTTTGATCATGTCTCAATCGATTTTGCCAAAATGGAGCTGACGCGCAGGGATCGGCCCATCCAAATGACAACCCAGGAGTTCAAGATACTGAAGTTCTTTTCGCAAAACCCCGGACGCGTCATCTCGCGCTCAGAGCTTTTGAATGATGTCTGGGGGTATCATAATTACCCTTCCACGCGGACGGTAGACAATCATATCTGGAAGCTGCGGCTAAAGCTGGAGGACGATCCGGCTAACCCCTCCCATTTCCACACGGTGCATGGCGCGGGTTATAAGTTCGTACCTTAGGCAGAAAAGAATGTGATGTTTGCGGAAAAGCGCCGCGTCAAGAACCGCAGAGGGCGACTAATCAGGCTGCGCCTGCGAACGAAGTTATTGCTTTCTCTCCTCCTGGTTTCCACGAGCCTGACTTGCGCAACGCTTTGGATGGTCCGCCGAAGCGTTCGCATCCAATTACGCAAGGAAATCGTGGAGGACCTTCGCAATTCAGTCGCTGTTTTTCAAAATGTCCAGCGGCAGCGTGAGATCGGCCTTACTCGCTCCGCGGAATTGCTCGCAAATCTGCCCAATCTCAAGGCCCTAATGACCACACGCGATGCTGCAACCATTCAAGACGCGTCCTCAGAGATTTGGCATCTTGCCCCTGGCGACCTTTTTGTCCTTGCCGACCCCAAAGGGGAAGTACTGGCGATCCATACAACATTCCCGGGAATCACTCGCGGAGCCGCACAAGACTTATTGAAGAATTCTATGGGAGCGGATCAACCGAGTTTTTGGTGGTATGGGGCGGGGCGTTTGTATGAAGTCTTCCTTCAGCCCATTTATTTTGGAGCACCCGGGGATGCCAACGCATTGGGAGTGCTGGGCGTTGGTCATGAAATCTCTGAGTCAGTAGCTGCCGATCTTAGCCGCATTGCATCGAGCCAGGTGGCGTTCTATTACGGCAACGTGCTGGTGGTAAGCACTTTGCAGCCTGAACAGGAATCCGACCTGGAACGTTTCATCACCAGCACACCGAGCCCACCGGGCTCCGACCCCAGGGAAATTCAATTGGGCGATGAAGAATTTCTCGCAACAACGGTGCAGTTGGCCCCGAGTGTTGCTCCTTTCGTTCGCCTGAGCGTTCTGAAATCCTTTGACAAGGCTGCAGTCTTTCTCGACTCCTTGAATCGCTTGCTTCTGGTGCTTGGTTTGGTTGCGATCCTGGCGGGAAGTGTACTGGTCTTTCTGATCTCTGAAACATTTATGAAGCCACTAGGGAATTTGGTAGCGGGCGTGCGCGCGCTGGAGAAAGGAGATTATGCGTACCCCCTGGTTAGTCGTAGCGGCGATGAGGTCGCCGAAGTGACGGCCGCCTTTGAACGAATGCGGGCCAGTCTTCAGCGCACGCAGCAGGAACTTCTGGGGGCTGAGCGGCTAGCCACCATTGGCCGCATGGCCAGCTCCATTTCCCACGATCTACGACATCCGCTTACGGCTGTTGTCGCCAACGCAGAGTTCTTATGCGATGCGAAGTTGGAATCCAGCCAGCGAGAGGAATTGTATCGAGAGATTCGATCGGCCGTCGATCAACTGACAGACCTGGTAGATTCCCTCCTCGAATTTTCTCAGGCTCGAGAGTCGCTACGGCGCGTTTTTGGTTCGGTTGAGGATGCAGTGGAGCGGGCTATTCACTCTGTGCGCTCGCGTCCTGAGTTTCAGGGTGTGAGTATCTCCGTCGGTCGCGAAGGCAGGTGCGAAACCTGGTTCGACCACAAAAAAGTCGAACGCGTTTTTGCCAATATGTTGCTTAATGCCTGTGAAGTCGTGCCCGTCGAATCGGGAAAAATCGAGGTCAAGCTCGTTGAAAGCAAGGAAGGCATTGAGATTCGAATTGCGGACAACGGACCGGGGGTCGCAGAACCAATCCGACCAAAATTATTTCAGCCATTCACAAGCTATGGAAAGCGCAATGGAATCGGACTGGGGCTTGCGATTTGCCAGAAGATTTTCCGGGATCATGGGGGTAGCGCCTGTCTGGAGAGCACCGGAGCCGGCAATACTGTTTTCAAACTCGTGCTGCCGATTCTCGTTTCTGAGGACGGAGTGTCATTGAACTAGAGTTTCCGCCTGACTTACATCTTTCTATGTCATTTTTTCGGGGGTGTGCCGTGCGTCTTTTGGACTCGATCTCACGAACAGCAAAGCTGTGCGCCGGAATTCTGGCTCTCACCATCGGCCCACCCTTGGTGAGGGGACAAGACGCGGCGAAGCCGGCCCCGCCGCCTGCCAGCAAATCTGCAGCTGACAGCGTTCGTGATCTGCAAAAACAGATGCTTGATCTGAAATCGACGTTGGAGGAAATGCGTAAAGAGCTGGTCGTGTCTCGGACGGAGACGCTCGAACTTCGCAAAGACTTAGAGGCAACTCGCCGGCAACTTGCTGCAGTCGAAACGCCACCGAAAGTCGCTTCATCAACGGCTGCGGAGGAAACCCGAGCTAAGCCGATCGAGCGGGCAGGAATGAGCCAAATCAACGAGGAAGCCTTCAAGAAGCTGGAAGAAGATCAGCAGCTAACGAATGCTAAATTGGATGAGCTATATCAGACAAGAGTATCCAGCGCCTCGAAATACCACGTTCGGCTTTCCGGCATTGTGCTTCTCAATCTCTTTGGCAATAAAGGCCGCGTCGACAATCTCGATTTTCCTACTCTCGTTCCACCGGATCGTCCCATCGATTCCGGCGGGAGCTTTGGAGGGAGCCTGCGGCAGTCGTTGCTTGGACTCGAAGTATTTGGCCCGGAAGTTGGAGGGGCAAAAGTCAGCGCTGATATGCAATTTGACTTCGCGGGAGGATTCCCGAACGCCCTCAACGGTGTGACTTTCGGCCTGGCGCGTCTTCGCACAGGAACGGTGCGCATGGCGTGGCCTAACACAACCGTTATCGCTGGGCAGGACGCCGCCTTTTTCTCTCCCCTCTCCGCGAGTTCTATCGCAACGCTTGCCGTTCCAGCATTCTCGTACGCTGGAAATCTGTGGAGCTGGGTACCTCAAATCCGTATCGAGCATCGCCTCAACATCTCGGAAAACTCCAATATCCTGCTCCAAGGAGGAATTTTGGATTCATTAACGGGCGAACCTCCTACTTCGCAGTTTTATCGCTCGCCGCAGGCAGGGGAAGCATCCAGGCAGCCCGGCTATGCGAGCCGCATTGCTTGGAGTCACCGTGCCTTCGGCCACGATTTCTGTCTCGGAATCGGAGGCTATTACAGCCGTCAAGATTGGGGGTTTCATCGCATCGTAGACGGGTGGGCCGGCACTACAGATTGGACCGTCCCGCTAAGCAAACGGTGGGAGCTATCGGGAGAATTTTATCGGGGCCGGGCGCTGGGCGGACTGGGCGGGGGAATCGGGCGAAGCGCGCTGTTCAGCGGACCGATTACAGACTCGGCCACTCAAGTAAGAGGCTTGAATGCAACAGGAGGCTGGGCGCAACTAAAGTTTCGCCAAACCGAGAGGCTTGAGTGGAATGGAGCCTTTGGAGAAGACAACGCTTTCGCGCGAGACCTTCGGTTTTTCCCCGCTGCGCAACAGAGTTATTTCGATCCGTCTCTGGCGCGCAACCGCAGCTCGTTTTTAAACTTCATTTACCGGCCACGTTCCGACTTGCTTTTTTCCGCCGAGTACCGCCGGTTACATACCTTCTCGATCCTTGGAAATTCCGACAGAGCGGATCAGGTCAACCTGGGCATTGGAGTTCTCTTTTAAAGGCGGGCAGTTCCCAACACAATGAAGCGCACTCGCCCACTAAAGACCAACCGCATCTATCCCTGGATTTCCCTTTGTGTGCTGGTTTTGCCTATTCTAACTGCCGCTCCCATCTCGCGGGCACAATCGGTTACGGCGAGCGGCAGAATTGAACTTGCAGGCGCCGCTTCGCCACGAACAGTGGAACTGTCTGGCGCGGTTGTCTGGCTTACTCGACTGGGCGATGCAATCGAGACGCAGGCTCCTCGCAATCAGCGCCGCTTGCAGCTTGTACAGAAGAACAAAAGTTTTTCACCACACGTGCTCGTCGTTCAAGTCGGGGAACCAGTGGAGTTCCCAAACCGCGATCCCTTCTTTCACAACGTTTTCTCGCTTTTCGAAGGCAAGCGATTCGATCTTGGGCTGTACGAAGCGGGAAGCAGCCGCACTGTCGTTTTCGACCGTCCAGGAATCAGCTACATCTTCTGCAACATTCATGCGGAAATGAGCGCCGTGGTTATCTCTATAAGAACTCAGTATTACGGAATTTCGGATCGCAAAGGAACGGTCACAATTCCCAACCTTCCACCAGGACGCTATGCAATGCGAGTTTGGGATGAGCGGGCGTTGCCCGAAGACTTGAGCGCCCTCACACGCACGGTGGAAATGTCTGAATCGGCTCACTCTTTCGGAGTTCTCCGGCTCGTTGAACAACGGAGTGTGTTGCTAAATCACAAGAATAAGTACGGCCGGGACTACGAGAGTCCCACCCCCAATTTGCCAATCTACGACCATCCTAAATGAGGGCAGTCTGAGGCCTTGAAGCTCGCAAAGAACGGCTTAGCTGTGTGATGCCACGGGCGTCACGCTTGCGCCAGTTGATAGACTCTAACTCTTGGGATGATTCGCCAAGGAGAGTGCCTGCAGGATGGCGAGAATGGAGATGTTCCCTGCAGCGTTAGTGGTAGTTTCTTCAATACACTCGGAGCAAGAGTTCACAGGCCCTTCAGATATTCGCCAAATGCATACAACGGAGGGTTTCGTGAATCCAATAGAGCATGAAAATACGAGCGGGCTTGGTTGTGTTTATCGCCGCTGTGCAGGCGATTCTCTTTCTGACACACGTCTTTTTGTATGAAACTTGGACGTTTTCGACTTCGGCCAACGACGTCACTGGCGGGATGTGGCTGAAAATTGTTCTCGGGATCTTGTCCGTCAGCTTTCTAGCCGCATCGCTCCTGGCGTGGCGATACACGGGAGCGGCGGTGCGAGCGATCTACAGAGTTGCGGCGATATGGCTTGGCCTCCTCAGTTTTCTTTTTGTAGCGGCGGTCATCTCATGGCTTGTGCTTGGAGTTACATGGGTGGCCGGGCCGCACCCGGACTTCCATTTCATGGTGGAAGTGTTGTTCGGCGTTGCTACTGCAGCGGGTGTCTATGGGGTGCTTAATGCAAACTGGACGCGAATTACACGAACAACAGTCCGGCTTGCGAACCTTCCGGAAACGTGGCGGGGACGAAAGGCAGCCCTCATCAGCGATCTGCACTTGGGACACGTCCGGAACGGCAGCTTTCTGCGGCGGATTGTGAGGGAAGTTCTGAACGAAAAGCCCGACGCCGTTTTTATAGCGGGAGATTTGTACGACGGCACAGCTATTGACGCGGGAGGCGCCGCGGAGCCGCTTAGCCAATTGATGGCGCCGCACGGAGTCTACTTCGTAGCGGGAAACCACGAGCAGTTCGATGACGATAGCAAGTATTTGCGCGCCGTGGAGTCAGCTGGTGTGCGCGTCCTGCAGAACGAAAAAGTGGAAGCGGATGGCATGCAGATCATTGGTGTGCCTTACCGGCATGCCTCGCATGTGGCGCATTTTGCTTCAGTGCTCGAGGGCATCGGCTTCGACCGCAAGCGCGCGAGCATTCTGCTGACGCATGCGCCAGACCATCCGCAAGTGGCGGAACAAGCCGGAGTGTCGCTGCAGCTTTCCGGCCACACCCATGTTGGACAGTTCATCCCGTGGAGCTGGATGGCGAGGCGCATTTATCGCCAGTTTGTATATGGACTGAGCAGGATTGGCAAGATGCAGGTATTCACCTCGAGCGGGGTGGGAACCTGGGGACCGCCGCTGCGGCTAGGCTCAAATCCAGAAATCGTAATCCTGCAGTTCGAGTGAGAGGGGCCAAAATGCCGCGTCGGATGGAGGAACGTTCAAGCGGCACTCGAGTCGCGGCAGTCATGCTCCCGAGTTGTTAGCCCGGCCTTTGCGCGGTCATTGTTGCCAGCCACCGCCTAATGCTTCATACAATTGAACCAGCGCCAACAACTCGTTGAGCTGGGCCTGGACAAGGGCCAATTCAGCCGAGAAAGAATTGGTTTCGTTGGTCAAGACTTCCAAGTAACCGGTGACTCCGCCGTTGTATCTCAGGTGGGAAAGATGCGCGGCGTCCTGGGCCGATTGAAACAGCAATTCCTCTTGAGCGCGGAATTCCCGCGATTTGCGGTAGGCGATCAACGCGTCAGAGACGCCGCGGAAGGCCCCTTGAATGGTCTGCTGATAGAAAAGCACCGCCGTTTGCTGCTGGGCCTCTGCCAGTCGCACATTGGAACGAAGCCTGCCCCCAGTGAAGATGGGTTGCGCTAGCGAAGCCCCAAAGTTCCAGGTGCCTGCAGGTCCGCTGAACAAGTTCGTCAACGCGGCGCTCTGGAAGCCTCCGCCTCCGCTTAGCGAAATCTGCGGAAAGTAGGCGGCCCGGGCAACGCCGATCTCCGCGTTGGCGGCGACCAACTGTTGCTCGGCCTCGCGGATATCCGGCCGCCGTTCGAGTAAAGAGGAAGTGAGCCCCGTCGGAACCTCGGGGGGCTGCGCTTGTTCGGTCAGCTTTTGGCCTCGCGGAACGTCGGCCGGATTTTTGCCGAGCAGCGTGCTAATGAAATTCTCTTCTTGTTCGATCTGTTGTTCCAACGCTGGAACTTCTGCGGCTGCGGTGAAGACCAATTGTTCAGCCTGACGTACGTCCAGCAAGGACGTCGAGCCGCGATCCGCGAGAACTTGCGTCAGCCGCAAAGATTCCCGTCGCGACCCAAGCGTGCGCTTGGAAATTTCCAATTGCAGATCCAGCGCGCGGAGTTGGAAATAAGAACTCGATACGCTGGCGACCAAGGTTGCGAGAACCTCCTGGCGGGCCCACTCGCTGGCGAGCAGGTTGGCTCGCGCGGCTTCGGTTGCGCGGCGATACTTCCCCCAGAAATCAAGCTCCCAAGCGGCGGAGAGATTCACGTTCCCGGTGCTTCCTTCGAAAGGCGACAGGAGCTTCGACCTGGCAGAGCGGTTATCGGATATCCCGGCTCCTGCGCTTAGATTTGGAAATTGGTTCGCCCGAGTGATTCCGAGTTGCGCTTGTGCCGCCAGGATTCGGGACGCCGCGATGCGCGCGTCATAGTTTTGTTGCAACGCAGTGCGAATGAGCGAGCGGAGTTGTTCGTCGTGGAATACGTCCCACCACTTCTGATCGCCGATCGAGGCCGCCTGCTTTTTTTCGGCTTCTTCGGGAGTCAACCCCCGATACGAGTCTGGCGCTGAAACAGCGGGCCTTTTGTAATTCGGGCCGACCGCACATCCGGAACCCAGCAGCAAGGCGCTCAGGAGGGCAAAGCATTTGTTCATTTTAGTTGCCCTCCGCAGGAGTCGCGTCTGGAAGACTGACTGGTTGACGCGCTTTGCCGGCGCCTGACCACTTCTCGACGAGATAGAAAATTGCAGGGATGAAAAAGACGCCAATCAGGCTCGCGGCAAGCATGCCTCCGATGACCGTGGTTCCCATTATCTGGCGAGCAACTGCTCCGGCGCCTGATGCAGTCCACAGAGGAACGCAACCAAGAACGAAGGCAAACGAAGTCATCAAGATCGGCCGAAGACGCAGGCGAGCTCCTTCCAAGGCGGCGTCCACAAGAGGCTTGCCCTGTTCGTATTCGTCTTTAGCGAACTCAACGATCAAGATCGCGTTTTTGGCAGCCAACCCAATGAGCATGACCAAACCGATTTGTGAATAGACGTCGCTTTCGATTTGCACCATATAGCTCGGCAGAAAGGCCGAAAGAACGGTGCGGCGCAGCCACAGAACGGCAAAGGCTCCAAAAACCGCGACGGGCGTGCTCAAAAGGACGCTAAAGGGAAGCGACCAACTTTCGTACAAAGCCGCAAGGATCAGGAAGACGAATAGAAGCGAGAAGCCAAAAATCGCGGCCGGCGGAATACCCTCCCTTGCCTTCTTTTCCTGAAATGACATTCCAAGGTAGTCGAAACCCATTTCTCGCGGCATCGTTTGGGCGAAAACCTCTTCCAATGCAGCCGTCGCTTGATCGGCGCTGTAACCGGGAGCAGCCGCGCCGTTGATTTGTGCCGAGCGATATTCGTTGAAGCGCATCGTGAATTCGGGGCCGGGGCGCGGTTCGAACCGAGTGAGGGCTGCAAGAGGCACCATCTCGCCTTTGTTGTTTCTCACAAAAAACTGCCCCACGTTTTCTGCTCTGGTGCGATAGTCGCCTTCCGCTTCGATGTACACCTGCCATTGGCGCCCGAAGCGGTTGAAATAGTTAATGAACAGACCGCCCATGAATGCTTGCAGCGTCTTATAGACGTCGGCCACGGCGACGCCCTGCTTAATGACCTTATCGCGGTCCACATTCACAAATTGTTGGGGAACACTCGCCAGAAGCGTGGTGCTCAAACCGGCAATTTCCGGCCGTTTGCGCGCCGCTGTCAGAAAGGTCTGTAGATTCGAGGCCAGAAATGCGACGTCTTTACCTGCACGATCTTCCAGGACAAAGGTAAATCCACCCGATGTGCCAACACCGGGAATGGCGGGCGGTGAAAAGGAAAAGGCGATGCCTTCCGGAATTGTGGACAATTCTTGATTGATGTGCTGCTTGATGGCCTGAAGTTGCTGGTCACGGGACTTGCGGTCGTCCCAGGGTTTCAAAGTCACGAAAAAGAAAGCGTTGTAGCTGGTTCGCACGAAGCTGAGCAAGCTGAAGCCAACAACGCTGGCGGTGTATTGAACGCCGGGCGTGTTCGCCAGAGCGGTCTCGATTTTCTTCACGACTTCGTCGGTGCGCTGAAGAGAGGCTGCGCTTGGAAGCTGCAGATTGATGTACAGATAGCCTTGGTCTTCGTCAGGGAGAAAGCTCGAAGGGACTTTGCTGCCAAACCAGCCAGCCGCAGCGCCAAAAACAGCGAGCAGGACGAGGGCGATTGCACTCTTGCGAGTGAGCGCACCACAGACCCGAACGTAACCGTTCGTGGCGCTGGCAAAAACGCGGTTAAACCATGAAAAGAAACGTTTGAGAAGACCCCCGCTGGATGTCCTGGGCCGAAGCAACAAAGCGGCAAGCGCCGGGCTCAGCGTAAGCGCATTGAACGCCGAGAGAATCACCGAGATGGCGATGGTGACAGCAAACTGCTGGTAAAGGCGGCCTGTGATGCCGGGGATGAAAGCGGTTGGGATGAAGACGGCAGAAAGAACCAAGGCGATGCCCACGACGGGCCCGGAAATTTCCTCCATGGCCTTGAGCGCCGCGGCTTTCGGGGAGAGCCCCTCTTCGATGTGGCGTTCGACGGCCTCCACGACAACGATAGCGTCATCGACCACCAAGCCGATAGCCAGGACCAACCCAAATAACGAGAGGGTGTTCACGGAAAAGCCGAACAGGGGAAAGAACATGAATGTACCGACCAGCGACACGGGAACGGCCAGCAAGGGGATCAACGTGGCGCGCCAGCCTTGGAGAAAAATGTAAACGACGACGATTACCAGCACGATGGCGATGCCCAACGTGATTATGATTTCCTTGATGCCTTGCGTGACGGCCAGCGTGGTGTCGAGAGAAATGACGTAGTCCATGTCGTTCGGCAAGCGCGTCTTTACTTCCGTCATGAGCTTCTTGACGCCATTCGCGGCTTCCACTGCGTTGGAACCAGGCAATTGATAAACAGCGAGGAGCGCGCCAGGCTTCCCATTCAAGCGGCCCACAACGCTGTAGTTCTGCGCGCCCAGCTCCACTCGGGCAACATCCTTCAAGCGGACAACGGCGCCACCCGGAGTCTCGCGCACAACAATTTGTCCGAATTCCTGCGGAGAGGTCAGGCGGCCCTGGGCTCGAACCGAATAGGTGTATTCCTGGCCTTTCGGTACTGGTTCACTACCCACTTGACCCGCGGGATTCACGGTGTTCTGCGACTGGATCGCAGTGACAATCTCCGGAACCGTGATGGCCAGCTTGGCCAACTGGTCTGGCTTGACCCAGAGGCGCATGGCGTACTGACCCGCACCGAAGATCTGGACGCTTCCGATTCCGTAGGAGCGCGTAACTTGATCGGCTAGGTTGATGTAGGCGTAGTTAGCAAGGAAACGCGCATCATAAGTCCCGTTGGGCGAGTACAGAGTGACGAGCATCAAGGGAGCGGTGACCGTTTTCTGCACAGTCACGCCGAAATTCGTGACATCCACCGGAAGCTGTGATGCTGCCTGTGTTTCGCGGATTTGCGTGAGAATCAGGTCCGTGTTGGGATCGGTCTTTACGTCGTAATCGACGATCAATCGCATCACTCCATCGGCGGTGGAGTTCAGCGAATACATGTAGTTCATGTTGTCGACGCCGCTCATTTGCTGCTCGATTGGCGTTGCGACGGATTGCTCAATGGTCTGCGCATCTGCGCCTACATAAGTGGCAACAACTTGAACTTCAGGAGGGGCGATACTTGGAAAGAGGGCCACCGGAAGAGTGGTAATGGTGACCGCTCCAATAATCACCATGAGGATGGAGATGACCATCGCCACGATGGGGCGGTTGATGAAGAACTTAGACATGACTCAGCTGCCTTTCGTGGGAGTCGTGGCCTGCTTGACTCGAACGGTGGAGCCGTCGTGGACTTTTTGCAGGCCTTCGACGATCACATGTTCGCCTGGCTTAACACCGCTTTCCAGGATCCACATGGTGTCCACGCGTTCCCCGACTATGACCGGCCGGATGCTCACTTTGTTGTCGTTGCCTACCACGGCCACTTGATAGTTTCCCTGGAGTTCTGTGACCGCTCTTTGAGGTACGAGAAGCGCGCCGGTTCGGACATCCCCCGCTGCGCGCACCCTGCCAAACTGGCCAGGACGGAGAATATTTTTGGGATTGGGAAACGCGCATACCACGCGGATGCTACCCGTGGTCACGTCAACTTGACGGTCGGTAAGAAGGAGCGTTCCCTTTTGCGGATAAGTGGACCCATCCGCCAGGATGAGTTCAAACGGGGGCGCGTCGGACGGAATTTCCTGTTGATTGTGGGTATTAATTCGTTCGGCGTAGTGCATGTACTCTTGCTCGCTGATCGGAAAGTAGGCCTTGATTGGGTTGACCTGCGACACCGACGTAAGAACCGCCGTGGGGCTAACAAGATTTCCGATTTGCACCTGGGCGATTCCCGCGATGCCGTCCACAAGGGACGTCACGTGGGTGAATTCCAGGTTCAGTTGCGCTTCCTCCACTTGTGCTTCAGCGGCCTTCACGGCAGCCTTAGCGGCAAGGTTCGCTTGAACGTCATTGTCCAATTGGCTTTGGGCGATGGCGCGCTCTTTGGCCAGGGGAGTGTCGCGGTCCACATCGAGTTGTGTCTTGCCTAGTTGCGCTTCGGACTGCGCGAGTTGCGCTTTGGCCTGGTCGAGGATCGCTTCGAAGGGCCGCGGATCTATTTGGAAGAGCATTTGTCCTTTCCGGACAAAAGAACCTTCCTTGTAAGTCTGCTTGATGATGTATCCCGTCACTTGAGGTTGAATCTGTGCATTGACAAAGCCGTCGAGCGTGGCGACCCACTCGCCATAGATCGGGACGTCTTTTTGCGACACAGTGGCTACTTCGACTTCCGCTGGAGGCGGAGGAGGAGCAGCATTTGGGTTCCCGCAACCGGTGGAGAGCGCCGAAGAAAGAATAAGAATAGTCAGTATCGGCCCAACCACTGCGATTCGAAAAAATGAATTCTTAATGGCCGTAGGTCGAATCGAGATTTCCATAGTTGGACTCCTCGTTTATGAAACCTTGCGGGCCCTTGCTTTGGATGCACACGCCGAAGGTATGCCTGAGATGCGCGAAATTCAACCTCAGATACAAGTTTTTCCTGCCTCCAGGTTTCTCTCCCCGCTAGCGGTAGTGTCCAGTGTTCCGCCAGACATGCGCAAGCCGGACCCTGGGAGAGCGGTACTTTGATAATCGGCAAGCCTGATCGACCCGCCGCCGCGCAATGAATTGAGTGTGGGCAACTGTCCACTCCATTGAGTAAGCTGATATTTTTTGCTGCAACCTTAGCATCCTTCGCGCATCCATCTGGCACAGGCGGGATGGACAGTTTAAGATTGCGCCCTGTGTTTGGAGTCCAATCTGTTCCGAGGAGGCTCACGATGACGACTAGCCCTGATCCAGTACAAAGTACCTCAGTCAGCTTCGGTCAGTCCAGTGCGGCAAGCGGCTTGGCTTTGGTTCGCGTGACAATCGGCGCGATGTTTGTGTGGGTCTTCTTCGAGAACCTTGGCAAGGGCCTGTACACGCCGACAGGCTACGCAGGGCTGATTAATTTCTATATCAAAAACAGTCACTCGCCGGCGGCATGGAAGTGGGTTATGGGTATGGCGGCAAGCCACGCCGCAATGGCTGCCCCCATGCAGGGCATAACCGAGATTTCTCTGGGTATCCTGCTCGTGATTGGGTTGCTTACTCGACCGGCAGCAACTGTGGCTTTTCTGTATCTGGGCAGCCTTTGGGTCTCCGAATGGGGCACCGCATGGATTTGGGAGCTGCTGGTTCCGGTGCTCGCATCGCTCGGACTCGCGGTGGGACGCGCAGGCCGGGCTTGGGGCATTGACGCGTTGCTGGCACGCCGTAACCCTTCGTCTCTATTGTGGTAAGAGCGAGTCTGTGTGCGTGTGTCCGTCATCATTCCTACCCACAACGAAGCGGAAGCCATTGGGCGTGTGCTTGGCGATTTGCCTTCGAACCTGGTTACTGAGGTCATCGTTGTCGACAACAATTCAACGGACGGAACACCGGATCTGGCTCAAAAGATGGGGGCACGAGTCATTCAGGAGGCGCGCCGAGGATATGGTCGAGCGTGTTTAACAGGACTTGCGAATACAGAGAATCCTGATGTGGTCGTTTTCCTTGACGGTGACTACAGCGACCGACCTTCGGAGTTGCCGATGGTGTTGGCTCCGATCGTCGAAGGGCGCGCCGATATTACGCTCGGTTCGCGCCTCAGCGAAATGCGCAATCCTGGTGCCCTACCGTGGCACCAATCGTTTGGAAATCGCCTCGCAGCCGGTCTGATCCGGCTTTTGTATGGCGTGAAGGTGAGTGACCTCGGTCCATTTCGCGCTTGCCGCGCGGATGTCCTGCACGCGCTCGCGCTGGAAGAGGCGACCTACGGATGGGCAGTGGAAATGATCTTGAAAGGAGCCATCGCGGGATTTCGTATCGTGGAAGTCCCTGTGAGCTATTATCCGCGCATTGGAAAGTCTAAGATTGGCGGTACGTTGAAGGGTACGCTGGGAGCAGCGTGGTTCATCCTAAGCCGGATCGTGCGCTATTATTTTCGACGTGGAAAAGCGGAAACGCCGCGAGGGGAGTAAGTTCCGATAGACGAATCTTCCATGGAATCCTGCAGCCAGGCTACTTTGTCTTCCTCTCTCCCAAACCGCACGCTGGTCATCATGGCGAAAGCCCCAAAGCCGGGCATGGTTAAGACGCGACTTGCCGAGAGACTTCCTTCTGGCGCCGTGACAGAGTTGTATCGCTGCCTTTTGGAGGACACTGTCGCGTTGGCAAAGTCATTGACGAGCGTCGAAGCTGCGGTGATGTGCCCTGAACCGGATCGAGACGAATTGGCGAACATATTGGGTAAAACGGTTCAGGTTGTGGCGCAAAAAGGCGAAGGTCTTGCAGCAGGACTGACTTCTGTCTTTCGCCACTTCACCGCCGCCGGCGGGCAGCGCGTCATTGCGTTCAACAGCGATAGTCCACACCTCGCTCCTTCGGTTCTGGACAGCGCGTTCGAAATACTCGCTTCGCACGATGTAGTTGTCGGGCCAACCCACGATGGGGGCTACTATCTGGTTGGCGCAAAGACCGCTCACCCGTTCCTCTTTGAAGGCGAAGGGATGGGAACAATGAGCGCGCTCGACAGATTGCTGACGCGCGCCACAGCCCTTGGACTTACAACCGCGTTCACGGAACGCTTCTACGACATCGACGTCGCAAACGATTTGATTCTGCTGGCTCGGGAACTGCGGCTCGCTCCGACGAAAGCGCCGCGAACGGCGGCATGGTTGAACGAATGGGAGCAAGCAGTCGCGCGCCTCCGTCATAGTGTGGCAGGTCTGTGAAACTCACGCCCTCGCAAAGGTTGTATGGACTCGGTGCGATCTTGCTTGTGGCGCTGACGATCTGCTCGCGCAACTTCAGTCATACGGGTGAACCGTCATTTATCATTCCTCTCGCCGTTGCTGGCGTCGCGTATCTCCTCGCCATCCGCGAACTCTTCTCCACGCCCGTGTTTCCGAGGCGCGTCATCCTTTTAGGTCTTGCGCTGGCTGCTCTGTGGCATTTTCAATTCCTTCGGAAGCCACCGAGCTCAGATGACGACATTCATCGTTATCTTTGGGATGGCCGCGTGCAACGACTCGGCTATAACCCTTACATACTCGTTCCAAGCGATCCTGCGCTAGCGGGCTTGCACACCGCCGAAACGCGTACTCTAAATAATCCGGAGGTACCGAGCCCATATCCGGCGGGAGCGCAGCTATTCTTTCGCACCGTTACCGCGATTCATGAGTCTGCCTTCGCGCTGAAAGTGGCATTCGTAATTTGCGAAGTGGCGGTTGTCTTTGTGTTACTAGATGTCTTGCGTCGTACGGGGCAGGGAGAGCACTGGGTTCTAGCTTATGCCTGGCACCCCCTGCTGGCAACGGAAGTCGCGGGTAGCGGTCACGTCGATGTTGTCGGCGTGCTGCTGCTGTTGGTTTCGGCGGCCGCGCTTTTGAGGCGGTGGCGTGCAGTTGCAGCCGCGGCGTTGGCGCTGGCTGTTGCGGTGAAATTGCTGCCGGTCGTGCTGCTGCCCCTTTACTGGAAGCGGGTCCGCCTGCGCGACGGCGTGCTGGCGGCATTCGTTTTCGGACTTCTGTATGTGCCATTTCTTGACCACGGCCACATTCCCTTCGGTTCGCTCGGCACCTATGTGCAGAGGTTCCGCTTCAATGACCCAGTTTTCGCAACCCTCGAGCGCGTAACGGCTCCACAGGTTGTGGCTGGCTTGGCGGCGCTCGTCGGCTTTGTTATCGCCACCTGGATGAGAAGAAAGTGCGCGGAATCGTCTTCGGACGCGTTTGCCTGGCCAATGGCGGCATCACTTTTGTGTGCACCGGTGGTATATCCATGGTACATGCTGTGGCTGGTGCCGTTCCTAAGGTCGACCTCGACGCTTCCCATCCTTGTCTGGACAGTGAGCATTATTCCTACTTATTATGTCTGGCGGTTGCGCACGCTCGGACAGCCATGGGTTGTTCCTGGTTGGATTGTGCTGCTGGAATACGGGTCCGTGGCCGCCACTGCCGCAATCATTACTTTGCTGGGGATCAGGCGATCAGCCGCACAACAATGTTCAACCGGCCAAGTAGAATAAAGCCAATCGCACGGCATGCTATTTTTGCATCCAAGAGCGTTCGCGCGTCATCCAAAACGACGATCAGTTGTTCACTGAGGAGGACTCCATGATAAAGTTGCGCCGTTTAACCACGATCCTAATCCCATTTTTTGCGATGTTAATCCTTGCTGAAACTTCCCGGGCGCAAACACGCCCACCCATTGTCGAACAGCTTGCCAAGACTTATGGAATTGATTCGTATGGGCAAATCGACGCCGTCCGGTATACGTTCAACCTGGAGCTCCCCAGTTTGAAAGTGAGTCTCTCGCGCACATGGACCTGGGAACCCAAGACCGGCCAAGTCACGTACGAAAGCAAGGATAAGGACGGCAAGCCGGTGAAGGTTACTTACAATCGTAATCAGCTCGCAGGCGCACCGGACAACGTGAAAAACGAGATTGAGCCTGGGTTCGTCAACGACAATTACTGGTTCATCTTCCCTTTCCATGCGTACTGGGACACCAGCGCCAATGTGACAGAAAAGGACAAGCAAAAATTGCCGATTGGAGCGGGAACCGCGACGCTCGTCTCAGTGAAATATCCCGCGGAGGTTGGCGGGTACACCCCAGGAGATACTTGGGATCTTTTCGTGGGGGCAGATGGGCGAATCAAGGAATTCACCTATCATCGAGGTGGCCCGAAGAAGCCGAGTCTGCTTTCAACAACTTGGGCGGGCTACAAGAAGGCTGGGCCCCTCCTTGTCTCGACCGAGCATCGCGGGACGGCGGACGGCGCGCCGTGCCGAGTATTTTTTTCGAATGTCGCCTACAAGCTGGCGGGCTCGGACAAATGGATGGACGCGCAGTAAAGCAACGGGCAGTTCGTTGCGTACGACTCATTGGGCGCAATTGACATCAAATCTTCATGAGCCGGAATCTCGAGCCATCACGATCGTGGTGCAGGAGCTTCCGAGTTTGGGCAGGTCGCGATTTGCGGCCATTCGGATTTCGAGCCGCGGGCGCTCGCCCCGAAGGATTGGACAATAAGGATCCGGGTGCGATAGCGCTCCTTGCAGACGCCGTCGTCCGGCGCATCCTCCGTGACAGGTATCTCGAAACTCGCAAGACCGGCACGCTTCTGGCAGTGTACGGGCCTGTTCAAACGGCGCTGAGTTCAGAATCTCGGACCCGGCCAAAACCAAGGCTGACAGCGGCTCTCCGGAGCCGGGCCAATAAACGCAAGGCTGCGTTGTGGCACGAGGAGTAACTCGCACCGTGCTGACGCCGCATCCTCCTTCAAGTGGCGGCAGGCCGGCCATCGATCGCACCAAGGGCTCGCCGATGGCGATCACATCGGTCCTCTGAAAAAGCCGCCGAAAGCCTTGCCAGTATTCCTCATAGGTGAGCGCGAAGAGGTCGGACCGCACCGCCTGGTAGACGTTCACACGCAAAGGGGCGCCAAACCGTTTCGCGACTCGCGCGACATCCGCCAGCCGCAGGTAGTTTGATTTCATCATGACCGCGATAATCGTCACGGGCACACCCAGGCGCACACAACGCTCGGCCTGTTGATGAATCAGTTCCCAATTCCCTGGGCCGCGCTGGGCATCCTGTTGGGCTTGGGTTGGGTAATCAAGAGAGAATTCAATGTCATGGAAGGCACGCAAGTCTTGGTCTTCCAGAACGGCAATACTGTGGCCGTTGGACGTGATGGTGAGCTTCACGGGCCGGGATCGGAGGTAAGCCAATATAGCTTCGTAGTCGGGATGCATACCGTTCTCGCCCGTTCCCAGATTCACGGAGCGAACCGGAAGGGATTCCATCACCAACTTGACTTGTTCGAGCGAAAGACGATCGGCGCGAGTGGGATCACGGTAACAGAAAGCGCACTTGAGATTGCACTCGTTGGTGAGCCCAAGGCCCAGGGAAATTCCGGAATCCGGCTTGAGGGACTTCGAAATGGTAGACGAAAGTGTTGGCTTAACGCTGCTCATCCATCTCCCTCTGATCCAGATGAGGCACAATTTGCCAAACGGTGCATGCAGCGAGCAACGCAGATGAAGTCCCACCGTTTGCCGGGCTTGGACTCAAGAGCGAGAATTTTGATCATACTCCGCCGATCGAGAAATCTGTACCCGCAGGCAATCCGCGATAATGCACATTCCTTTGATGCGAGTGAACCTTATTTTAGCCACGCTTCGAGAGCTTCCGACGTGAACTAACGCACTCTGCTTCCGAAGCCCTGCACGAACAATAACTGTGTGCAAACGGTTCCCCCGCAAGACTGAGTGTTTTCTTAAGGTTGTTACCACCCACAGGAAAGACTAGAATCGGCGAATGGTCGCCCGGGCAGCCGAAGCGAGGCTCAAGCGGGTGCGATACCGTTAGTCCCTGTAGCGGCTCTCCACAACGCGCTCTCCACCCTGCCGGGTGTATACCCATCCGTTCCCAAGATTCGGAGAGAAAATGAAATCGAAATCGCCGGGGCGTAATCATCCACGCAATTCGCCCAGGGAAAATGCTTCCACGCTTTCCGGGCGCAAGAACGATCTCTTGATCGCCGCTGTCGGCGCTTCCGCGGGCGGCATCGAGGCTTTCACCGAACTCGTCTCCAATCTTCCCATCGATACCGGCATGGCTTTTGTCCTCGTGCAACACCTCGATCCCGAACATCACAGCATGCTCACCGAGCTCCTCTCCAAGAAAACGGCCATGCGCGTCAAGGAAGTCACCAACGGCATGACCGTCGAACCCAACCACATTTATGTAATTCCCCCGAACGCCACCATGTCCATTTCCAATCACAACTTGCAGCTTGCGCCCCGCGGCGACTCCCGCGGCGCTCACATGTCCATTGACCATTTCATGCGCGCTCTCGCCGAAGAACAAGGCACCCGCGCCATCGGCGTCATTTTATCCGGCTCCGGCACGGATGGAACCGCCGGCCTCGCCGAAATTCAAGCTCACGGCGGCGTCACCTTCGCTCAGGACATGGCCTCCGCAAAATATGACGCCATGCCCCGCAGCGCCATCGCCGCCGAATGCGTCGACCAGGTCCTCTCGCCTAAAGCGATTGCCCGCGAACTCGCTCGCATCGCCCGCCACCCTTATATCGTCCGCGACCAGAGTCCCGAACTCGCTCCTGCCGAAAACAACGGCTTCAGCCTCGTTTTCCAGCTTCTCCGCAAATCCACCGGCGTGGACTTCACCCACTACCGTCAGACCACCATCATTCGCCGCATTCAGCGGCGCATGGTCGTTCACAAAATGGAAAAAATCGACGAGTACGTGAAATACCTTCAAACCAATCCTGTGGAGATTAAGGCCCTTTATCAGGACATGCTCATCAACGTCACCAGCTTTTTCCGCAATCCCAAAATGTTCGAAGCCCTCAAAACCGACGTTTTCCCCTCCATCGTAAAGATCTACCCTCCAGAAGGCAGCCTGCGTATTTGGACCCCCGGCTGCGCTTCCGGCGAAGAAACCTATTCCATTGCCATTGCCCTCCTCGAATTTCTCGGCGACAAGGCTTCTCAAACCCACATTCAATTCTTTGGCACCGATATCAGCGAATCCAGTGTGGCCAAGGCACGCAGCGGCATTTACCCCGAGAACATTCAGGCCGACGTCTCTCCCGAACGCCTCCGCCGCTTCTTCACCAAAGTCGAAGGCGGATACCGCATCAGCAAAACCATCCGCGACATGTGCATCTTTGCCCAGCACAACGTCCTCCATGATCCCCCGTTCTCCCAGATGGACCTCACCTGCTGCCGCAATCTCCTCATCTACCTCGAGCCCGTCCTCCAAAACAAAATCATCTCTTTGTTTCACTATGCCACCCGCCACGGCGGCTATCTCATTCTCGGAACTTCCGAAGGTATCGGCACATCCACCAATCTGTTCTCTATAGAAGACCGCGCCAACAAGATTTTCCTCAAAAAATCTACGGCCGTGCGTCAGCCCGTCACTTTTTCGCTTGCCTCCCCCGGCGACCGCCACGACCAGTCCCCCTTCGGCCTTCCTTCCAAACAGCCCGACACCACCTGGAACTATCTCGAAGCCCAAAAGGAATTTGATCGCCGCCTCCTCAACCAATACGCCCCCGCTACCGTCTTCATTAATGAAGACTTGGAGATCATTCACACGCGCGGCAGCGTCAATCGCTATCTCAAGCTCGCTCCTGGTCGCGCCAGTCTTAGCATTCTCAAGATGGCCCGCGAAGGCTTGCTGGTGGCGCTTCGCAACGCCCTCGCGAAAGCGAAGAAAGACAATGTCACCGTCCGCAAGCAAAACGTTCAGATCAAGAATGGCAACGGCAATGGCGCTCCCGATTCCGTTCTCACCGCCAACTTTGAGGTCGTTCCTGTCCGCATGGGCAATCTCAAAGAGCTTTACTTCATGATTGTCTTTGAAGAACCAATTGCTCCTCCGCACTCCCGCGCCACACGCTCGTCCAAGCGCGTTCGCGAAGCGGAATCCGCCGTCTCCGGAAGAATTGCTAAGCTCGAACAGGAGCTGGCCGCCACCAAGGAATATCTCCAATCCGTGATTGAAACTCAGGAAGCCACCAACGAAGAGTTGCAGTCCGCCAACGAGGAAATCCTTTCCAGCAACGAAGAACTCCAAAGCACCAACGAAGAATTGGAAACCGCCAAGGAAGAACTGCAATCCGCCAACGAAGAATTGAGCACCGTCAACGACGAGTTGCGCAGCCGCAACCAGGAAGTCACGCAGATCAATAACGACCTGACCAATCTTTTTGCCGGCATCGATTTCGCCGTCGTCATCGTCGGAAGCGACCTCTCCATCCGCCGCTTCACTCCGCAAGCTGAAAAAGTCCTCGGCCTGATCATCGGGGACGTCGGCCGCCCGCTTCTGAGCATCAATCCGGCCATCGAAATCCCTGAACTACACTCCTTGGTCGTTGAAGTGATGACCAATCTCCGCCACCAAGTGGACCGCGAAATTACGAATCGCCAGGGTAGTCGTTACAAGTTGCGGATTCTTCCCTATCGCACCGCCGACAACAAGATTGACGGCGCCATCATCACCGTCATTGACTTTTCTTCCTACGCCGCCGGAAACACGGCTTAGCCGCAGGTGCTCCCGTTTTTTCCGCGGCGCGACAATTTCGCTGCTAAAGACGGTGGTTGCAGCCTCGGCGAAAATTGATTCCAGATGGAATCGCGCTCCGTAATCGCCAGCCTTCAACTAATCATCGGCTTGTTTTTAACATCGATATTATATTGACAAGTTCCTTAAACGGCTCTATACTCTCGCGGTACTAGGATCCGGCTGTGAGTCCTTTGTACGAAAGAGTTCGCGTGAGGCCCAGGATTGCATTTACGGCGCAGTTTTGGGGAAATGGAGCTGTTGTCTGTCGGGCCGTCGAAGACCGCCCCGGCCCCATGGTCGAGCAACAGTTCGGTGAGTTCCGCACCTGGACGCAAGCCCACACCTTCGCCACCAAACTAAATGAAGGGCTGGATCTCGACCCTCTCGAAGCCCGTCAGATTGTTACCAGTTCCCTGCTCGCTGCCGCCCGCATCGTTCAGGAAGCCCTCAACCCCCCGCCGCCGGCGACCGAAAAGGGACCGAGAGTTCCGTCGTGGCCGCAACCCGCGCTGCTCAATTGCGGTTTATCCTCTCGGAGCTAGCTCTGGCCATCAGCTTTTGCCGGAGTGCGAGTCTTTTGTCCGGCGCTCCTGTGCTGCGTATGCTTTTGCACGCCCGCGAGGCCCTCCTTCACTCAGCGCAATTCCTTAAGGCCTTCCAAGGTAGTGATCGCGAACGGAAACAACTTGCGGCTGAAACTCAAATCCTAAGGGCGGCCCTGCAGCAAGCACGTTCCGCTTCCACCTTTCGCGGTTGGATGGCCCCCGATTGGCCTGACCAACTGGCTCATTCCGTCTCATAAAGAGTCTCCGCCGCCCCACACTTTTCATTCGAACCTTCGATGGCATGATCGCGCCGCGTTGGACCAAAATCGCCCCGCGCTTTCGTGCTCTCAATGCCGCCGTGTCAGCACTCTTGCTTCAACGCCCTCGCGTTGCCTTTTCGTCGTTTTCGTAGTCTGTTCTCCGGCGCTCTCCCCGGAGAGGCTATAGGCGTTTCACCCGATTGCGCTACGTCGGCAGCGAACTCAACATGTCCCGCCGTAGGTGAGTCTAATGGGTTCTCTCTCTCTTCATCCTTCCAACCTGCAACCCCCTCTCGAATTTTCAACAACTTACGAATTGCCACCCCTGTTTCACCCATGGGTGAGCTCTCTGTATTTTCAACGAGTTACAAACTGCCTAGTTTTGTAATCCCTTTGTTTTGAGATTCTTGCAACAAGTACCGGGGAGTAGGTATTGATGGGGCAGTGGACCTCAAGTATTACTTTAACTAGGCGTCCGAGTTTGGAACCCGCTCTTGCCATCCTCCGGGGTTCGGCCTTATTGTCGAAGCCGAAATTTGGCGTCTTTCGCTAGAGGAGAGCAAAGTATGTCCTTTCAGCGCTCGGGGAATAAGCCTGTCCTTGGTCTGGCCCTCTCGGTTGTCACTGTCGGAGCAATCGTAGTGGCCGATGCATCCCACCAAGGTCGCGCCTTTGCACAGTCTTCTGCCGCACCGCCAAAGTCCACAGGGCAGGCCCAGCAACCTCCAACGGTCTCACCTCTCGGCGCTCGCAACGATCTGCCCAGCCCGTATCTTGCCGGTGTGAGCTGGGGCCAGTTTCCCGGTGGCAGGAAATGGGGGTCCACCGCGGGCATCGCTGTCGGTCCCGATGGAAATATCTGGGCCATCGACCGCTGCGGCGCCTTCGGTTCGCGCGGAACCAACTGTGCCGGCTCTCCTCTCGATCCTGTACTCGAATTCGACACTTCCGGCAAGCTCCTCAAGAGCTTTGGCAAAGGACTCTTCGTCAGCCCGCACAAAATCACCGTGGACCATGATGGCAATCTCTGGGTCGCCGACAACGGGCTGAAAGACGGCAAGGGCCAGCAGGTTTTCAAATTCGACCAGAACGGCAAAGTTCTGATGACTCTCGGCAAGGCCGGCGTCTCCGGCCCGGGCTTGGATACGTTCGATCAGCCCACCGAAGTCGCCGTCGCTGCCAATGGTGATATCTTCGTGGCCGACGGACACGGCGAGCAGCCCAACGCCAACGCGCGCATCATGAAATTCGATTCGCACGGCAAGTTTCTCAAAACTTGGGGCAAGAAAGGGTCGGCCATGGGCGAATTTGACTGCCCCCACACGCTAGCCTTCGATTCGCACGGGCGCCTGTTCGTCGGCGACCGCCAGAACAATCGCATCCAAATCTTCGATCAGGAAGGCCGCTTCATCGCCGAATGGAAACAGTTCGGACGCCCCAGCGGAATCTATATTGATAAGGACGATGTGATCTACGTCGCCGATTCCGAGTCGCGGGAAGGCAAACCCGGCTATGGCTACAATCCCGGCTGCCGCCGCGGCATTCGCATTGGCAGCGCGAAAGACGGCTCCGTCAAATATTTCGTGCCCGACGCCGCGGCCTACGGGTCTTCGGCAGATTCCACGGGACCCGAAGGCCTCACGGCCGACGCTGCCGGCAACATCTACGGCGCCGAATACACCATGGATGTGAAGAAATACCTCCGGAAGTAGCCTCGAACAAAAAGCGCGGGCTCATCGGAAAGAACGCGGCTGAGACTCAACGATGGATGCACCAACGCAAACGCGGCAGAACGCCGATGTGCGAGACTACTTGGCAGCGGGGCGAACGTTTCTCGCTTGGGTCCGCACCGGCCTCGCCCTGATGGGATTTGGTTTTGTCGTGGCGCGTTTCGGACTCTTCCTGCAGCAACTCCAGGTTTTCCAACAAGCTGCTCCGGCGTCTTCGCCCGGCCTTTCGCTTTGGTTTGGCACGCTCCTCATTGCCGCAGGAGTCTTTGTAAATTCCTCCTCCGCTTGGCGCCACGTTCGATTGGTTCGCGAACTGGACCGCGGCCAACCCGAATCCTACCGCTCCTTGAAGCAAGCCGTCGCGACGGCGCTATTCCTGGCTCTGGTCGGCCTGGCGATGGCGATTTACCTGATTTATGTTCGCGGTTCTGCAAATCTACATTCCGAAAACACCGAGGACACCATCATGGCACAAGCAACAAGCAAGACCGCACCAGGCTCGAGCAGAGGAATCATCGACAAGCCGAGCAATCACTCGGTCGAACAGACCGTCGAAAAGCTGAAAAACATTTTGCAATCTAAGGGCGTTGCGCTCTTTGCGCTGGTCGATCACAGCGGAGAAGCGGAAAAAGTGGGGATGAAAATGCGCCCGACCAAACTGCTCATTTTTGGCAGCCCCAAAGCGGGGACGCCTCTCATGCTGGCCGCTCCCAGCGCCGCCATCGATCTGCCACTGAAAGTTCTGGTGTGGGAAGACGAACAGGGTAGAGTTTGGGTCTCCTACAACAGTCCCGACTACCTGAAACAGCGCCACGGTTTACCGGAGGAGCTGCTGGCAAATATCGCCGTCGTCGAAACGCTGGCGGCCAAAGGCGCCGAGTAGCCTTGGAGCCCCGCACATCTGTTTGCGCGAATTGCCAGCAACGGTAGCGGAATGTATATTGACGTGCAGCTGAGAACGCAAACAGCAAGAACCGTGAATGGTTGGGGAGGAAACGTGGCTAAAGTTTGTGCGTTCTTGTTGTGTTGCTTGATTTTGGCGGCGCTGCCGGCGACCGCGCAGGCGCCAGGCGTTTCAGACGTTTACGCCCAGATTCGCGCAGAAGAGACCAACGACTCAAAGATCATGTGGATCATCCACGAGGTCGCCGACGTGTACGGTCCGCGCGTAACGGGTTCGCCTAATCTGAAAGCCGCCGACGATTGGGCGTTGAAAACCATGGCTTCGTGGGGACTGGTGAATACGCATCTCGAGCCGTGGACTTTTCAGCCGCCAAGCGCCGCCACGCCGGTGCCAGGTTGGGAAAATATGGAACTTGTCGCAGAAGCTGTCGCGCCTTTTCAGGGCCAGCTGATGGTGAAGCCGCTGGCGTGGACGCCCGGCACCAAAGGGGTTGTGACCGCGAAAGTAGTGCAGCTCGATCCGCTGGGACTGGCCCCGCCAAGTGGAGGCGGCTTCAACTTTTTTGGCGGCTCGCAATCGCCGCCCGAACCGAAGTGGGCAGCGCCGCCAATGCCGGCCAAGGAGAAAGCAGCGGATCCCAAGCAGCCGACGCAAGCCGAACTCGACGCCTATTTGAATTCCGTAAAAGACAAAGTCCGTGGAGCGATTGTGTTTGTCGGGAGGCACGTGGAACTCGCGGAAGAAATGAATCCCGCGCCGATGCGGCGCAGCGAAGACGAATGGAAATCTCGATTCGGTCCGAATGCAAAGCCGTTTCGCTTCCCCGAGCAGCCAAAACTGGCCGAGGGTCAGTTGACGCGGCAGGAAGTTTCACGGCAGGTGGATCAGTTTTTGGTGGACAACGGAGCGCTTGTCCGTGTGAATGACGGCGGACGCGCGCACGGCATCATCATCGCGCAGGGGAACAACACATTTGACTGGAGCCGCGCGGTGCCGACGCTCGTGATGCGCAACGAAGATTACGGCCGCATTTCACGCATCCTGGCCGACGGCACCCCGGTGACCCTGAAGATCAATATCCAAAACAAGGAATATCCCGAAGGAACTACCGCCTATAACGCGATTGGAGAAATTCCCGGCAGCGATAAAAAGGATGAAATCGTGATGCTTGGCGGCCATTACGATTCCTGGCACGACGCGACTGGCGCAACAGACAACGGCATCGGCTCTTCCATGATGCTCGAGGCGGCTCGCATCCTGGCGACCCTGCATGTGAAGCCGCGGCGGACGATTCGCATGGCGCTTTGGAGCGGCGAGGAAGAAGGCTTGCTCGGCTCGCTCGCTTATGTGCAGCAACATTTTGGAAGCTTTGAGAACCAGAAGCCCGAGTACGCGAAATTGGATGCGTACTTCAATATTGACTCCGGCACGGGAAAGCCGCGAGGCGCGGGCGTGTTTGGCCCGCCAGCGGCGGCGGATATGGTGCGCGACGCCTTGATGCCATTCGCGGATTGGGGCTTTATGGGCGCGACTGCGAGCGACAGCCGCAGGACGGGTGGAACCGACAGCACTTCATTCAATAATGCGGGTTTGCCGGGAATTGGCCTGGCGCAAGACGCATTTGACTACGGCTCTTTCACGCATCACACGAATCTCGACACCTATGAACGCATTTACGAGGAGGACGTTCGAGAGGGCGCCGTCGAGATTGCGTCCGCCGTTTACGCCATCGCCATGGCCGACCAGATGGTGCCGCGTTTCAAAGACTCGGAGATGCCCAAGCCCGTGCCCGAACCCGGGCCGGGATCGCAAGCGACAAAAGTCCGCCACGTTCCCGCCAACTAAGCGAGGTTCGGCCACAAGCGGCAACTGGAAGCGAGATTTCCGGACGGACGCGTCGCGTGGACGCGGCCTTACGCAGCGCGTTCGACAGCTTCGTAAATCTGCTCGACCCTGTCCAAGTCCCGCAAAAGCTGGCGGCCCCGGCGACAAAGGTCCTTCCGCGGGGCCCATTCCATGCCGGCGTTTTTGCACTTTTTGCAGCGGTAAAGGTGGCGGCTGGCCACCTCGAAGCTGTTTTCAGGGTCCAGTACGATGAGTTTCTTGCGTGCCATGTCTGGAACTTGCCAGACTGCAGACTGGGGCGCAACCTGTTCTTTGGGTCAGGTTTTCTTCAAGAGGGCGGCTCTTTTGGCGAAGATTCAGCGTTTTTGGCGGTTTCCATAGCGCATTGCAAAAGGATGATCAACGACATTTTTTGTTAAAAAAAATTTAATTTTGCCGGCGGGATGTCAGTGGAAAACTGACATTTAGCTGTGGAAAACGGGCATTTTCTCCGGTCATTACCCCAGTTTCGCGGTTTTATCTTGCTGGCTCGCCAATGAGCCAGTTCGGGCTAATGAGCCGCTTTTCCCCGCCTAGCGCCAGGGGGAGGCTCAGGGAGGGTCCAGGCGTAAAGTGTTCCGCCACTTGCGACGAGCACGCATTGCCTGCCGTCGAGCTCATAGGTGATGGGAGCGTTTCCGACATGCCCGATGCGCGAATGCCAAAGCGTTTTGCCGTCAGTGGTGCGAAGCGCGAGGACGTTGCCCGCAGCATCGCCAGTGAACGTCAATCCGGAATCGGTGGTCAGGACTCCGGCACTTCCGCCTCCGCTGCCAAGGTCATGCGACCATTTGATTTTTCCGGTTTGATAGTCGATCGCTTCCAGCATTCCCTTACTGAAGACCCCGTAATCGGCGCCAGCCCAGCCATACTCGCCGTCCTCGGGCTTGGAGAAATAAACGCCGTAGCTGTCCCGCGCGCTGACGAGGAACAGGCCGGTCCGCGCATCGAAGCTCGGCGAGCGATAATTTGTCGCGCCACCTTCGTCCGGCGCAATGAGCCGGCCGTCGCGCGCCGGATCTTTCGCCGGATTGGGAATCGGGCGTCCTTCCTTGTCCATGCCCGCGGACCAATTCACGGCTGCAAACGTCGTCGTAAGAAGGCTCTTCCCTGTCGCGCGGTCCAGCACAAAGAAATAGCCGTTTCGCGAAGCTTGCATCAACATTTTTCGCAGCGCCCCTTTAAACTTTCCATCCACCAACACGGGGACTTCGACGGCATCCCAATCGTGCGTATCGTGCGGCGAGGCTTGAAATCCCCAGGCGAGTTTGCCGGTGTCGGGGTTGATGGCCACGATGCTGCACGTCCACGGATTGTCGCCGGGGCGATCTCGCGCGGCGAGCACGGGCGTGGGATTGCCCGTCCCGAAATAAACGAGATTGAGCTGGGGATCGTATGTTCCGGTGATCCACATATTTCCGCCGGTGGCGCCGCCGCTAAAAGCTTCCGGCGCCTCCCTCGGAAAAGTGCTGTAGAACGTCCATTGTTCGTCGCCGGTTCCGGGATCAAAGGACTTCAGCATTCCGGGCAGGTTATCGAAATCGCCGGAGGTGCCAACCATCACATGCTCGCGCACAATCAACGGCGCCAACGTCGTCCAATAACCTTTCTTCACGTCGGCAACCACGACGTTCCACTTCACGGTGCCGTCTCTCGCATCGAGGCGGATTAAGTGCGCGTCGGGCGTAGTGAAGTAGACGGAGTCTTTGTAGAGCGCAACGCCGCGATGCCCGATGTGGAGACCCTGATTGGGAGGGTAGGTGTAGTGCCAAATGACGTTCGAGGAACGGGCATCGAGCGCCCAGACATTGTCCGGAGTCGTCACATACAAAATGCCGTTGAAGAGGATGGGTGTGGATTTAATTTCCGCGGTCTGGTGGGTGTCGAACGCCCAAGCCAGCGTGAGCTGATACACGTTTGCGGGAGTAATTTGAACGAGCTTGCTGTGGTGCAGGCCAGAGTACGTGCCGTGATACATCGGCCAACTGTCGGCGGGCGGCTTCAAGAGAGTGGCGGAGTCCAGTATCGGATCCGCTGCGCGACCGTCTGCGCCTTGGGCACGGGCAACGCCTTGGAGCGCAAGCAGCAAGGCTGCGCTTGCAACAAAGAGAAAGCGGCGGCGTGCAAGTTTCATGGCGAGGATTTTTCTTCAACGCGACCTTTCGCAACAGAATCAGCTTCAGCGCAGCGTCTGTAAATACGCCAGCACGTTGTGCATGGTTTCCTCGGTGTACTTTCCGAGCTGCTCGCTATGCGCTTCGAGCGGATTATTCACCTTGAACTTCACGTTGCTTTTGAACCAAGAACGATACCAGCCGGAGGAATCCACGAGAGCAATTACAAATTCGTCGCGGTACGCCAGCTTGCCCATCACGGTTTCTCCCGAAGGCAATGTCACCGTGGCTGTCACCGGTAATGATGAAGGGCCAGCTCTGCGCCCCCATGGATAAAGGGTGCGTTCCAAAAGTGCTAATCCGCGGAAACGACTGGCAACGCCTGCAAGGTCTCCACTCGGAGAATGGCATTTTGCGCAGCCACCTGACCCGTTGAAATACCGCTTCCCTTCTTCAGCGTTGCCGGTCTGGAGATCTTCGGCCTGCACGGTTCGCCGTCGGCCCTGCTTCGAGTCCATCTTAGTCTTTTGATCGTGAATGAAGGCCACGACGGCGCCCAATTCCGCGTCTGCGAGATTGAATGGCGGCATGCCTTTGTCAATGCGCCCCGAGCGCACCACCGGACCGATTTCATTTCCACTGACATCTTTTTCCACGAGTTCGGAGCTCGTCAGGTCAGGCCCGGTTTCGCCGCCGGCAGCGTCGCGCCCATGGCAGAACGCGCACTGAGTGGCGAAGAGCGATTGTCCCTTTTGTACTTGCTCCGAAGGAGTGGCCTGCGGGGTTGTTGACTGAAGCGCTGGTTGTTGGCGGGCGGAACTCAGACCGCTGAAGAGAGCGGCGCCGCAAATGCTTAATAGAAAAACGCGCGAGTTACGCCCAGCCATCCTGCTGCGGCTCGAATGCGAAAGTGTCATTAGGAATCCTGCAGCCGACGAAACAACTTCCACTCGTATTGCCCTCAGCTCTAACGCCAACCGATTCTAGCGGGGGAGCCTGGCGAAGTCACTCATTCATGTGAAGAATCCGGCCCCGCCGGAACTCTTTTCAGAAAGAAGGGACCCAAGCTCATAGACAGTGGTATTCTCATTCTCGCCATAAATCTTCGAACGGCATCGAAGTCTGGCACGTATCGCGCTGTCCTGCGTTCTTACCTGCGGATTCCTTGAAAGCGCCCTGAAAATTCTCAGGAGGAGCTGAGAGTGCCCACGCCAAAGCAAATGCATCGCAGAGATTTCCTGAAGACCGCCGGACCGGCTGTCATCGTAGCCAATGAATTTGCGCGGCCAACTTCCGCCTGGAATTCTACTCCTAGCACTGAAGCACAAACGGAAACGAAGCCACGACTCCTGACCGGCTGCTGCGCTTACTCTTACGCCAAACTTTTGAAAGCCGGCAAGATGACGATGGAGGACGTCATTCGAAGGGCGGTCGAGCTTGGGATCGATGCGGTGGACATGACGGCTTACTGGTTCAAATCGACCGAGCCCACCTATCTAGCGTCTTTGCGACACCTGGCTCACGAGAACGGCGTATGTTTTTCCGGTGCAGCCACGGGCGCCAGCACCGTGCAACCCGATGCGGGCAAGCGCCTGCAGGCATTGGAGGAGATCAAGAAATGGACGGACGTCACGGAAGCTTTGGGAGCATCGCACCTACGCGTTTTCGCGGGCAAGCTTCCTCCCGGGGCGACGGTACAACAGGGCATCCAGTGGACCGTGGAGACGCTCAAGGTGGCTTGCGAGTACGCGGGGAAAAAAGGGATTACGCTTGGCGTTGAAAACCACGAAGGCATCACCCAAAATGCGGATGTGTGCATTGATCTCGTTCACCTCATTGATTCACCGTATTTTGGGATCAATCTCGACATTACGAACTTCATTGCCACGCCGCAGGCTGACGCTTACGCGCAAATCGAGGCCGCTCTTCCCTACGCAACGCACTCGCACATCCGGGACGTCTTCGAAAATGGGCAAGCCGTTGACTTCGATCGCGTGTGGCCGCTTTTCGCTCGCGCGAACTACAAAGGATTTATGTCCGCGGAATATGAAGGTGAAGAGGATCCCTCGACCGGAGTTCCCAAGCTGGTCGAGAGAATCAAGACGCTTTGCCGGAAATATTCCACAGTTTAGCTGAAAGGAGTGGCATCATGCTGAATCGAAGAAACTTCATTCGGAACGTCACGGGAGGTGCGGCCGCGCTGGCGGGTTCGTCGGTTTTTCCGCCGAGTGTTCTCGGAGCAAATGACCGCGTCCGGTTCGGTTTGATTGGTGCGGGCGGGCGCGGGATGGACATTTTCAAGCACGCGCTCAAATCGCCCAATACGCAAGCCGTTGCGGTCGCCGACGTGTACACGCGCCGGCAGGAAGAAGCGAAGAAACTCGCTCCCACGGTACAGACATTTACCGATTTTCGGCGGCTGCTCGACGACAAGTCCATTGATGCCGTGCTGATCGCCACGCCACAGCACCAGCACGCCTTGAATTTCGTTCCCGCCCTCCAGGCAGGCAAGGACGTCTATCAGGAAAAAACTATGGCGTTTAATCCCGATCATGCGCGGCGCATGCGCCGGGCCTTTGAAGGTTCGAATCGCGTGGTGCAAGTGGGCGTGCAGTCCACAAGCGGGAAAGCGTTCGAACGCGCGCGCGAACTCGCTACGCCGGAAGGCCTGGGAACCATCACGGCGATTCACGCGCACCATTACCGGAACAGGCCTTACGGAGGATGGAAGAGGTCCATTCCTTCCGATTGCAATCTGGACCATGTGGCCTGGAAAGAGTTCGAAGGTGAGGCGGCGCCGCATGAATTCGATCCGCAACGCTTCATCAACTGGCGGTTTTTCTGGGATTATTCCGGCGGAAATGTTTTCGAGAACATGGTCCACCAGGTTGCGTTT
The DNA here is from genome assembly GCA_035280065.1 of Candidatus Acidiferrum sp. GTDB lineage: Bacteria > Acidobacteriota > Terriglobia > Acidiferrales > UBA7541 > Acidiferrum. The sequence continues at coordinate 58,384 of DATEGO010000082.1, forward strand.
TGGCAAAAGGCGCTGGGGCTGAAGGTACCGCGCCACGTGACAATGGCCGGCTATAACTATCTTTCGCCCGGAATGGAAGTCCCCGACACAATGAACGTCTCGATGGGCCAGCCGGAAAACCTCTTGTTCAGCTGGAATTCTGCGTTTGGCAACAATTACTTTGGCGAAGACGGATACGACTTTGCGCTGGGAAACAAGGGAACCGTGATTCGTGTGAGGAACAGTGTGACTTTCCAGCCACAGGGCCACGGTGCGCAGAAAACCGAAGGTCCGGCTGCGGTTGGCGGAGAGCCAAATATTGTTGGCAGTGATGACGACGAAACGGCAGCTCACATGAACAATTTCTTTGATTGCGTGCGCAGCCGCAAAGAGCCGAACTGCCCGTTTGAACTGGGCTTCAGCTCAGCGATCGCTTGCCAAATGGCGAATGCCTCGCTGCGCCAGGGACGTACGGTGCAATGGGATGCGGAGAAGGAAGAAATCGTTTAGAGCAAAGGCCAGTTAATCTACGAGGGTCTTCTTACGCGCAGTCGGAGTGACCAACATTGCTCTCCGTTGTCGCTTAGGCGAGCACCTTTTTGAAGACGAAGCCGCCGACATCCGTCAGGCGGAAGTATCTTCCCTGGAATTTGTAAGTGAGCTTGGTGTGCTCGATGCCGAGGCAATGCAGGATGGTCGCCTGCAAATCGTAGATATGGACTGGGTCTTCCAGGATGTTGTAGCAATAATCATCGGTCTTGCCGATCGTGAGGCCGCGCTGGATGCCGCCGCCGGCCATCCAGATCGAAAAACACCGGGGATGATGGTCGCGGCCGTAGTTCGTTCCGGTGAGTTTGCCCTGGCAGTACACGGTTCGGCCAAATTCTCCTGCCCAGACGACTAGCGTGTCGTCCAACATGCCGCGTTGTTTGAGGTCGAGGATTAAACCGGCCGAGGGCTGATCGACACCTTTGCATTGCAACGCGATATCGCGCGGCAAGTCGTTGTGCTGGTCCCATCCGCGATGATAGAGCTGAATGAAGCGTACGCCGCGCTCGGCCAGCCGCCGCGCCAGCAGACAATTGGCCGCATACGTCCCCGGCTTTTTCGAATCTGGCCCGTACAAATCGAACGTGGACTGCGGTTCTTTGGAAAGATCCATGAGGTCGGGCACGGAAGTCTGCATGCGATACGCCATTTCGTATTGCGCGACGCGCGTGTCGATTTCCGGATCGGCGTATCTCTCTGACAGCAAACGATTCAATTTGGCGATGCCGTCCAGCATGCGGCGCCTTGTTGTGGATGGCATACCCGGCGGATTCGACAAATACAGGACAGGATCGCCGCTTGAACGGAATTTCACACCTTGATAGCGCGAAGGCAGGAATCCGCTTCCCCACAAGCGCGAAAACAGAGGCTGGTCGGGATTTAGCGCGTTGGCCTGCGAAATTAGAACCACGAATGCCGGAAGATTCTGGTTTTCGCTCCCTAGTCCATAGCTGACCCACGCGCCCATGCTCGGACGCCCGGGCTGCTGGAAACCGGTTTGTAGAAACGTGATCGCGGGATCGTGATTGATGGCTTCGGAATAGACCGTCTTGATGATGGTGATGTCATCGACGATTTTTGTGTGATGCGGAAGAAGTTCGCTGATCCAGGTGCCGGACTTCCCGTATTGGTCGAACTTAAAGATCGAAGGCACTACCGGAAACGAAGATTGGCCGGAGGTCATGCCGGTAATGCGCTGGCCCTGGCGTATGGAATCGGGCAACTCGGTCCCCTCTAATTTGACCAGGTTCGGCTTGTAGTCGAACAACTCCATTTGAGAAGGAGCACCGGATTGATGCAGAAAGATGACTCGCTTGGCCTTGGGCGGGAAATGCGGCAGCCCTGGCAGTCCGCCGGTCTTGGAATCGGTGGCGGAATCGGCGGCGAAGCCATCCGAGGTGAGGAGCGTGGCGAGCGCGGGGATACCGATGGCAATTCCGGCGGTGCTTCGCCGGAAAAACTGTCGGCGCGTCATAGCTGCGCTGATTTGCGGAGTCAAGCTGTCACCCATACTTCCCTGCCCCCTCTACTGCTTCGTCACCGTCTCATCCAGATTCAGTATCATGCTCGCTATCGTCGTCCAGGCCGCGAGTTCGCGCGGCGCCACACTCCCATCTGCCTTCCATTCGCCAACCGAGAGCAGTTTGTTCGCGTTTGCTCGGTCTTGAGCGTAGGACGCGCGGAATTCCTTGAGCGAGTTGAGAAGTATGGCCCGCTCTTGCGCATCGGGAGTTCTCGCCGTTGCCAGCTTGAACGCAAAATCAATGCGCGCGTGATCGGACTTGCCGCCGTTTCGCAGCGTGCGCTCGGCAAGGGCGCGAGAAGCTTCGACGTATGTGGGATCATTGAGAAGCGCCAGCGCCTGCAACGGCGTATTGGTCACGGCTCGGCGCGCAGTGCATTTTTCGCGGTCGGGCGCGTCGAACAACGTCAGCGAAGGCGGAGGAACCGTGCGCTTCCACACCGTGTACATTCCACGGCGGTACAGATCGGCGCCCGAAGAGGGCGTGTAATTCTGGCCCGAATAGCCTTCACCGAACGCCATCTCTTCCCACAAGCCTTTTGGCTGATACGGATACGCACTCGGCCCGCCGATTTTGTCGTTCAGCAGCCCGCTGATCGCCAGCGCATTGTCGCGAACCATTTCGGCTGGCAGGCGGAATCTTGGCCCTCGAGCAAGAAGACGGTTTTCGGGATCGCGCTCAATCAGTTCATGCGAAGCGATGGAAGACTGCCGATAGGTGGCCGAGGTGACAATCAACCGTTGCATGGCCTTGACGTCCCAGCCGCTGCGAACGAACTCGGTGGCCAGCCAGTCGAGCAATTCGGGATGGCTTGGCGGTTCACCCTGCGAGCCGAAGTCTTCGGTAGTCTTGACAATTCCTGTCCCGAAATATTGCTGCCAATACTGGTTCACTGCGACTCGCGCGGTGAGCGGATTCGAGGGATCGAGGATCCACCCAGCCAGCCCCAAACGGTTCGGAGGCATGTCGCGCGACATCGGCGGCAAAAACGAGGGAACGCCTGGTGTAACTTTATCGCCTCTATTGTCATATTGTCCGCGGCCCAAAATGAAGGTGTCGCGCGGCTTGGACATTTCCGCCATCACCATAGTCGTGGTGATGGATTTTTCCAGCTTGTCGCGGTCTTTCCGGAGCTCGGCCAAGCGGGAGTAAAGCTGCCTGTATTTTTCGGGCGCGTCGTGCTTCAGAAAATATTCAGTTAGGCGCGTTTGGTGCTGCTTTTCGAGCCGCTCTTGCTTCTTTTCTTTGCTTTCCGCCTTGGGCGGTCCGCCAATGTCGGCTTCTTCGGGAGGCTTGTCGGGTTGAAGCGCCGCAATTTCTTTGGCCGGAGCGTCCGCAATCTCGGTCAAAAGGATGCGCGCAGGAAAATGCACGGCGAGATTTTCAGCTTCGGCGTCGGTCAAAGTGCGGGTATAAATGCGCATGTCGCCGAGTTGGCCTTGGAACAAGCCGCCAGTATCTTTGTTCCCAATTTCCAGTGAGGCGGAAGTCCGGAACGTGCCGCTGCTTAGCGTGTCTTTTTTTATCTCGGTCTCCGACGGCTTGCCATCCACATAGATTTTCAAGCCACCGGCTTTGCCCGAGCCATCATAGTTAACGACCAGGTGGTGCGGGCCATTCATCCGCACACGATCCTTCGTGCGCACTTCGATGGCGTTATCCGGCCAGCGCGCCGCAAAACGCGCAACGACGCGAAGATTCCGCTGATGCCTGCCCGTGTACGCAACGTCGTCAAAACCAAGTTGGTAGCCGGCCCAATGCTCGGAGGCATCCTTTTTCTGAAGAACCACGCTGCTCTTTAATCCGTACACATCCGCCCACACGGCGAGAGCAAACGGCTCGCGCGCGTCAAAGTCTCCGGCTTGGCCGAGGTTGACTTCCGCCTCGCCGCTGAATTCGGCAGCTTTGCCCGTCGGCCCGTCTTCGTAAACCACTTCGCCTCGCTCGAGTTTTCCGTCATGCTTGGACAAACTGTCGGACAGGTCCCCGTTAAACGCATAGTTCGTCGCGAGGCCCTCGCTCGGTGGTTCCGACAACGATGCAAGCCGCGTCTTCTGCCATTCATTCCGCAGCGTTAGCATCTCTTTCTCGGGCATGGCCGCTAAGACGCCGGCGATTTGCTGATTCAGCTCGTCCATCTGCCGTTTCTGCTCTGGAGTAGGCAGCTGCAGCACCGGGTCCGCGTTTCCTTCATATCCGTCGAGGCCGCGCTCGGGCACGGTGTTGAAGAACGCAAAGAAACGATAGAAATCCTTCTGCTTGATGGGGTCGTACTTGTGGTCATGGCAACGGGCGCAGCCCATCGTAAGTCCGAGCCAGGTGGTTGCCGTAGTGCTCGCGCGATCCACCACATACTCCACGTGGTATTCCTCCGGGATCGCGCCGCCTTCAAAGTTGATCATGTTGTTGCGATTGAACCCGCTCGCGATTTTCTGATCAACCATCGCGTTGGGAAGCAGGTCGCCAGCGAGTTGCTCGATCGTGAACTCGTTGAAGGGCATGTTTCGGTTGTAAGCGTTAATCACCCAATCGCGCCATGGCCACATCTCGCGCAGGCTATCGATGTGATAGCCGTGCGTATCGGAGTAACGGGCCAAGTCGAGCCACTGCATGGCCATGCGCTCGCCGTAGTGCGGTGACTTCAGCAACTGGTCCACTCGCTTTTCGTAAGCGTCCTCAGAATGGTCCGCGATAAACGAGTCCACTTCGGTGGGAGTAGGCGGCAGACCCGTCAAATCAAGCGAAACGCGACGCAGCAAAGTGGCCTTATGCGCTTCGGGCGAAGGTTTCAATCCGTCGGCTTCCAGGCGCGCAAGAGTGAAATTGTCGATCGGATTCTTTGGCCATGTTTTGTCTTTGACTTCAGGTAAAGCCGGACGTTTCGGCGGCTCAAAAGACCAGTGGGATTCCCACTTCGCGCCTTGATCGATCCATTCGCGGATTAATCCGACTTGTTTTTGTGTCAGCGTCCTGCCGGAAGATGCAGGCGGCATGCGCCTTTGCGTCGCGCTAATGCGTTGGTATAGGCGGCTGTCCGGGCTTTTACCGGGGACGATGATCTGATACCCGCCTCGATCCGCAAAAACGTCATCTTTTGTGTCGAGGCGCAGATTCCCCTGGCGGCCCTCTTCCTCAGGCCCGTGGCAGGCAAAGCAGTTGTCCGAGAGAATGGGGCGAACGTCGCGGTCGAAGTCTACCGGCTTCTCGGCAGGGCTTGACGGCGCTTGCCAGGCGCGCAGGACAGGAAGGAACAAGACCACGGCAATAGCCGGCAACCATCGGCAGATGATCGGTCGGAACAAGACACTCCCCCACCGATTGAATTGCGCAACCGCGGTACCATACTACGGAGAACTCCGCTTGGGAATACAGTTTATACCTCAATGCGGGAGGCGCGGCATCGAAAGCTGTATAGTTCGATTGCGCCTAAGTGAGGGAGGCCATGGGACTCAAGAAAGTTGAACCCAGCCAGTTCGAATGTACCACGTCGGAGAAGCGACCGTTCGGTTGCATGGAACTTTGGGCCGGCAACGAGCGCGCCCACCGCTCCTTGGAACTCGCCGGCTTGGAAAGCGACGTGATTGCCGTTCCTTCGGGTGGAAACAAGGGCGGTGATCTTTGCGCGGTATTTTCTTGCACTGACAACATAGCTCGAGTTGTTCTCGCAGATTGTGTCGGCCACGGATACACCGCTAGCGGGGTTGCCCGGCACGTCCACCGCCTGCTGCACAAGTTCCTGGACATCCGTGATACGGCGGGATTGCTGGCCGCACTGAACGACGCATTCACGCTGTCCAACGAAAAATCGAATGGCCCTCTGCGGCTGACCACCGTTGTTACAGGCACTTTCGAGGCCGCCAGCGGCGAATTCAATTTTGCCTATGCGGCGCATCCACGCATGTTGCTGTGGCGCGAGAACGAAAAGCGATTTTTGGAATTGGGGGAAGGTCTTGAAGGTTTGCCCCTCGGATTCGTTGCGGGGGAGACATACAATCAGCAGAGTGTGCGGCTGGGCCCTGGAGACATGATCCTGGCGTTCTCTGATGGCGCCACGGAGGTTCGGTCGCCCGCAGGAACGCAACTCAATCCCAAAGGCTTCATAGAGCTCGCGCAGAAAACCGTGAAGAAATTGGGTGAGCCGCTCGCGTTGGCGAATTTCTCAGAAGCATTGCTCCGCGGGGTGCAGCAGTATCGCGACCGCGACGGCGCGTTAGATGATGATGTAACCTTGCTTACGCTGCGCCGCTCGGCCTGACCGGTCGCTTCATTCCATGTCCCAAATAGGAGGTGAGTCTTCGATTATTTTGAGGGATGCGTGGCAAAATACTGGCCGAGGCTTTCCACAACTTCCTTGACGGCTCGCTGCACGTTCCTATCCAATGCAGCCACTACTGCGGGAACGTTCTTTCCGTTCACAGGCTCGTCATGCCGGTAATAATGAGTCCATACTGTTGCACCACTCTTGAGGTCGCGCATTTCGAAGTCGACACCCATTCTCGCGATCATCCCTTTTTCTGAAACTTCCTTGAAGTCGTAGAGCCGCCCCCGCAGCAAAAAGTCTCCATTTGTACTGCTGCGTTGCGCATAAACTGTGCGGTAGTGTCCCGAGGCGCGCAGTTCCCGCAGCAAAACCTCCTGGATCATTTCTGCAGGCGGCTCCGCCCAGCGCTGGTACTCGTAGGTGCCCATTTCTTCTCCCGCCGTGCTGTAAACGATGCGGTCCTCGCGGTAGAGATGGGAAGCGAACAGGTTGCCAACGAGCAATGTGATTGGAGCCGGATCGGGTGCTTGCTGTGGCGAGGTTTCGGCGGGGATGGTCAACTGATAGTACTTGCTTGGCCGTGTAGCCCCGCAGCCGCTCAGAAACACCGCAGCCATCACGAGCAAGAAGACCACGGCTTTTCTTCTCGCCGAACTCATCGTGGCTCCCCCGTCTTGTGCTCTGGCGGACTGCTCGAGCGAATCAAGGTGTAGGGCCTGGTCTTGATGGTGTTTGTGAATTCTTTCAGATTCTCGGAAACATGCCTGAGGTTATCGAGTAGTTCGTCGATGTTCTCGGAATTCACGTCAACGGTCTGGTCGAGCCGGCCGGCCAGATCGTTTACCGTCACCAGAGAGCGCCGAAGATCGAGGATGGCCTGGCGAACGTCCTGACGATTCTCTCCAATCAAGGAATCGATGTGATTCAAAGCTTCATTTGCTTGTGCCGAAGTTTTGCGCAAATCCTCAAGCAACGGTTGCAGTTTTTGGCTGGCGGAATTCAGGTTTTGTATGGTGGACTTCACCTGCGGACGATTTTCCGCAATCATCCCTCGCGTTTCGGCAAGTGTTGCCGCTAGATTCGCGCGGTTCGAACTGCTTAGCAGATCGTTGACCCGTGCCAGCGTTTCCTGCAATTCGCCCGCACGGCTGTTCAGAGTTGTGAGAAGCTGCTGGGCTTGAGGCGCGATATCGTTGATCTTTTGGGTCAACGCGTTGAAGTCCACGTACGGTTCCGAGAGCAAGAGCGCGCCCGTTGCAGCAATGGCCGCTTTGTCAGTTCCAGGGACAATTTCCAAATGATTGTCGCCCAGTGGGCTCATGCTCATGATCTTCACGCGACTGTCCGTCTTCACCGGCAAATCCGACTTCACACTGAAAGTGACTTCGATGCGCGACACATCCTTTGGATCAAGCTGTAGTTTTTCCACGCGCCCAACTTTCGGTCCCCCCGCGTAGCGGACCGTCGAGCCTGGTTCAAGTCCTCCGGCAAATGGGAAATAGGCGCGGTAGGTTTTTGCCGGCCCGCCGAATGCTCCGCTCAAGGCAAAAACTGTACCGACCATTACAGCAGCAGCAACGATTACGAACAATCCCACCATCGTCTGCTCGCGTTTCGAATTCATCGCACACCTCGCTTCCCGCTCAACGGTCCGGGCGGGTGATTTCCGTCAGCATCTGCAGATAGTCCAACTCTTGCGCAACCTCTGGTTCGGCTACACGGTCCAGGAACTGCCGCACGCGAGGGTGAGTGCTCGTACGCATCTCCTCCACCGTCCCGATGGTTACCACGTTTCCTTTATCAATAAGAACCATGCGGTCCGCGATCAGAAAGGCACTGGCCAGTTCGTGCGTGACCACGATGATGGTCATGTGAAATGCCTTCTTCAATTCCAAAATGAGTTGGTCGACCCCTGCGGCGATAATGGGATCGAGACCCGCTGAAGGTTCGTCGAAAAAGAGGATCTCCGGATCCATCGCCAGCGCACGAGCCACAGCGGCGCGTTTCTTCATTCCACCGCTAAGCTGGGATGGCATGTAATTCTCGAATCCGGCCAGGCCCACTTGGTCCAGTTTGAGGCGCAGTATAATTTCGATGGTCGAGTCTTCGAGCTTGGTGTGCTCGCGCAGCGGAAGGGCGACGTTTTCCCCAACGGTCATGGACCCGAAGAGCGCTCCTCCTTGAAAAGACATTCCCATTTTTTTTCGAATTTCGTCCATTTCTTTACCGGAAACCGCGGCCAGGTTTTTACCGCGGAGCCAGATTTCGCCAGAGTTTGGCCTCTCCAGGCCAACGAGTGCGCGCAACAGCGTGCTCTTGCCGGAACCGGATCCACCCAGAATCACGAGCGTTTCGCCGCGCTTCACGTCGAATTCGATGCCATGGAGGATCTCCCGCTCTCCGTAACTCACGCGAAGATTTCGCAGCGAAATCATCGTTTCCGTTTGTCCGCCGGTGTGAGCTGTCACGCTATTCAGACCTTCGCCACACTAACGTTCGGTCATGAAGAAAAAAACCGATGTAAAAACCAGGTCGACCAGAATGACCAGAAAAATCGAAACCACGACGGCACGCGTCGTCGCCCGCCCGACTTGCTCCGCGCCTGCTCCGGTGGAGAGCCCTTCGTAGCAGCCGACAGCCGTAATGGTAATGCCGAACATCACGCTCTTCACCAATCCAGTCAATATGTCGCGTAAGAACAGAGCATCCAGCGACGCCTGGATGTAGCGCATCCAGGTGAAATCCGCCTGCGCCACCCCAAACAGCGCGCCTCCTAAAATCCCCATGGAGTTTGCCCAAATCGTCAGGCACGGCAGCATCACGATCATGGCCAGAAACTTCGGAGTCACCAGAAAGTCGACAGGATGTATCGCCATTGTTTCGAGCGCGTCGATTTCCTCGGAAACCTTCATCGTGCCGATTTCCGCTGCGAACGCCGAGCCCGAGCGGCCAATCACTACGATTGCCGTGATGAGCGGTCCAAGCTCTCTGGTCATCGAAATGGCTACGGCGTTGGCCACATAATTCAATGCGCCTAATCTGCGCAGTTCGTACGCGCTTTGCAACGCCAGGATTAAGCCGATAAAGAATGTAATAAGGGAGAGGATAGGCAGCGCCCGAACGCCCACTTGCATCGCTTGCGAAATGGCCTGCCTCAACCGAAGCGGCTTGCCTCGGAAAGGGGCCACGAACGTGAAGTACGCAGCGCGGCCTCCGAGCGAGGCCAGCCCTCCGAGATACGCAAGGCCGTCTGCAACGGATCCTCCGATTTGGGATGCAAGTTCCATGACGTTTACGGCCCGGTTCCATGGGCTGTGGATTTCGCACCCTAGCGCGCCACCGCCTGCTCTTCGGTTTCTGTTATTTCGAAAATCTTAACCAACTTGGAGAGTTGCAGAACTTCCCGTACGGCTGAATTCAGGCCAAACAAGACAAGCCGCGAACCGACGTCGCGAGACGCCTTAAGCCCTTCCACCAGCGACGCCACGCCGGAGCTGTCAATGTAGCGAACCTCCTTCAGGTTTAGCAGCACGCGCGGGATTCGCAACTCCCGAAGTTCGCGCAATAGAGCTTTGCGCAATTCAGGAGACGTGGCGAGATCGACGTCTCCCGAAACATCAAGGATGGCTGTCTTGTCTGACTGGCGTATAGATATTTGCAACATGGATTCGCCTCAAGAGCCTTTCGTGGACTTTCCCGCGTGCAGAAATTTAACCATGCGCAACTGGTTCCGGCCCCACCTGCGCCGAAATTCTACCGTATCCATGCTCTCCCGTATGAAATGCAACCCCAGGCCGCCCGGCCGCACATCGTCCAGCTTCCGCCCACAAAGCTTTTCGCGATCTACATTCATACCGCGATCTTCCAGGACGATCTCGAGCGCAGGCTGTTGCAGGCCATCCCGAGCCACCTGAATGCGGCGAAACGTAGCTTCAATCGGCTGCTCTGTTCTCCCTTGATAGGCGTGCCGGATGATGTTCGTCATGGCTTCATCGACCGCCAAAACTACGGCACGGCATTCTGCCTCGGCAAATCCCAAAGTTTGCGCGAGCTCTCCCAGCGCGTTTCTGACAATGCAGAGAGTTTCGGGATTGCTGCGCAATCCCATTCTGAGGAACAGACTTTCCCCACTCACAAGAATACACCCCCTACACCTTGGGAAACGGAAAGCTCCCCTGTCGTCGGATCAATTACTTGAGCAGATCCTTCGCATATTTGGCGGGAACGGCAAGGTTCGAACCGCCAAAGCCCTTTAGTATCGCGAAGTTTATACCAATCACTTTTCCGTTGCGATTGAAGAGCGGTCCTCCGGACCCCCCAGACGTAGTCGCCGCGTCGTACACAATCTTGTCTTTCAAGACGTCGCCGATGTGCCCTTGTGTCGTGGTTGGCCGGATCAGCTGTTGCGAGGCGATTCGCGACATCACTTGGCTGACGTCCTGCGCCCCATTTGCAATTTTCTGCACTACGTCCGAGTTCGCTCTCGCCAGAATGCCTTCCACTGCAGTGGGATAGCCCATGAGAACCACAGGCTCTCCGGCTACACTGGCTTCTCTCCTCGAGTCGAGTTCCAGCAGCTCCGCGTGCGCCGGAAGGGGAGTTTCCAGCTTCAGCGTCGCGACATCAGCCTCGGAAGAGATTCGATCCAGCTTGGCCCGAACGGCCGCAGACTTTCCCGGAAAATAAGCTTCGTACGACGCCACGTAAGGGTCCACGCCTTGGTCGATCAGGTGCTTCAATTCGTCGTCATGCCACCACGGTTCCGCAACGTGGTGGTTTGTGAGGAGAGTTCCATCGCGCCCAGCGAGAAAGCAGGTGCCGAAAGCGTCCACCTGAAGAAGGGGGCCCGCTCCACCAATGTCGAGCTGAGCCATCCCCTTATCGTCAACCTGGGGCTTGCCAGTTGCATCCACTGCCACCTGGAGCGATTTGCCGGATTGTTTGTCTCGGAATTCCACAACCACGTGCAGCAAGCAGACACTTGGTCCGTACTTCTGAACAATCGTCTCCGCAATGTTGCCTTCTTTTTCCAAAAGGGCCAGGCGATTCTGAGTTTCAAGCAGCTGCTTTTTCAGGGCGTCGGCGTCCGCGCCATCCGCGGAGGCAACTCTCTTGCGAAGTTCTGCCGACTGCGCCCTCAGAGAATCCTCGGTCGCGGACGAGGAACGCGAATCGGCCTCGATGGAACCGCGCGCTTGCTCGGCGCGCCGCAGCAAGTCTCCTTGCGGCTGCTGGCCGCTATTCAAACGGGCTATTTCAGCGCGCAGTTGCAGCGTGGCTTTGCGGCTGCTGCGTGTCGAAACCCCCAGGAACACTAAGGCAAGAACGGCCACCGTGCTTAGCGCAAGAAGCGTGGGAATCAGCCAGCGGCGCCTTCTTGCTCCACTCCCGCTCAGGGATTCTACAGCGATATCCGCGTAGTGCTCTCTCTGCACGGCATACTTGAGCATGGTCTTGAGATCTTCTTCCGGCTTGCGCTCGCGAAATTGCGCTCTAATTCTCGCGGCGAACTCGACTGCGTCAAATGGAAACGAAATCACATCGTCGGTGCCAAGGTCCAGGGCGCGAGCCCGCTCCAACGCGCCTCCTTGAACGATCATCACAACCTTGATGGAGGGACCGGTTTCGGGCTGCGATTTGAGCTGGGTGATGAGGCCACAGCAACTCAAATCCGAAGGCGTTGCCTCTGTCACCAGCACTTCGGGCGATAAGGCGAGCACGTTTTCGACGGTCAACCCGCTCTCGGTGGCAATCTCATAGCCTTGACCGGTTAAGGCGTTGTTGACTGACCCAAGTGATACAGCACTTAGATTTAGAAGTAGGATGCGCATCAATCATTCGATGCAAACCCGCAGTTCCAAGGTGCGGAATAAGTAACGAAATCTGCTGGCTCGCTTGGCCCCTAATCATAGCTCAAGTCTTGTGGTATCCAGAGTCGCGCAAACGAAGACTCGAGTGCGTGGAGGCGCGCAAAAGCAAACGTCTGGGTTTCGCTGCCGACCGCGGCATTATCGCGCTAAGATGGATGAGGCGGACCGAAAGATATTGCTTGCTGTCGTGCTGTCGCCTCTCGGATGGCGCATGGGTCCAGGATGAAGTAGACTTTCATTCCCGCCCCTACCTGCGACTCCTTTCCGTCAGCGAAACCAAAATAGGGGACAAAGCGCCGACTGCCGCTAACTGGCTATGATTGCGATTGCGCCTCGGAGTATGGCCCGGCTTGGCACTTCCAGAGGAAATGGCTTAGCGCTCCTTCCACTTCCGGGACCAAATCCGAGCCAGGCTCTCGTTAAGCACCCTAAGGCGAACATTTATCTCGGGCATTATTACACGATAATAAACTTCCGACGACAGCTCAGGAGCGAGCGATGTCGCGGGTTGCGCCTTGCGGAGTGCCCAACTCCAAAGCAATAAGACCGCCAGGAAGGTCACCGCCTCAAGGAGATTCCAGAGTATAGCGTAGCGATGCAACAGGCGCTCCAGAATCGTGATGTTCAGGACGCGGAAACTGGAATAGAGGAAGAAGCCGACGCCGATTGTGCGGATGGCGGACTCCACTTCCACTCCATAATACCGGGCGAAGAGAAAAAGCAACACGATAACCGAGGCTATCAATAGCTCCAGGCTGCGATCTAGGTTTAAGATTGTAAGCTGCCAACTTTGTTTGGCGAGCGCCAACGAGTATGCCGTTGTAGCAATGGCTGCAGTGAGCAGCGCACGCCAAGCGAGCTGCCAGATGCCGCTATATCTTCGCAGAATCCGCCGGCAAATCTCGGCCACTGCAAGGGCTCGGGTCGTGCTCACCAATCCCTGCGATCCCCAGGCTATCCAAAAGGCTTCGCTCGCGCGGAATCCCCAGATTCGATAGCTTTCGAATAGAGTGATACCTTGGAGAAAATTGAAGACGACGTAGACAAAGAAGAAAGGGAACGCTCGGTGATTACGGCGGTAAATGAGGAGAGCAATAAGTTCTGCATTGAGGAAGAAGATGACCCCCCAAAGGATTCGGACGAAGATGAGGATTTCATTCATCCCAGGCGCATCCTATCACCATAGTGAGATCATGGGAGTATCAAACAAGTGTTGCGTCCCTCGCTCAAACAACTAACCTTGAGCATGTAAATCCAATTTCAAAGACTCAAATGGTGCCGGTCTCTTCCGAGTTTCCGGTGCAGACTCAGTTGCCTACTTGCTGCCGAATGTATCCGCGTTGCGCAGAGTTTGTGACGTACTTGGTGCCGTAGCCCTGCCTGAGCACCCCGGTCTACGGATGTCTACCGCGGTCAACTGCTGTCACGCTCGAAGCGCACAAACGCCAAGCAGAACAAGCGTTTGGCCTCACTTGAGACCATTCGCGTCACTTGTTGTCAGGTTCATCGGACTTGTCCGCGAGGCTGTGAGAGAGGTCAGGGTCTCCAGGGTCGAGTTGGGCTGGCGGTGCCTCGCGAATTGTTGCGACTCAAACGGCCAATTGAGTCTTGGTCGATCGGCAGAAAATGGTAACTACGCCTTGAGAGCTGAGTTGGCACCTGTCAGTTTTGACAGGTGCGGCAATTGCGCCGGGAGGACTAGCTTTGTCTCAACAATTCAATTTCACTTCGCGGAAGCGGCCCGGCCCTCTCTTATGCAAGGAAGTAATCGATACGACTCCCGCATTCCGCTCGAAAGACGACATCAAAGATGTTGGAAATGACCCGCGAGGCTGGAGGTTGATTAGTGGCGGCAGCCTCGCGGTTTTACACTCAAACCGCCCTTTGAGTGGTTTTCTCGATAAGCTTTATAAGGCATCACGATCAAAAGAAACACGAGCAGATTAGCGGATAAGGTAGCTTACAAGCCTAGACGAATCCGTTTGAGGGACTCTGGAAGTGGCTTAGTTTCACAGAGTCCCCATAGGCGAATTTGAGGTCTATAAATCCGCCTAGCACGTCGCGTGGCCCTCAAGCCGGCTTATCGCATACGCTTCACCCAGAGTGGAGGAGGCCATGGAAGAGGCAGCACACACCCTCGCGCCTTATACTCAGATTTTCCGTGATGTCTTCAACGCGAGTCCCATCGGAATTGTGGTAGAGAATTTTGAAGGGCAACCGCTCTTCGTCAATCCCGCGTTTTGCGAGATGCTAGGTTTCAGCGAAAAGGAATTGCGTAGCAAACATTGTGTTGATTTTTCACCTCCTGAAGATGCTGAAAAAGATTGGGCACTTTTTCAGCAATTGCGAGCAGGTGCGATCGATCACTACCAATTAGAGAAACGCTATTTTCGGCGAGGCGGTTCGCTGGTCTGGGGCAATTTGAGTATCTCTTTGTTGAAGAGTCTTCCATCTCCGCTGATACTCGCGATGGTGGAGGACATTACGGCGAAAAAGACAGCAGAAGAGGCTCGATTCAGGCACGCGGCGATTGTCGAGTCATCTGAGGATGCGATCATTTCCAAGGATCTGTGTGCCGTTATCACTAGTTGGAACTCGGGTGCGGAGCGCATTTTCGGCTATGCGGAGGCAGAAGTCATTGGACAGCCGATTACCATCCTCATTCCACCAGAGTTACGTGATGAAGAGAACGAGATTTTGGAGAGGCTGAGGGAGGGAGGGCGCATTGAGCACTATGAGACGAAGCGTGTTACGAAAACGGGAAAGAAGGTCGATGTCTCTTTGGTCATTGGTCCCATCAAGGATTCATCTGGAAGGCTGGTGGGCTTTTCCAAGATCGCTCACGACATCGCGCAGCGAAAAAAGGTAGAAGAAGCGTTGCGTCAGTTGAATCGCAATTTGGAAGAGCAGGCGGCGTTGTCGCAGACGCGGGAGGAACTGCTGAAGATCTTTGTCAAGAATGTACCAGCGGGGCTTGCGATGCTCGATCGGGACATGCGCTATCTACAAGTGAGTGACCGCTTCTGCGCGGACTATTTGATCGACAGTTCGCAGGTATTGGGGCGTTCGCATTACGAAGTTTTTTCTGATATCCCCGACCGTTGGAAAGAGATTCACCGCCGCGCTCTTGAGGGAGAAACATTGCGAGCCGACGAAGACCGCTGGGATCGGAAAAGCGGGACCACGTGGTTGCGTTGGGAAGTTCGGCCTTGGCGGAGCGCCGACGGATCGATCGGAGGGATTCTCATCTTCGCCGAGGACATTACGCGTCGCAAGCAGATGGAAGAGGCTCTTGCAACCATGAGCCGAAAACTAATCGAGGCGCAGGAGCAAGAACGCATCCGGATTGGCAGAGAGCTTCACGATGACATTAACCAGCGACTCGCAATGTTGGCGATAGGGCTAGAACAGCTTCGAAACAATCCCTTGGAAGTCCGGAGCCGTCTTCAAGAACTCTGGGAAGAGACGACTGCGATTTCGAGCGAAGTGCAAGGACTGTCGCACGAGTTGCACTCTTCAAAACTGGAGTATTTGGGTGTTGTTTCTGGCATGAAGAGCTGGTGCAAGGAGTTCAGCGAGCGGCAGAAAATGCAGATTGACTTCAGAAGTGATGTGTCTAGTCCTTTGCCATTCGAGATCGGCCTCTCCCTCTTCCGAGTGCTACAGGAAGCCCTGCACAACGTCGTCAAGCACAGTGGAGTAAAAAGGGCCGAAGTGCAAGTAGCGGAGCAGCCAAACGAAGTTCATCTCATCGTGAAAGATTTAGGCAGTGGGTTCGACATCGAAGCAGTAAAGCGAGGTTGCGGTTTAGGCCTCACCAGCATGCGGGAGCGAGTTCGGCTAGTTCATGGAGCGATTAGCTTTGAATCGAAGCCTGGGGGGGGAACAACCATTCGTGTTCGTGTCCCTTCCAAGTCAGAGAAGCCTGCCTAACGAGCGGGGAGGAACGGAGAAAGAAGGCTTGAGGAGCTCTGCGCATTTCGGAACACCCTGCGAAACTTCGCGCCCAGACCCGTGTTTGTGTGCGTGAGAGATTTCTCGCATGGCCAGGATTCGTGCTTTGTTAGCAGACGATAGCGGGCCGATGCTTGACCGTGTCCGGGAGCTCTTGTCCGGCGACGGTTGCGAGGTTGTTGGCGCGGTAAGTGACGGTCAGGCAGCGCTTGACGCTGCGCTGAAACTGAGACCGGATGTCGTGGTTCTGGATATTTCCATGCCTATCCTGAATGGAATCCAAGCAGCAAAGCTTCTGCGGCAAGCCGACCCGGACGCCAGGATCGTTTTTCTTACTGTAGAGAAG
>DATEGO010000083.1:0-48280 GCA_035280065.1 Candidatus Acidiferrum sp.
CAAAAGAAAGAATGACACTACCCGGTTTTCGTACTCGCGTTTCTCCTGGTCGCTCAAACTCACAAAATTGCCGTGAGCAATAATCGCTTGCTCGCGCGGCTCCGGAGCTTGCAGAAATATCTGCTGTGCAATCGCCGCCAACTCCGGATCGTCGAGCGCTTGAATGAACAGCGTGGGAACGCCGTTGAGCGCGAGCAGCTTGCTGGAAAGCGTCGGATCGTGCCGGTGAGCGTTGTTGAGGTAGCCGAAGCTAAACTGGGTGGAGCGCACCATCAGGGGAAACGTGCCCAATCCGTTGTGCTCGACACCCACTTTCACCATCTGCTCGGGATCATCGTAGACGGAATCCAGCACCAGCGCGCGAATGCGCTTGTCGTCCTCCGCTTCACGCAGCGCCGCATAAGCTCCCAGGTTATAGCCCCAGAATCCGAACCGTGTCGGGTCAAGATCGTCGCGAGCAGCCAGGGTGTCGACGGCCTTGCGCAATTCGTCTGCTTCGCGGTAGCCGAGCGTGGTAATTCCTGCGTTGGCGCCGTGCGCGGCAAAGTCAAAAACGAAAACGTTGTACTGGTGGTCTTGCAGCGCGGAGACTAGCGTCAGTATTTCGCCGCGGCTGGATTCGTAGCCATGGCACAAGACGATCGTGGGCGCCCGCCGCAAGCCGGGGAAAAACCATCCTTCCCGCTTGCCCAGCTCCGGCACTTGAAAATCCATAACCTCCGGCCGTCCCGGGAAGCTGGCCATGCTGATTTCGGGCGCGCTGCGTTGCGGCTTGACAATCCGGTAGACCAGAAACCCCGCAATAGCCGACGTCGCCAACACCGCAAAAAACGCCAGCGCCAAAACCAAGGTCAGCAATTTTGTGTACCACCGCGATGGATACCGCAGTTCGGAAAGGATGTGCATGCGTCGCTTAAGCCGCTGGGTTCGCGGCGCCTCTTACTCTTTGTCTTCCTCCGGCTATCCTATGGCAAACTCAGCGATTTTTATCGTAGCACACCGTCTTTCGTGCCCTTCGAAAAGCCATTGCCTTTGTGTCGCATTCGTATCGTCCGCACGGAGGCCGTTTCCCCCCGGTCCTTCGCGAATCGGCTATGATAGAGCCAGTATGGCGGGAGCTCACCAAATCCGCGCCCCCATGAACATCGTTGATTTGCGCCAGACCACCGTGCGCCAAATCGAGCCGCTCCTCGAGGAGGAAGCGCGGCACTGGCGAGACGAGTTGCATTGGGATTATCGAGGGGCGCTGGAATTGATCAAGCGTTTCATGGAAGCGCGCGCGCTCGCCGGCTGCGTGGCGTTCGAGGGCGGGACTGCCGCGGGCTATTCCTTCTATGTCCTGGAAGAACAAAAAGGGCTGATCGGTGGGCTGTATGTTTCCTGCAAGTTCGCGCAGGAAGCCTTGGGCCGCAGGCTGCTCGAAGAAATGCTCTTTTCCATGCGCGCGATTCCACACTTGATGCGCATCGAGGCGCAGCTCATGCCCTTCAGTGGCCCGGTCGACGCGCCGCTCCTCGACCACGGATTCCATCTCTATACACGCCAATTCATGCTGCTTGACTTGCACAAGATGCCGGAGGCAAAACCTGGCGCTTCAGGCGGCCTGCGCCTTGCTCGCTGGAACGACCGCTACTTCGATCCTTGCGCGAAGCTGATTTACTTGGCCTACGCCAATCACGTGGACGGTGAAATCAACGATCAATACCGCAGCCGCGCTGGCGCGCTAAAATTTCTGAAGAATATTATTCTTTTGCCAGGATGCGGACAATTTGTCCCCGGCGCGTCCTTTGTCCTGCATGAGCCAGGGAGCGACGAGTTGGTTGCGGCTGTTTTGACCAGCGAAGTCTCTTCCGGCGTCGGTCACACGACTCAAATCTGTGTCTTGCCCGGGTTCCAAGGACACGGCATCGGCCGCATGCTGATGCAGACTTCAGCCGAAGCGCTTCGTTCGATGAAATTCCGCGAATTGACGCTTACGGTTACTTCCGACAACCTCACCGCCGTGCAACTTTACGAGAAGCTCGGCTTCCAGACCGTCAAATCCTTCAGCGCCGGCGTCTGGCCCAGGTAGGAGACCAGAGATCGGAGATCCGAGATCAGACAATCTCTGATCTCTTTTTACACAGTCCAGATTCCCTTGAGCACGCGCCGGAAGTTGCCGCCAAGAATGGCTTCGATGTTGGCGTCACTGTACTTGCGGCGAATCAAGCCTTCGGCAAGATCGAACGGCCTCTTTGCAAAGTTGTAGCCGTCGAGATCGATCTTGTCGCGGAAGCCGTAAGTGCTCTTGTAGCCGGCTTTGAGCTGCTTGTATTCCTCGGCTGGCATCGCGTCATAGCCGAGCAGATCAATATCGCTGCCCAAGCCAACATGTTCAACGCCCACCAGTTTGGCGACGTAATCAAAGTGGTCCAACATTGCATCCACTCCGGTAGGTTCCTTCGCGCTGACAAACATGCGCACTTCGGTAATGCCCATGACACCGCCTTTGGCTGCCATGGCCTTGATAGCTTCATCGGTTTTGCAGCGTGGATGTTTCGGATTCAAAGCGCGGCAATTCGAATGCGTGATGAGCACCGGCTTTTTCGACAGTTCAAAAGCGTCGAGCGTGGTCTTGTCGCCACAATGAGAGACATCCACCGCCATGCCCAGTTTGTTCATGCGCTCGACGATACTCACACCAAAGTCGGAGAGGCCATCGTCGCGCCGCTCCGTGGAGCCGTTGCCAATCAACGTGCGCGCGTTGTAAGTGAGCTGCGAAACCCGTTGGCCAAGTCCATAGAAATAATCAACATCGTCCGCCTTGCGAAAATGCTCCGAGTTCTGAATTCCCAGAAGGAGTCCAACTTTTCCTGAAGGTTTGATTCCGTCGAGGCGTTCGGGAGTGTCCACGCGCTCGAACCACGCATCGTGACGCGCGATAAGGCTGTTGTAGCCGGAAAGGAATTGCAGCGTCTCCAGATACGCGTCCGGACCACCTGTTCCAATGGCGATATGGAAAACATTGATTCCCGAGTTTTTGTAAGGAGCGAAATCCTCGGCTTTGAAGTTGTCCGGATTGCCCAACATCTTCCGCGTTTGGCTGGGACTGATCCACAACGGTGCGAGCATGTCGATGACCGTCGACCGCTCGACTAGCTCAACCGCGCGCGAAGAGTATTCCGGTCCGCCAGCAAACAGCAAATAGCGCCCGCGATGAATCATCGCCGCGCCCGCGGCAGCACTGCCTGCAGCCGACTTCAGAAACTTTCTGCGATTCATTTTTCTCCCCTAACGCCGCTACTTTTTCACCGCGCGGTCTTTGAGCAGGTTCTTCAGCTCGCTCATGAATTCCTGCACGTCTTTGAAATCCATGTAAACGGATGCGAACCGCACGTACGCCACCTTATCGAGCTTCTTCAACCGATGCATGATCATTTCCCCGATTTCTGTGGTGGTCAACTCGCGCTCCGTGGATTCGTGCACCACGGCCTCAATCTCGTCCACAATGCCTTCTAGCTTTGGAGTGGCCACGGGCCGCTTCTCGCAAGCCTTCAAAAGCCCCTGCAAGATTTTCTGCCGTTCGAACCGCTCGCGACGTCCGTCCTTCTTGATCACCATGTACGGAATTTCATCAATGCGCTCATAGGTGGTGAAACGGCGGCTGCACTTCAGGCACTCGCGCCTGCGCCGAATGGTGTCGCCTCCTCGGCCCTCCCGCGAATCGATCACTTTGTCATCTACATGCGCGCAAAAAGGACACTTCACGAGGCCGGGTCTCCTTGCATGTTATTGGGCGGCTTCGCCCGCCGCTTCTTTCTCATGCGCCAGTTCGCGCAATTTTCCGAGCGACAACCCTTCCTGAATAAGGAACGGCACACCCGCCAGGCAACACGCCGCAAAACCAATCAGCCACAGCACCACCGCGGCCGCGGTTGCCGGCTCCGTTTCTACCCCAAATATCTTCGTATACACAAGCACCGAAGCAAGCTGCGCTCCGCCGCCGACGGCTGGCAATTGGACCACCGACCCCACCAGCGAGAACGCCATCACCAGCATCACTTCACCCAAGGTAAGAGTACCCAGTCTTCCTCCAAAACTGCGCGAGCCCCAGTAATACACCAACAACACGAGAAACCAATGCAATCCCGAATAGAAAATGGCCAGAAGGAGTTCTTTCATGTCGCGTATCGCTTGAACGCCCCGCGCGAGACCGAGCAAAATTCGTGCAAGCGGTCCACGCCAGCCATGCATCGCTCGCCAGCCTCCCAGCCGCCGCTCCAGCAGTGCTGTCCCATGCAGACGCAGGTACACCAGAAACACCACTGCCGCTGTCACCCCTGCGAACAAGAGCGTCCCCGCGGTTCTTGCGGCGGTTCCTAGCGCTGACGTCGTCTCCCCGCCTGACTGCGAATTGACGAAGAGCAGCGCCAGCGCCGCAATTACCGCAGTGCTGGCGGTATCGAACAACCGCTCGAGCGCATAGATCCCGAACATATCCGCAATCGGCAGCTTCTCTTTCCGCGCCAGTAGGAGCGGCCGAACAGGCTCTCCCGGCCGCCCCAGGATAAAAATCGCGGCAAATCCTGCCAGTGTCATTTTGTAGATGACCCAGAAGCGCGAAGATCCGAGATTGCCCTGAAATAATTGCCAACGCAGCGCACGAATGGCGTAACAGCCATATATGACGAACACGGGGAGCAGTAGCAGATACAAGTTTGCTCCCGCTATTGCATGCAACAGCTTCTCCCCGCTGAAATTGGCCTTGTGAACGAATCCGGTGGACTGATAAACAACAATCCCGGCCAACACAAGACCGGCCAGGATGATAAGCAGCTTCCTCGACGATGTTTGCATGCGCTGGCCAGACTAGCGGGAGCCATCCATCGCGTCAAGCCAGCTCGACATTCGCAATTATCCCCTCCCAGCTTGCGCGAAACTCGTGACGGCTCCCCTTGCCAGAACGTCAAAGCGAGCTTGACAGACTACTCAGGCTATACAGAATGGGGCATATATGGACAGCTCGCTCAATAGCCGCCTTTCGATGATTAACTTGCCAGATGCGGACGGCAACGAGCTGCGCCTGGGTTCGCTATGGATCCGTCAAACGGCTGTGGTTGTTTTCTTGCGCCATTACGGTTGAATCTTCTGCCGCGAGCACGTCGCGCAGTTGAGCGCGCATGAACAGGCCTTCCGCGATCGCGGGGCGAACTTGGCGGCTGTAGGTTTGGGGGATCGCGTCTACGCACGCGCCTTTCGCGAGGAAACTCGAATCACTTTCCCTCTGCTCATTGATGAAAAACGGGAAGCCTATTCCGCCATGGAGCTCAAAAGCGCAAATTTGCTTCACTTATTGCGAAGCGACAATGCGCAAGCTCGCGCCCGCGCCAAAGCCGAGGGCCATTCGCAACACAAACTCGGACGAAACCCTTTTCAATTGGGCGGTAGCTTTGTATTCGGACCGGGCGATGTGGACCGCTTCGCCCATCGCAGCGAGACCTTTGGCGATAATGCCCCCATGGGAGCCCTTTTGGCGGCACTACCCTGAATACCCTTTCGGCTATTGTATAAGTCTTGTCTCCTGAGTAAGATGCCACCAATGACGGTTGAAAGCCTGGCCCATGTTCAAAGGGAACATTTCGCTAGCAGTTTTCGTTCCATAGTTGGCAGGCCCAAATGGACTGCCAGCGGTTTTTTGAGAGAGAAGCCGACTCGCAGACACGCCTTGCACCGTTGTAGGTTTAGAGGCTGATGATACGTTGGAGCAGGATGCCCAACTTGTCCAGCAATGCCTCCAGGGCGACGGGTCGGCCTGGGAGGAACTTGTGCGTCGCCACACGCGCCGCATCTTTAACATCTGCTACCGGTTCACCGGCAACCGCACGGAAGCCCAGGACCTTACGCAGGATGTGTTCTTCCGGATCTACCGTACTTTGGCCAGTTATCGGTCGGCTCATGGCGGTTTCGCTACATGGATGACCAGCGTGACACGCAATTTGCTAATTGACCATTACCGTAGAACCAAGAGGGATCGCGCCACCGATTCCCTCGACGACGCCATGCCGGTTGTCGAGAACAAGGAGTCCGTCGCGCGCCGCCCGGATGAACAAGCGCTTCTGGGTGAGTTGAGTGGGCAGGTGCAAACCGCGCTCACTCGGCTTTCGCCGGAGCTGCGCGAAGCGGTGATCTTGCGCGACTTGCAACAATTGGAGTACATCGAAATACAAAGAGTGCTCGAAGTTCCGGAAGGAACCGTGAAGTCACGCATCAATCGCGGACGCATCGAACTGGCGAGGATTCTGCAACAAATGGGAGTGCGCCCGGCATGAAGCCTGTGGTGAGCATTTTCGAAGCGAGCGGCGGAGCAGGACAATGACCTGGACTTGCGAACAAACCGAAGCGCGCTTGAGCGATTACCTCGACGGGCTGTTGGACGCCGCGGAATGGAGCGCTTTCAATCAGCATGTGAACACTTGCGCCGTCTGCACCCCGCTTGTAGCGAGCGTGGCGCATACGCTCGGCGGCCTCTATGCGCTTGAACAAGTCGAGCCGCCTGCGAACCTGGAAATGGCGATCCTGAGAGCCACCGTAGGTTCCGTGCGAAGCAAGTACGACTTCTGGGCCTGGCTGCGCAGATTGCAATCTCCCAGCTTTGTTTACGGCGCCGTCTCCGTGGCTGCTACGATCGCGCTGTTGTTGACCGCCATAGGCTTCAACTGGCGCAAGCCCAGGCTGGCGGATCTCGCTCCTGCGACTATTTATCGCAATGCGGACGCCAGGGTACACCTGGTCTACGCTCGTAGCACGAAGTTTGTCAGCGACTTACGCGTTGTATACGAAATTCAGTCCCGCATGAACGAAGGCGACCAGAATCCCGCCATGCGCGAAGGGGCGATTCCCCAGTCCTCTCCGAAGAAGGAGCCGGGCCGGACGGAAAATACGAATCCGTCTGCTCCGAAGCAGCAGAACCGAGCCAACGACATCAGCAGGCGGCTCGAAGTGCTGGCCTGCGAATTCCCGATTTTGAGTGGCTCACTGGTGGACAGGAGAGTGCCATGAGGTGTGCCGTCCATTCCGATGTGGACGCTGTCGGTTACTGCCGCAATTGCGGCAAGGCTATGTGTTCAACGTGCGTCCGCCCCGTGCGAGACGTTCTTTATTGCGAAGATTGCCTGGCCAGCATCATGGGAATTCCAGGCGCTGGGGCGATGCCAGCCGCGGCACTTCCCTCGCCTGGAACGCTACCGCCCCCCGCTTCGAGCGCTCGCTCTGGCGGCAGCCCCGGCGTTGCTTTTTTCTTGGGACTCTTCCCCGGCCTCGGCGCCGTCTACAACGGTGAATACAACAAGGCGCTGATTCACATTGTGGTGTTCACTGCGATCATTGTTGGCCTCAATGGCGACATGGGTGACAGTGCGAACTTGCTGCTTGCGCTTTTGCTGGCCGGTTTTGTTATGTACATGGCTTTCGACGCCATGCGCACCGCGCGGGCCAGGAACTCGGGCGAGACTCCTACGGATCCTTTGGAGTCCTGGAGCATCAATCGCCCCATCGGCCCCATGATTCTGATTGGCCTGGGCGTTATTTTTCTCCTTCACAATTTCAACATCTTTCCGTTTTATCGGTTCTGGCGATTATGGCCCTTGGTTTTGATTGGCGTGGGCGTATTGATGTTTCGCAATAGGATGGGACGCCCTTGAGCGGCTTGAGGAGAGGATGACTTTCGATGACTGATCGCGTTCGTTGCAATTGCCGCCGGTGCATGATCCGCGGCCTTATGGGCCCCGCGGTGGTGATCACGGTTGGCGTTTTGTTCCTCCTCGACCAAGTGCGCGGCGGATACTTTTCTTTTGGCAACACCTTTCCTGTGATCCTGATTGTGATTGGCGCGATCAGCCTCGCAAGCAGCTTGGCTTCCACCGACGGACACATTTCCGGTCTTGTTCCGCCCACTCCTCCGATGGGGGCGCCACCGCAAGGACCGGGCCAGGCGCGCTGACGCTCCATGCCAAATCCCGCACCCAGCCGATCACTCTTCCCCGGCCTCGCCCTTCTCTTTGTTGGCGTACTGCTCTTGGTGCACAACTATCGCGGCTTGGATATTTCTCACCTCTTTCACTATTGGTGGCCCCTCATCATCATTTTCTGGGGCGCGATTAAGCTCTACGAACGCACGATGGCCAGCCGTTCCGGCCAAAGTGCTTCCACGATTTCCGGTGGAGAGATTCTGCTGGTTCTCGGCCTGCTTTCGTTGCTTGGAATTGTTGCTGCCTCCGATGTCTTTAGAAGTAAGTTTGGGGGGCTTGGCGTTGACTGGCCCCGAGGCGGCGAGAGGTTCAATTTTGACTTGAACGTCGAACCGAAACCGGTTCTTTCCGATGCACGCGTCACCATTCGCAACGAGCGCGGTGACATTACCGTCCGATCTTCCGAAGAATCGCAGGTTCGCGTGGATGGCAAAAAGAATGTCAACGCCTGGAGCGAGACCGACGCCGAACACCTCGCTTCCGCCGTTTCTGTCGAAATCGCCAAGAGTGGCGACGCCTATGAAATTCGGCCCGTCAACGCGGGCAGTGCCGGCTCGCGCGTCAGTTTGGACATGGACATTTCCGTTCCCAAGAAAGCTTCGCTCACGGTTCACAACGACCACGGCGATGTCTCCGTGTCTGACATGAACAAGCCCGTAATCATCAACACCACAACGGGCGATGTCGAGGTGCGCGACACATCGAGCGACGTCACGATTGACACGCAAAGGGGAGACGTCAAAGTCTCCGACACCAAGGGCAACGTGAAGATCGGCGGCCGCGGCGGCGAAGTGAATGTTTCCGGCGCCACCGGCGCGCTCACCCTTGATGGAGAATTTCGTGGCCCCGTTCGCGCCGACAAAATCGCCAAAGGCGTGCACTTTACTTCCCACCGCACTGATCTAACGATTACTCAGCTCAGCGGCCACATGGAAACCGGCTCCGGCAATCTGGAAATCGCCGATGCCCCCGGCAATCTCACCTTGCGCACGAATTCCTACGATATATCCATTGAGAATGCCGGCGGCAAGGTAAAAGTCGAAAATCGCAACGGCAACATCGAAGTGCGATTTCCCACGCCGCCCAAAGAAGACATCGAGATTACGAATTCTTCTTCCCCTATCACGCTGATCCTTCCGGAGTCCTCCAGCTTCGAAATTGGCGCCGACTGCCACTCCTGCGACATCGCTTCCGAATTCTCGGCGGATTCCCTGAAACAGACGTCAAACGGCGGCGATTCTCATTTGGAAGGAAAATACGGCAACGTCCGCGGCCCCAAAATCATCCTGAAGACCACCTACGGCTCCATCTCCATCCGAAAAACCAGCTAGGCGTGCGCTCGACGGGCAAAACGTAGAGACCGCTCTATAAAGCAGATGAGTTTTCCGTTCAAACGAGCTTACGCCATAAGCTAGCTTGCAGCTTCCCGTTCTCAACTTGCTGAGCCGCAAGGCGCTCATTCTACGAGAGATAGCTCAACACGCGGTTAAGTTTCATTGGGATAGACGGCTCAGCCGTTTCCGAATTGTTCAACTCGATCCGCTACGAGCCAGCGGGAAATCCCAAGCTGCTTGCCGCCTGACCGAGTAGTCGCCACTCGGACGGAGAAGAGGAACCGCCGCTACTAAAGAGACCTCCGAACAGGTTCTGAAAGCAGGGCGAGGCGATGAGCGGCGCTTGCGGCACGGGCAGACTCGGAACCGTAGCGTCGGGATTTGCGAAATTCAGAGCATTCGCAAGATTCGAGATGTCACTGCTGGCGTCGCGCGGCGTCAACGGCGCAAGTCCCCAGCGCCATTCAATCAGCTTCAGCACCGAAGTGTGATCAAAGACCATCGAATTTACAGTCGGGCTACTCGGGTTTCCCTTCGTGAAGGGCGATGCAACAACTGTGGGCACGCGAAAACCGAGCAACGTCTTTCCATCTACGATATCAGGGTCCACTTGATTGGCGGCGGTGGCGCGAGGCGGCGCAACATGCTCAAAGAAACCGCCCCATTCGTCAAAGTTCACTATGAACACGGTGTTCGCCCACTTTGGTCCACTCGCAACCGCTTGGAATGTCTTGTACAAAAACTTGTCTCCTTCGCGAATGTCCGCGTGTGGATGATCGTCGTTCCCCGTGCCATCATCCAGAATCGTGTACTTGGGATCCACAAAGGAAACGGCGGGAAGCGTGCCAGTAGCCGCAGCCGCGAGAAACTCGGCGTAGAGCTTCGATATTCCGAGATACTTCGTGCCCCATAGCGCCGTGAAGGGCACATTCGAAAAGTAATAATTCGCGCTTACACGCGCAGCGGCTAGTTCGTCCCAAATCGCGGGCAAGGAAGTGAAATTCAGGCTGTCCGTCAAGCGGTCCGTTTGGGCGGCGTGCATAAACAGGCGATTGGGAAAAGTCGGTCCCAGAATTGAAACGAAGTAGCGATCGCATGTCGTATAGTTCCGCGCTAGCTCAGCGTAAAACGGAATGTCCGCTTCGCCGTAGTAGCCGACGGAATAAACATCGTTGCTGCCTGCGCGCAGAAAGCCATCCATCGCGCCGCCGTCGTATTCCACACGGGCGCCGTTGTACGAGTGATCGGGATCTGGGTGAGGGCAGCCGGTGTTGTCGCCTAAAAGCGAATGAGTCGAGTGCGAGGCGCCGTTCTTGTCCATGAACGTCAGGCCCGCCTGCTTGCCATCCGCATTCGGGAGCCAGCCCATGAAATGATCGAAGCTGCGATTTTCCATCGTTACCACGACAATATGGTCAATCCCTGAATCTGCGGGACTGGGCAAGGCCGCCGAGTGCGGCGAAGGATCCTGCATGGGCAAGAATTTGCTAGACCCACAAGCCGCTCCAAACATAGCGGCTCCGGAAGCCAGCCCGGCGTTTTTCAGCAAGTCGCGACGAGTAATTCTCATGACCACACTCCCATAAAAGACCAGGGAATAGAGATTTCGGACGCTTTCCGAGGCGCCCGGAGGCTGGGAGAAAGATGAGGACTGGAGGATAAAGCATCAGGGGAAACTGGCAATCGGGTGTAAACCTGCAATGAAATTCTGGAAAAAGAAAACGGAAGCTGTATCGGGACTTTACCCTAAGGCCGATGCTTAGCGCTCGGCTAGGCGATTTAATTCGGCAAAAAATGTCGGAAAGGAAACGCCCGCGCAATCGGCGTCATGAATCACCGTTTTCCCTTCGGCGGCTAGTCCAGCCACCGCAAATGCCATCGCGATCCGATGATCCCCGCGCGGCTCAATCTCCGCTCCGCGCAAATCCCCAGC
The DNA here is from genome assembly GCA_035280065.1 of Candidatus Acidiferrum sp. Classification (GTDB taxonomy): domain Bacteria; phylum Acidobacteriota; class Terriglobia; order Acidiferrales; family UBA7541; genus Acidiferrum. The sequence continues at coordinate 11,274 of DATEGO010000083.1, forward strand.
ATGCCGTCCTTCCACTTTCAATCCGTCCGGGCGCTCTTCCACTTTCGCACCCATGCTCCGCAAATTTTCCGCCAGCGCAGAAATCCGGTCGCTCTCTTTCACACGCAATTCCGAGGCATCGCGAATCTCCACACCTTCCTCCGTAAATGGGCCGAGCGCAGCCAACATTGGCAGCTCATCAATCACCAGCGGGATCCGCTCGCCAGCGATCACGCCGCCTTTTAGCGAAGCACCTTTCACCGCAAGGTCTCCGGTGATTTCACCTTGCGAACTCTTTAGTCCGAGCATTTGAATCGAAGCGCCCATTTCTGCAAGCACGTCCAGAATTGCTGTGCGTGTGGGATTCAGGCCAACGTTGTGGATGAGCACATTCGAATCGGGAAACAGCGAAGCGGCGGCAAGAAAAAATACCGCGGACGACAAATCTCCCGGCACATCGAGTGATTTCGCGATGAGCTTGCCGCTTCCATTTCCACTGCTCAACCCATGTATACGAATGGTTGGCCCATTTTTTTCTACGCTTAAGCCAAATCCCTCGAGCGCAAGTTCGGTGTGATCGCGAGTGCGCACGGGCTCCGTCACGCTGGTGATGCCATCGGCAAATAATCCGGCCAGCAGCACCGCCGACTTCACCTGCGCGCTGGCCATCGGCATTTTGTAATCAATCGCCTTTAGTTTCGCACCGCGAATGTCCAATGGGGCAAAATTATCGTCGCGGCCGCGAATGTCCGCGCCCATTTCTCGCAGAGGAGCAATCACACGCTTCATGGGCCGCTTTTGCAAGGAATCATCGCCAGTGAGCTTTGAAGAGAAATTCTGCCCTGCCAGGATTCCCGTAAGAAGGCGCATCGTCGTCCCGGAATTTCCTGCGTCGAGCGCACGCCAACTGGACTTCAGTCCTTGTACCCCGCGACCCGTTACGCGAACGGCATCTTTCTCGATCTTTACTTCCGCGCCGAGCGCGCTCATGCAGCTCAAGGTGCTGGCGCAATCCGCTGCCGCAGAAAAATGCCGAAGCTCGCTTGTGCCTTCCGCCAGCGCCGCTAGCATTGCGTAGCGGTGCGAAATGGACTTGTCGCCCGGAAGTTCCACAGCGCCGTTCAAGTATTTCGCGGACTGGATCGTTTCTTCCTTCACCCTAAAAATTCTAGCACGCCTGTCCTTGCGGTCAGTTTTTTCTGCCGAACCGGCTGTCCTTCGAGCTGAAATCCCGCTGCGTTGCGCTACGTATCATAGGGAGAGGAGAAATTAGAAATGTCAGCCCGCAGTCAGTTGCTTCAAGCCGTTACAAAATTCGGCATGCTTGTCGGCGCAATCTTCCTCGTTACCGTCTTGCTCGCGGCCATGCCCGGTCACCACGCGCCTGGCACGCAAGCTCAGGGGTCGCAGGCGCAATCTTCCGCTGCGCAGTCGCAGCAACAGCAGCAACAAGACATGGATCCCAACATGCCCGGGATGGACATGGACGACGCGATAGCCAACGAAGCCCACGCCGTTGACGACATGATAATGGGAGAACATGCTCACAACGCGCACATGCACATGATCGCGCCGCGGCCCGAAACTCTTGAAGACGCCGCACGCGCAAAGGGAATCGTGGACGAGCTCCGCGCAGGCATCGCCAAATACAAGGACTATCACGTGGCGCTCGCCGACGGTTACAAGATTTTCCTTCCCAATCTCAAGCAGCCGGAATATCACTTTACGAATTACATGAACGGCTTTTTAGAGGCGTTCAAATTTGATCCGGCACGGCCTACTTCCCTGCTATACAAGAAAACGCCCACGGGCTACGGACTCGTCGGCGCAATGTACACCATGCCCAAGCGCGCGACCGAAGAGCAGCTCAATGAACGTGTTCCGCTGAGCGTCGCGAGTTGGCATCTCCACACGAATCTCTGCATGCCGCCCCCCAGCCAGCGCCGCAACGCGGACTGGACTAGGTTCGGCTTGCGCGGCTCGATTGCCACGCAGGAAGCCTGCAACGACGCCGGCGGCCGCTTCCATCCCGTGATCTTTGGCTGGATGGTCCACGTCTACCCCTACGAAGATTCCACCGACAAAATCTTCGCCATGCACCACCACGATTGAGAGGTAGGATGTGCGTGAACGAATTAAGCTTGCAGCGCCCATTGTTTAACACTCGTTCTTGTGAGCCCGCATACTTGATTCACGCGCGCACAAAAACACACACCGAACGCAGGTTATCACCGCATCCTCAACAGGGACGAAGACAACGTTTGGATCAAACACACAGCTATAAAGGAAGGGCTCACAGGAAGGAAAGCCCCTCCCGTCACCCGTTAACCGTTCGACCTGAAGTTGCCGTTTCCTGAGTGACTTTTATTTCTGTGATGCGGTTCTAGAACGCCTAGCTGAATCTTCCTACCGGGCAACCTCCCGCCGTCCAATTGCCTCTAGTACGGGTGCCGCGTATTATAAAACGTTCATGCTTACGGCCCGGCTGCATCTGTCGAATCGTCGCGCTGCCCCTTTCCTCGCTCTCCTCGCGTTCTTCGCCGCGCTTTGCCTGATTCCGGGCATCCTTGAAGCCCAGCAGCAGCCGCAAACGCTTCCCCTAAACCAAGTTCGTCCCGGCATGCAAGGCTATGCCTATACTATTTTTGCCGGGGACCAGATTGAGAAGTTCGACCTGGAAGTCATCGGCGTGCTGGACAATTTCCTCGGCCCGAAGCAGTCCATCATTTTGGTTCAACTAAAAGGCCCGAAAGTGGAGCACACGGGTGTCGTCGCCGGCATGAGCGGGAGCCCTGTGTATCTGGATGGCAAGCTCGCCGGAGCGCTCTCGCTGAAGCTGGGCATTTTCACGAAAGAGCCTATTGCCGGAGTCACTCCAATTCAGGATGTTTTGAATCCTCCACCTTCCGCAGCGGGCGAGATTCCCATCCAGCAGCTTGGAGTTCCTTCCGGAACAACTTCAACCGCAACGCTTCCTGCGAGCGCGGCGCTGGAGCCTATCGAAACCCCGCTGGTTTTCTCAGGCTTTCAGCCCGCCACGCTTCAGCAGTTCGCCAATCAGCTCCAGGGCTACGGTCTTGTCGCCACGCAAGGCGGCACGACGGCTCCAAGCCCGCAGGACGGTCACCTGGTGGCGGGTGATATGGCGGGCATGGTGCTGGTGCAGGGCGACGCGTCCATCAACTCCGCGTGCACTGTGACTGCGGTTGAGGCGGACCGCGTCTTTCTTTGCGGGCATCCATTCCTGAATCTTGGCGACGTGCAGCTTCCCATGGCGCGAAGCAGAGTGGTTATGACCCTCTCATCGGATCTTGCTTCTACCAAAATCGTCAACGTAGCGGGCTCCATCGGCACGATCACCAGTGACCACCTGACTGCGGTGACCGGAAAACTTGGCGCGCCTCCCGCGATGATTCCGCTGGACCTCTCTCTGCGGGCGTCCGACTCGGAAAAGAAACTGCACTTTGAGATAGTTAACCATCCCAAACTCACGCCGCTGCTTGTTGCGCTGACGACGTTCAACGGCTTAACACAAAATCCTATTTACGGGGAAAGCACGACGCTGCACCTGACCGGCGAGATTCGCTTGCAAGGACACCCCGCCGTGGAAATCGAAAACACATTTGCGCCGGGCGACACGCTCTCCCCCGACGGTTTTCCCATCGCGCTCACGATGCAGAATATTTTTGGGCGGCTGTTCTCCAATACATTTGAGCCGGCGAAAGTTGAAGGCATTTCGTTGCATGTGGAGAGCGTTGCCGGAAGAAAATCATTCACGATTGAAAGCGCGTGGTTAGAAAAGGGCGAGGCTGCTCCGGGAGAGGCACTCCGCGTTCGTGTTCTGGTTCGACCCTATCGTGGCACGCCAGAGATCAAAGAAACGACGGTTCGCGTTCCGGAGCAGGCATCCAAAGGAACCATTCTTCGCGTCCTGGTGAGCGACGGCGAGCTGATGAATCGCGCCTCGCGTGGCTTCGCTTTTACCGGAACTGGAGGCGGTCCCGCAGGCCTGGACCAGCTCATCTCCCTGCTAAACCGTGAGCGGCGCAATGATCGTATTTACGTGGGGCTCTTTGTTCCGGCGCCAACGCTTCTTTGGGACGACAAGGAACTGCCCAACATTCCGCTATCGCAAATCAACATCGTCGACGGCCGTCCCGCTCCGGGAAGCGTACAGGTGCTTCGCGAGTCGCTCGCCAGTGAGGCATCAATTCCGCTCGGAGGCCCCGTTTCGGGCGTCATCTCGCTCAATCTACAGATCCGGTGAACAGAATGCTCACGACCAGCCCTCAGCAGCGAAGGAGTATCTTCATGATTGACGGCCGCTCGCCGGCCACCCGCCGCGTTGTTCGTCTTTTCGCTTTTTCGCTACTTCTTTACTTCCTAACGTCGTTGCCTCTTCTTTCTGAACATACCCGCCGGTGGCGGCAATCCACGTACGAGGAATTCTTGAAGGGCACCGCGCACGGCGTCGCGGTACGGAGCGACGGGCGCCTTGAGCTTGCTCCCAAATTCACATTGCTGGCGGACGCCGACGCTTCTTATCTCTGGTCTGTGCGCCTGGATCCAAAAGGTACGCTATATGCGGCGGGCGGTTCCCCCGGAAAAGTATTTCGGTTTAACTCCAACGCGAAACCGAGCGTCGTGTTCGACTCCACAGACCTTTCGGCTCAGGCCATTGCCTTTGATTCGAAAGGAACACTTTATGTGGGCACTTCTCCTGATGGCAAGGTCTACAAAGCTTCCCCTTCCGGAGAGAAGTCTGTATTTTTTGATCCCAAGACCAAATACATCTGGGACCTGGCCTTCGGTCCTGATGGGACTCTGTATGTAGCAACGGGAGACAAAGGGCAGCTTTTCGCGGTAGGTCCAGACGGCAAGGGGGAACTATTTTATTCCAGTGAGGAAGCGCACATTCGCGTGCTGGCATTCGACGCGAACAAAAACCTCATTGCAGGCACTGAGCCCAGCGGGCGAATCCTGCGCATTTCTCGCGTTACGGGACAAGCTGGCGGCAAAAACTCCAAAGCCGGCATTTCGCCCGCTGAAGGATTTGTCCTTTACGAGACCTCAAAACGCGAAGTCACTTCGCTCGCGGTCGCTGCGGATGGAAGCATTTACGCCTCGGCGATTGGAGAGAAGCCACGCACGGGCACCGGGCCTTCCACTTCTGTCATTACTACACCGCAAGGCACGACCACAATCACGAACGCGGTCAGCGGCGTGGCGCAAGGCCAAGCGCAGATCCAGCCACCGTTCCTTCCGTTCTCCCTTGTCTCCAGCAGCATTTATCGAATCCGTCCGGACGGCGCTCCGGAAGAGCTTTGGACTTCTCGCGAAGACTCCGTGTACGCCCTAGGACTTGCTTCCGATGGACGACTACTTGCCGGCACGGGCAACAACGGAGCGCTGCTTGCGATTGACGGCCGCGGCGTTTTTGCTCAGCTCGCGAAGGCTGGCTCTTCACAGATCACTGGCATCGTTGGAAATGGTTCGGGGAAAGTTTTCTTATGCACTTCGAATCCAGGAAAAGTGTTTTCGCTCGGCCCGGAATATGAGGCCGAAGGCACTTACGAGTCGCGGTCTTTCGACGCGCAGTTGTTTTCGCAATGGGGACGCATTGAGTGGTGGAGCCCTCCGGCAGCTTCGTCGATGAAGTCCCCTTCCGGCTCGAACGCCGCCCACGGAAATGATCCGCGCGTTGAGTTTTTCGTCCGCAGCGGCAACACGGATGACTCCGGCAAAGAGTGGTCCCGCTGGTTTGGTCCTTACACCAAATCCAGCGCGGCCACGGAAGCGCCTTCCGCGCGATTTGCGCAATGGAAAGCAGTGATTCACGATGGCCGTCCCGGCGACGGAGTCGACTGGGTAAGCCTGGCGTATCTTCCGCGCAACGTCGCTCCGGTGATCGACGGAATTGCGATTCAGGAACCGGGCGTGCGCGCGCAGAGTCAGCCTGCGGTTTCGTCCAACCAGCCTGCTCCGGTTACTTTGAGAATGCCGGCTGCCCCCACGGCCGCTGGCGTGACCATCACGCAAAGCTCATCGTCGAGCCGGTTCGAGCAGCCGCCCCAAGGTGTCGTGCAAAAGGGATATCAAACAGTCGTTTGGACCGCGCATGACGATAACGAAGATGAGTTGCGATACGCCGTCTATTTTCGCGGAGAGGACGAAAAAGCGTGGAAGCTGCTGAAGGACAAACTAGATCAAAAGTTCTATTCCTTCGATACGACGGCGCTTGCTGACGGCGCGTATTACTTGAAAATCGTCGCTACCGATGCGCCTTCAAATCCGCCGGCAGCGGCGCTCGCCGCGGAACGCGAGAGCGAGCGCTTTGAAGTGGACAACACGCCGCCTGTGGTCGAAACGTTGTCGGCAACACTGCGGATAGATGTAACGTCACGTGCGGCGACTCCCGGAGTTGTTGTACAGTTCACTGCGCATGATGCCACTTCGGCAATAGACCACGCACAATATAGCCTGGACGGTGGCGAGTGGATTCTCGTCTCACCCAGCAACGGCATCAGCGATGCTCCGGTCGAGCACTATGATTTCAGTCTTTCCGCGACTTCTCCCGGCGAGCACACGCTTGCCGTCCGCGTCTACGATCGCTTTGAAAATGTCGGTACTGCCAAAACCACTTTCACGGTATCCACGCCTAAATCTTGATTCCCGGGTCGGCATGAAGACGAGTAGTTTTCTGCGTGTCGTCCTTCTCGCAGGATTTCTGATGCCCCTTTGCCCTCCTCAAGAACTGCATGCAGACAACGGTTACGACGCGTGGCTGCGCTACGCGCCACTGAGGGAAACGGAACGGACAAAGTACGCTTCCTTTCCTGCCGCTGTGAGCGTCCTCAACGACTCAGCACTGCTGCAAACCGCCCAGGCAGAGCTCATTCGCGGCGTAAGAGGAATGTTGGGGCGCACGCTTCGCGTCGAGAAAGGAATGCCGCAACAGAGCTCCGTGATCCTTGGAACCTCGGCGGACCTTCATTCCATCGCTCCGGACTTGCTGCCACCTAAGAATTTGAGCGCGGATGGCTATTGGTTGGTGAAGGACGGTATTAACGGGCACGAGCGCATCGTTGTCGCAGGCGCCTCGGATCGCGGAACGCTTTACGGAGTGTTTGCGCTGCTTCGCAAGATCGCGTTTGCCGAAGACCTGAGTCATTTGCAGGAAACGCAGGCGCCTGCCAATCCCGTGCGCTGGGTGAATGATTGGGACAATCTCGACGGCCGCATCGAGCGCGGCTACGGGGGCCACTCTATTTTCTTCCAAAATGACAATGTTCGGGCGGACCTCTCTCGAGCGGGCGATTACGCGCGCCTGCTCGCCTCGGTTGGCATCAACGGATGCGTCGTCAACAACGTGAACGCGAACCCTCGCGTGCTGGCTCCGGATTTTCTCCCCCAAATGGCGCGCATTGCGGATGCGTTTCGCCCGTGGGGCGTGCGGCTTGGAATTTCCGTGGACCTAAGCAGCCCCAAATCCCTCGGCGGCTTGGACACCTTTGACCCGCTCGATCCCCGCGTGCAGTCGTGGTGGAAAGAAAAGGCCGATGAAATTTATCGCCTGATACCGAACTTCGCCGGATTCCTAGTGAAAGCGGACTCTGAAGGACGCCCCGGCCCATCGAGTTATGGTCGCACGCCAGCAGACGCGGCGAATGTTGTCGCGCGCGCGCTGCAACCTCACGGCGGAATCGTCATGTATCGTGCGTTTGTCTACGACCACCATCTCGACTGGCGCAATCCAAAAAACGACCGCGCCAGAGCGGCATACGATATTTTTCACCCGCTTGACGGCGAATTCGATGACAACGTCATCGTTCAAATCAAACATGGTCCCATCGATTTTCAGGTACGTGAGCCCGCGTCTCCCCTCTTGGGCGGTCTTGAAAAAACCAACGAAGCCATCGAACTGCAAATCACCCAGGAGTACATGGGGCAGCAACGCCACCTTTGCTTCCTCATTCCCATGTGGAAAGAGACGCTCGACTTTGACATGCGCGTGGGCAACCGTAGCACTCCTGTAAAGAACATTGTTTCGGGCCGGGTCTTTCACAGTACTCTAGGCGGATTCGCGGGGGTTACGAACGTTGGCCTCGATGCAAACTGGATGGGAAACGCCATGGCCATGGCGAATCTATACGGGTTCGCACGCCTCGCGTGGAATCCAGACTTTTCATCCACCACGATCGCCGACGAGTGGGCGCGTCTCACCTTCGGAAATGATCCGATCGTGATCCGAACCATCGACGCGATGCTTCTTTCGTCGTGGCGGACTTATGAAAATTACAGCGGTCCGCTCGGCGCCGGTACGCTCACCGATATTTTGGGAAGCCACTACGGTCCCGGCGTGGAATCGTCGGAAAGAAACGGCTGGGGCCAATGGCACCGCGCCGATCACGACGGCATTGGAATGGATCGCACCATTGTCACAGGCACAGCTTATGCCGGGCAGTATTCGCCGGAAGTTCAGAAAGAATTCGAAACTCTTGCCGCTACGCCTGATTCCCTGCTCTTGTTTTTCCATCATGTGCCTTACACCTATCGGCTGAAATCGGGCAAGACCGTGATTCAGCACATCTATGACTCGCACTACGAAGGCGCCGAGCGTGTGCACGAGTTCGTCAGGATGTGGGAGTCCACTCGAAACTTGCTCGGCGACGATGAACGTTATGAGTTCGTTTTGGCACGGTTGAAATACCAGGAAGGACACGCCATTGTCTGGCGCGACGCCGTGTGTAATTGGTTCCTGCGTATCTCAGGAATTCCTGACGCCAAAGGCCGCGTGGGACATTACCCAAATCGCGTCGAGGCGGAGTCGATGCAGCTTCAAGGATTTGCGCCCTTAGACGTGGAGCCTTCGGAGGCCGCCTCTGGTGGAAAGGCTGTCGTGTGCCAGAGGCATGCGAGCGACTGTACGGCGAGTTTCCATTTCGGCGGGGCTTCCGGGACGTACCAACTGAACATCCAGTATTTCGACCAGAACAATGGCAAGGCGAAGTTCCGGGCGTTTGCCGCCGGACATCAACTGGATGAGTGGGTTGCCGACGATACCCTTCCAAACGCAAAACTCGGAGGGGACACTTCCACGCGCCGTCAAATCAGCCGAGTGACGCTGCACCAAGGCGACGAGATTCGCATCGAAGGAATCCCCGACGGGGGCGAACTCGCCGCACTTGATTACGTTGAGATCGAGCCTGTACCTGAATAATCCGCGATACGGACACTTCGAGTGGCTGTGGTCGTTTGGGTTTATTGAACTTCGGAAAAGTAGACTAGGAACTTCTTTCAGCTCATCCAGTGTTCTTGGACAGCCACGGTTTGGTATTTCTCGATCTCGACGCCGAAGCCGATGCGACCGTCGCCGTAGGGCTCGTTACGCACGTGGACGACCCTAGCGGTACAGCGCATCTCCTGCGCCGAATTTCCGGTGACCTCCGCAGGCATTCGAATGGTCGCTTCGATGGGCATGCCAACCTGGAGGGGAGCCGAGGACGCGAAGAAGAAACCGCCTCGGGAAACATTAAGTGCCTCGGTAAAATGCTCGGTCTTATCGGCGGCTACGCCTACCGCGCGGAAACGCAAAGGCGTCCTGTGGTTGACCCGGGCGAGCTGTCGGCGCTCACTGGCTCTCATGATGTCCTCCTCGCGCGAGGTGTGAAGGTAACGAGCACCCGCGAAAAGGAAGGTTAGTCCAAGCCTATCAGAGGGATACGGGTGGTCAAGTACCAAAGATAGGCTGGGCAAGTAATACCAGTACTTTTCTGAGGCAGGCCGCCCGGCGTCATACGTTAGCAATGCCATAATGCCTCTTTCATTGGCTAGAAATGAGGTTAAACAGGGTAATCGACAATTATGTCGTCGGCTATGACTAAGCATCAAGAATGGACTCGATGACTACTGCGCCCACTTTCGAAGCGGCTACCTATCAAGCCCCGAACTGGGAGGCCATTTCCCAAGCCCACGCACGCATTGCGCCGCGGATTCACCGCGCGCCAGTCTTCACATCCGCCTCACTCGACACCCTGGCCGGCGCTTGCTTCTTCTTCAAATGCGAGAACTTTCAGAAGACAGGCTCGTTCAAGATTCGTGGAGCCGCCAACGCCATCCTTTCCCTTTCGAATGAACAAGCCGCGCGCGGGATCGTTACACAATCCAGCGGCAATCATGGTGCGGCGGTAGCCTGTGCCGCAGCGTGGCGTGGGGTGCCGGCCTACATCGTCATGCCTGAAAACGCGCCAAAAGTGAAGATTCAAGCCATCGAAGCCTACGGTGGCAAAATAACGTTTTGCGAAGCCAAAGTGTCTTCGCGCAAAGAGACCTGCGACCGGGTGCAAGCCGAGACCGGCGCTCATCTCGTTCATCCTTACGATGACGATCGCATCATTGCCGGGCAGGCCACTGCCGCTAAAGAATTCCTCGAGGAAATGCCCGATCTCGATGCCGTTTTCGCTCCTGTCAGCGGAGGGGGCTTACTCAGCGGCACTTGTCTTGGCGCCCAAGGCATTCGAAAGGATATTCGAATCATCGGCTGCGAACCTGCCCGCGCCGATGATGCTTATCAGTCCCTCACCACAGGGACGCTGCAATCCCAGGACTCGAGCGACACCATTGCCGACGGCCTGCGCGCTTCCCTCTCCCCGCGTACCTTTACCATCCTGCGACGCCACGTCGAACGCATTCTCCTGGTCACTGAAGAAGAGATTATTTCCACTGCGCGCCTCATCTGGGAACGTATGAAGATCATCATCGAGCCTTCCAGCGCCGTGGCTCTCGCCCCGCTGCTGAAGCCGGGTGTCGTGGCATCTTTGAACCTGCCACCTCGCTCCGATGCTCGCCCGGCCAAACTTGGCGTCATCTTTTCCGGAGGCAACGTCGACCTGAACTCGCTTCCTTGGCTCTCGTAATCTTTCGACAAGGCAACCAGCCTGCACATGACAGGAAGCCAATCGCCCATTGATGGTCATCTCTGTGGACGCAATGTGCAAAAAAAGAAACATTCTCCAGCTCTCAACTACCAATTCTCGCGTTTCCGATTGAAACAACAGGACTTAGCACGTTCGCAGATCGCTGGCCGGTTTGGTCTCGTATTTGCACTGTATCCATTCGGCGTAAACAAGGGTTCGCAGGAGTCATTCGGTCTTTGCAAACAGTTTGAGGCCTGGTATGAACGGAAACATTCATGAGCGCGTCGATGAGCGCCGCGCGGCCGTCCTTCTTGGGATGGCACCATCCGAGTTGCGCCGCTACTCGCGGGCATCCGGTTTGGGTCGTGTCGAAAACGACGACAAAGGCCAGAAGGTGGTTTTCACTTACGAGGAATTGCGGCGCATTTGCCTGCTCGTGGCGCAATCTTCGAAATAAGGAGTGAAATTCGGGTCAAGAGATTTTCGTTTTTGTCCTGCCTGTTACTCGCCCAGGCTCCGGGCGTCTACCCCACAGACGCCCGGAGCCTCTCTTCCTTGCAGACTACTTGTCCTTGAGCTTCAGTTTGCCTTCGGCTTTGTTCTCTTCCAGAAACTTGCGCAAGTCGGAAGAGGTATCCAGCAGCCGGATCCATTGCTCGTAATACAGCGTGACGGGAAACCGCCCGAGGCCATAAACGCTGACTCCGCCCTTTTCGCCCACCCGAAATTCCAGCGAACCAGTTCGTCGGCCCGTGCCTTTCTTTTCTAGTTCCTCGACGCGCGCTTTCAATTCTTCATAGCTCGGCTCGGACATGTTTCCTCCAGGTTAGACCTTAGAAACCGCGATTATACATGACCAGTGAGTTTGCCTTATCTCGCGAATCGCCGGACACAAAGCGCTATCGGCAAACCCACCAGAACCGTGTGCCCAATTGGCCCAGTGATGTATGTGACAGTCGAAAACTGCGCTGGTCCCAGCGGCGTGAGCGGCAGCACCACAAAATACATGAACAGGAACACGAGTTCGCCATAAATCAGCCCGCAGACGACCGCGTGCTCGACCATGATGCGGAGCACGCGGCTGGCAAGGTAATAGACCGCTGCCGCCGTGAACGCGATGGTGAAGTGAAACACAAGCCCCAGCGCAGCGGAAGTCCATCCCATCTGCATCGAGCGCGCGCCAAAAACACCTCCCGCGATGTGCTGCAAAATCCGAAAGGGCTTCGCTCCCATCAAGCCAAAGCCAATGAAAGCCTGTGTGATGTCGAAAATGCCCGCCAGAAGCCCACCCCAAAATATCGCGCCTAGCGGACGACCTGGAGAGCCGGTTGCCGTCGCCGCCACAGAAGAAGTCGATGAAGTGCTCATGCCATAACTCCCTTTTTGCGCTATTGTCTCGTCGTCAAAATCTACTAGCCTCCGATGGAAATATCTAGCGCCCCCGGAAGCCTCGCATCGACCTACTTACCTTCTTCCTGTTCACTCCTAAGTTCGTGAGCAATACTCGTACGTTCTGACGGTAGTTGCTCGAAGATTCCGAGGCACACTGCATTGCTGCGACGTATAATCTCGGCGTCTGGAGGAAGTCATGTTCACCGCCACTGCGAATCTGATTCTACCCAGCACAACCACTGGATCTTTTCCGCGGCCCCGCTGGTGTGACGTGAGTATGTGGGGACGCCCGCTCGACACTTGCATGCTCGACATTCGTTTTCGAGAGAAGTTTCAGGACGCGATGGCCGTGCTGATTGGCGATCAGGACAGAGCCGGGCTCGACATCCTCACGCACGGCGACCTGCACGTTGACGAGGACATGGCGGGGCGCGCATGGCACCATTACCCGCTGCAGCGCTGGGCCGGCTTTGAAGGCGATCATCTCCAGCCTGAAGAGACAACAGCGCCATGGTTGCATTATCCGGCTGGCACGCTACTGAACGAGATTTACACCGGCTGGCGCTGGCCGCATGTGGTGAACAAGATTGAGCACCGGCCGCTCGACTACCCAAAGGTCTGGCGAATCGCCCAGGGAAAAACGCGCAAGCCGGTCAAGTTTGGAACGTGCTGCTCGCAAGTGATGGCTCTCTTTCTCGACATTCACACGCCCAAATACAAAGACAAGCGCGAAGTCATCTGGGACATGGCCGAGGCTATGAACAAAGAACTCGTGGCACTCCGCGAGGCCGGATGCCGCTGCATTCAAATTGAAGAGCCGACATTTCATTTTATGGCGAACACCTACGGCAAGGATCACGAGCAAGTGAAATTCATGATTGACGCGTTCAATCGCGAAGTGCTGGGTCTCGACGATGTCGAACTCTGGATTCACACCTGCTGGGGCAATCCCAACATGCAGCGCGTTATGGAAGACACGAGTTACGCGAACTCGATCGAGATTTATCTGGAGCGCTGCCGCGGCGATGTGTGGACGCTCGAGATGAAAGACCGCCAGCAGAAAGACCTCGAACTGTTCGCGCCTTTCAAAAATGATCTCAAGAAGAAAATTGCCATTGGCGCCGTAAGTCATCGCTCGCTGCAGGCCGACCGGCCGGAGGAAGTAGCTGCTGAGATCCGCAAAGCGTTGAAGTTCATCCCGCCCGAGCGCCTGATCGTCTCGAGCGACTGCGGCTTCGGCCGCCAAGGCTGCAACCGCGAAATCGCCTTTTACAAAGCCAGCGCCATTGCCCAAGGCTGCAACATCGTGCGGCGTGAGCTGGGGCTGGCAAGCACCTACATTCCCGCAGCCGATCCGATCCTGCAAATTGATGTAGTGCCTGGGCGAGACGTGAAGTCCACTGCAAAAGGCGCTGCGTAGCGACGCCTACCCATAAAACCGTTTGCCGACCTCGCACCATCAAAATTGTTATCGCAACTCTTCATGGATGCCCTCTATTCTTCTTGAAAGCCGGGTTTGATCCAGTTCGTCGAAGAGATTCATTCATAGCGCAGGGCCACGAGCGGGTCGATTCGCGTTGCGCGGCGCGCGGGCACCCAGCAGGCAAAAAGCGCAATTCCGGTAAGCAGCCCAACCACCACCGCGAACGTAAGCGGATCGGTTGGTTTGATACCGATGATGAGGCCAGCCATCACGCGCGTTCCTGCGAACGCCAGGGCTAAACCGACGATGAGACCTACGCCAACTACGGTGAGACCCTGGCGCAAAACCATTTTGAGGATGTCGTGCGGAGAGGCGCCCATGGCCACGCGAATGCCGATTTCTTGCGTGCGTTGTGCGGCCGCATACGAAACCACGCTGTAGATTCCAACGACAGCAAGAATCAAGCCGAGCAGTCCCATCGTCGAAGTCAACTGCGCTCCAAAGCGGAACAGGAAGAATCCATTTGCACCCTGCAGGGCTTCGTTCATGGTTTTGACTTGCGTGATGGGAACATCGGGAACGACTTCGTGGATGGCGGACTGAATCTGCAGCGCCAACGATTCCGGTGGCACGCTGGTACGGACATGAATGGTGCGTAACGAGTTGTAACTCTGCTCGAAAGGCACGTAATAGAAAGCTTGAGGGTTGGCAGTCGGGCTCTGAATTTTGGCGTCTTGAACGATGCCGACGACTTCCATGAACGGGCCATTCGCACCTTTGATGCCAAAATGTTTGCCCAGGGCGTCTTCATCAGGCCAGAACTTTTTGGCCATGGTTTCGTCGATGATGGCGACCGGCGGCGCTTTTTCGCTGTCAGCGTCCGAGAATTTGCGTCCTCGAATCAATTGCATTTGCAAAGTGTCCAAGTAGGAAGGCGTCACCTGGTTGTAGGAAACTTCGGCCGGTTGCTGGCCAGCGGAATACGGATGCTCCTGAATCCAAGTCCGGTCATTCGCTGACACGTAGCCCATCGGGACGATGAAGGCTTCCGCAGTGGATTGCACGCCGGGCAGCGCGCCGATGCGCTTATCGATATCGCGATAGGCTGCGCGCGCCTGCGGCTCCTTGTATCCGACTTGCTCGACATCCAAGGAAAGATCCAGAACATGATCTGGATTGAAGCCCAAATTTATTTTTTCGGCTTTCTCCAGGCTGCGGAAAAAAAGGCCTGCCACAATCAGCAGCAACATTGAACCTGCCACTTGCGCAACAACCAAAGTATTCCTTGCGAATTGCCGGCGTGGACCGGAGGAAGACCCACGGCCCCCTTCGTGAAGGACGGAACTGACGTTGCTTCGCGCGGCTCGCAGGGCCGGCATGATTCCAACAAACAATCCGGTAAACAAAACCGCGGCGAGCGCAAACAAATACACGCGCGCGTCAGGGCGAAAATCAAATCTCAGAGGCAGGTCAGTGCCAAGTGAAAGCGAGCTTAAAAATCCCGAAGCCCACGACGCAAGCACCAGTCCCGCGCCACCCCCTAAAAGCGCTAGCAGGAGGCTCTCGACAAGATACTGACGGATGAGACGGCCCTGACTCGCGCCCAGGGCCGCTCGAATCGCCGTTTCGCGCTGGCGAACGGTGGCTCGCACCAAAAGAACATTCGCGATATTGAAACACGCGACGAGAAGGACGAGCGCCGCAAGCGACATAAAAGCGATCGAGGTAGCGAGAATGGGATTTTCCGCATCTGGCTCGGGGCGGGCCAGTTTTTCTGAAAAGAGCTGGACGGTCAAGCCTTTTTCGCTCTCCGGATGCGCTTGGGCGATGCGCTCGGCAACCACATTGAGCGAACTCTGCGCCTGCTTCATGCTGACACCGGGTTTGAGCCGGCCCATGACCGTAAGGTTGCGAGCTTCGCGGTTTACCCAAATCTTCTGTATAGGGTTATCGGGATCGTCATGGGTTTCCGCGCTGAACGGCACATACCCATCCATATCCATAACCGAATAGGTTCCGTGGAATTCCTCGGGTGCGACTCCCGCTACCGTAAAGGAGCGATCGTTTAGTTCCACCTTCTGACCAACAATCTTCGGGTCGCCCGCAAAGCGCCGTCGCCAGTAGGAATACCCAAGAACAACGATGGGATCTGCTCCGGCGGTGCGGCCCTCTGTAGGAAGGATGAATCGGCCATAAAGGGGTTTTACGCCAAGGGACGAGAAGTAGTTACTCGAAACGCGGCTGATGAGGCAGTGGTCGGATTTATGGCCTACCGTAATACCTACAAGCGTTGGTTGGAAGGCAAAGATGTCGCTAAAAGTATCCGATGGGCCACCCAGATCCTCGTACGTGGGGTGCGAAAAGCGGTAGGCGCCCGGAACAGAAGCTTGCTTCAGCGCCAGAACCGTAATCTGTTCAGGATGGGGCACGGGAAGCGGGCGCAACAGGAAGCCGTTGACGACACTAAACACTGTACTGTTCACGGCCATGCCGAGGGCGAGCGTCACAATTCCGATTGCGGCAAAGCCGGGATTCTTCGCCAACGTCCGCAGGGCAAAACGAACGTCTCTTATGAAATTACGCATGGGCAGGCGTCTCCCAAACAACCGAACGCTGAGCCGCATGTGGATTACCTTTAACAAGACGACCCTAACCTCTTGAAAATCTCACAGTTAGCGGGTTCCGAGGCCGGTTCCGTATGGTCCGCCTTGTCCGCTTATGGGACTTATGGTCTCGCTTACGAACATGCTGCGTCTGACGGGAAAGCAGGTGTATCTTGGAACCCACTTTGGAGGAGCAAATGTCGAAAATGACGAGAAGAGAGTTCGTACAAAGCGCGACGAAGCATGTTGCGGTCGCCGGAGCGGCGGGCCTGCTTTCGGCCAGCGTGATGGAGCTGCGCGCCAATCCGCTCGGGCTGCCGATTGGATGCCAGACATGGCCAGTCCGGGAAGCGATCGGCAAGGATTTTCCCGGCACGATCAAGCTGCTGGCAGCCGCCGGATTTCAGAACATTGAACTATGCTCGCCTGCGGGCTATGCGGATGACGGTTTCGGAGGGCTTGCCAAATACACGCCCGCCGAGCTTAAGAAAATTCTGACCGACGCCGGCGTCACCTGTATCAGCTCGCATTTCGGCATTGACGAGTTGCGGAAGGATCAATCCAGCAGCATCGCCTGGGCTAAGGAGATGGGCCTGACGCAAATGCTCGTGGCCACCCTCAGCGGGCCCAAAAATCCCACGCTCGATGACGTGAAGCGCGCCGCTGACGAATACAACAAGATGGGTGAACTCGCAGCCAAGTCAGGAATCCAGCAAGGATTGCACAACGAAGACTTCGAATGCTCGATGGTGAACGGCAAGCGTACCTACGACGTGTTGTTTGAATTGCTCGACCCCAAGTTGGTCAAGTTCCAGTTCCAGGTCTCCACGATCGGGCAAGGCTTTGATGCCGCGGACTACTTCATGAAGTACCCGGGGCGTTTCATTTCCATGCACGTCCAGGGGTGGTCTGCGCAAACAAAGAAAATCGTGCCCGTCGGCCAGGGCACCTTGGATTGGAAAAAAATCTTTACCGCGGCAAAAACCGGCGGCGTGAAGAATTACTTCGTTGAAATGAACCTGGACTTTATGAAAGCCAGCGTTCCCTTTTTGCGCAATCTGCAGGTGTAATTCATGTTGCGCTTCGGTGCCCTCGGCTAACGGCAGGCAGCCACAAACGCCTGAGACGTAAAGAAATCCCAGTTTGTGTGGATTGTACTTGCATTGCTTGAACGGTGGCCGAAAATGAAAACAGCCTCGTTAGCACGCGGTTCTCTGCTCTTCTTCGTTATCGCCCCGCTGGGCGCTTTGCCCGCGGCGGCGCAGACCCCGCCGATTGATACGACAAAAGCGCGGCAATACTTTTCAGAGGCCAGGGCGCTGTCTGATAAGGACAATGGCGCACTCTGGAAAATGCCGCTCTGTGGCCCGCTGCTTTTCGTGGATTACGACACCCGCTACGCAGTGGCGAATCAAGCCGACACGGAAGGCAAGCTGAAGCCGCTCGACGGCGTTTTCGTCGGAACCGCGCCCGAAGAGTTGGGCGTCGCCAACACCGCCACGAAATGGGCTGGCGTCGAATGGACCATGGTCATCTGGCCGCTCCCTCAGTACAAGCAGCCGCGCATGCGATTGATGCTGCACGAGTGTTTTCATCGCGTGCAAGGACAGATCGGTTTGCAGGCGACGGATGCGCAGAATGGTCACCTCGATTCCCTCGGCGGACGCATCTGGCTGCAAATGGAATGGCGCGCGCTCGAACACTCCTTCTGGCAACAGGGCGAGGAGCGCCAGCGCGACGTGGCCGACGCAGTTTATTTTCGGAATTACCGGCGTTCGCTCTTTCCCTCGGCTGCACCGAAAAATGAAGACGCGTTGGAAATGAACGAGGGCATGGCGGAATACACAGGATTCAAGTTGAGCACGTCATCATCGGAGGAATACGCAGTCGCGGTAGCGGCATGGCTGCGAGGTGCGCCGACGCGGACTCCGAGTTACGGAAGGTCCTTCGCTTATACCTCGGGGCCAGCTTATGGCGGCTTGCTTGACGCCGTAAGCAAAGATTGGCGAAAAGGGTTGACGCCGGCGACCGACCTCGGGCAACTGCTGGCGCGCGCTTACGGAATACATCTTCCCGCCGCAGCTGCGTTGGACAAACCGGAAGCCATGCGCCGCGCCGCGCGCTACGACGGTGGCGAAGTGGTGACAATCGAAACCGAGCGCGAAGAAAAGCATCAGGCGCGCGTAGCTGCCGCTCGAAGGCTTTTCGTGGACGGGCCCGTGCTCACCCTTCCGGTCAGCGACGAGTTCCACTACACGTTCGATCCGAACGCCGTGCTCGCGTTGGACGATAAACTGACGATATACGAAGGCAACCTCCAAGTGAGCGACGCATGGGGCTTACTGAAGACCACCGAAGGAGCGCTTTTCCTGCGCGAGAATGGCAGGATTGTGCGCGTTCAAGTGCCTGCGCCCGCAGATGTCTCCAAGACGCCACTTTCGGGGAAAGGCTGGACGCTCGAGTTGAAGCCGCAGTGGCAGTTAGTTCCTGCAGGGCGCGCCGGCGACTTTGCCGCCCGCAAGAGCAATCCATAGAGGCTGGAATTTGCAGGCAACTTGCGACCATTTTTGCGGAGAACTTAGCTCCAATATCCAGATACGCAGTGAACTTTTTCCTTCAAAAACGGGAATAACCAAAGGGCGATTGCGGTCTGCCTACCAATAAGGAAAATCGAAAGTGCAGAGCGGCCTTGCAACTTCAGCGACAAAGGCCGCCTCATTTTCCGAGCACACAAGGCATCCGGAATCGCCCAAATTGCATCGGATTTGGCATGACGGAATCTTCATGATGTGGCTAAGCGAGTGGTACGCAGTTCTTCTTCGAGTGCTGGCCCCTTGAGTTCAATTAGTCTTCGGGTACTAGAGAGCATCGCAATGAAGTGTGGTACGCTTTGGGCGCTAAACGGTGGACCGTTTCCGTTTCGCTCCTCAGTCCGCGAATTTCCGCCACTCGAGGAATCGCGCGTTGCGAACCAAGCGATTCTCCAGCCGGAAGCGGCTTGCAACTTTGTTCAAATCTACAGGGTGGGCAGACTATGAACCTCCAATCCTCGTTCCTTCGCACTTCCCTTTCGGTTTCCGCCGTGTTTCTGACATCGTGCTATTTCGCTCCGCGCACCGCCGCTCAATCCGGCGCGCAAAGCGCCGCCGCAAACGCGTCGCAGGCGCAAACGCCCGCAGTGCCCGCGCGCATCAGACAAGCGATTGACGAAGGGCAATTGGTGCGCCTGAAAGGCAACGTGCACCCGCTCGCCCGCCCGGAATTCGACCAAGGCGCTGTGCCAGATTCCACGCCGATGAGCCGCATGCTGCTGCTGTTGCAGAGAAGCCCCGAACAGGAAGCGGCCCTCCAGCAGTTGCTTGCAGAGCAGCAAGCAAAGGACTCTCCGAATTTCCACAAATGGCTCACCCCGCAACAATTCGGCGCTCAGTTCGGGCCCGCAGATACCGACATTCAAACGGTAACCGACTGGCTGACGCGGCAAGGGTTTCAGGGAATTAAGGTGGCGGCGGGAAAAACGGTAGTCGAATTTTCTGGGACCGCTAGGCAGGTCCGCAACGCGTTTCAAACGGAGATTCACCATTATCTGGTAAATGGCAAACTCAGGCAGGCGAACTCAGCGGACCCACAAATACCCGCAGCATTGACGCCTGTGGTGGCGGGAATTGTCACGCTGCACAACTTTCCCAGGAAGTCCATGAAGCACAATGCTGGGATATTTGTTGCGAAAAGAGAGAGCAGTACCAAGCCGCTCTTTACGACGAGTTCGGGGTGCGGTCCTTCGAAAAACCAACCATGCTATGTCGTCGGCCCCGCAGACTTTGCCAAGATTTACAGCTTGCCTCCCACTGCCACCCTCGATGGAACCGGCGTCACGATTGCGCTGGTTGCGGACTCCAACATCGACCCCCAGGACGTTGCGGATTTTCGGGCATTGTTCGGCCTTTCTGCCAACTTCACTTCCTCCAACATTATCCTGAACGGGCCCGATCCGGGATTGAACGGTGACGAAGGCGAAGCCGACCTCGACGTTCAGACCGCAGGAATGGTGGCGCCCGGGGCAACGATCAAGCTGGTTGTGTCGGAAGATACGCTAACTGTCCTTGGCATTGACCTTTCCGCTTTATACATCGTAGACAACAATGTTGGGGATGTAGTGAGCGAGAGCTTTGGCATCTGCGAGCCTGCCCTGGGAACAACGGGCAACCAGTTTTACAACGCCTTGTGGGAACAAGCTGCGGCTCAGGGCGCAACTGTAATGGTCTCTGCGGGGGACAACGGCTCGGCCGGTTGCGATGATTTCACCTCCGAAGCCGTAGCTACGGCGGGATTGGCCGTCAGCGGCATTGCTTCGACACCGTTCAACGTAGCCGTCGGTGGAACCGATTTTGACGATGCGGGTACTCAAACGAGCGGCGGTTTCTGGAGTGCTACTAACGCTGCAGGGACTCGAGAATCCGCACAGGGCTACATTCACGAAATTCCATGGAATGACTCCTGCGCTGCGGCAGCCACCAGTGCGAACCTAAACACGGTTTGCGCAAGCGCGAGCAACATCGTAGCCGCCAGCGGCGGACCCAGTGCGTTTTACACAAAAACACACGCCCCTTGGCAAAACGGGATAACTCCCGCCGACGGTCATCGTGATTTGCCTGACATTTCCCTTTTCGCAAGCGACGGGCAGTTGAGCGACAGCTTTTACCTGTTTTGCCAAGCGGATGCCATCTCGCCGGGAAGCCCTCCTTCCTGCGCGTCCTCGGGACAATTCAGCTACTTTGGTGCTGGAGGGACTTCTGCCTCCTCCCCCGCGTTTGCCGGAGTTATGGCGCTGATTAACCAGCAACAAAGCGGAAGGCAAGGAAACGCCAATCCCGTGCTGTACACGATCGCACAGGCCGAAGCCTTCTCGAGTTGCAACTCGACAACGATGCCTTTAACTGGTTCCGCGACTTGCGTCTTTTACGACGTGACTAAAGGCAATAACTCTGTTCCTTGCGCCGGAAACTCAACTACGACGTGCAGCAGCCATACAACAAGCGTCAACGGCGTGCTCGTCACTGCGAACGGTTCGACCACTCCTGCTTTCACGACGGGCACTGCTTATGACTTGGCAACGGGACTCGGTACGGTGAACGTTACGAACTTGGCGGCCGCCTGGAAGACTACTGTAGGTGCATTCAAAGCTTCCTCGACCAGCACGAAGGTCAATAACGGAACGACCACCGTAACGATTACGCACGGCCAGTCCGTTAATCTCTCAGCCACGGTCACGTCAGCAACCGGGACACCTACTGGTGACGTTTCATTTCTGGCACCGAATCCTCCGGCTACAGCAAATGGCGGCATTGGGTTCGCAACGCTTAGCGGCGGTACAGCATCACTTGCGACAACATTCCTCCCAGGCGGCAGCTACAACGTGAAGGCGCACTATGCAGGTGACGGCTCTTTTGCCCCGAGCGACGATCCAACGGGCGTTCCGGTTGTCGTCAACAAAGAAAACAGTCGTCTCCAGTACGGGATTGTTACCTCCACAAGTACCAACGCCACAACCGTGGCCTACGGCTCGCCGTATATTTTGCGTTTCGAGATCCTAAACAGCACAGCGAATGCGTGTACGCCCCTTTCAGCGACTCCAGTTATTACGGGGTGCGCTTTCGATGCAACAGGCACTGTGACCATCACCGACAACGGCAGCCCCCTTACGTGTAGTCCCCTCTTTGCAGGGTGCACGAGTCCTTTCCCGGTGAATAGCCAAGGCAGCGGTGAAGACCAGCCGATCCAGCTCACTGGCGGCACGCACATGCTCTCGGCGACTTACTCCGGCGACATCAGCTATAACGCTGTAAGCACTCCGGTGAACGACACTGTGGTGGTCACCCTAGCCAGCACGTCTGCCGCCTTGACCGCCGGTACAAACCCTGTGCCAGCAAACCAAGCCGTAACCTTGTCGGTAGCCATTAGTTCGCAAAGCAACAGCGCGCAAGGCCCGACGGGGAGCGTGACTTTCAAGGACGGGAGCAACACCATTGGGACAGCGACGGTTACTCCCGCGGGCGCGACTTCAAGCGCGGGAGCAAGCGGTACGGCTTCTTTCAGCGCCATGTTTACGACGACGGGTTCTCACTCACTCACAGCTGTCTATGCCGGTGACACAAACTACGCGACGTCAACATCGGCGCCCGTTCCAGTGACAGTGGGCCAGACGACGACAACAAGCGTTAGTCCTTCCGCCACGACCATCTCGTCCGGCGGAAGCATCACGTTCACCGCAACGGTCGTGGGCATCGGCACGGGTGCCAGCCCCACCGGGACTGTGCAATTCATGAATGGAAGCGCGATGCTTGGTGCTGCGCAGATGTGCACTGCGGTTCCAGGCGCGACTTCGCCAACCTGCAAAGCTACTCTGGCCACCACTTTAGCGTTCTTGGCGCCGCCGCCCGGACCGAATCGCATCCCCAAGTTCCGCATGCCGCTGATACCGTTGGTGGCTGCTGTCCTCATGATTCTTCTCTTGCTTAACCTGAAACGAGTCCCACCACGGCATCGCAGAGCCTACGCCACCGTAGGCTTCTTGTTTTTGGCCGGACTTGTGGCCGGTTTTGCAACGGGTTGCGGGGGAGGCTATGGCGGTGGTGGTGGAGGTACACACTACGACAGCATCACTGCCGTCTATAGCGGCGACTCCAACTACGCGGGCTCAATTTCGCCGGCAGTACAGGTCACAGTTCAATAGACCACAAAACCGGTTAAGAAACGAGGCGGCCCCGAGGTTTTGGGGCCGCGTGCTAGCGGAGTCCAGAAACGGACCTCATCGGCGCTTCAATTCACATTCGGCGGGAAGAAGATATTCCAGAATTGCGGAGCGGGTGCAAGAAATTCAACCGGCACAAGCGACCCTTCCTGATTCATCTGCGCAGGGCGTGCGACGTTGACTTCAACCTTCTGCTGAGTTCGAGGATTCTCCAGGATAAATTTCGTTCCGGCTTCCAGCCCTTCACGAAGAATGATCGTGCCGCCGGTGGCGCTGACGGTTTGCGTGGTCGCATCAATCGGCTTTTCTCTGCCCTTCAAATGAACCAGCACCGGGATGCGTAGCAGCACGCGTTGCGCGCGGCGGCGCTCCTCAGCCGTGGGCTGGCGTTGCAGAGCGGGGCGGACGGCCGGCGTCTGGCCGGGCCTCGCATAAGCCGAAGGCGTTCCAGGCTTGGCCCCGGGCACCGGTGGTTTCACAGTTCGAGTCCCCAGAAATCCATTTCCGGCGCAACGAGTTCGACGCCGTATTCCCATCCGTCGGGCCGCGATTGGCCTTTCCAGACGATGATGGCTGCGTTACTCGAGTGCGTGGCCAGGTTTGTCAGGGCCACGCGTTGCTCGAGCCCCAAAGTATGCGCGAGGACCACCATGCAGCCGTAGGGATTGATGATCCGCGTATGGGCCTCAGCGCTCGAGCGCTTGCCCGAAACTTCGTCCCATTCGAGGCGCACCGGAACACGCGAATTCATGCGTCGGCCGCGGCGCCGGTCCGAAGACGGTTGGGGCGTGGCGGGAGCCAGGGTGTTTTTTCTCTCATGCACTTTCGGAGGCATTCTTCCCCCTAAATCGCCATGCTAGAGTTGAGCAGCCAAGGGGTCAATGGTACGAAAATGTATGCACGCGCAAAAGAATAGCTGTACGAGGGGACAGGTAAAATCATCCGAATAGGACAGGCCGTGAAAAACCTAATCATCAATGCCGATGACCTGGGATGGACCGACGGGGTGAACCGGGGCATCTTGGACGCTTTTCGCGGCGGTATTGTCACCAGCACCTCGGTACTCGCCAACGGGGCGGCTTTCGCGGAAGCCGTAAAAACCGCCAAGTCGGCTCCCCGACTGGCAGTCGGGGTCCATTTGAATTTGAGCGACGGCGCCCCTACCGCCGACCGTGAGAGAGTCACCAGCTTGCTTAACGACGATGGAGCCTTCGCCGACGGCCCCGAGGGCTTACTTTTGAAGCGGGCGCGCGGGGTCTTGGTTCTCGACGAAGTGGAAGAAGAGTGGGACGCGCAAATTCAAAAAGTGCGCGACGCGGGCATCCGGCCAACTCATCTCGACGGCCATAAACATGTGCACATGCTGCCCGGACTGTTCGAGATTGGCCTGCGGCTGGCAAAAAAGCATGGCATCGAAGCGATTCGTGTCTCCCTCGAGGAATCGAGCCTCCGCACAGCGCTCGCTTTCGGCTCTCAAGATCGCGCCGGAGTGGTAATGAAGCAGGGCGTGCAGGCGCGCGGCCTCAAATTGCTCGCGCGCAGCGCCCGGAAACAAGCCGCGCGCATGGGCATCGCCACCGCCGACTATTTTTGCGGTATCGCCCAAACGGGAGAGCTCACTCTAAAAGGCGTCGGGCAACTTCTTAAGAACCTGCCTGAAGGCACGACCGAGTTGATGTGCCATCCAGGATACGCTGACGAAGCCCTTCAAAAAACCGAGACCCGGCTGCAAGCATCGCGGCAGAAAGAACTGGAGATACTGACCGACACCCGGATCCGAAATCTTGTCGCCTCTCAGGGTATTCGCCTGATAGACTATGGCTTCGTCACTCAGGGAGAGTGAAGGGGTGCCTGGAAGTTTCTGATGAGAAGCGATTCGCCCATCCAATTCTCGATTGTCGTTCCTTTCTTTAACGAGCAGGAAAACATTCCCCCTTTGTACATGAAACTCACGGAAGTGATGGATGGAATTGGCGAGCCTTATGAGTTGATCTTCATCGACGACGGGAGCAAGGACAACACCTTCAAGGTGCTATCCGACATTTACGAGCACGACCGGCGCGTGAACATCGTCCGCCTGCGCCGCAATTTCGGGCAAACCGCGGCTTTGAAGGCCGGTTTCGATTTCGCGCGCGGCGAAGTGATTATTTCGATGGACGGAGACCTGCAGCACGATCCCGAAGAGATTCCGCGCTTCGTCGAAAAAATCGAAGAAGGCTACGACCTGGTGAGCGGTTGGCGCTACCAGCGCAAAGACGCCTGGCTCACCCGGCAGCTTCCCAGCCGCATTGCCAACTGGATGATGGCCAAGCTCTCCGGCATTGAATTGCACGACTTTGGGACCACCTTCAAAGCGTACCGCCGCGAGATTATCCAGGAGATTCAGCTCTACGGCGAACTGCACCGTTTCATTCCCGCGCTGGCCAGTTCCAGCGGCGCGAAAATCGCTGAAGTCCCCATCGAAAACCTTGAGCGCAAGAGCGGCAAGTCCAATTACGGAATCGGCCGCACCATTCGCGTGTTCTTGGATTTGCTCATCGTAAAATTCTTGCTGGACTATTCCACGCGGCCGCTGCAGTTTTTCGGCGTGCTCGGCATGGCCGGCACTTCGACCGGCATGCTCATCGCGGTGTACCTGGGAATCGACAAGCTGGTCCACCACACCGACACCATCGCGGAGCACGGGCCGCTGATGTTGCTCGCCGTCGTTTTGTTCCTGAGCGGCGTGCAGCTCTTGTCGCTGGGATTGCTCGGAGAAATCAGCTCCCGCACTTATTACGAGTCACAGAACAAGCCGATCTACGCTCTTCGCGAAGTGAAAAGCCACCGCAAAGAGACCGGCGATTCCGCCGAATCTCCCCGCGCCTCCGGCAGCTCCGAACGGTAGCGCGTTCTTCTATCAGCTCAAGATTCTCTGGGCCTGCCCCTGTGTGCTTCCCTAAACTCTTTAACTCTTCGACTGAGTAACTCCGCGGCTCTTCAACTTTTCGACTTCCTTCTCAAAGATTAGGTAACATGCGACATAACGAAGCGAATCGCAATTGGGGAGCTGCGTCCCAGGAGGGGCGATGAACAGGGAACACTTTTACGCTCTAGTGGGCGGCGAAGGCACGCTCGACTACGAACTCTACCTAAACACAACGGCGCTGCTTTCCTGCCAAACCAAATTTGAAGACCTTTGCAACAAGGACGAACTCCAATTCCAAATCGTCCACCAAATCGAAGAATTGTGGATGAAACTGATTGCGTACACACTTTTGGACATAGACGAGTATCTACAACAGGAAAACACCAACCGCGTAATCACCCTCTTTCGCCGCGTGCACATCGCCCAAAAGCTGATGAACGAACAACTCGCCCTGCTCGAAACGATGTCGCCTAAGGAATATCAGGAGATTCGCAAGCGCCTCGGCAACGGCAGCGGGCAGGAGTCGCCGGGCTTCCGCGTTCTTCTGAAGATGTATCAGCCGCTGTGGAACTCGTTCCAGGCGCACTACCTGGACAAGCACGGTTTAACCATCGAAAAAATCTACGACACCGAGTACTCGCACAGCGACGCTTACGTCGTAGCCGAGGCGCTGGCCGAATTCGACGAACTCTTCCAAAAATTCCGCAGCGAGCACATACAATTGATCCATCGAACGATTGGCTTTGCGGCAAAATCGCTGAAAGGCCGGCCCGTGGAGATCCTGGAAGAAGGCATGCGCCAAAAATTCTTTCCGGAGCTTTGGGAAATCCGCACAAAAATGACCGACAAATGGGGCGCGGAATATGGCGTGAAGCGCGATCCTCTCGGCGGCCACCATTGAAGATTAATCTGGCAGAGTCGGTTCGCAGGCAATTGAAATGGCAGTTTCAGGGAATCCACAATCCGTGCAAAGTCGGCGAACTCATGTTTCCATAGTCATCCTCAAATGGACCATCACACACTCGCAGCCGTCAGCATTACCGGCACTTGTCTGGATGTGGTAGGCAGCCTGTACCTTGCATATGACCTGCTCGGTGGGCAACACGGTCCTTTGCGGTTGCTTACCCGGGCCGTCACTTATTCCGTCGTCTTTGGCATCGGCTATGGCTTGGGCCTTGGCCTCTTTTTTGGAGTAGCTTCCGGCATCGCAACCGGCATCACCATTTCGATTGAACTCAATCGATCAGCTCGAGGGCTGGACCATTACTCGTTGCCTTGGGAAGGCTTATTTGCGGCCGTCCGAGGTTTCGCTGTTGGAGCGGGATTGTACCCGGTGGTGGGCATAGGGTTTGCAACTTCCTTCGCCATTCTCATCACCGCCGGCCAGATATTCGCCTATTCTCGCGGCATGCGTCCGGCTCTCGACTATTCTTCCTCTCGCCGTCCGCGCTTATCACGCCGTCAACTTCAGGGAACAGTCCTCCGCACAATTGGCTACATTGCATCGGCCCTTGCCTGTAGCGCCTTCATCCATCGTGTCGAGCACGCCTGGTCTCTTGCGATTCGCGTGGGTTTGGTGACCGGCATCGTCACCGCCGTCGGAGTTACGTTCAATCCTTACATTGAATACTACGCGGACAATCTTCCGGAACGACGCCTGGGGGCCTTCGGGATCATACTTATCCTTTGCGGATTCGCTCTGCAGTCTCTCCAGTATTGGCTCGCTCTGTTCGACGTCCGCTTGAGGTAGGCAACCTTGAGACTCTTGAACTCTTCGACCCTTAAACTTGCTTACTGCCGCGCGATGTGCCGGTATTCCCCGCGAAAGAACAGCAGCGGTTCCCCGCCCTGAATTTCCGCGTCTGCCACTTTTCCGACAATAATCGTATGATCCCCGGCCAGGTGCGCACCCACGACGCTGCAGCTTAATTGCAGGACGGTATCTTCCAGGACGGGAACCCCCTCGGGTGTCCACCGATACCGCAAGGCCAGCCGATGTTCTGCCTCCGAGTTTTGCTCAGCCTGGGCAAAGTACTCCGAAAGCGCCCGCTGGTCCTGCTTTAGCACGCTGATTCCGAATCGCTTATGCTTGTGAAGCAGCGGCAGGATTTTCGCCTTCTCGTCTACGCAAATCATAATAAGCATGGGATTCAGCGAAACGGAAGTAAACGAATTCGCCGTCATCCCAAACACCGACCCCGGTTCGCGTTCCACGGTAACCACGGTGACGCCCGTAGCAAACTGTCCGAGAGCGTTGCGAAATTCGCGCGTTGTGAGTGCGGTAGCCATCTTCTCAGAAGTTTTTGAAGATATCACACTTTCTGCGCGAAACTGGCTAGCCCAGCTCTTAAATCCTTCGACTTTCGACTTGTGAACTCTTCGATTCCTAAACTCTTAAACTCTTTAACGTTTAACCTCTTCGACTCTGACTGGGCTTCACAAACTCAGTAGGGCCAGTGCCAGCTTGCGTTTCTGCGCCAGCGTTTTCATGACCGTGGGCACAATTGCAACTCTCATTCCCAGTGCTGAAATGGCTCCTGTGTCCCGCTTGTCCGCGGCATCAATCACAAACGTCCCACTGAAATCCGCGTATAACTTCGCCACTCCAAGCGCTGTTGCTTCATACCCCAACTGCGCGAGCATCTTGTCTGACGGCCCCTTCAATGACTTGCCTCCGACAATCGGGCACACAGCCAAAACGTCTTCCCTTCGCCCCCGCAACTCCTCCCGCACTCCCGGAACCGCCAGAATCGGTCCGATGCTAATCAACGGATTGCTCGGGCAAACGATGATGCGGGTGGCTTCGCGAATCGCCTCTAATACTCCGGGCGCTGGCCGCGCTTGCTCCACGCCCGCGAACCGAATCCCTTCCACCAGCGGTTCTGTGCACCGCTTGACCAAGTACTTCTGAAAATGCATCGCGCCTTCATTCGTCTCGATGATGGTCGGCACAGAATTATCTGACATCGGCAGAATGCGTGCCTTTACTCCGAGCGCCACGCGAATCGACTCCGCCACCTCCGACAAAGTCTGCCCTTCCTCGAGCAGCGCGCTGCGGTGAAGATGGGTGGCCAAGTCCCGGTCGCCCAGATTGAACCAGTCAGGGCGTCCATAAACAGCCAACCGCTTCAGAGCATGAAAGGTTTCTCCGCGAAATCCCCAACCTTTTGCCGGATCTACGACTCCTGCCAGGGTGTAGGTCACAATGTCCAGGTCAGGAGAAATCTTCAGCCCGTGCAGGACAATGTCATCCCCGGTGTTGACGATGATGGTCAGCTCCGCCGGGTCCAACACCTCGTAAAGCCCCAGCAGCAGCTTCGACGCCCCGACCCCACCCGCCAGTGCCGTGATCTTCTGTTTGTTTGCCGCAGGCATGAAACAGGACCAAGCCAAAGAACCAAAAGAATCTACCACACAGCGAAGCGCGATTATTGCGGGTGCTCAAGACCGGGGAATTGGAATTTGCTGACATGGCATCGCGGGGAGAATATCGCTGCGGCGAAGCGTGAGGAAGGAAGTGGGAACCGGCACCGATGAGGTGCCTCAGGTTTGGTTTGTAAGCCTGGGTATCGGGTTGGTTGATGTCACTGCTCACGAGGCTGCGTTTGCTGAAAGACTTTGCACACACGCCTATTCATTTTTAGCGGAAAAGATCCTCAGAGGCGGGCCGGATAATTTGCGCCGCTTTTTCTGATGCAGGTTTGAAATTGTAACCGCGAATGATCACTGCAGGAGTGCCCTCGGACTTCTCCATGAGGAGCCCCGCCGCCGCCGCGAGTTCATCGGCCACAGCGAGAACAGTCGCGGTGAGCGGCTTCCCTTCGCGGTCTTCCGTGCCGCGCAAATCCACAAGCACTGGCAACCCAGACGCTCCGATGGCGACATCCGTCAGTCCCAGCCGCCACGGACGCCCAAACGTGTCGCTCACAATGACCGCAATTCGTTTCCTGGTCTTTTTGTAAAGTTCCGTCGCAACTTTCTCTGCAGAGCCATCCGGATCTCGCGGAAGCAGTGTCACCATATCCTTGCCCGGCACGTTCGAATGATCGACACCCGCGTTTGCACACACAAAACCGTGCTTCGTCTCGGTGATTAGGACGCGCTCGCTGCGAAGAATCCGTCGCGACTCCCGCAAAACCAGTTCAATCGCGCGGGCGTCTTTCGTCAATTCCCCCGCGAGCGCCTCCGCCTTTTCCGACGGCTTCACCGTCGCCAGGGAGACGACCGCGCCTTCCGCTTTCGAAACAATTTTCTGCGCAACTGCCACAATGTCGCCATCTTCAAACCGCAGTCCCGCCTTCTTCGCCGCTTCCGCGATCCGTTTGGCCAAATCGTCGCCTTTTCGAATCTCCGGCAACCCTGGAATCGCGAACAACTCCAAACCCGGAACCCGACGCGCCCCCGCGCGCATCGAGCCGCCACGCATGCTCCCCTGTGGCCGTAGACGTTTCTTTGAAGATTTCCTCATCGCGCCTGACAATACCACGCGACCTTCAAGCAACCCCACTCATGATTTTGCCTGCCGTCCTTACCGAACGCTCTGCTTAACCTTTGACCATGAGGAAACGCGAGAAGCCCCGCTGTTTGGCAAAACGCCGCTCAAGTTCAGGCGATGAAGAAACGAAAAAAGGCGTCCGTCCGTTGACGAACGTCTGGCTCAAGTTTAACCAGCTAAGAAAGGAAAAAGGCGCCCGCTGTTCAGCGAACGCCTCATTCGAAAGCGGTGTTGCTCTTAGTGGTGTGGCTTGTCGTCCTTCTTGTCTTGCTTCGAAGGCTTGTCTTGTTTCGGCGGCTTGTCCTGCTTTGCCGGCTTTTCTTGCCTCTGACGTTCCACCTGCTGTTTCTGCTCCAACTTCTGTTGTTGCTGGTCGTGTTTTTGTTCGAGGCGCTGTAATTGATCCTGCTGTTTTTGTTCGAGTTGACGCTGTCTTTGGTCGGCTTGCTGTTGCCTTTGGTCGGCTTGCCGCTCTCTCTCGTCGGCCTGAGGCTGCGGGCGCTGGTCGACTTGAGGCGGTCGTTGCGCGTTCGAACTGTTTTGCTCCACCTGTTTGCGCTGATCATTCTGCGGCTGCTGGCGCTGGTCGACTTGAGGCGGTCGTTGCGCGTTCGAACTGTTCTGGTCGAGCTTCTGTCTTTGCTGGACCTGCTGCTGCTCGATCCTCTGGCGCTCCTGGTCCTGCTTCAAGCGCAAGTCTTGGAGTTGCTGCTGCTGTTTTTGTTCAAGCTGCGGATTCGAATTGCCAGGATTGGTTGGCCGCGAAGAAGGCGGCCGGTCGTTATAGCCCCTCTGATTGCCCTGATTCGCAGGGGCGTTGCCCTGGTTCGCAGGAACATTGCCTGGGCGGCTCGTTTGCCCCGGCTGATTCGAATTGTTCGTCGTCCCCGTCTGATTCGCATTGCCCGGATTCGCATTTGCTGGGCGATTCGAATTCCCTTGCTGCACGTCCTGCCGATTGTTTTGGACGTTCTGCCCCTGCCCCTGTTGGTTCGGCTGAGTCACATTGCTCGGCGGTCCTTGCCGATTGGGGTTGCCCTGCTGCACGTCGGGACGGTTATCACGCGCGTTTTGCGGCGGACCTTGGCGGACGGGCGGCGCCATTCGAATGCTGGGCCGCTCAACTTGCGCATTTTCCTGCTGCTGCTGAACGCGGCGCATCTCGGAGATTGCCGGAGGCCTGCCGCCATTCTCTTGCACGATTTGCTGTTGCTTGGTGAAAGCAACAGGGGCTGGAGGCGGCGCTGTCTTGGCCACAACTGGCCGGCTCAGTACCGGGCTCGGCGGTCTCACGCGAGCTTCCACGCCACCACCAACCACGCTGCGCTGTTGCGGCGCAACTGCCGGTGTCATCGGAGCGACTGGAGCCGCGGTCACTTCCTTCGCATTCACACGAATCATGTTGTTGTGCACAGATCCTGCAGAGACGAAAGTTTCGCGCGACGTTGCGGTCACCGCGTTCACTTGCGTCTGGTTTTGATATGTAACGTTCGTGACGTTGACAGTCTTGTTGACGTAAACGTTGTTGTAGACGTTGGTGACTTGAACGCGGTTAATAATCGTCGTGTTCGAAACGTTGACGCGCTCCACGTAGCGCTCGCTAACGTGATACGACGGGCAATACACGTCACGCGGGCCCAGCGGGAACCATGCGACGCCCGCCGCCGGCGGACCGCCCGCGACCACGCCAACGCCCCAATTCCTTCCGCCAACCCAGGCTACCAGCGCTGGAGCATACACCGGACGCACGTACGCCACGCCAACCACCGCTCGCGGCGGAGACGGCACCCAGCCCCACACGCCGCCAACGACGACCCAGCGGCCATAGTGGAACGGAGCGAATCCCCAAGGCGCGTCGTCAACCCAAGTCCAGCCCCACGGTGAAATCCAAACCCAATGGCCATACCGATATGGAGCCCAGCCGACTACGGTGGTGTGCGGGAACCACACGTTGCCGTATTCCGGCACGGGGCGCCAGCCGCCATATTCATCCAAATCTTCGTAGCCGACCACGTCATCGGAAACGTAGCGCGCAGAAGCGGAATGCTCCGCGCGACGGTCGCGGTCGTAGCACCATTGATCGAAGTCGTCTTGGTCGCCTTGATAGCGCTGAATGTCGGCATCCAACTGGTCGAGCCCGTTGAAGAAGCCTTCTTCACGCGCGTGAATCGTATAGGCAGAACCGCCGCCGGTGATTTCACCCTGGCCTTCGCGAACGGCCACAATCGTGGCGTCGCCGGCTTCGTTCACGTTAATGCGGTAACTCCCTGGGCGCAGAATGGAAAGCGCCAAGTTGGGAGTGTCAACTTCAAACGTTTCGTCATCGCCGAGCCGGCGCACGTGAATGTTCAGCGTGCCTTCGGTCAAGCGCAGTTGTGTCACTTCGTCGGTAAGGTTGAGAAAAGAAAAGCCGGTGTGATCGGAAAGGCGGATGACCGCGTAGCCGAGGTGCAACTCGGCTCGCGAATTCTCATCCGACCAAAGCTTGTCGCCGGTGGTTATCGGGCGGTTAACGACCGCCGTGACCCAATCGTCGGTTCCGGCGGGATTGAATGAAATGTTGCCGCGCGCGTACGCCAGACGCGCCACGCGGCTGGGAGGATCGTCGTTATCATCGGCGGCGGCGCGCTGCGGAGCGAATAGATAAACTGCCAGCACGACGCTGATAAGGCTCATCCACTTCAAAAGCTGTTTTCTCATGGCCTCTCCTGAAGCTCTCGCGGCAACTCGTGCTGCCGCGTCAAGTTCCCTTTTCTGTTTAGGTCACTGGGTTACGTTCACTGGGCCAAGTTCCGGGGGTTCCTTTTTGAGCCTAACATCCCCTTTTTCAGAGCTTTCGACCGGACCATTTCCCCTTGTCGAATCAGGAAATAGCTAGGCGAAGGGCTCTAGTCCATCTAACACGGCGGAAGGAAAAGAGTTGTGAAAGAGAAATAGCGGATTGCCCTGAGAAGAGGTCCCAAAGAAAACGGGGAAACTGCGGCCGGGGATTCAAGGGCTGACGTAGAAAGAGAAGAGCAAAGAAGGATGGGGGGTGAGAAACGTGGTCGGCCTGCCACCGTTCTCCTTCGGCCAACCCAGGACAGAGAAACGGTAAAAACCTGTTACCGTTCTCACCCCCAGGATAGGTCAAAGCATAGACCCATCCCTCGCCACCTTCAAGAACAATTAGATTGGAACTTTGATGAAGCGCGCTGAACCGTTTCTCATGCCTCAACAGTTCTTTGTCTCGGCAGCCCTACGGCTCTCCTCATAGCGTTGGGGCTGCGTCATCCGGTTTTGTGGCGAATCTGTGTATGATACGCGGGCTCACGTTTGTGTTTCTCGAGGAAAGGAGCGGGCCGATGGACACGGCGTACTTGTTCACTACCATAGTTCTCGCGGCGATCGCCGCGTTTTCCGGCGTCGGGAAGCTGCGGCGCGATCCGAAAATCGTGCAAGTCATCCACCAGGTCGTCGGTGTGCCGATGAAGTTTTTTCCGCTTCTGGCGGCGTGTGAGATTGCCGGGGCATTGGGGCTCGTTCTCGGGATCTGGTGGCCGGTTCTGGGAGTAGCTGCTGGCGTCGGGCTAGTCATTTACTTTGTGGGGGCGGTTGTGTCGCATCTACGTGTGGGCGACATGAAAGGGATTGGACCTGCCGCCTTCCTGTTGGCCGTTTCTGTGACTGCACTCGCGTTACGAATTCTGACGCACAAACCGGGCGGTGGTGGGTAACGTAGAGACGAAGAAGAGCCGACAACCCTTTCTTTCACAAACTTAAAGCTGCACCCACGCGTCTATTTTCCCTTCGGGACGAGATCCGCGTCGAGATTGATGCGCCCGCTTGGAAGATTAATCGTTCTCTTCCAGATATCAAACCCACTCTTCTTGATGACGATCTTGTGGTCTCCCGGCATCAAGATCAGCGTTGAGGGGGTACGGCCTGAGAGATGGTCATCGACGTAGACATCTGCTTCCGTTGGAGTAGAGGAAACGTCGAGCAAAGCGGCGTCTGTGCCAGCAGAAGACACTGAGTCATGCGCCTTCGGCATACGAGTCGTGGCTGCGGCCGGCTTAGCTGTGGGCGGCTTCGGCGGGGGCGCTGGGGTACTGGCAGTGGACGCCGGCGCTGGTGCAACCGAGGCTTTCGCCTCAACTTGATTTGGTGCTTTGCCAGCTTGCCCCGGGCACGCCGCTCGGGCTTCTTTCAGATCATAGGCAGTGTAGTGTGAATCAAGGACCAGGACTTGGGCGCCGCGGGCCTGCATATCGCGCACATCAAGATCGGTCATTTTCTCGTGGAAAGAGAATCCTTCCGGTAACTTGCCTTCCACATAGCGAAACTGCTTCCCGCTTATGCCGAAATGGTACAGCCGGCTTCCCGTCCGACCGATGCGTCCCATGCGCTTTAAGATTACGCAACTCGCCTGGGACCCGTGACCCGCATCGGGCGGCGGATTCACGGCTGCCGATTGCGCGTGGGACTTCGTGGACAATAGGAATAGAACAATCGCAACCCCAGCGATAAGACGCTTCATTAATGCCTCTCTTCGAGGGCATGGGCATCGTCGTTGCACGGACTCGCGATCTGAACTCGTGGATGAGGCCCGCGCAGGCTGGGTGGAAGAACTGAATCGGTTCGGTGGCAACACCTTATCCGGCAAACCCAGGAGTTGTCAACGCCGCTGATGGCGCCGGTCAGGTCGAGGCGCGCGATTACGTGGCGGTGTAAATGATGCGCTTTGGTGCAGATAGTGCCGTGGGTTTCATTGACAAACCCGTCCGCTGATGGCTCGCAAGAAGCGGCTAGCGGCTGGCCATTCGACGAGTTGCGGGCTTTCTCATGAAGAGATAGACAAGCCGCAGGAAGCACAGGGGAAACGCAATAGCGACCACAGCCAGCGCCATTGCAATCAGGTGCAACACGAAGTCCTCCTGACCGAGCATCGATGCACGAACTGAAACCATGCCAATGCGGGGACCGAACCTATCAGGACTGGCGCTTAGGCTTGGGGACAACGTTGGCTGCTTGCTCGCCCTTCGGACCTTGTACGATCTCGAACTCAACCGAATCGCCTTCCTGCAAGGTTCGATAGCCGTCAGTGACAATGGCCGTGTAATGAACAAAAACGTCCGGGCCATCATCACGCCCGATGAAACCATAGCCCTTCGAATTGTTGAACCACTTCACTTTTCCCTGCGCCAATTACCCTCCCCGGAGCGACATTTCCTTGCGATCTGCGCAAACGAGTTGAGTTAGTCGGGATCGTTCGATTCAGATTGAGCCGAATTTTTCCGGGACATTGAAACAATGAACCATGTCGAACCGACGCGGAACTCAGATAAATGCTCCAGGTCAGCGGCCTGAATCCGTTCATCGTTTACGTATGTTCCGTTGGCCGAATCCAGGTCGCATAGCCGAACTGTGTCCTCGGTCAAGCCCACGACGCAGTGCATGCGAGCGGCCTGCGGATCATTAATTTCGATATCCGCGCCCCCGCCAACGTGTCCGATGCTGGTTTTCGGCTTGGTTAATTGGTGCGTTAAGCCCTTAGAGGGCCCCGCTATGATGGAGATTGTGATCGTCCTGTCCCTTGGGAGTGCGAGACCTGACGACACGTTGGTGAACGACCCGTCGAGCAAAAGCGCGTTCTTGACAGACAACGCAACCTCCTCTCGATTTCAAACCAGCGGCTTTATTCAGATGGCCCGGTAAGGGCCTTATTCAAATGGCCCGCAGGTGTTCCTCAAATTCAAGCGGTCCCTTTGTTGCGCAATAGAAACCCGCCTTCCACAGCCCCCGTTCGTCTGGCGCGACCTCGATTACCGTGCCAGCTTCCTTCATCTTAGGGAACGTTTTGCCCACATACTCCGAGCTATCTCTTGACAAGACGCTGTGCAAATCATCGACGGAAACGACAGCCCGCAACATGCCAAGTCGCCCTGACAATCCACCGCAATAAAAAATTTTGGCCATGATCTATCAAAATCCAGGGAGCCGACCAAGACTATGGGACTCAGGTTCAATTCGGGTAGTACCAACGGATGCGACGGAAGTACGACACGGTCGTCGAAGCCACGGCGGCATTAATCCGAGCGGTAAACCTCTTGCCAGTTACCTGCGGGCAGAGCCGCGCCGATTGCAGCGCCGAGGAGGCCGAACAGGGGCGTGAGGATGGCCTTTCCTTTGTTCCCAGTGCAGACGATAGATTGTGGAGAACAATCGGCATCAATGGCTGCGCCGGTGCCGAGACCTGCGCCGGCTCCAATGGCTGCACCGATGAGTGCGTGGCGGCCGCGATGGCCAGGGCGCTTGGAATACACCTGCTTGATGCTTTGACGCAGGACAGATTGATCCGCTCCTCTGGTGTGGATCAGGATGGCTTCGTCGCTGATAGATCGAAACTCGCCCTTGTAAGACTTAGTGTCATTCAGCACAACACGAATCTTCTGGCCGTTGGTCAATTGTTTGAGAGAGTCCCAGGCAGGATTCTGGGCGTGCAATGAGGGGCTTGTGAGCAGTCCCAGAAGTGCCAGAGTCATAGCGAAACTGAGGGGA
>DATEGO010000084.1:0-4882 GCA_035280065.1 Candidatus Acidiferrum sp.
CGGCACTTCCGGCAAATCCGGCTGCGCGGTCAGCTTCATGCCACGTGCAATGGGACCGGGATTGTTTCCGAGCAACGTACTGATGAAGTTCTCCTCCTGCTGAATGCGTCGCTCCAGATCCGGGATCGTTTCGGCAGCTACAGAAACCAATTGCTCCGCTTGCCGAACGTCAAGCAACGTCCCGGCACCGCCGTCCGACAACGTGCGGGCGAGCTCAAGCGACTCTTTGCGTGAAGCGAGTGTGCGTTGCGAGATTTCGAGCTGAAGGTCCAATGCTCGGAGCTGGAAATACGATGCGGCAACGTTGCTTACCAGAGTGTTGATGACCGCGCGGCGGGCCCACTCCGTCGCCAGCAGATTCGCCCGCGCCGCTTCTGTGGAGCGGCGGTACTTGCCCCAGAAGTCGAGTTCCCATGCAAAGGAAGCGCCTACAGAGGTAGCGTTCGTTTCAAACGCTTGGTTAACAGGTTGTTCTTTCGGAACGCGCTCGTTGACGGCGGACGCCCCAACGCCGATCGTCGGAAGTTGATCAGCCCGTGTGATACCCAACTGTGCTTGCGCTTCCAGAATTCTTGTCGCCGCTATGCGAACGTCGTAGTTCTGCTTGAGGGCTGTGCGAATCAGCTCCTGGAGCTGCGGGTCCTGAAAAACCTCCCACCACTTCTGATCGCCGAACGATTGGTTGGAAGAGAGCGATGTTTGGTTCGCCAGATTGCTTGCAGGCTGCGCACCGCGCGACGACAGGGTCTCGGGCGGTAGCGTTTGGGGAGAAGTGTTTTCAGTGCGTGCCAACTCCGACGCCGTTGTTCCACGGAAAGAGCCGGGGACATCAACCTTTGGCCGCTTGTAATTGGGTCCGACTGCGCACCCATTGGCAAGCAACATCACAACAAGGAGAACGAATGCCTTTTTCATGTTAGTCAGCCTCCACTGCGGTCGGTTCGGGAACATTTGCGGATGTGTGGGCACGACGCCCAGAAATGCTCGCCACCCGCTCGACGAGCACATACAGCGCCGGGATGATGAAGATCGCGATGCCAGTTGCAGCCAGCATTCCGCCAATTACGGCGGTGCCCATGATTTGCCGCCCGACGGAACCAGCGCCGGTGGCGAAGAACAGGGGCACGCAACCCAGAATGAAGGCGAAGGAGGTCATCAGAATTGGGCGCAGCCTGAGCTTGGCTCCTTCCAAAGCGGCATCGACCAGCGGCTTGCCTTTTTCATATTCCTCTTTCGCGAATTCCACGATGAGGATGGCGTTTTTCGCCGCCAGGCCGATCAACATAACCAGGCCGATCTGTGAGTAGACGTCGTTGTCGATCTGCACCAGGAACGCCGGGAAGATCATCCCGAGCACGGTGCGGCGCAGCCACAAGAGGCCGAACGCTCCAAACACCGCGACAGGCGTGCTGAGCAAAACGCCAAACGGCAGCGACCAGCTTTCATAAAGGGCTGCAAGGATCAGGAAGACGAACAAGAAAGACATCCCGAAGATGGCCCACGCGGGAACGCCTTCGCGCGCCTTCTGCTCCTGGCGGGAGATGCCCATGTAGTCGAAGCCCATTTCGGCGGGCATCGTCTCGTGAAAAGCTTCTTCCAGGGCCGTAGTCGCCTGATCAGCGCTATAACCCGGCGCAGCGCTGCCGATTATCTGCGCTGACGAATACTCGTTGTAGCGCATCTTGAATTCCGGTCCGTAACGCGACTCGAACCGGATCAGTGACGATAGCGGTACCATTTCGCCGCGGTTATTTCGTACATAGAACTGGCCTACGTTATCGAGACTGGCGCGGTAGGGCGCGTCAGCTTCCACGTACACCTGCCAAGTGCGGCCGAATTGATTGAAGTAGTTGACGAACTGTCCGCCCAAGAAAGCCTGAAGAGTGGCGTAGACGTCTTTGAGGTTGACGCCCTGCTTCAATACCTTTTCTTTGTCCACATACACATACTTCTGCGGCGTGCTGGGGATATACGTCGTGGTAATCGTGCCTATTTCAGGTCGTTTGCGCGCGGCCTCCAAAAACTTCTTCAGGTTTGTGGTCAGAAATTCGGACTCACGTCCAGCGCGGTCCTCAAGCACAAACTGGAATCCGCCCGACGTACCGACGCCGGCGATCGCCGGTGGGGAGAAAGCGAAAACCGTTCCTTGAGGAAGCGTGACAAGCTTCGCATTCAACTTCGCCCGGATGACCTGGTATTGCTCGTCGAATTTCTTCCGGTCATCCCATGGTTCGAGCGTGACCCAGAAGAACGCGTTGTAGCTGGTGCGGGTCAGGCTGAGCAAGCTGAATCCGACAGAGGTGGAGTAATACTTGACGCCCGGTGTGGATTTCAGAACGTCCTCAACCACTCGAGTAGCTTCCGAAGTGTTCTGAATCGAAGAGGCTTCGGGCAACTGCATGGAGATGTACATAAATCCCTGGTCTTCATCGGGCAGGAAGCTTGACGGAAGTACTTTTGCGAAGAAAACACCCGCCACGCCGAAAGCCAAGACTGCGACCAGCGCGATGGCGCTCTTTCGAGCCAGGCTGCCCGACATTTTCAGGTAGATGTTCGTTCCGCTTGCGAAAACTCGATTGAACCAGGCGAAGAAACGTGCCAGCAGTCCCCGAGTCTCCTTCTTCGGCCGCAGCATCAAGGCGCCCAGCGCCGGACTTAGGGTCAGAGCATTGAAGGCGGAAATGACAACGGAGATTGCGATGGTCAAAGCGAATTGCTGGTAGAGCCTGCCCGTGATGCCCGGAATGAAAACCGTTGGTACGAATACGGCGGAAAGCACCAGTGCGATGCCGATGACTGGGCCGGTCAGTTCGTCCATTGCCTTTCGTGCGGCATCTTTCGGGGTCAACCCGTCTTCGATGTGTCGTTGAATGCCTTCGACAACGACGATGGCGTCGTCCACGACCAAGCCGATCGCCAGCACGAGCCCAAACAGGGAAAGCGTGTTGACGGAGAAGCCGAAAAGCGGAAAGACCAGGAAAGTAGCCACCAGCGAAACCGGTACGGCCAGCATTGGAATGAGCGTTGCGCGCCAGTCTTGCAGGAAAAGGAACACTACGAGAATGACGAGCACGAAAGCGATCACCAGAGTAAGGACGATCTCCTTCATGCCTGCCCTGACTGCGTCGGTGGTGTCGAGCGTCACGACATAGTCGACGTCCGCGGGGAAGCTTTCCTTCATTTTGGCCATGAGCTTGCGGACGCCCTCTGCGGCTTCGACGGCGTTGGAACCCGGCAATTGATAGACAGCGATGAGGGCGGACGGCTGGCCGTTGAGCCGGCCGATCCAGTTGTAGTCGCGCGATCCCAAGTCAACCGTGGCCACGTCGCGCACGCGCACCACACCGCCGTTGGCGTTTTCGCGGACGACGATGTCGCCAAACTCTGCGGGCGTCGTGAGGCGGCCCTGAGCCCGCACTGCGTACGTAAAGGGCTGGCCGGCGTTCGGTTCGCCTCCCACCTGGCCCGCGGGGTTTACCGTGTTTTGGGATTGCACTGCGCTGACAACTTCGTTGACGGTGACACCGAGCTTTGCGAGTTGATCGGGCTTCACCCATATGCGCATTGCGTACTCGCCAATGCCGAAAATCTGGGCTTGGCCTACGCCGTAAGCCCGGGCGATCGGCTCCTTGAGGTTGATGTAGGCGTAGTTGGAGAGAAACTTTGCGTCGTGAGTGCCGTTCGGCGAATACAGAGCCATCAGCAGCATCGGCGAAGTCAGGGACTTCTTCACGTCGATACCAATCTGGTTGACCTCCGGCGGAAGCTGGCCATTTGCGAGCTGCTGGCGTGACTGGGTAAGGAGAAGGTCGGTGTTCGGATCGGTCTTGAGATCGAAGTCCACGTAGAGAACCGCGGTCGAGTTGTTAGTCGAATTCAGCGAGTACATGTAGTCCATGTTGTCGATGCCGTTGACCTGCTGCTCGATAGGCGTGGCGACGGCTTTCTCCAGGGTCTCGGCGTCCGCGCCCGGATAGGGAGCCGCTACGCGTATCTCGGGCGGAGCGATATTCGGAAACTGCGCGACAGGAAGATTTGTGATCGTAATGCCGCCGACGATCACCATCAGAAGAGAAATCACGATCGCAACGATCGGACGATCAATGAAAAAGCGAGACATGATTAGCGTACCTCCGCTTTAAGCTGCGTGGCTTTCGGCGTGACGGTAGCCCCGTCTCTCAGCTTCGCAATCCCTTGCACAACCACGCGGTCATCCGCTTTTAAGCCATCGTCGATGACCCAAAGCGTTCCAACCGTCTCGCCGACTTTTACCGAGCGAATGGATGCCTTGTTGTCGGCACCCACAACTGCGACCTGATAGCCTCCCTGAAGTTCCTTGACCGCGGTTTGCGGGACCAACAGAGCCTGCTTCTTGCTGCTGGTCTGAATGCGCACACGCCCGTACTGGCCCGGACGCAAAGCATTGCCGGGGTTTGGAAATGCAGCTACGAGGCGAATCGTGCCCGTGTTGGTGTCTACTTGCCTGTCACTCCACAGGATCCTGCCCTTGTGTGGATAGACCGTGCCGTCCGCCAGAATCAGTTCTGGGGAACCGTCAAAGAGTCTGATCGGCTGTCCGCTGGAGCTGATGTGCTTTGCGCGAAGATATTCTTGTTCGCTGATCGGGAAATACACTTTGACGGGGTCGACTTGCGAAACGGAGGTGAGTCGCATAGAGGGGCCCACGAGATTTCCCATCTGCACTTCGGCGATTCCCGCGACGCCGTCGACGAGCGATGTGACTTTAGTCCAGCCCAAATCGAGTTCAGCTCGTTCCACTGCGGCCTTTGCTGAGATGACCGCGGCTTCCCCCGCGCGCTTTGCTTGAATCTCGTTGTCCAGCTTTTCCTTTGGCACAGCCTTTTGCGCGACGAGCGGCGTA
>DATEGO010000085.1:0-8730 GCA_035280065.1 Candidatus Acidiferrum sp.
GGCCAGGAGTTCTCGGGCTACGTCTCCCAGCTCGACCACGGGATCGCCCACCTCGACGCGGCGCTCCCGCACCTGTGCGAGCTGGCCCTGGGCGGCACCGCCGTCGGCACCGGCCTCAACGCGCATCCCGAATTCGCCGAACGCGCCGCGCGCAAAATCGCCGAGCTGACCGGCCTGCCGTTCCGCTCGCATCCCAACAAGTTCGCCGCGCTCTCCGCTCACGACGAAATTGTCTTCGCCTCCGGCGCGTTGAAAACGCTCGCTGCTTCGCTCATGAAAATCGCCAACGACATTCGCTGGCTCGCTTCCGGCCCGCGTTGCGGCCTCGGCGAGCTTTCGCTGCCGGAAAACGAGCCGGGCTCTTCGATCATGCCCGGCAAAGTGAATCCCACGCAGTCCGAAGCGCTCACCATGGTGGCCGTACAGGTGATGGGCAATGACGCGGCCATCGGCTTCGCCGGCTCGCAGGGGAATTTCGAGCTCAATGTCTTCAAGCCGGTGATGATTTTCAATTACCTGCATTCCGTCGAGCTGCTCGCCGACGCCTGCAACAGCTTCGTCGAGCACTGTGTGCGCGGCATTGAGGCCAACAAGAACACTATCGACCACTACGTCCACAATTCGCTGATGCTGGTCACCGCGCTCGCTCCCAAAATCGGCTACGACAATGCCGCGAAAGTCGCCAAGACCGCGCATCATGAAGGCATCAGCCTGCGTGAAGCCGCGGTAAAGCTCGGCTTCGTCACCGCCGCCGAATTCGACCGCCTCGTCAAGCCCGAGGACATGACACACCCCTAGCGGTTTGTGAATACAGATGAAAGAAAAACTGACACCACAAGACAAGAAGAAACTTTCACGAGAAAGACCACCGGACTCACACGGGCGAGCCCGACAGAGCGATGCGTCGAACCTGGGCCAAACGCAAAGCTCGCGTTAATCGGAAGTATCGTCGGAAGACGGATGCAGCGCTCCGAAAGGCCGTCAGCCCCGATAGGATCGACACAGTTTTGGCTGGAGACGACGGGACTACGCATCAGCTGATTCGGAAGGGTCTGACGCGCGAAGACAACCACATGAAGTGGGGTGTCCGCACGTTGAAAGAGGATGTCGACTCCAACCTGAAATTACGCGCTATGCCAAGAGAAACGGATCGTGAACGCGAGGCCCGACTAGCGCGCGTCTACATGGGTCAAATCGTCGGTTTTGAAAAAGATCCCTACCGAAAACCACCCTCTCAGGTCGCGGCTTTTGTCCGTGGTCAAGGTTGCGAGGTCGGTCTTTGGGATTTTCTAATGAGCCATCCGGAATGGAAGAAAAGGTTGAACCTGAAAGTCCGCGAATTGCAAAAGAAAGAATGGAGACTCGCTGAAAAGGCTATGGTAAAAAGCGAGGAAAAGCACAAGTGGAAGCACACGTCCCCGCGCCAGGGCCGCTCATGACACATTTTCTGCGCGACATATTGCGGCAGCCTGAGGAGTTGTGGCGGACCGTTGAGCTTTTGGCGGGACCGAAGGGCCTGGGACGGGGGGCGCTGGAGGAGGCGACGGCGGCGGTTCGCGGGGCGCGGCACATCTACTTGACGGGGATTGGCAGCAGTTGGCATGCGGCGTTGAACGTGAGCGTGCTCTTTCATCAGCACGCGCATCCAGTGTACCTGCACGACGCCGCGGAGCTGCTGACATTCGCGGAGTTTCCCATAGACTCCGCGATGATTATTATTTCGCGGAGCGGCAAGAGCACGGAGATTGTGCAACTGGCGAGGAAAGCGCAACAAGCGGGCGTGAAAGTCATCGGGATCACGAATGCTCCGGAAGGGACGCTGGCCAAAGAAGCGCATCACGCCATCGTGATGCCCATCAAGCTCGATCACGCCATCTCTGTGAACACGTACACGACGCTGGCGCTGGGAACGGGACTTCTTGCCAGCAGCGTGACCGGTACTCTCGATTCGACTCTCACTTCTTCCCTATCACGCGCGTTCACGGAAGCGGGGAGTGCGATTCCGCGGTGGCAGGAACAGATTGCCAAGTCGGAGTGGCTCAAACCGCAGAGCACGACGTATTTTTTGGCGCGAGGGTCGAGCCTAGGAAGCGCTTATGAGGCCCGGCTGATGTGGGAAGAAGGTGTAAAATCGCCCGCGACGGCCATGGGCACAGCCAGCTTCCGCCACGGTCCGCTGGAAATCGTCGCGCCAGGCGTTCGCTTCGGGATATGGATTGACGGCGCGCACATGCGCGAGCCGGACCTGGCCATGGCGCGCGATCTGCGGA
The DNA here is from genome assembly GCA_035280065.1 of Candidatus Acidiferrum sp. GTDB lineage: Bacteria > Acidobacteriota > Terriglobia > Acidiferrales > UBA7541 > Acidiferrum. The sequence continues at coordinate 2,271 of DATEGO010000085.1, forward strand.
AGCTTGGCGCGAACGTGATGCTGATTGGGCAAGAAGTTCCCGACGATGCGGGCGACCTCGTATTTCAGCTTCCGGCGATTCCGGGCGGGTGGCAGTTCCCGATTGACATTATTCCGGGGCAGCTCGTGGCCGAACGGTTGGCGGGCCTCTCGGGCGTGGATTGCGACATGTTCCGGCTGTCGTCATTTATCGTGGAAGATGAGGGCGGTTTGCTGCCGAAGGAAAAGACAAACAGCTAACAGGGAGTGCACAGGGGTCTGAGCACAGAGGTCACAGAGAAGGAGTCGAAGGGTTCAAGAGCCAAAGAGTTAAAGAGGAAAAGCGAAACAAGGATACCAAGGGAGAAACGGAATGATTGGGGCGGTGGACATCGGAGGGACGAAGATTGCTGCGGGCATCGTGGACGATGCGGGCAGAGTGCTGGCGCGGCTGGAAACACCAACGGAGTCCGCGCGCGCTTATCCAGACGGGCTTCGGCACATGCTGCGCATGCTGCGGGAAGCGGCAAAACAGGCCAATACCCAACTTTCCGGCATTGGCATCGGCTCGACTGGCTGGGTTTATCCCTTCACCGGCGAATTTGGCGATGTGGATTTTCTGCCTGGTTGGAAGGGCTGCAATCCGGTGAAGGACTTGGCGCGCGAGTTTGGCGTACGCGCGGCGCTCGAAAATGACGGCGACGCTTCAGTGCTCGGCGAAGCGGCGTGGGGCGCGGGAAAAGGGAAGTCGCGGCTGATTTACGTCACCGTGGGCACGGGCATTGGCGGCGGAATTATTCTCGATGGCGAACTGTATCGCGGCGTGGACAGAGCGCATCCTGAAGTCGGCCATCACGTGATTGACGCGTTCGGCCCGGAATGCACCTGCGGCTTTCGCGGCTGCTGGGAAGCTCTGGCGACGGGTCCGGCGATGGCCGTGTGGTTTAACGCGAACGCGCAGGCTACTTCGCGGCACCCGAAAGCTCTCACGGCAAAGGAGATTTTTCAGCTAGCGAAGCAAGGCCACCTGCTGGCGCGAGAGGCCGTTGCCCGAGAAACCCTCTATCTCGGGCTGGGCCTGGCTAACCTGATCAATTTGTTTGTGCCGGACCGCATCGTAATGGGTGGCAGCATCATGAAAAGCGTGAGCCTCGAAGAGATTCGCAAAGTGATCGCGAAGGGCTGCCGCTTCGTCCCGTTTCAAAAAACAGAACTCGCGCTGGCTTCCTTGGGCGAGGACGCTAACCTGATTGGCGCCGCCCAAGTCTGGCACCACCGGTTCGGGAAAACCGCTGGAGCTTTTGATTGATTCGGGAGGGCTTGATGACTCACCGCGCTGTCGCTCTCGCACTTCTGTTGACGTCGCTGTTATTCGTTGCGCAGCAAGCGCAGTCGCAGACAACGTACACACTGAAGCCCACGCCAAAGACGGTCGCGTGGGGTTACTACGACGCGAAGGCCACGCCCGTGCTGCGCGTCAAATCCGGCGATACGGTGGAGATTCAGACGCTCATCACGAATGGTCCCGAGCGGTTGGAAAAAGCAGGCGTGCCGAAGGACAAGGTGGAGCAACCGCTCCGCGACATCACCGAGCAGGTGAAGGACAAGGGGCCCGGCGGGCACATTTTGACGGGGCCGATTTACATCGAAGACGCGCAGCCAGGAGACGTGCTGGAAGTGAAAATTCTTGCCATCAAGCTTGCGATTCCGTATGCCTACAACGCGTTTGGCCCAGGCCGCGGGTATTTGCCGGACGATTTCCCTTATTCGAAAATCAAAATCATTCCGCTGGACGAAAAGCGCATGGTGGCGAAATTCGCGCCTGGCGTGGAAATTCCCCTGCATCCTTTCTTCGGCAGCATGGGGGACGCGCCGCCGGAAAGCGTGGGCAAGTGGAACAGCGCTCCGCCGTGGATCATGGCAGGCAATCTGGACAACAAGGACCTCGTCGCAGGCACGACGCTGTACATTCCCGTGCATGCGCCGGGCGCGCTTTTTGAAGTTGGCGATGGGCACGCGGGGCAGGGCGACGGAGAAGTGGACATCACCGCGCTCGAAACATCGCTCATCGGCACGTTTCAATTTATCGTGCGTAAGGACATGCATCTGAAGTGGCCGCGAGCGGAAACGCCCACGCATTACATCACCATGGGCTTGAACGATGATTTGAACGCGTGCGCAACGCTGGCGGTGCGCGAAATGATTGACTTCCTCGTCACGGAGAAGAATCTTACGCGTGATGATGCGTACATGCTTTCGAGCGTCGCCGCTGATTTGCACATCACCGAGCTTGTGGACGGCAACAAAGGCGTACACATGATGATACCCAAGTCCATCTTCGTCTCCGGAACATCGAAGTGACCGAGCCTGGATGATGAGGGATTTCCATGTGCGGCTAGCGCAACCCTCGGAGTTGCCCGCGCTCGTCCCACTTCTTGTAGCTCTCTGGCCGGCATCGTCCGCCGAAGAACATGCTCGGGAGTTGGAGCTTATCCTGGCTGAAAAGGCGCCAGGAACGTTGCCGCTGGTTATTTTCGTCGCAGAAGGCAGGGAAGGATCGCTTGTCGGCTTTCTGGAATGCGGACTGCGCTCCCATGCCGAAAGCTGTAATCCATCCCGCCCGGTGGGGTATGTCGAGGGTTGGTACGTGGCCGAGGGGCATCGCCGGCGAGGGATCGGCAAGAGCCTGCTGGCGGCGGCTGAAGAGTGGGCTCGAAGCCAGGGTTGCTTAGAAATGGCTTCGGACGCGTTGATCGATAACACGCTTTCGCAGGATGTACACCAGCGTTTGGGATTCGAGGTGGTCGAGCGCTCTGTGCATTTTCGGAAGCCATTGCAATAAGGAGACGACTGGCCGTGAGACTCTTCTCAAGACTCTTGGTTACAAGCATACTTTTTCTCCTGTTTGTTGCTCTCTGCGTTGACGGGGCGCAGCAGCAAGAAACGGCCACAAACAAGGCGGGGGAGACGCTCTACAAGCAGCGTTGCGCGGCGTGCCATGATGGAGGAGTGCCGCGCGCGCCAAATCGCGCGGCGCTGGTGCAAATGGCGCCGGAGAACATCCGCTTTGCTTTGGTGGGCGGGAGCATGGCGGTGCAAGGCCTAGGGTTGTCGACAGCACAGATCGCAGACCTGGCTGAATTCCTCACGGGAAAGCGGCCCGCAAAAGAGCAGATTCCTGCATCTGCTTTCTGCTCCGCGGATGCAGCACGCACGTTTGCGGATCCGCTCTCGATGCCGCACTGGAACGGGTGGGGCGTAAACTTGGAGCAACACCGCTTTCAGCCTGCGGAGATGGCTCAACTCACTGCGGAGCAAGTGCCGAAACTCAAACTAAAGTGGGCCTTCGGTTATCCCGGCGTCTTCCGGGCACAGGCACAGGCCACGGTGGCGGGCGGGCGCGTTTTCGTTGGGAGCTTTGAGCGAAGAGTTTATTCGCTGAGTGCGGAGACCGGCTGCATCTTCTGGGCGTTTGACACGGATGCTCCCGTGCGCACCGCGGTCAGTCTGGGACAAACCGGCAGCGGATGGGCGGCGTACTTCGGTGACCAGCACGCCAATACTTATGCGGTGGACGCGGTGACGGGAAAGCTTTTGTGGAAGACGCATGTCGAAGAATTTCCCGGAGCGGTAATTACGGGAGCGCCGACACTTGCGGCGGGAAGACTTTACGTGCCCACGTCTTCAATGGAGGAGGTGTTCGCCGGAAATCAGCAATACCAATGCTGCAAGTTTCGTGGCAGCATTTCGGCCCTTGATGCGGCCACGGGTGAAGTTCTCTGGAAGAGTTATACGGTCGCTGAAGAACCTAAGCCGGTACGAAAGAGCAAGATTGGGGTTCAATTGTGGGGGCCATCGGGAGCAGGAGTGTGGTCTTCGCCGGCCTTGGACTTGAAAACACGAGCGATTTATGTGACCACCGGCGACAGCTATTCGGACCCTGCGGCGCCGACTTCCGATGCTTTTCTAGCGTTCGATATGGAAACGGGAAAACTGAAATGGTCACAACAGATGACCAAGGGAGACGCGTTCAACGTAAATTGCGGGGCGCCGGAGACAATGCGCACGAACTGTCCTGAAGCGAACGGGCCCGATTTTGATTTTGGCTCTTCTCCGATTTTGGTCGACTTGGGCAATGGGCGCCGCGCGTTGATTGCGGGACAGAAATCGGGGATCGTGTACGCTTTGGATCCAGACAAGCAGGGCGAGCTCTTGTGGCAACGGCGCGTTGGTCGCGGCGGGGCGACCGGCGGCGTGCAGTGGGGCTCTGCTGTTGACGCCAAAAACGTGTACGTTGCCGTTTCAGACGTAACGATGCACCCTGTGCCTGCAGGCACGGCGGGAGCGCGTGATACGGCCTTCGGATTCACGGCACAATTGGACCCGAAAATCGGCGGTGGGCTCTTCGCGTTGAAGCTGGACACCGGCGAGATTGCTTGGCAGACGCCGCACCCGGGATGCGGGGATACCCCCGGTTGCAGCCCGGCGCAGTCCGCGGCGGTAACCGCGATTTCTGGAGTTATTTTTTCCGGCGGACTGGACGGACACCTGCGGGCGTATTCGGCTCAAAATGGGCACATCCTTTGGGACATAGACACCGCCAAGGATTACAAGACTACGAACGGAGTAAAAGCTCACGGAGGGGCGCTCGACGGGCCAGGAGCGGTCATCGTCGGAGGAACGCTCTACGTCAACTCGGGATATGCATTTCTGGGAGCGGCCCCGGGCAACGTGTTGCTGGCGTTTTCCGTTGATGGAAAATGAGAATCGCGCCGGACGAGTTCCCGTCAACGAAAACTGACGGAACAGGGAACTAAAGCTCACAACCAAGAAGGAACAAAACAGAAAGGAAAATTTGCCCGCATGCCTTGGACGCTATACCATACTTGAACGCGCCCAGCACAATCCAACGAGTCATAACCGGGGGGAATCGTGAGCTTTTGCACAAGACTCGCACGGCTGGCGCTGTTTTGTTTGCTGCCGGTTTCGTTAGCGGCGCAGACCAAAGGCATTCCGGAGTGGTGCAAGCCTCTGCCGCGGCCGGAATATAAGACGCTGCTGCGGATGCCTGTCACGGATCCCTGGTTTGAAGTGTATCGCGTGGCGTCCGGGACGTTCGCGATTTACGAGCCGCATCAGGCGGAAGAGACGATCTCCTATCTGATTGTAGGCGTAAAGCAGGCGGTGCTGTTCGATACGGGAATGGGAATCGGGAACATTCGTAAAGTTGTGACGCAATTGACGTCGCGGCCGATCGTGGTGCTGAATTCGCATACTCACAATGATCATGTGGGCGGAAACTGGCAGTTCAATTTCGTTTTCGGAATGGATACGGCGTTTACTCGCGCGAATGCCAAAGGCTCGCGCGAGGCAGCACAAGAAGAAATTGGGCCGGGAATGATTTGTGGCGAACTGCCCAAAGGTTTTGACGCGAAAGCCTACTCCACAAAACCGTGGCACATTTCTTTGGCGGTGCACGACGGCTTCAAGATTAATTTGGGCGGCGGACGCACGCTGGAGATTGTGGCGACTCCGGGTCACACGCCGGATGCCATTTGCCTGCTGGATCGCGCGAATGGATTGCTCTTCACGGGAGATACGTATTACCCGGCGCCGATTTGGCTGTTTCGGCCGGAAACGGATTTGGATGCGTATGTCGCGTCGGTAAAGCGGATTGCGGAGATGACGCCGGAGCTTAAAATGGTGCTTGGGGCGCATAACGTTCCGGTTGCTGAGCCGGCGGTGCTGCCGAAGCTGCTTGCGGCGATTCAAGACGTGCGCGCGGGAAAAGGGGACGTCAAGGCAGAAGGCGACGGGAAGGCGATGCACACGCTCGACGGCTTTTCGTTTTTGATGCGCCAGTGAATCTGGATCCATGGGGTTTCAAGGCAATACGACCTTACTTGCGCTAACACTCTCTTGGCTTAGCCTTGCGTCCGCGTCTTCAACGCCGCCTGTGCGGGACAAAAACGTCTGGAATTATGAGGGCGGGGTCCCGTTAATCACAAACGGCTCGATTCCTGATGGTCCATGCTTCCGGATTATGGGGCGAGTGACGGCGCCGGGATTTTTCGACAATTTGAAACGCGTAGATACAGAGCAGGGAGCGGTGTTCCGCCGCGGGACGGAAACGGTTACTTCGTTTCCTGACGAAGTATTTCTCACTTTCGCCGTAAGCGATCATTATGACCAAACGTGTCCACCTCGCCCGGAAAATGCAGACGCGAAATATCTCACGCGGGAAATGATGAGCAAGCTGCAGCTGTTTTTATACTGGAAGCACGGCGTGGAGCTGCGGCCTATTTCCAACGCGGAGTCAAAGTATTTTTCAGTGGATCCAGTAATTCCGTACGCGGCGGCGCGAGCGCACGATTTGCCGGAGCGATTTCAGTGGTCGTATGAGTACGAGGTTCCCAGCGCCGGCGTGCCGCTGACAGACAGTTTGGTGTTGGTGCTGCGCTCACCGGATGGGCACATAGTGG
>DATEGO010000086.1:0-4310 GCA_035280065.1 Candidatus Acidiferrum sp.
ACTCCGCATCTCTCTGCCTCGCCGCGAAACAAATTCTTTCTTGCAGCCGTTTCAACGACATTTCTTTGCGAGGCTCGGTCGCCGCACCCCACCTCGGCGCGCACACTGTCATGTGCCGTGCTCGCCGGCACACTCTCGCCACGCCTCAATCCCATTCCTTCGCCCATTTGAATTTGCATAGGGCTCGCTTCTGCCGCACCCGCAGACGGCTCCCTTCAAGTCGCTCTATCGAAAGCGCGCAACCACACCTTGCCCCTGCACGCATCTTGCCTACTCGCGCTTCCGATACAGCCCTAAGACTTGCCGGGCAAGTGGAATTACCTCCGCTTTGCCCGTCAACCGTCCGGAATTGGCAGACGTTGGGCGAGTAAGGACGAGTCAGCATGCAGCTTTACCAAGCGTCCTGGTTCGGTGAGAATGACATGCAAACCATGGACGCTGAACGAGTGCGGGCAGAAGTCAGCCGGATTGTGGCTAGTGCCGCGTTTGCCGATGCAGAGCGCGCCAGCAGTTTTCTACGCTTCGTCGTAGAACGCAAACTTGAGGGGCGTGCCAGCGAGATCAAGGAATTTGTGATCGCCGTCGAGGTTCTAGGACGCACATCCTCTTTTGATTCAAAAATTGATCCCATCGTTCGTGTCGAGGCTGGCCGCCTGCGCGACCGCCTCAGTTCCTACTACGAAAACGAAGGGCAAGAGGACCTCGTCCTGATCTCTCTGCCGAAAGGCGGATACGTACCAGAATTCTCGGAGCGACGTCGGCTTGCGGCGTCGACCCGTGCTGCCGTGATGCGCCTTTCCATCCTGCCGCCTGAAAACGCGTCGTTCGAATCCTTTGCGGTCTCCCCAGACGGTCGCAAAGTCGCGTTCACGGCTGCTGTAGGCGGAAGAATGATGCTTTGGGTCCGGGCGCTCGATTCACTAGAAGCGCGACCTCTTGCCGGAACAGACCGTGCAACCTACCCGTTCTGGTCGCCCGACAGCTTGTCGGTCGGTTTCCTCGTGCCGAACAAGCTCAAAGTTGTGGAGATCAGCGGAGGGCCACCGCGCGATATCGCGGACGTCGTCGTGGGACGCGGAGGCGCCTGGAGCGCGGAAGGAGTCATCCTGTTTTGCCCACGACCGATTGGCATCCTATATCAGATTTCGCCCGCGGGTGGTGCACCAACTCCGGTTACTTCGCTCGATGAATCGCGCGCCGAAATCGCGCATGCATTCCCACAGTTTCTACCCGACGGACGCCAATTCCTGTATCTCGCCGCGAGTTACCGTCCGGGGCAGTCTTCTATTCGCGTCAGTTCGCTCGATTCAAACGATTCGAAAGTGCTCCTAAGGGCTGATACACCCGCAGCATATGCGCCAATTCTGCGCGGACACGGAGCCTCGCTGTTATTCGTGCACGAGGGCACTCTGATGGCGCAGTCGTTCGATTCGAAGAGCCTTCAACTAAGCGGCGAACGAATGGTTGTGGCTCCCCAGGTCCGCCACCGTCGTTGGCAGCAGGCTAGTTTCTCGGTTTCGAGCGACGGCGTGCTGCTTTACCAAGGCGCCGAGCATCAACAGTTCTCCTGGTTCGATCGGCAAGGAAGGCTGTTGGCAACAGTCGGCCCCCATAATGATTGCCTGTCGTTTGCTCTTTCGCCAGACGAGAGGTACGTAGCTTTGCACAGGCACGATGACCCGGACACGGTTTTACCAACGATCTGGGTCATGGATTTATTGCGCGACGGCGCCGTCTTTCGTTTCACGGATCTTGGGGCAACGGAGGCCGAATTGACTCCTGTTTGGTCTCCGGATAGCCGCGAAATTCTTTTCAGCCGAGGCGATGATCGGCGGATGCGTCTAATGCGCCAAGCCCTCGACGGTGGAACCGGACAGTGTGTTCTGGACACGGAAGGTCCAAAGTTCCCGAACGACTGGTCCTCGGAAGGGAAATTTATCGCATACAGTTCCCAGTTGCCTGACTACCAAAGCATGCACACCTGGATCGTGTCGCTCCACGCTACAGGCCAAAAACCAAAGCCACGTGCCTTTTTGCAGCATTCCTGCGAAGAACTCAGCGCGTTTTTCTCTCCGGGACAAGGCAAAGAAGCGCCGCGCTGGATCGCCTACACGTCAAATGAAACAGGACGCCACGAGGTATACGTCAAGGACTTTCCTGCGGGCGGCCGCAAGTGGCAGGTTTCGAACCAGGGAGGCTTCATCCCTCACTGGCGACGAGACGCGAGAGAGCTGTTCTACTTGAGTCCCGAAGGAATCCTCATGGCGGCCGCCGTGGATCTAGGTGCTACATTTGAATTTGGCACTCCGCAAGCGCTCTTCAAGACGGGCCTTCAATTCACGCCTGGATACAAAACTTGGATGAATCAGTATGCAATGACACGAGACGGGCAACGATTCCTCCTCAATCGTCATGTCCCGGAAGGCAGACCAGGCGCGATCACTGCGGTCATTCCCTGGTAGAAGGCGGCCCTGCGAATCCGCCGCGTACGGGGACGCAAGTTACGTTCAATTAACCCCGGCGTACTCCCACTCCATTCCGTTCTCAGATCATTCTCATGCGACGGCAAAAATAGCCGTCCACAAAACCCAAAGGAGGTGATCATGAAACGCGCTACCATGGCAAAGATCTTCTCAGTCACGGTTGCTGCTGCACTCGTTCTGGGTATTGGGCCCAAAGCACTGTCCAAGGCCAATAAAATCAGCGATTTCGGCAGGATGGCAGCACTCGGGGTGCGCTTCACGCCCACGGCGCAGGCAGACGACAAGGTGTGCTCCGACGCAACTCTCCGGGGCGGATTTGCATTCACAAGCACCGGGTTCATTACTACTCCGCCGGCTCTAGCCGGCCCGTTCGCCATTGTCGGTCGGCAAACCTTCGATGGGAACGGCTCTTTTACAGCCGCTGCAACCGTGAGCCAAAACGGCAACATCATCCCGGTGACCGTAGAGGGCACGTATACGGTGAATCCCAACTGCACGGGCACCTTCACGGCCCACATTTCCCCTGTGGACATAACAACTCATTTGTTCTTTGTAATCGACGACGAGGGGAAAGAGTTTCAAGTCATCCAAACCGACCCAGGCGTCGTGGTCACCGGCATCGCACGGAGGCAATGATCGTCCCAATCCTTCAGCGAGGACAGCTTAGATGTCCACATCGCAGGGCACATGCTGTGTAGTGGGCGGCGGCCCGGCTGGAATGATGCTGGCGTATCTGCTGGCGCGGGCGGGAATCGAAGTCATTGTCCTGGAGAAACATGCCGATTTCCTGCGCGACTTCCGCGGAGACACGGTCCATCCATCGACTCTCGAAACGATGCACGAGCTCGGTCTTCTCGAAGAGTTTCTGAAGCGCCCGCACCAAAAAGTCGACCAAGTCCGCGCCCGCATCGGCGGCGAGCAGATTGTCCTGGGTAATATGTCGTATCTGCGAACGCGGTGCCGCTTTATGGCGCTCATGCCGCAGTGGGATTTCCTGGATTTCCTCGCAGAACAAGGCCGCCGATACGCGACTTTCCACTTAAGAATGCAGACCGAGGTTACCGGACTGATCGAAGAAGATGGGCGGATTGCCGGCGTTCGAGGGAACACTCCTGCGGGACTGATGGAAGTTCGCGCGGATCTGGTCGTGGGCGCTGATGGGCGGACGTCTGTGGTTCGGGACTGCTCTGGTCTTGTGGTGCAGGACCTCGGCCCTCCCATGGACGTGTTTTGGATGCGCCTGTCCAAACATCCAGACGACCCATACTTGTTTGTTCTCGCTGATCACGGCAAGCTGCTCGCCATGTTGGATCGTGGGAACTATTGGCAATGCGGTTTCCCCATTCTCAAGGGAAGCGCGGAGGAGGTCCAACGAAGGGGCATCGAAAATTTTCGCGCCGGCATTGTCGAGGTTGCTCCCTTCCTTCGTGATCGTGTTATGGAGCTGCGTGATTGGAACGATGTGAAATTATTGACCGTCAAGGTGAATCGCCTGCGGCAGTGGTATCGCCCGGGCCTAGTGTGCATCGGCGACGCGGCACACGCCATGTCTCCGGTGGCCGGTATTGGCATCAATCTGGCCATCCAGGACGCTGTCGCTGCCGCGAACATACTGGCAGAGCCTTTGCGCAACGGTACCCTGAGCGCTGTCCATCTGGCCAAAATACAACGCCGACGCGCATTACCCACCCGCGTCACGCAACGTCTGCAGGAGGTGATTCGGAAGCAGAACGGCAGAGACATCGGTAAGTCCGGAACGGCGCGCCCGCCCTTGCCTGTCCGACTGCTGGAACGCACGACGCTCCTATGCCGGCTTCGCACGCGCTT
>DATEGO010000087.1:0-24920 GCA_035280065.1 Candidatus Acidiferrum sp.
GCCACCGATGATGTACAAGCTTTTGTTGACAACCGTGTCATCGGTACGAACGACCGTGAGGGAGAGCGCCACGCCGTCGGACAGTTCCTCTTTCTTTAAGAAAGCCTCCGCCTCGTTCCAGTTCTTAACCGCTGTTACCCATTCGACCTTGGATCCGACACGCGTGGGATTTTGAACGGAAGAGATAAGAATGCCGTCAGAGTTGAACATCTCCACGTAGTTCAATCCGTGCTCTTGTGCCGCGCCGAAGGCATCACGCGCGTAAAGAGAAGCGTCTGCATTGGGATGTGAGAGATCAATAGCCATGCGGTCGGTGACACCAGCGTTGGCGATGTTTTCGACTTGATGGGCAATCTCCTGGCCGCGCTGCGTGAATTCCTTTTTGAATTGCGCGACGAGCGCTTCGGTGCGCTGCGTGTCCATGGCTTCGAAAGACGAGCGGGTGTAATGCGTCACGGCGTAGGCAACCAGCGAGACCGACGCAAAAATGGTCAGCAGGACGACGAGGAGCAGTTTGGTGCGGAAGCTCATGGCTCGGCTTCAATTCTAAATGAAATGCCCAGACAGATGGATGCAAAAGCCCAGGAAAACCGTTTTCTGTGGCGAACACGGCAATCTGGGTGAGATGATACCACGGCTGTAATGGATGGACTGAGCACCGGCGCAGGCGCTTTTCCGCTCGGGAATGAATCCGCATTTCTAAGCGCATTCGGAGTTAGAAGGAAACTTTTTGGCAACTGGCACGTCCATTTAAGTGGCCGGGTGTCTCACAGCAAAAAACCAATCTTCAGGAGAGTCCGATGAAGCCCATGTCCCATCGAAGGAATGCCGTGTTGTGGCTGAGCGCTGCCGCAGCGCTCTGGCTAACGGCGTTGCCCGCGAAAGCGCCGGCGCAGCCCGGCGAGGAGGTTCCTTCCGGGCCGACCAAGCTTCTGCGGTACGGGGACATTTCGAAGGACAAAGTGGTCTTTGCCTACGCGGGCGACCTGTGGATCGCAGCGCGCGAAGGCGGGGCAGCGCGGCGGCTGACTTCGCACATTGGCGACGAGCTTTATCCTAAGTTTTCGCCGGACGGAAAATGGATCGCCTTCACGGGCGACTACGACGGCAACCCGGATGTTTACCTGATTCCGGCGGAAGGCGGCGAGCCGAAGCGGCTGACGTTTCATCCTTCGAACGACATCGTGCTCGGCTGGACTCCCGACGGGAAAAATATTTTGTTCCGCTCGGACCGGTACAGCGCGCCGCCAGGACGGTTTACAAAACTTTTCTTGGTTTCTCCGCAGGGAGGATCGCCCAAGATGCTGCCGGTGCCGCGCGGGGACCTGACTTCGTTTTCGCCCGACGGCACGAAAATCACGTACATCGAAACTTCACAGGAATTCCGCACTTGGAAGCGCTATCACGGCGGCTGGAATCTGCCCATCGCGATCTATGACCTCAAGAACAACACCTATGAAGAGTTGCCGAAGTCCAAGGGCATGGACATGTTTCCTATGTGGCACGGGAACGCGATTTATTTTATCAGCGACCGCGACGGCGTGATGAATCTCTATAGCTACGACCTTGCTTCCAAGCAGGAGAAGAAACTCACCGATTACAAGGAGTACGACATCAAGTGGCCGAGCCTGGGGCCGGACGCGATTGTGTATGAAAACGGCGGGCTGCTTTACGAATACAACCTGGCGAGCAGCAAAGCTCGCGAAATTCCGATCATCGTGCACGCGGAGGATATTGAAGCGCGCGCGGAATTCAAGAACGTTCCTCAGAACATCGGCAGCTTCGCGATTTCGCCTTCCGCGGCGCGCGCGGTGATGGAAGCTCGCGGGAACATTTTCACAGTTCCGGCAGAACATGGCAGCATTCGAACACTCACGACGGAGCATTCGAGCATTCATGAGCTGAATCCCGCGTGGTCGCCGGATGGAAAATGGATTGCGTATTTGTCAGACAAGACCGGCGAATACGAGGTCTATAGGCGTCCGCAGATGGGCGGCGACGAAACGCGCATCACCAGCGATGGCGGCGTTTATCGCTACGGGCCGACTTGGTCGCCGGACAGCAAGAAGCTTTTGTATTGGGACAAATTACACCAGCTCTGGTACGTCGGCGTGGAAGAAAAGAAGCCCGTTTTGGTGGATAAGAGCGAGTACGGTGATATTTCGGATGCCAGCTGGTCGCCGGACAGTTTGTGGCTTACATATTCAAAGCCGCACCGGCGCGGGGCGAGCGACGTTTTTCTTTATTCGCTCGGCGCCAAGAAAGCCACGAAAGTTTCGGGAGGATTTTACAACGATAACAACCCGGCTTTCGATCCCGGCGGGAAGTACCTGTTGTTCATTTCGACGCGGTATTTCTATCCAAGTGCCGGGCAACTCGATCAGCGGTACAACTACTACACCACCGACGGAATTTTCGCGGTCACGCTGAAGGCGGACGAGGCTTCTCCCTTCAAGCCCGAGAGCGATGAGGAAAAAGCCACTGACGAAAAGAAGGATGAAAAGAAAGATGAGAAGAAATCCGCCGAAGCAAAGGGTGGCGAGCAAAAACCGGAAGAAAAGAAGGAAGAGAAGAAAGAGGAGAAAAAAGAAGAGGCGGTCAAGCCGATCCAGATTGACCTCGAGGGCATTAGCAACCGCATTGCCCCGGTACCGATCAAGCCGGGAATTCTCGGAGGGCTTGCGGCGCGCAAAGACAAGCTTTTCTACATTGATGTTCCGCAGGAGACACGGCAATTCGTCCCAGGAGCTCCGCGGCCACCAAGGAACGTGCTGCACCTGTATGACATGGCCAAGCGGGAAGACAAAGTTTTGCTGGACGGGATCGACGGCTACGACCTGGACAAGGAGGGCAAGAAGGTTATTTACAAGGCGGGACCGGTTTACGGCATTGTGGAAGCGGTGCCGGGAAAAGCGAAGGTTGGGGACGGCAAGCTCAACTTGAGCGAACTGCAAGTGAAGGTGGACCCGCGCGAAGAATGGCGGCAGGTGTTCCACGAAGCGTGGCGCATCGAGCGCGATTTCTACTGGGATCCCGCAATGACCGGGCACGATTGGAAGAAAATCGGAGCGCGGTACGAGGCGCTGCTGCCCTGGGTGGCGCACCGCAGTGATTTGAATTATTTGATTGGGGAAATGATTTCGGAGTTGAGCACATCGCATACGTACGTAGGGGGCGGTGACCAGCCTCAGGCGCCCCGCGTCAATGTCGGCATGCTGGGAGCGGACTTCGAGCCGGACGGCGGCTACCTCCGCATCACCAAGATTTATCCTGGTGAAAATTGGAACGAAGCGACGCGCTCGCCGCTTGCAGAGCCGGGGCTAAAAGTGAAGGCCGGCGATTATCTGATTGCCGTGAATGCACAGGAAACGCGTTCCGACCACGCCGTTTATTCTTATTTCCAGGACCTTGCTGGAAAGCTGGTCACACTGAAGATCAACAGCAAGTCCACGCCACAGGGCGCTTGGGAAATCACGGTGAAACCGGCGAACAGCGAAGCGGGCGTGCGCTATCTCGACTGGATCGTGGGGAATCGCCGCAAAGTGGAAGAAGCCTCGGGCGGGCGAATCGGCTACATGCACGTGCCCGATACCAGCTTTGCCGGCATCATTGCGTTCGACAAGCAGTTCAGCGCGCAACTCGACAAAGACGGCATCATCGTCGACGAACGGGACAATTCGGGCGGGCAGATTCCCGATTTTTATACAGAAAAATTGAAACGGCAGTTGCTCGCAGTGGTCGCGCCGCGCGACACAGCGGACGTTCCCTGGCCGCCAGTGGCCGTCTATGGGCCTAAGGTCATGATCGTGAATGAACTGGCAGGGTCAGGCGGGGATGCGTTTCCGTGGTTCTTCCATCGTGAAAAGATTGGACCGATCGTCGGGACGCGGACATGGGGTGGTTTGGTTGGTATCAGCGGTGGCCAGCCCTTACGAGACGGCGGATTCGTGACTGCTCCCGGTTTTGCCTTCTTTAGCAGCGACAACGGCGGCGAATGGATTGTCGAACAGCACGGCGTGGACCCGGATTACGTCGTGCCGCAGCGGCCGGACCTGGTCGTAAGCGGACATGATCCCCAACTGGAAAAAGCCATTGAACTGGCGAAAGAGGCGTTGAAGGATTATAGGGGAGTTCCGCCGCGGCCGAAGTATCCTTCGGTTAAAGAATAAACGTTCCCCACAGCACGAAGCGGCAGATCACGGAGACCTCCTTCTGGCCCTGCGTCTTTGACCGCCAGCCGGGTGGCGCGGTTCGCGTTTGCCGGAGGAAGAGCAACTCTGACGAATCGCCAAGCGCGGCGGTGCTTGCTTTTCGGATCATAGTCGCTTCTCCTCTCTGGCATTGCGTCCCGAGCCACCCACTGGGGTTTTGGCTAGCGGAGCTTGTTGACACAGGCATTCGAGTTGGCCGTTTTCGAACGCCTGCGCAGACTTCTTTCCGTGCCTCACTGCCGGCGCTGCTTGCGCTGCGACGCGCCCGTTGGTGCGGGCGGCGGGTCGTCTGACCCATCGTCGGAACCGCTGCTGTTATTTCCGGTGGCAGCGTTTGTAAACGCCGAACGCATCACGTCCGAGGCGAAGAAATTTTTTCCATCCATGGGCACCATCATGATCTGTAGCTTGTCGGAAAGCCGCTCGGCAATGATTTTCTGGATGAGCATGGGGTTCTGTTTCAGGACGGACGCTTCATACTTCATGCGTTCGGCGTCCGCGGCAGCGGTCACGCGAATGCGGTTGGCCTCTGCATCGGTAAGATTTTTCTGCCGCTCGACCTCGGCTTTGCTGTCGATGATCTTGGCCTGGGCCGCTGCTTCCGCGTTTTCGAGGGTGGCCTCCTTGCGTGCCTGGGCTTCGAGCTTGGTTTGTTCGATTTGCTTCTGCTTTAGAGGCAAAGTGTATTGCATGGCGTCCGCTTCCGCTTTTGCTTGCAGCACGCGAACTTGGGCTTGAGCTTCGGCCTGCTTGACGTCGCGCGATTTCTGCGCTTCGGCTTCCAGCTCTGCGATCTTCACTTCCTTCTGCTTGATTTCCTGTTCCGTGCCGAGCCGCTCGTTTTCCTGTTCTTTAAGCAGCAGGCCTTCGAGCCCTTTTGCATATTCGGCAGGCAACTGCAGGTCGCGTAGGAGTACTTCGCGCACCAGGATGCCGTCGCTGGCGAGCCTAACAGTGATGGCTTCAGCGGCTTTCGTCCGCAGCTCTTCCCTCTTCGTGGCGAAGATTTCGCGGGTCATGTAGTTGGGCGCAAGCTGGCGGTAAATGGTGGAAACGACGGGGGCGACTACCTGCTCGCCCACAGGTTGCGGCAAATTCGTGTGGATGGAATCGAGCCGCTTGGGATCCAAGCGGTAACGAACGGCAACGGCCAAGCCGATGTTCAATCCTTCGCGGGCTTGGACGTTCAAAACGTCACCTTTGAGTTTTGGATTTTCGGAGGCCAGTGTCGTGTACACCTGCTCGCGCGTATCGTAGATGGCGATGGAATCCACCAGCGGTGCGATCAGGTGCACGCCGGGATACAGCGTACCCGGGCGAGCACCTGAAATCTGGCTGACGCGGACGCCCGCCGCTCCGTCGGGAATCACGACAATCGTTTCGGTGACGAGGATCGCAAAAGCTCCCGCCGCTGCAAGCTGCAGCGCCAACCGCGCTCTCACCGGCCGAAAAGGGCTGCCGGCCAGCGGCCCCACCTCTGCTTCGGCCTGTCCACCCCCGCGGCCGCCGAGCAACCGGCGAAGCTGCGAGGCAAGAAAGACGTCATAGGCAACCAGGGCCCCTGCGCTGCCAAACAAACCTACTCCGAGAATCATCAAGAGGTATTTCAAAGCCAGCATCGAGCTACTCCCTTCCGTTTCATTCCTGGTGCGCTGCGGTCGAGTGGTAACCGCTAGCTCCGCCGCTCGCGTTGGGCCGGGAAACCTTGTGGTACAGGCGCTGGGGTTGCCTGTATCCACCGCCAGGCGCGTTCAGCGATTGCCGACGTAGGCGCGGGCCAGTTGGGCCGTTCCGCGGACCAACTCCGTTCGCGGGATCCTGTTGGTGGTGGCCGGATGCATCACCGCGAAGGCGACCCGGAGAAGCATCCATGAGAGGGCGGCGGCGGCGGCGACGGCAAACATCGTCGCGATGGCCAGTATGGCGAAGTCGAGAATCGTGATCATGGCGTGCCTCCTGAAATGCAAACTTCCGAATGGCAGTTGGTGGGCCAATCCCAATGCATTGAAAACAAGGATCTTATTTGGTTGTAAGGGATACGAGCCTGTGGGCTCGCGAATACATTGTGTCGGGATGGACTCAAAAGGGTCCGCTACACTGTTTTGCCGCTACAGGAATTCGCGCTAGTGTAGGTTGAGAGGTTTGGCGGAAAAATGCTGTACATGCAGCGCCGCCGTCCTCGAGAGAGCGCTGGCCAATGCCCATTCGCACCACCGGCTTTCGAGTCGCTAAAATCTTGGGTATCCCGATTTATCTGGATGCCAGTTGGCTGCTTATTTTTGGCCTGATTACCTATGAACTTTCGAAAATCGTGTTTCCGGGAATGCATCTGAAGTGGACGCAGGCTCAATACTGGTCCCTAGGCCTCCTGACCAGCCTTCTCTTCTTTGGTTCCGTACTCTTTCACGAGTTGGCCCACAGCTTGGTGGCGATGTATTACAAGATTCCTGTCCACTCCATTACTCTCTTCATTTTTGGCGGGATTGCCCGCATTGGGCGCGAACCGTCAAAGCCTATACAGGAATTCAACATCGCGGCAGCAGGGCCCCTCGCGAGCTTTTTCCTCGCGGGCGGATTCGGTGCGATGCTGCTGGCCTTTCCGGCAGATCCGACCATAACCGTACCTGCCAAGATTCTCGGTGGCAGCAACTTCATTCTTGCGGTTTTCAATCTCATCCCGGGTTTTCCTTTGGATGGAGGGAGAATTTTTCGCGCGATTATCTGGGGCGTCACCAAGAGTTTTTCGCGGGCAACGCTCGTCGCCGGTTCCAGTGGCAAAGTGGTTGCGTACGCGATGATGGCCGTCGGCGGCTATCAAGCCTTTTACAAAAATGATTGGGTCTCGGGGCTTTGGCTAGGATTGATTGGATGGTATTTGTTGACCGCCGCACAGCAGAGCATCACGCAAATGACGATTCGCGATGCGCTGGCAGGTTTGCACGCTTCGGACGTCATGAGCCATGAAGTTCCCACGATCAACGGAGACACGACGTTGGAGGAATATGGCGCCGAGGTTCTGCGGACCGGGAGGCGCTGCCACCTGGTTCTTTCCGGCGACCGACTGGTGGGGATGATGAACGTCCACACGCTGAATGCCGTGGCACGCTCGGAGTGGACCAATAACTCGGTCCAGGCGGCAATGATTCCGCGGGACAAAATTCAATGGACTTCGCCGGACGAGCCGCTTCTGCGTTTGCTCGAACGATTGTTGAGCGCAGACATCAATCAGATGCCGGTGGTGAGTGGCGCGGCGGATGAAGCTCCACAAATTGTGGGAATCGTGACGCGGGATTCGATTCTGAGGGTGATGCAAACGCATTCGGAACTCGCTTCGCAGTTTTCCGGTAAATAGTGCCTTTTAGGCGATTGCGACATGGGATCCGCTGAGATTCTTCGCTTCGCTCAGAATGACACATCCTGCACATTGCGGGCGTGAAAGGGGAACTTTGCTTAGTCGGCGCGCATGGCCTGCCCTGTAGTTCGGCCTGCTTGTAGAAGATTCTCTGTAACGCGCCTCTGACGCGACTCCAGCGCCACGCGCACTCCATATCGAGGCCGCAGCGTAATGGACGCTAGCGGGATAACCGGATGATCCGGCACCAGACTCAGCCTGAACTTTTGCGCGATGGTCGCGAGAATCAGCGTAGCTTCCATCACGGCAAAACTGTTTCCGATGCACTGACGCGGGCCTCCGCCAAACGGGAAATAGGCAAAGCGTGGGATGCGTTTTGCGAAGTCCCCTTCCCAGCGTTCCGGCCGAAATTCTTCAGGTGTGTCGTACCAGCGCGTATCTCGATGGACGACCCACTGCGCCATGGCCACTCCCATTCCCTTCCTCACTGAATACCCGCCAAGTTCGTGATCTTCGATGGCAATGCGCGCCAAGCCCCACGCGGGAGGATAAAGGCGCATGGATTCCGTAATTACATTTGCGGTGTAGGGGAGGCGGGCGAGGTCCTCTAACGAAGGCGCGCGGCCGTCGAGAACTTCGTCGAGTTCCGCATGCAGCTTCGCCTCCACTCTGGGATTCTGCGCGAGCAGCCACCAGGTCCAGGAAAGCGAGCTAGCCGTGGTTTCGTGCCCGGCAAGAAAAAGAGTGATGGTCTCGTCGCGGAGCTGTTTGTCCGTCATGCGCGAACCATCTTCGTCCTGCACGTGAAGAAGCATGGAAAGCAGGTCGCCGGCATCGCGGCCGGAAGCGCGCCGCTCGTTGATGATGCGGTAGAGGATGTTTTCAATGAACGCAATTTCGCGCTTGATTCGAAGATTAGTTGGGGTAGGCACCCAGTGGGGAACGAACAAAGTTCGGCGGAAATCGGCGCCGAGTTCCAGAAGCAGTTCGAGTGATTTGCCGACTTCTTGTGTATCCCGCGCAACATCGGCATTAAACAGTGTTTTCGCTACGATTTGCAGGGTGAGCTTCATCATCTCCTGATGCACGTCCCGCTCTTCCCCGGCGCGCCACCTTTCCATCAGGCGTTGTGCATATTCGACCATGGTCTCTGCGTACGCCGCGATGCACGCGCGATGGAAGGCGGGCTGCACGAGCCGCCGCTGCCGCAGCCAGAAATCTCCTTCACTGGTGAGCAGCCCTTCGCCAAAAACGTGCCGGTTCGCACGCAGCACGCGGCCCTTGAAGTACCTGCGCGGATGACCGACCAATACTTCTTCAATGAGGTCGGGGTGGTTGATGAAAATGTTGCGGAAATTGACGACGCGGATGCCGACGATGTCCCCGTAGCGCGCCAATTCGGTGAACATTTCCAGCGGGCTTTGGCTCAAGGCGCGGAGGGACCAGCCTTTGAGTCCGGTATAGGGACCGGGGGGGAACTTGTCACGGCGGAACCACATAGTCCCATGCTAAGCCGTAGGCTCGCTGAAGGTCAACGCAGATGAATTCCGCAAAGGTAAAGACTACTTTGCACGCATGGCTCGGATGCGGAAGCCTCCGCTGCGGGAATCCAAGGTGACTTGCGCGAGTCCTGCGGCCATCAGCCGTTGGATTGTGGTCGCTGGATCCAATGGAACAAACGTGCTCCTGATATGCGCCACGCGATGAATCCAGCCGTTCGGAATATCAAAGGCAAGAAAAACGCCGCCGGGCCGGAGCACGCGGTTAACCTCGGAAAAAGCGCGATCCTGTAACTCAGTAGATTTCAAATGGTGCAGCATGAGGATGGCGATGGCGGAAGAAAATGTGGCATCGTGGAAAGGCAATGCCGAAGCGTCACCTCCGATTACGCTCACGCGTGAATGATTGGCGCGTGCTTGGAGTTTCAGCGCGCTCGAATGATCATATTCGAGGCTGGTGACGCGAGGCGCCCGACGCGCCAACTCCATAGTTGCGGGTCCAGCGCCGGCGCCTAGCTCCAAAACATGCTCCCCCAACGTTGAGCCGTGCAACATCCACGGCAGCAATTCCCGCCGCGTGAGATAACGCCAAAGCGCCGACCCGCAATACCATTTCTCGAAAGAATTCATCAGTCTCTCAGAACATTTCCGCAGCCACCCACTCTATCGTAGCGGTTGGACTATTGCAGCAGAGGCCGGATGCGGCGAAGGGCGGACGCGAATTGATTGGCGTTATAGGCGGAAGGATTCTCCAACTGTCGGAAGAGCCCATTGATCGCAGCGCGAACCTCGGCGGAATTTGCGGGCTTGGTTTCTCGACTGTAAGCAATGTAGAGCGAATCGAGCGCCATGGTGGCCTGTTCCGCGGCGCGTTCGTCTGCTAACGCGATATTTTCTGCATCGTCGGGAATGCGCTGAAGTACTCGCAGCACGATGGCTTGGTCGTACTGCATGGTGGCCAGCCGCTCCGCGATGCGCTGGGCTAACGGCGCCGCCGCAGAAGCCGCAGTGGCCACCGCGTTTCGGTCGGGATTGCGCTTGCTCATCTCATCAGAAACCAGGAGCAGTTGACGATCTAGCTCCTGCGCACTGCCAGAGTCAATCTGTTTTGCCAACAAGCGAAATACGCTGTAGCGAGAGGCATTCCACGCTGGATCGCCCGGACGCCGTCCCACATATCCGCGTTCCTGTCGCCAACTGTCCTTGGCAGGTCCGAGCGCATGGTGACATGCGAAGCAGGAAAGCTCGGAATACTCAGGCCAAACATCTTTTTTGTCGAAGCGCTCGTTTCTTGCACGCCAAGTCAGCCGCTCCATCGCCGCGCGCAATTGCACGGCCTGGCCCGCAGCCCACTCGCGCACGCCGACCCACGCCGCTTCTTCCACAGGCTTTCCCGGCTCCGACTCGCGAGGAACTTTCCAATGCCGCGGCATGACTGCCGAGAAAGAGTCCAGCTCGAAATACAAATCGGGGTGCCCGGCAGCGATCATTTCGTGGTCCACAAACTTATATTCTGTTCCGAGATGGCATTCCAGGCATTTCTCAGTACGGTGAGTCACATTGCGCGTGTCGCTCATTCCCATCGCGACGGATTTTTCATGCGCCCACGAACGCGTGGTGTGCGGTCCAAGCCACGCCGAGGCCGGCCCATGACAATTTTCGCAGGACACGCCTTCGGAAATTTCAAACGCGCGCCCACGCTGCTCTGGCGTAGCGTAAAGCACGTGGCACGCCAAGCATTTCAGCGACTCCTCGGCTTTCGCGCCTAGTTTCAAGATGCGAGCCATGCGTTCGCCGACCTCACCGGTCAACGCCTGATACGCGCGGCTGTGCTTGTCTTGAAGAATCCAGGTCGAATACTCGTTCTGCAGAATACGGCTGCCCGCGACGGGTTTCACGCTTCCGTGGCAACTCGTTGCGGCGCAGGATCCGGGGCCGATATATTTGACGGGCTCTTTCTCCTGCGCGCTCAACAAAGAGGGCGTCAGAAACGACGAACAGGCAAGGATGGAGAACAGAAAGAACTTTTTCGCGTTGCGCATTCAGAGTGCCGGGCGAATCTGTTCGCTTATAACGTTTGCCGTGCAAAGAAGTCAACGGATTGCGTTGTCTTTTTAGCGACGCGCCGCGAAAAGCAAACCTGCTGCTATTTACACCGCGCTTTACGCTCAGTAGTATTCAGGGGATTCACCACTCCAACCTGCGCCGCGCTTTTTCTCGCATCACGCGCGGCTTTGTGCGCGAGACGGAACGACGTGATCTTCGACGACCTTCGGGCCATCCAGCTTCGCTACGGTTTCCTGCCCAAGGCGGAGCTCGAAGGACTTTCCCAGCGCACGCAGACTCCACTCTACCAGATTCACAGCGTGGCGAGTTTCTATCCGCACTTTCATCTTGCGCCTCCCGCTAAAGCGGAAATCCGCGTTTGCGCGGACATGAGCTGCCATCTCAACGGCGCTTGCGAACTGCGTGCTGAGTTGGAGCGGCGCTTTGCCGGTTCCCGGCCCGAAGACGTGCAGATTCACGATGTCTCCTGCCTGGGCCGTTGCGATCAAGCACCAGCGGTCTCCATTAATGATGAGATTTTCACAGATGTCACCGCTGCGGGTGCCGAGCAAATCGCACGCAGCGTTCTTCGCGGCGAAGAAGTCGCCGAGCCGCACCCTGAGCAGGCGCGCACGAAGTGCAAAGCCGACCCTTACGAGGACGCCGAAAAATACGGCGTCGTGCGCGAGCTGGTGCATTCGCGGGCATGGGATGACGTGCTCGCACAGCTCAAAACGGCCGAACTTCGCGGCATGGGCGGCGCCGGTTTCCCCACCAGCATGAAGTGGGACCTGGTGCGGAAGCAACCCGATCCAGTGAAGTATGTCGTCTGCAACGCGGATGAGAGCGAGCCTGGCACCATCAAAGACCGCTTTATCATGACCACCCTGTCGCATCTGGTCATCGAAGGCATGCTCATCGCCGGCCTTGTCACCGGAGCGAAGCGCGGAATCCTCTACATTCGCCACGAATACGCGATGCAGGAAGAAATCCTGGGCAAGGAGATTCGCCGTTGCTATCACGCGGGCCTGCTCGGCAAGAAAATTCTCGGCAGCGATCTGGACTTCGACCTCGAAATCTTCGTCAGCCCTGGCGGTTACATTTGTGGTGAGGAAAGCGCGTTGATCGAAGCCATCGAAGGACATCGCGCCGAGCCGCGCAACAAGCCGCCGTTCCCCGGGCAGATCGGCCTGTGGCAGAAACCGACGGTCATCAACAACGTGGAAACGTTCATCAATGTGCCCCAAATTCTGGCGCGCGGAGTGGACTGGTTCGCAGCGCAAGGCGCAAATGGCTCGCGCGGGCTGAAATTCGTAGGTGTCAGCGGCCATGTCGAGCGACCCGGCGTTTTCGAAGTGCCCATGGGCACCCCGATGCGCGAAGTGATTTTCAAGCATTCGGGCGGCATTCGTGGCGGCCATTCGCTGAAGGCGTTTGCTCCTTCTGGCCCATCATCGGGTTACCTGCCGGCTTCAATGATGGATGTGCGTCTCGACTTCAAGGCCCTCGCCGACGCCGGCTCGATGCTTGGCTCCGGCGCCATCGTCGTTTGCGATGACACCACCTGCATGCTGGACATGGCGCTAAACGCCGTGCGCTTTTATCGCAACGAATCCTGTGGAAAGTGCGTTCCCTGCCGCGTCGGCTCGCAAAAAATGACCGACCTGCTTATGCGCTGGACGCAAGGCTCTGTCACAGAGCCCCAATATCGCGCCGATCTCGCGCTACTCGACGATCTTTCCCAAGCTATGAGCCAAACCTCCATTTGCGGCCTTGGCCAAATCGCTCCGGCGCCCATTCAATCTGTGTTGAAACATTTTCGCGCGGAAATTGATGCTCACGTTTTGAGGGGCCAGTGCCCGAGCGGCATTTGCTTCACCGCGGCATCGCGCGCAGGGGAGGCTCAGCGCGTGGGGATTCGGCCGTGAAATGACGACCTCTGCCACACCTCCTGGAATGATCGATCTCAGCATCGACGGAAAATCCGTGCGCGTGCCCAGCGGAACCACTGTTTTCGACGCAGCCCGCATGAACGGCATCAGCATTCCAACGCTTTGCCACCTGCAGAATCAAACTCCGGTCGGCGTCTGCCGTCTGTGCGTCGTGGACACCGGCGCGCGCGTGCTTTCCGCCTCGTGCGTGCGTCCCGTCGAGCCCGGCATGAAGGTGGTCACCAATTCCGAAAAAGTTTTGAATGCGCGCAAGACGCTGCTCGAATTGCTGATGTCCGATCATCCTTCGCCCTGCGCGCGGCAGGAGAAATCCGCCGACTGCGAACTCGAGGCGCTTGCAAAAGCCGCGTATATCACGGAGCCTCGTTTTGCGAAACGAACGGTAGTCCGTGGCGAAGATGACTCTTCACTCGCCATCGCCTTCGACCACAATGCTTGCATCCTCTGCGACCGCTGCATTCGCGGCTGCGACGAGGTCAAGAACAACTTCGTTCTCGGCCGCATGGGCAAGGGCTATTCCGCGGGAATCGCTTTCGACCTGAACGCGCCGATGGGTGATTCGACGTGCATTTCCTGTGGCGAGTGCATGGTTTCCTGTCCCACGGGGGCACTCACCAACAAAGGACTCGCGGGAATCGCCATCGCCGCCGACGCGAATGCGGAGATTTTCAAAGCCGAAGAGCTTTTGCAGATTCCTGTTTTCAAGGGTGTTTCCGGAACTTTCCTCGAGCTAAATCGCGGCGCCATCGTCAAGCGCCGCTTTCGCAAGGGCGAGGTCATTTGCCGCGAAGGCGAGTTTGGCTCCACGGCGTTCTATATCGTCGACGGCCGCGCGCGGGTTTCCATTTCTACTCCCATCGCACACGTGAAAACGCAAGGCGGCGCCAAAGGTTTTTTCAAACGCCTCACCAGCACGCTCGTTGGCCGCGAAGAAGACCAGCGCGAAGACGAAGCACGCGATCGCACCATCCCCATCGACGCTTCCGTGGACCTCTCTTACGGCAATCCCGTGGCGGAATTAGGCGGCGGCGACCTCTTCGGCGAAATGACCTGCATGAATTTCTATCCGCGCTCCGCCACGGTCGTCGCCGAGTCCGATGTCGTCGCTTACGAAATGCTGCGCAATGTGCTCGACATCATGCTCAAGAACAAGACCTTTCGCGCGCAGCTCGACGAAACCTACCGCCGCCGCGCTCTCGAAAATCATCTTCGCGGCGTGCCGATGTTTGCGGACCTGTCACCGGAGTTTATCGCTCATCTCAAAGAGAGCGTCGAACTCCAACGTTTCGCTCCCGGACAAACTATCGTCCAACAAGGCGAAGCCGCTGACAGTTTTTATCTTGTTCGCATCGGCTTCGTGAAGGTTTCGGAGAACTATCCGGGCGGCGAAATGGTCCTCGCTTATCTTTCCCGCGGTGACTATTTTGGCGAAATCGGCTTGCTCGGCGGCGGCGTTCGCACCGCCACTTGCACCGCACTCGATCACGTCGAGCTCGTGTGCATTTCCGGCGAAGATTTCCGCGACATGGTCGCGCGTTTCCCGAGCGTTCGCACCGGCCTCGAAGCTATCGCCGCCGAGCGCAGCGCCGCGAACCAGCAGCGCTTGCAAATGGTCCACAGCATTCCCATCGATCAGTTCCTTTCGCAAGGGTTGATGGAAGCGCAAAGCCTGCTCATTCTCGACCTGCAAAATTGCACGCGTTGCGACGCCTGCGTGAACGCCTGCGCCGACGCCCACGACGGCGTTACGCGGTTGGTGCGCGACGGCTTGCGCTTTGACCGCTATCTCGTCGCCACCAGTTGCCGCCAATGCCGCGATCCGCTTTGCATGGTCGGCTGCCCCGTTGGCTCGATTCGCCGCCGCAATTCGCTTGAAGTCATCATCGAGGACTGGTGCATCGGGTGCGGCCTCTGCGCTCGCAATTGTCCCTACGGCAATATCAATCTGCATCCGTTTGAGGTGCTCGCCGATGATCCCGAAAATGCCGGCCGCAAGAAAGCCGTTATCCAGCAGAAAGCGACCTCCTGCGATCTGTGCACCCACCTGAAAGAGCCAAGCTGCGTCTACGCCTGCCCGCACGACGCCGCGCATCGCGTCGACCCAAAAACATTTTTCTCCGGAATGCTCGACCAAGGCGGCACGAAATGAGAATCGACCACACACATCGCGCCTGGGCCATCGCCTCCCTGGCAATTCTTGCACTCTCTTCGATCGTTTATTTCATCTATGCACTCAACGCACCGCAAGGTCCCCGCGGCGGCAGCGTAATTGGCCTGTTGTTTGGCATCACCGGATTCGGCTTCATGATTTTCGCTGCGTTGCTCGGCGCAAGAAAGCGCGTGCCCACGTGGCGCCTGGGCCGCGCGCAAGCCTGGATGCGCGGCCATCTCTGGCTCGGCCTCCTGGCGCTGCCAATGATTCTCTTTCATGGGGGCTTTCATTTTGGGGGCACGCTCACACGCCTGCTGATGTGGCTTTCCATCATCACGGTGGCCAGCGGCGTCTTTGGCGCGGCGCTGCAACACTACATTCCACGCACCATGACCAGCGATGTTCCTCTCGAAACGATTTACGACGAGATTGGACACGTCCGTTTGCTTTTGTGCGAAGAAGCCGATCGCGCTATCGAAGCCGTGTGCGGAAATCTCGGCCTTGCAAAATCCTTGCAGGAAGAAACGCAGCGCGCCGGCGGATTTACGGCGCTGCGTCCGATAGCCGCCACCGCTGTTCCCCTGCGAACGTCCGCGGCAATCAGCGCCGGAGCCAGCGCAGCTGTCGCTGCTGTTCCCGAAAGATTTTTATTGAGCAGGGAGCAAAGCGCGCCGCTCCGCACTTTCTATTTGAATGAAATGCGTCCTTTCCTCGAACACCCTGAAAAGGCTGGCCGCCGTCTCCGCGATCCCGCAAGTGCAAGCAATGCCTTTGCCGGGGTGCGCACTTTGCTCTCCGCCGCGGTCCACCCTACGCTCACCGACCTCGAAGACATTTGCGGCGAAGCTCGCCAGCTCGCCCGCCAGGAACAACTGCACCGCTGGCTCCACGGCTGGCTGCTCCTGCACATTCCGCTTTCGCTCGCGCTGATTTTGCTCGGCGCCATCCACGCCGTGATGGCGCTCCGCTATTGAGAAGGGATTTGCATTTGTCCTTTTTTATCTTCTGACCGTAAACGGCAAACGGTGAACTGGATTTATTGTGGCTCGCACACGCACAACAAAAAAACTCGCCCAACGCATCGACCTCAATTATTTCAAGCGGCCGACGCCGCTCAAGCGCGCCAAATTTTGGCTCAGCGTTTTGCTCCTGCTGCTGGCTGTCTTTTGGATCGCTGAAAAAAGCCTGTCCCGCGATTCCCGCGTCTACAGCAGCGGTCGCTTGTCGCGCGCCCACGCCGTTCTGGAAAAAGAGTGTTCCGCATGCCACGTCAGCCAGGCCGGAGCGTTTTCTGCAAAAGCCGCCGACAACGCCTGCCTCGCCTGCCACGATGGCCCTGCGCATCATCCTTCGCAAATCCCCGCGCCCCATTGCGCGACCTGCCACACCGAGCATCGCGGTAGCGCCAACCTTTCCGCCATTAGCAATGAAGCATGCGCCGCTTGTCACGCTGACCTGAAAAACAGCCCTCCTGACACGCGATACGTCGCGCAAATCTATAGTTTCGAGAAAGGCCATGCCGAATTCGCTGCCCTACGCTCTGTCGCCGTAGTCTCGGCAGGCGACCCTGCAACGGTCAAGCTAAATCACGCCATTCACATGAAACCAATTCGAGGGCCAAACGGCGCTCTTGTGAATCTCGAATGCAACAATTGCCATAACCCGGCGGCCGCTGCCCCCGACTTGACTTATTCGGATGCGCAGTATCGTGCCGCTACGGTCAGCTATAAGGACAGCGACGAGATCCTCTCCTTAACCACGGAAAGTCTCAAGCCTCCCAACCCCTTTACTGGCCGCGAATTGATGGCTCCCGTAAAATTCGCCAACGCGTGCGCGGCATGTCATCTCCTCACCTTCGATAAGCGCTTTGACGAAGGAGTGCCCCACGACAAGTCGGAAGTTGTGCATGCCTTCTTGGTCAAAAGATTTCAGCAATACATTGCCGCTCATCCAAGCGAAGTTCGCGTGCAGCGCGATCCGGGCCGCGATCTGAGCGGCAAGCCGCTGCCGCCGCAAGCGCGCGTGCTCACACCAGCTCAATGGGTTGCGGAACGAACCGCCGACGCGGAAGAACTCCTTTGGCGCAAAACCTGCAAGCAATGCCACGCTTTGACGACTTCACAAAACAGCGCACTGCCCCAAGTGGCCGCCGCCAATGTAAGAACACAGTGGATGCCGCACGCTAAGTTCGATCACGACGCGCAT
Source organism: Candidatus Acidiferrum sp. (assembly GCA_035280065.1). GTDB lineage: Bacteria > Acidobacteriota > Terriglobia > Acidiferrales > UBA7541 > Acidiferrum. The sequence goes on from DATEGO010000087.1 coordinate 17,418, forward strand.
CGCGGATTCTCTTGCGTGAGCTGTCACGCGGAGGCACTGACGAGCACCGAATCGAGCAACAATCTGCTCCCGGGAATTGCCACCTGCAAGACGTGTCACGCGCCCGGGCCCGCTCACGCCGATTCGCGTTGCTCGGAGTGCCACACCTACCACGATTGGTCGAAGCGCAAGGAAGTCACGCCGAAATTCACGCTGCCTGCGCTGCGCACCGGCGGGCAGTGAGCCGGCCCGCTTCCCTTCCACTCAGTCTTGGAGATGATTTAGACGAACGCCCGGATTCTCGCGCGCTTCAGCGCCCCACCAACGCCATCATATGTTCCGGATACCGCGGACCCGCCGCCGCTCCGTGCGGAGCCACCTCATCGATCCGTTTCAGGTCGCTTCGCGTGAGCTTGATGTTCAGCGCTCCCGCGTTTTCTTCCAAATACTTCCGCCGCTTCGTGCCCGGAATCGGGATGATGTCCTGCCCTTGTGCCAGCAGCCAGGCCAGCGCAAGTTGCCCCGGCGTGCAGCCTTTTTCTTTCGCAATCGCCTCCACGCGCGCCAGGAGGTCCAAATTCTTCTGAAAATTCTCTCCCTGGAAGCGCGGCGAATTTCTCCGATAATCATCCGGAGCAAAATCTTCGAACCGCTTAATCTGCCCCGTCAGGAATCCGCGCCCCAATGGGCTATAAGCGACGAATGCAATGCCAAGTTCCCGCGTCGTCGCAAGAATTTCGTCTTCCGGGTCGCGCGTCCACAGAGAATATTCCGTCTGCAGTGCCGCGATGGGATACACTTTATGCGCGCGCCGTATTGTGCCCGCGGAAGCTTCCGACAATCCCAGGTAACGCACCTTTCCGGCTTTCACCAGCTCTGCCATCGCGCCCACAGTCTCTTCAATGGGCACATTCGGATCGACGCGGTGCTGATAGTACAAATCGATGGTGGCCACGCCCAAGCGCTTCAAGCTCGCAACGCAACTCCCACGCACATACTCCGGCCGCCCGTTTACGCCCCGCACGGCTGGATTTGCCTTGTCGCGCACAATCCCGAACTTCGTCGCCAGAAAAACTTTCTCGCGCATTCTGCGAATCGCCTGCCCCACCAGTACTTCGTTATCGCCGTAACCGTATACATCCGCGGTATCCAGAAACGTGATTCCCAGCTCGATCGAGCGATGAATCGTGGCGGTCGATTCCGCATCGTGCCGCAGTCCGTAAAATTCGGACATGCCCATGCAGCCCAAACCCATGGCCGAAACGAGCGGCCCGTTCTTTCCCAGTGGACCTAGTTGCATCACCTTCTCCTCAAATAGCGCGCATCTTTTTGGATGAAGATTTTGGCGCTTCGGATACTATCGCCTCTCCGAAACTGCTTCCTCCGCTACAATAAAATGGCTTTCCGGGGCCACGTGTCACGCAGTTTGAGCAAGAATCTTCAAAGGGAGCATAGCGCGCAGGCAAAAAAGTGCAAGAAACGAACAAGTTTCGCTACATTTTTGCGATTGTCTTGACTCTCGTGGCCGCGGTGACGAGTGGCGCGATTTTCTTACTCTCGCTCCTTCAAAAGTTTGCTTTGGTTGAAATTGCCGCGAGTCTCGCGACCGCCCTGCAAGTGTATTTCTTCAGTTCCGCAATCGCCGACTGGCTGGAAAGGGCCAAACGCTCGGGCAACCGAAGAAACTCTTTAGTTGTCCTGTTTACGATTTTTCTCGTCGCGTTCTATTTTTTCACACAATTTTCGATGAAACGGTGAAGTTTACGGCAAACAGGAACCGGGAGGCAAACCTGGAATGACGAGTGGAGCATTGCGGTTCGCGTGCCCCCACCCTTGATTTTGCAAGTTATTAGGCGGCTACCAGCGTCGGACCCACTTTGCCGCGCGGCTTGCTATTCTTCTCTATCAGCTCGCGTTCGGCGCGTATCCAGTCTTCCAAAGCGTCGCCGGGAGCTCCGCCGCGCTCCAGATAAATCTCGTAGGCGCGCAACGCGATCTCGTCATGAGTCGGCGCGCTCTTCGCGGTCCGCGTTTTCTTGGTGGTTGGCAAGGAACTTTTTATCTTCTTGGGCATGATCCCTCCCCTTTCCACTGGGGCTCTATTTTACTTTTGCAGGAGAAATTCCGGAAGAGGATTTCTGCAAGATTTGAGTGAAAATTTCAATCATTCGTATCAAGGGAATCGCTTGATGGTGAGCGTTAATAGCCGTCCGTCTCCGCCAGAATGTCTCGCGTATGGCGGTTCCAGAGCGTGAGCTTCGTGCCGGGATACTTGGCAGCAATCGAGGGAAGACGGAGGCGCGCGCTTTCCAGGTCCTGAAAACTTTCGAGTTCCAGGTGTCGCCCGTCCGCGTCGCGGATCAAGATGTCATAGACAGCATCTCCGATGGGAAGAACCTGTCCCCTCATGACACCACCTCCAATGAGGTAGTGCGTCTGCCAAGCAAATCGTTTCAGTTCCCCTAGCCGTCCTTCCAGGTCCACACCTAGCCAATTGGCGGATGTAGACGCCTCCAGGATTGCGGCATCTTGTTCATGGAGGTTCCTCAAATGTCTGCAGAACTGATTGCACTATCCAACGCCCTGGCGCAGGCGACCGAGCGCGCCGCCGCAAACGCGGTTGCCGTTCACACCGAGGCTCGCGGGTCGTCGAGCGGCGTCGTCTGGCGTGCAGGCGTCATCGTCACCGCCGAACACGCGCTGCGTCGCGACGAAGACATTCAAATCACTTTGCCCGACGGGCGCGTTGTTTCGGCCACGCTTGCAGGCCGCGACGCCTCCACGGACCTCGCCGTTCTGAAATGCGCTGAAGCAAATTCGGCCGTTGCGGAGACGGGAGACGTTTCCGCGATCAAGCCCGGCAGCCTCGCACTGGTTGTCGGGCGCACGCGGGCCAGCGGCCCGGTGGCTGCGCTTGGCGCCGTTAGCCTTGTAGTGGCCGAGCGGCGCGCATGGACCGGAGCGGCGCTTGCTCCGTACATTCGGCTCGACATCGGCGTGCAGCCCACGGCCGTTGGCGGGGCGGTGGTTGATGCGCACGGCCGAGTCGTGGGCATCGCGACGCCGCGCTTCGCGCGCTTCGGCGCCATCGCCGTTCCTGCTCCCACGGTGAATCGAGTGGCGGACGCCCTTCTGCAAAAGGGGCGCATCCCGCGCGGCTACCTCGGTGTCGGTTTGCAGCCAGTGCGCTTACCGGATGCGCTGCGAAAGACTCTGAAGCGCGACGACAAAACCGCTGCCATCGTTCTCGAAGTCGAACCCGAAGGTCCGGCGCACAAAGCTGGAATTGTCATCGGCGACATTTTTGTTGCGCTTGCCAGCCATTCCGTCGCCCGGCTCGAAGATGTTCAAGGGCAACTCGGCGCCGAATCCATCGGCAAATCGCTGCCTCTCAAATTCGTTCGCGGCGGCGCGCTCCAGGAAGCCAGCATCGTGGTTGGCGAGCGCGCGCATGGAGCAGACTAACATGGCTAAAAGCGCCATCCCGGGATTTGGCGAAATTGCGGAACAGCTTCGCCGCTCGACAGTCCTCATTCATTCCGGAGGCCGCGGCTCCGGCTCCGGAGTGATTTGGTCGAGCGACGGAAAACTAGTCACGAATGCACATGTCGTACGCAGTACGCGTCCCACAGTTCAACTGTGGGACGGCCGCGAATTTCAAGCCACCATCCACTCACGAGATTCTCTGCACGACCTTGCGCAACTTCGCATTGACGCCGCGAATCTCCCCGCTGCTATTGCGGCGGACTCTTCGCAACTGCGTCCCGGTGAACTTGCGATTGCCATCGGCAATCCCATGGGCTTCGTGGGCGCGCTGGCGACGGGCGTGATTCACGGCGTTGGGCCGCTTCGCGGCTTGGGCCCGCATTCCTGGGTGCAGGCCGAAGTGCGCCTTGCGCCGGGAAACTCCGGAGGGCCGCTCGCCGACGCGCGCGGCCACGTTGTCGGCATCAACACGATGGTCGCAGGCCGTTTGGCGCTGGCGATTCCGAGCAACGCGGTGCGCGATTTTCTTTCCGCAACTCCAAACGACGGCCGCCTCGGCGTCACACTGCACCCAGCGTTCATTCCACAGCCTGCGGCCCGTGGGAAGGCTTTTGGTCTCGTCGTTCTCGAAGTCGAGCCGGAAAGCCCGGCTGCGCTGGCTTCGCTTCTGCCCGGCGACATTCTGCTGGGCACGGAAGAAAAACGGTTCGCTTCGCTCGAAGATCTGGCGCGCGCGCTTCAAGGAAATGGCCCACGCGTTTTGCGGCTTGAATTTCTTCGTGGCGATTATCAGCGGATCCGCCGCGTCACGGTACAGCTTGGGAATCTGGTGCAGGCAAGGAGTTCGGTCGCAGCGTGATCTCCGTTTTCATTGTCGCGGCTTCCCCGCTGGCCCGATCCGGCTTGGAAAATTTGCTGTTGGCTCGCCAAGTCGAAATCGCCGGTAGCGCCGCGCACCTTGACGAATTCGATGGCCGTCTTGCCGATTTGTCGGTGGACGTGATTCTCCTCGATGCGACCGGCGAGTCACTCGAAAGTTTCCTTGATTTGGTCATCAGCTCAGGGCTGGCCTCCGATTTTAGCCTTATCGTTCTCGCGGAGCCCGCGTCCTTCGCGGTTTCGTCAGCGGCGTTCCGCGGCGGCGTTCGCGCCGTTTTGCCAAACGATGTTTCGCCCGAACAACTTGTGGCCGCGCTGCAAGCTGCCGCAAGCGGCCTGGTGGTGCTGCATCCGGCGCAGGCTGCAGCGCAAGTTACTACCAACGGGTTCGCATCAGGGCCCGCTCGCGCGCGCGCTCTCAGCGAACTTGCGGAGCCGCTCACGCCGCGCGAGAGTGAAGTTCTGCAAATGCTCGCGAGCGGACTCGGCAACAAAGAAATCGCGGCGAAGCTCGCGATCTCCGAGCACACGGTCAAGTTCCACGTCGCGTCCATTCTCGGCAAGCTCGGCGCGTCCACTCGCACCGAAGCTGTGTCCATCGGCATCCGCCGGGGGCTGGTGTTGCTCTGAGTTCACCCTCCTTTTTGCGAGTGCATCACATCGAGCGGGGCTGTGCTCGGATGTCGTTATGGGAAAACTCACCGAGGTAGCGGAGACACTCTTCGGCCCCAAAAGCCCTAAATCCTGAGATCACGCCTTAGTGATGTGCAGTTCGTGAATGCTGAAAGCTACTTTTGAATGCCACATCAAGTTAGCTATGCGGCGGCGGGCTGGGCTTCGAGAATGTGGGTGGGGACTTTGCGCAGGTCCCAGACGATGCCGAGCCAGGACATGAGTTTCAACGTGTAATAGGTGATGTCAATTTCCCACCAGAAGAAGCCCTGGCGCGCGGAAGCCATGAAGTGGTGGTGATTGTTGTGCCAGCCTTCGCCAAGGGTCAGAAGAGCCAGGAGCCAGTTGTTGCGGCTGGTATCGCTGGTCTCATAGCGGCGCGAGCCGAAGAGGTGCGAGAGCGAATTGATGGTGAAAGTATCGTGCCAGAGCAGCACGGTGCCGAGGCAGAATGCCCAGACAAACAGCGGCCAACCGCCGATGAGCCACAGCGCGGTTGCGAGCATGGCCGGTGGGATCATGTGGTACTTGTTCAGCCAGCGGAGTTCGGGAAACTTAGCGAAGTCGCCGATGTAATCCATGCGCGTGTCGTTGTATTTGTCGGAAAGAATCCAGCCAATGTGCGACCAGAAGAAACCGAAGAGCGTTGGCGAATGCAAATCCAGCTCCTGGTCGGAATAGCGGTGATGGTGGCGGTGATGGGCGGCCCACCAGAGCACGCCTTTCTGCGAAGACGACATAGCCATGAAGGCGATGATGAACTGAAAGGCTCGGCTGGTCTTAAAGGAACGATGAGAAAAATAACGGTGATAGCCGGCGGTGACGAAAAACATGCGCACGACGAGCACGGCCAGGGTGGTCACCAGGTAATGCCAATGAAAGGGAGTCAAAAAAATCAGCAATGCGGCGACGTGGACGAGGAAAAAAGGCAGGGAGTAAAGAATGGAGATCCGCGAGCCATTTGGCAACGGGATCGTCAGATACCTAGGGATAGAAGCCATCCGGCAGAATCCTCCGCTTCGAAATCAGGGCGCTTTTGAATCGCGTCATTCCGCAAGCTGAGATTCAGCCAGAACTTCGCGCCTCAAACCTACAACTTTCAGTCTACGGGTACGCTTGTAACAGGGTCAAGCGCAACGAAGTACAGGTCGCATAAAGTAAGATGTACGGAAGGACAGTGGGGTTGTGAAAAGGCAGAAATTTCTCACTTCGTAGAGCTGACAGACTGCGCCGGGAATCGACCGACCGAATGTGCTATTGTCTCGATGGCCGTTCGCATCCAAAGAGAGATTTCTCGGCGCAGAATTCGGTCCGAGAGAGGAAGTTCTCGCTTCTCTCGAAATGACGGATTTCAGGCGCTGACGTACGAAGCGAAATTCTCCGTCTGAGAAGAAAAGAAGAAATGGCGGAACGCCCTGTACTTGTAGGACTGATTCCACAAGCGGTGGTGCTGGACCCCGGCGACCAAGTGTCCTGGATTTCCGACGCGGGAAATCTGCGCGTGGAGTTTGACGCGAACCGGTGCCCTTTTTCTTCGAACGTGTTTCAGGCGCCTTCCGGCATGCGATTGCTCAGCGGTCCCGCGCGCCCCGGCAGCAAAGCCGCGACGTACAAATACCGCTTGTGGCTCAACGATCAGCTGGTGGGCCAGGGCGAAGTGATCCTCCGCGAGAAGTAGAAGACAAACCGAAACCCGAGCGCTTTTTGCGGCCCACGCTGGGAACTTTGCAGCCGTGTAACAGGAAAGAAGAAGAAGGGGCATTTTGCGCTGTTCACGCGCTTTGGAAGCGGTTACTTTTGCCCCGGCGGGTACGTCTCAAGATTGGGTAAGTCTGTCAAGGAGAAGCGGGCATGGGAACAAAACAATGGTTTTGCCGGATTTGGGGCCGATCACCCTTGTCAGTGGCGATTCTGGGGCTTTTGCTGGCAACGACCCCAGCGCTGGCACAAGAAGCCGCTCCGCCGCAAGGGACAGGCCAGGCGCAACGGCAAGAAGAGGGGCGCGGCAGGGGCGTGATGGGAAAAATCACCGCGATTAAAGAAGGGGCGCTACAGCTGGCGAGAGTGGATGGAGCCAGCGTCACAGTGAAACTGACCGACAAGACCGAATACCGCAAAGACCGCCAAAGCGCCAAGCTCGCGGACTTCAAAGTGGGTGACATGGTTTTCATCCGCACGGAAGGGAGCGGAGATCAGGACCTGACTGCGGTGGTCGTTGCCGGACGCACCGGCGGCGCGCCGGGCGGGCAAGGCATGGGCGGCCCCGGCGGCGGAATGATGATGGGCGGCGGCGAACTTGGAAAGGATTTTGTTTTTGGCGAAGTGAAATCCATGGATGCCCCGAAGATCACCGTGCTTCGTCCCGACAACGAGACGCAAACGCTCGAGCTAAACGAAGAGACTTCGCTGCGCAAGGGACGCGACAGCGTGACGATGGCGGATATTCAGGTCGGGGATCACGTGTTCGTGCGTGGAGCGGTGCAAAAC
>DATEGO010000088.1:0-4763 GCA_035280065.1 Candidatus Acidiferrum sp.
GATAGGCAGCTCGGCCTTTAACCTCCCGTGGTGGCTGCACATCAAAGATGTGCAGACTGTCGTCCGGAACGCAGAGCTGCATGATCGCGTTCACGTCCTTCGCTCTAAACGCAGTCGTAAACCGCTCTTCCAGTGTTTTGATATCCGCCGCGTCCCGTGCCCTGGTATCCGTTAATTTCGGATCTCCTACGTTTGTATTGACTCCATTCGAAGCCCGATTGCATCCGAGCAAGCCAATGACCAATGCAAACAAGATTCGAGCGAGAGTCTTCACTGGGTTCTCCGATCTACGAGCGTTACAGGATTGACGAGCTGATGCTGACTGGCGAACTCGGAGTCCTGGTCGCTTTTCCGGTTACTGTTTGTCGATCTCTACGTCGATTGTCAACTTCACACCGTCGCCGACAACTGCGTTGAACTTTGAAGCTCCGAAGCTAAAGTCGCTTCGGCGGATCACGCCCGTTGCAGAAAACCCACTAATTGTCTTGCCATCGATTGTCTGCGGGGGTGATGGTCCATCGAGGTCGAGGGTTACTGACCTCGTGACACCGTTGAGCGTCAAATCCCCAAGCAGTTGAACGGTCCCATTGTTACGCCTTAAAGATCTGGATTTGAACGTAATCTGCGGATACTTTTGCACGTTGAAGAAGTCGGCTGATTTCAGAGTGTTGTCACGCATTACGACTCCCGTCGAGACAGTCGTCGTATCAATGCTTGCCTCCACGGACGATTTAGTGATGTCCTTGTCGTTCAGTTCGACGACTCCGCTCACGTTTGTTAGAGAACCGTGAACATGACTCACCGCCATATGGGTTATCTCAAAATTTACGCTAGAGTGGGCCGGATCAATCTTCCAGGTTGAGCTTTGAGCGTATCCGCTCCCATGACCGCAAATGAAACTACCAGCGACTATGAGTGCGACCAAGAATCTATTTGCCATGATTATCGTTTTCTACCTCTCGCGACTGACCCGCTTCCAAGTTTCCGACAGGCCTTTTCCGTTTGAGAGGGTGCCTGCTTGCATGAATGTGTCTCCGTCGATCTTTACCGTAAATTGCTGGTCCTTACCGAGGATACCGGCGGAGATTCTATCTCCGAAGTCGACGTGTTCGGTGTAGGTACTCCCGTTCAAAATGCATGTTCCACCGCCTGTATAAAGCAGCTCCCCTTTCTCCGTATCGTAAGCAGCAAAAATGAAGTGCCCTCCCGAAATGATCTTGATATCTCGTGCACCTTTGGGGAGTTGCTGACCGGCGACCAGCTCCCAGGTACCATCCAGTTCGGGAGAGAAGCTTGTCCGTGAACGTATCGCCAGCCAGCCGGAGTACGTACATACGTGTCGCTGAACCAGACGTGCCAATCAAATGGCTTTCCCTCGTCGATTCCTTTCAGCCAGATCTGCGCGGTGACCACAGCGGTATCGCGCCAAACTCGGACGCTTTGATCCGAATCTTCCTGGCGCTCGTATTGGACCCGCAGAGTGCGCGCCATCTGAAGCAGGTCGGCCTTGGTGTAGATCTTGCCGGAGCCAAGTACCACAACCATATCGTCAGACAGTATTCGGTCCATTGTGTCAGCGTCATTATTTTTAACGGCCGCCTGGTACTCGGTATCGAGAGCTGCGACTATTTTCGCGTCATCTGTAGAATTGCCCTAGCAATGAGCGATGCGAGAGTAAGCAGAGCGCAGATCAAAAGCGGTCTCAGTAAGTACTCGCGCATTGCGCTTTCTCCTTGCGTCCTAGTCTCTGTAATCAGTAAGTCTGTTTCACTTGCGGAATTCGCTGAAAACGAAATCATGGTCTTGTCGGTTGGCATGGCATGCAAAACAAGTTGCTTGTCGCTCGGCCGTTAACTTCCCATTAGTCTGGTTGCCCCCTGGGAAACTCATGAATCCCCAGCCACCCGTCGCACGATAGCGCTCGCTCAGTTTCATCATGACATCAACACGGCGGGTTGGCCCTTCTATGGTATTGCCTGCAATCTCTTTGGTTTCAAGCAAATCATAAACAAGCACCGAGCCGTCGGGAAACCTGCCCGTGTCATAGCCTTGAAGGGCTTTTTCGTTCGCGTAAATGTGGTGGATCCCCCCTTCGGTAGCAAAGGCAGCGCTTTGGGGCCCGACCACCACGCTCTTGACATGGGCCCACTTGCGGAATTCCTTAGGAAACGGAGCCGTATCGTGGATCTGTGCCCACAGAGAGAAACTGCCAGCGAAAGCGGAGGTTGCAAGCAGTATCAACATGCTTTTTGTCACTTTCCACCTCATCTTGCAGGCAGTCTGAGTCATGCGCAACGCCCGCCAAAGCAGATTTTGACTAGCCGGTGAAATGCTGTGACGAACAGGACGGAACGTTCAGAAGGGATTGTTGACTAAGGCTCTCAGGCGTTCCGAGTAGGTTCGCCCGGACTGCAGGCGAACTCCGTCTCGCAGGGTGACTACGTGTTCTCCGTGCGCCGCAGACTGCACGTTTTTTATCCGCCCAAGGTTGACGATGATCGAACGATGGATGCGAAGGAAAATCTCTGGATCGAGAGATTTCTCGAGAGAGTTCATGGTCACATGCAGCAGATAGTTCACGCTCCCCACGTGCAGCTCCACATAATTCTCCGCGGCTTCTATCCAATCCACGTCTTTGACATCCACGAACAGCGTCTTCCCTGCCGATCGGATAGCCAAGCGCTTCGGATAACTCCGAGGCAACGCGATGGTTTCGAGCAGCCTGATGATTTGTCGGTTCGAATCCGCGACCAGATTCGAATGGATGCGGCCTTTGGCCCGCATCAAGGCCTTCCCGAAACGCTCTTCGGTCACCGGCTTCAGCAGGTAATCCAGCGCGTTGATTTCAAAAGCCTGAATTGCGTACCGGTCGTGGGCGGTGACGAACACCACCGCCGGCATCTCTTCGGCGCCGATTTCGCGGATAACCGCGAATCCATCCATCTCCGGCATCTGCACATCGAGAAACACGAGATCCGGTTTGGACTCTCGAATCGAGGCAACAGCTTCGCTCCCGTCTCTGGCTTCGTGAATTGCTGAAACCTCGGAATCTCTGGAGAGAAGGGCGCGTAAACCTTCCCGCGCCAGCGGTTCATCATCCACGATGAGCGTTGTCAGAGGCATAGGCTCTCACAATTTCGTCGTGGGAATGGTGGAACGGAATATTCATGGTGACAAATACCCCACCCCCATCGATATTTCCGATTTCCAATCTGGCGTCCTCGCCATAGAGCTGTTGCAGTCGTGCGCGCGTGTTCGCCAAGCCGATGCCCTTGTCCTCGGACGAGTCGCTGGGCGAAAGTCCCGGCCCATCGTCCTGTACTCGAAGTTGCACGGTGCCATCAATCTTCGACGTGCTGATCAGAATGCGGCCGGCGGAGGAGCTTCGGCCGATGCCATGGCGAATAGCGTTTTCCACAATCGGCTGCAGGATGAATTGCGGCACCAACACATCTCGCGTAGATGGATCAGCCGAGATTTCTACCTGCAACCGGTCCTGGAAGCGTACCTGCTCAATGGCTAGGTAAAGTTGCAGATACTCCAACTCGCGCCGCAGAGAAACCTCTTGAGCGTCAACGTCGTCCAACACCCCCCGCAAAAGATCGCTCAAGTGGCCAAGCATCTGTTCTGCATCCTTTCCCTTCTGCTGGCGCACCAGCACGGTTATGGCATTCAGAGTGTTGAAGAGAAAGTGCGGCTGGAGTTGCATCTTGAGCGCATTCAATCGAGCACTCATGAGTTGCGACTGTAACTCGGAGGCCTGAAGCTCGAACTGCAGTAGTTCCCGTGAGCGTTCCTGATATCTGTGATAGTAGAGGACTGCCCATTGCGCCCCGAGCACAATCCAGTAACTCAAAACGCCGCCGTGAAACCCTATGACCAGCAACTGCGCAAGCGCTCCACGAAAGTCCTTCAATAATGTGGGAAAAAGGTGCAAGCGCGGGTACAGCGCGGCTTCCACACTTAGCTCGAAAGCTGAGAACCCTGCGCTCAGCAAAAAATGCAGAGTGATCTGCAGCAACCACTTGCGTCCCTCAACCGGAAACTGCCGACCGAGCCATAGGATAGCTGGGGTCAGAAGAGCCCAAATATAAACGCCGCAGAGCCATGCCAGTAAGTAATGCCACCAGGGAGTTGGGTCATGCGAGACAAGTCTTTGAGTGATGCCTTGGCTGAAATAGAAGAGGCCCAACACCGTCCACAGCAGGAAATACAGGGGATACTTTCGCAGATCGCGTTTGAACCCACTTTCCATCGCGCAGTATCCTAACTGACGGATTGCCCGTCAACAGCCAAGGGCCAACGGTAAGATGCTTCGAAGAATCTTAATGACATGATGAGGCTCGACGCACGTCCGCACAATGTCTTTTATGAGTATCGGGATTCCCCGTTCCTGCGTCGCCCGGCAAATCATTTTTTGTGCTTTTGGGAGGAGGTAATTATCGGCTCCGGCGGGTATGCACACCCTGTACTGCGGGACGCCTGCATCGATATCGTGTTCATCAACGACGCGCCGCCCATCGTAGTTGGACCCTGGAATACGGAAGGAGTCGCATTATTTATCTCCGTGCTGGCGAAGCAGTCGAAATCGATAACTGCAGGCCGACCGGTCCGATGTATTTGGACTCTGGACGGATCAGTCGCCCATCTCGAAGCTGCTCAAGGCAATGAGCCGTCCATCCGAGCACGCGGCCTATTGCGAATGTCGCGGTGAATAATTCTTTTTGTATACCCAGCCCATGCAGCAGCAAGGCCGTATAGAA
>DATEGO010000089.1:0-123913 GCA_035280065.1 Candidatus Acidiferrum sp.
AACGTCGAGAAATTGCGAAAGTGCGCTGAGAGCGAAAGAAAGGAAGGAGCAGATTGATTCGCGCGTTTCTTGTGGCTCCCTCATCTGTGTGGTTCGAAACGCGCTATGATCAAGGGCGATCATGGGAACACTGAAATTCATGTTGAATGAGTTTGCCTGGGATGAGTGCTACCGTGTGTCGAATATCGAAAACGTGCTCACGCCTGCACTGGTAGTTTATCCAGAAATCATTTCATCCAATATCGAGCAAACTTTGCGTTTGTTGCACGGCGACGCGAATCGCTGGCGCGTGCATGTCAAGACCGCGAAGCTGGAGTACGCGCTGCGCATGCTGGCCGAGCGCGGTGTTCGCAACTTCAAATGCGCAACCACACTGGAACTGCTTGTGGCCTGCCGCAGTGGTGCGGAGGACGTGCTCGTTGCTTATCCCATGGTGGGAGCGAACGCGCGCCGCGTGAATGAAATTGCAGAAGCGTATCCGCACGTGCGCATTTCCGTACTCGCGGAAAACGAAAAGCAAATCCAGCAATGGCGAGGCAGTTCCGTTGGCGTGTTTCTCGACATAAATCCGGGAATGAATCGTACGGGGATCGAACAGAGCCATGGCGCGGAAATCGTCAGGCTGGTGCGCGCGGTCGGGGACGTGGGGCTGGTGTTTCGCGGGTTGCATTACTACGATGGCCAGTATGGCGGACTCGAAGAACACGAACGAATGGCTGCAGCGCATGCGGGCTACGACAGCCTGCTGAAAGTAGTGGGCGAAGTCGAACGCAGCGGAGTGAACGTGCCGGAAGTGATTACCGCCGGCACGCCAACGCTTCCGTGCTCGCTGGAGTGCGAGGGCTTTCGCGGACAGAAGTTCGTGCATCGCGTATCACCGGGGACGGTTACTTACAACGATGCGACAAGTCTGGCGCAGCTGCCGACGGAGTACAGATTGCGGCCGGCGGTGCTGGTCTTGACGAGAGTCGTGAGCCACCCGCGCACAGGCGTAATCACATGCGATGCCGGGCACAAAGCCGTCTCGGCGGACGCCGGCGTTCCGACGTGCGTGGCCGTCGGCCATGCGGAGCTTACGCCGCTTTCTCCCAGCGAGGAGCATTTGCCGATGGCGGTTGCAGGCGATGTTGCAGGACCAGAGGTTGGCGAGACGCTGTATCTTCTTCCACGTCACGTTTGCCCCACGGTGAACAATTTCGATTGCGCGTTGTTGGTTCGAAACGGGCACATCGAAACCGTGGAGAAGGTTTCCGCACGCGGGCGCGAGGCCCCGCTGCTGTCCACGCCTGCCCACAAGCGTTCTCTGATCCGGGCAACCACCTAAGAGCCCGAAGAAACTACCGCAGAGGCACAACCAGTGTGGACAGCTTGGCTACGGACGGGTCCTGGACGGCAACAGGAGCGTCAAAAACGTCGTTCATTTGAATCAGATTGCCCGTTGAGCCCGCCATTTTGAGAATGCCGATGGCCGCTTCTGTGATGGTATTCCGCTCCACGACATTGTCGTTGCCCTCGACGAAAATGCCAGACTGCGCGCCGTTGAAAACATTGTTGCGCTTTACTTGAGCCTGGTCGCCTTCCATGTGAATTCCGTCAAAGACGCTGATCGCAAAAGCCTGATTTTGCCTCACCGAACCCTGGTTGGCGTGCACAAAGATGCCGACCTGACTGATACCGACACTGTTTCCCCTAACCACGATGCCGTCGGACTGTTCCACCAGGATGTTGGTAGCGACGGCAGTGCACGTGGGCACAGCCGTGCACGGGGCCCACACGTTGTTCGTCACGGTGTTGGCTTGAATGAAGCCGGTCGCGCCAAAACCAATTTGAATGCCATTCTGGGCGGCGCCCGTGGTGGGTCCAAGGCCGGTCACAACGTTTTCGTCGATGGATGCGGACGTGCCAATTTCATTGGCGGTGATGCCATTCTTCTGGAAATCGTGGATGGTGGAACGATGAATCTCGACCTGCGAGATGCCCCCGTTGCCGCTCTGCACAAAGATGCCCGTGCCGCTCTGGCAGCCGTTGAGGGAAGCAGAGAGCTTGAAGTTGCGAACAGCGACGCGGTCTACTTCGCCCGATGCATTCTGAAAATAGATGCCCATCAGATCCGGAGCGCACTGAGAAATGCCATTGTTGGCACCGTCGAGGGTCAGACCCCGGATAATGATGTTCGAGGTGTTAGAGACGAGCAGCGCGGCCGCGATGGCCCTGCCACTGGAGAGGCTTGCGGCGTTAGCTTGCATGGAGGCAGGCATCAAGACCGCGCCGGAATCGGCTTCGACGTCGAGCGGCTTGCTGATGCTGACTTGCTCGACGTACGTGCCCTTGCAGATACGGATTTGCGAACCGGGAGCAGCGGCATCCACGGCGTCCTGGATGCGCGTGAATCCCGCGTTCGGGCAATCCAGCTTGTCATCGTCCACCACAATTTGAGGCGCGGCGGGCATGGCTGAGCCGGCCGAGAAGAAGAACAGAATCGAAAGACACGCGAGGCAATGCGACAAGGCGAGTTTCATCGAGGTCCCCTCCGATAAACGGCTTAGGAGCTTTCGCCTGCTGAGAGTGGAAGATACAGGCTGGATGGGCAACCTTCTCGGGGCGAAAGCTCGAAATAAGTCACTGAAACGGTTGCGCGTAATGAGTGAAAGCGAAATGTAGCAGGGCGATTCTGCGGAGGCAATAGTACTCGCCCGCAGGCAAGCCGCACCTGAACTCAAACGCCAGATCCAGTTGCTTGGTGGGTGTTTGCTGTGGGTAAAAACATTGAGGGCGCAACGGCCTCGCGGCTGCTGCGCCCTCTTTCAATTGTGCCGCTAAGTTTTTGAGGCTTCCCGGCTCAATCTGTGCGTGACGATAAACCCGGCCTTTTTTCCTGGCAAGCGAAATCTGAAGGTTTCTCTGTGGAATCCTGTGGACGCCTGTGCAAAAAATAGGGACTAGGGATTTGGGATTAGTGGCTAAACTGCTAGCCACTAATCCCATCCTGATAGGCGGCTCGAGCCAAGCAAGAAGGCGGCGCTAGAAAGGCAGATTCTGGCCCTCCAGTTCCGGTTCTTTGGGAGAGCTGGCCTGTTTCGAGGAAACATTTTTGATGGGTGTCTCGTACCTCTATCCATCAGCCGGGAAAGCACGGGCGAGTCCTCAGTTTGAACCTGGGTCCAAGGATTCGAAGGACTCGCAAAGGCAGCCAAACGCCGGCCAGGAGGCACTCCGCCATGTCCACTATCCATCGACGGCTCACGATCAAGGTTGCGCTAGTAACCGCAGCGGCTGCGCTCTTCGCCCCGGCGGGAGTGCTAGCGCAGGCCGGTGGCACGCAAGCAAAGGCTGCACAATCAACAAGTTCCGAGAAGGGCGAGCGCTGGCTCCACGTTCGAGTGATTTGCACGGATGGCAAAGGGGACACCGTTCGCGTGAACGTACCCCTGGAATTGGCGGAAAAAGTGCTACCCGCGGTCAATCACGACCGGCTGCACAATGGCAAGGTCAAGATCGACAATTCGGACATGAACGACGTGGACCTTCGCGCCATCATGGAGGCGGTCCGCTCGGCCAAGGATGGGGAATATGTGACCGTTCAAGGGAATGACAACGATGTGCGCGTGGCCAAGGAAGGCAACCACTTGATCGTCCATGTGGTGGACAGAGCCGGGTCCAAGAAGTCGCAAGTGGAAGTGAAGGTTCCGATGAGAGTGGTTGAGGCGCTGCTTTCTGCCGGGAAGGATGAACTGGACCTGGTGGCTGCGCTCCACGCGCTGAGCACGCAAGGCGATGTGGAGCTGGTCTCTGTGAAGGACAGCGAGAATACCGTGAAGGTTTGGCTCGATTCGAAGAACGTTGCGGACTGAAGAGTTTCTGGACGGGCTTCATACCCTTTGGAGGCGGATATGATGTTGTTGGCGAAGGCGGCTCTGGGAGTGAGCGGGGCGCTTGTGGCGATCGGGGCCTACACGTTCCACGAAGGCGTGATTCGCGTGGACGTTGACGAATTTCGCGGGGGAGGCTCGCACGTTCACCTGTGGGTTCCGGCGGCGATGGTGCCGATGGCGATGCATTTCGTGCCGAAACACCATCTCTGCGACGCCGCGCGCAATGCGCGGGAGTTTCTTCCCGTGGCGCACGCGCTGTTCAAGGAATTGAAGAATTTTCCGGACGCCGAATTCGTGGACGTGAAAGATAACAAGCAGCACGTGCAGATTCGAACGCACGAGGGGAAACTGCAAATTGACGTGGATGATCCCGGTGAGAAAGTCCACCTGCTGGTGCCGTTGAGCACTGTAGATGACGTTGTCGGACAGTTGGAGGACAACGCGCCGGGAGCGTGAGAAACCAGTTGTAAGTCGTAAGTCTTAAGTTTTAAGCTTTTGGTTGTTTGGTGGTTCGTTGTTGCCTTTTCGTGGTGAGGTTTTCTAATACCGTCAAGCAGCTTGTTCAGACGGAAGCAGCGGCTTCTTTGGCGGCGACTTGAAAGTAGGCTTCTTCGAGGATGGCGTCTTTTTTCCAGCCCGCGCGGTGCAGAATTCCACGGCTGTTTTCAATCATCTTTGGATGCCCGCACAGGTAGGCCGTCGTTTCCTCCGGCCGTAATTTCCACGCTTCGATATATTGTCGCAGAAGATCGTCCACGCGGCCGGTTTCGCCGGCCCATTGTGGATCATCCCACGGACGGCTTACGGTGGGGATGTATTGGAACCAAGGCGCTTCATTGGCGTCTCGTTCGAGTTCTTCGCGGTATCCGAATTCGAAAGAATGGCTGGCCCCCTGGAGGCAAAAGAATTTGTGCTCGCCGGGCATAGGGCTGGCGCCGCTTTTCCAATCGCGATAAATCGTGCGAACGTAGCTGACGAACGGAGCTATTCCCGTCACGGTGGAAATGAGCAGGTGGTTCGTGCGGCCACTGAGAAGATCGACCATAAAGCGGCCTTTGGCGATTTTGCGGCAGAGCAGCGTGTCTCCCGGCTTCAATTCAAAAAGACTGGGTGTCAAACCCCCGCTGGGGACCAACTCAACAAAAAACTCGAGCGCGTCTTCGTAAGGAGAGGAAACCATGGAGTAGGCGCGCTCGGTGCGAACGCCATCGCGCTGGATGCCAAGAGTGGCGTATTGTCCCGCGCGGTATTCGAGGGGGCCGCCGGGATCGACGCGCAGCATGCACAAATCCGCGGAAATGTCGTGGCGACCGAGAATCCGCGCGCTGTAATATTTATCGGGAGAACGAGTCATTTGGAGTTATTTCCTCGGAGACTGTCCTGGGTGTTCCTCTTTCCGGTCTAGCCAAACATGATTTATTCCTCAGAAAATAACCATAAGCCCTTTGGTTTCAACGACGATCCTTCGGCTATTTTCATGGTTCGCTTGTGGTTCGCAGAACCACGACCTATTCGTAAGCTAGAGCGACCACGGGGTCGTAGGTGGCGGCACGCAGGGCGGGATATAACGCGCCGGCCGCGGCTCCCGCCAACGCAAGGGCGATCGCGGCAAAGATCCAGGGAGGTGAAATGAGAACAGTGAGCCCCGGATTCACCTCTTTCAGGACGACGCGAGTGAGAAACGTGAGGCCGACACCGAGACCAGCGCCCAAAATGGTGAGCAATAGGGTTTCCGTCAGGAGCATTCGAACAATATCGAAACGGGAGAAGCCGAGCGCTTTCAGAATGCCAATTTCGCGCGTGCGCTCCATCACCAGCGTGTGCATGTTGAGCAGGACGACGATGAAGCTGATGACAATGCCGAGGGCCACCATAGTGCGCGTGAACGGGCGAAGCTGCGGCAAATTGGAAGAATTCATAAGCGAGAGGTACTCCGAGAGAGAGCGGATGCTATATTGCGGGAACAATTTGGCAAGTTCAGCGCGCGTCGAGTCGGTATCTCCCTTGCTGCGAACGTAAAACATGGAAACGCGCTTCTCGGCACTGGCAAGCTCTTGCGCGGTGCGGATAGGAACAAAAAAGCGCGCCCCCTTGCCGTGAGCAACGATGCCGCTGACAGTAAATTCATGATTCAAAAGCGTGACCTGGCTGCCGACCTTCAGGTGACGCGACCGCGCAATGATGTCGTCGGCAATTACTTCGTCGGCCCCCTGAAACGGGCGACCATCCCGAAACAGAAAGCCGCGGCTAAGCCCGTTGAAACGCGCGTAGTCAATCCCGTAAACCATGATTAAGTTCTTTGGTTCCGAGAGGATAACTGTGGGACACACTTCATCCACACTTTTGACGCTGGCAATCTGATCGCCCAGCGACTCCGGCATCACAGCACTCGAGAAAGCAAAGAAAATGGAAGAGTTCGGCGGCTGCACGAGGATGTCCGCGCCGACGCCCTCAACACGTTTTGCCCATTCGGAAATGACTCCCGACGTCATCCCCACGATCATCAAAACGAGAATCACCTGGATGGCGATGGCAATCACACTGAGAGAACTACGCAGGGGACGCACAGTAATGCTGCCCCAGAACATTTGGAGCAAGGAAAACGGTCCTTCGAAGGTTTCGTCCATGTTGGAAGGCCAAAATTGTACTTTAACATCCTGATGTGCCTAGGGCAAAGCAAGGAGGCGTGGGTTGGAGCAAGCAGCGTGCCGAAAATCCGAAATATTGTTTCTGTAGTGTAAAGTTTTCAACACAAGTGTTGATAAGTTTGTGGAAATCAGACTGCAGCACGGTGTAACTTCCGTTGGCTCAACACTCTTGAGCGCATTGCACAATTTGTGTGCAACATTCGCGTTTTCATTCTGTGGAGGCCGTAGCAAGCCGCGCCGTCTGTTCTACAAGTGTTTCAGAATTGGAATTCGAGACAGGAAAAGAAATGTTCCACAGAATGTTTCACGGAACGAGCAAGGAGCGATTCGCCAGACCGTTCGCGGAATGTTCCACGATTGTTTCACGCGGCGTGCAGCAAGCTCGGCTGTGTCTAGCAGCATCTGCATTGAAAAGTATCGTCAGACACGAAACTCCGTCCGTGTATTTTATTGGGGGAAAGTGAAATCAAGAGACGGAATCTCTCGACGACGAGGGGACAGCCCTCAGTACCACTTTGGAGGGCGCTCGAGGCGAATCTTGATGGTTTGCTTCGGATCCGTGATATCGAACCAGCGGCCGTAACTCTTCCAACCTTCGGCGAGAACCTGGATCAGCACGCGGCCGAGAGGCGCGTCGGGAACGTGCGCAACGCCCTCGCGATTCGTTTTCACGTTCATTTCCATCGTTTTGTTTTTCTTAATCTTGTGCTCTTCGACGTATTTGAAGTACACGCTGGCGTTTTCAACGGGTGTTTCTTTTTCGCCGCCGGTGACTTCGATGGTGATGCGCGATTGGAGATCCGGCCTGGGAGCGCCCTGCTTTGGTTCTGGGGAGGACGCAGGTGGATTCTGCGCCGGGATCTGCGCCGCCAGAAGCGCCGCTGCCACGCAAGAACCAGCAAGAAGAATTCGCGAGAAGTTCGTCATTTGCGTGAACACCATCCTGTACGGAAGGAAGGGCTGAGGTCAAGCCTTGTCCTAAGAAACTTGGATGCCAGGGGAACGAGAATTGCTGCCCGGTTATAGGCACATCGACCGCGGGTGCGCAGCCGTACTGTAGGAACTTCCGTGCTAGCCTATTTGACGGATTTGTGAGGCTCCTGTAAGTTTTCAAGAACCTGCGCTGAAATGGAATACCGGGACAGTTGAACCCTGGAAGTGCCCGCGGGCGGTCACGCAGCCAGCCTCTCAGGCTGCTTGCTTCACAAGTGTGAGAAAGAGCGAGGAGAGCATCATGGGTTTTGCCACCAACGCCATTCATGTGGGCCAGGAGCCGGATCCCGCCACAGGGGCGATCGTCGCGCCGATTTATCAAACTTCGACTTACGTCAACGAGGAGCTGGGAAAAAACAAAGGTTACGACTACGCGCGAACGAATCATCCGAACCGCAAGGCGCTTGAGCGCACTGTAGCGAAGCTGGAAGGCGGACACAGCGCTTATGTTTTCACTTCGGGGATGGCAGGAATTGATGCGGTTTTTCGGCTACTGCGGCCTGGAGACCACGTGGTTGTGTCGGAGGCGGTGTACGGCGGAGTGTTCCGGCTTTCCACACAATTGCTGGTGCACTTCGGGCTGGAATTCAGTTTCGTCGACACGTCGATGCCGGAAGCGGTGCGGATGGCGCTGAGGCCGAACACCAAAATGATTTATGTCGAGACGCCTACGAATCCAACGATGAACGTGACGGATATCGCAGCGATCTCCAAGCTGGCCGGCGAGCGGAACATTACGGTTGCAGTGGATAACACGTTCTTAAGTCCGTACCTGCAACGGCCCATTGAGCTTGGCGCGCACATCGTCCTGCACTCGATGACGAAGTATTTGAACGGGCACAGCGATGCCACTGGCGGAGCTGTGGTGCTGACGCGGCCGGAGGATGCGGAGAAGATTTACTTCATCCAGCGATCGGCAGGGAGCGGGCTGGCGCCGATGGATTGCTTTTTGGTTTCGCGGGGAATCAAGACGCTGGCCGTACGCATGTTGCAACACAATGCGAATGGCATTACCGTGGCGCGGCATTTGGACGCGCATCCCAAAGTGCGAAAGGTGTATTACCCGGGGCTGCCCACGCATCCGCATCACGAAGTGGCGCGGCGCCAGCAAAAAGGGCCTGGCGCGATGCTTTCGTTTGATTTGGGCTCGGTAGATGCCGCGCGGCGATTCCTAAATCACTTGCAGCTTTGTTCGCTGGCGGAGAGCCTCGGCGGAGTGGAAACGCTGGTTTCGCTTCCGGCGCTGATGACGCACGCGTCCATGCCCAAAGAAGTGCGCGAGCGCGTTGGGATTACGGAAGGATTGGTACGCCTTTCGGTAGGGATTGAGGACGTCGAAGATATTATTGCGGATTTGGATCAAGCGCTGCTGTACGTCTGACTTGCCTTGGTTCTCTGAAAGCGCAACCCACTTCGACTCGTTGCGCAGTGAGTGGAACCTATTGCCGCACCTTTTCCGTTTTTTCTGTTTTTTCTCGGGCCAGCGCAGTTATCTTGACGGATTGATTCGGAGCTATCGTCACCTTTTGGCCAGCCGACAAATATGGCTTTAGCGCTTCTGGCTTGGCCCAATCCACATCCCAACCATCTTTGATTGCCAGCAGTATGTATTCCCCCGGGAGAATTCCAGCCAGGCGGAATGTACCGTCGCTGTCGCTCTCGTCCATCCGGGAATCTTCGTCCATTTCCAGGCCAGATTCGGGCACAAGGAGAACCATTACGCCAGCGATTGGTTTCCCGTCCAACTGAACCACGCCAGTCACTTCGCCTAGGCCCTGACCCATTGTAACCGTCAAGTTCACGTCGCTTGCACCAGTGATAGTAATTTCTCGCCCGGAGACCTCCGCATTCTTGGCGGAAACCTTCTGAACATAGTAGCCACCGGCGCGCAGGTTGACTTGAATCTTGTAGGTTCCCGGCTGAATCCCGGGAAATTGGAAAGTCCCGTCACTTTGCAACGGAGCGTTGGCGCCCGGCCAAGTCGTTGCAGTGTTGCTCACAAGAATTAAGTCTGCTGCCCTTGTGTCCGCGGCTCCCGCTGGCAGAAGGATCCTTCCAGACACTTTTGCTGTTGTTTGCAATGCAGATGCGTCAAGCACTCCGCCTAAGCTCGAGTCGGCCTCAATGGTCCGCGACGTCCATTGATTTTCCTTGTTTGTGGTGACAGCAAACGTTAGTTGTCCAGGCGGCAGACCGGCAACTTCATACTCGCCGGGAGAAACTTGTCCGAAAGTAATACCGAGGCCGAGGCTGAGAGCACCGAAAACCCTTTGAGTCGCTCCCACATTGAGCGAGCTTCCATCGCTCTGGGACAGACCCGTCAAGCGCAAATGAACTGCCGGCACGGCATGTAAAGTGATGTTGGCCTGTTCCTGTTGCCCCGCATCGAGGGCTAGCTCCTCGCTTGAGCGTTCGTCCGTCACGCCGGAGTAGAAAGTAATTGGATAAACGACATCGAGAATCGGGTCGGCATCTATGCTAATCCTTGACACGAAAGAAGAACCCGCGCGGCTTCCGACAAATCCAGGGGCTTGTCTTGTCTGCGAGGAGAGTTGTGACTGGGCATACCAAGGGTGTGCCTGGACGGCTAAGTAGTATTTCCCGGAATTCAGGTGCGCGAAGCGGTATTCACCCAGGTCATTCGTCGGCATTTGCGCGCGAACAAATTTTGGACGACCTCCTCGCGTAAGGTCGGAAGCAATGAGTAGCACTTGAGCGCCGCGCACTGCCCCGCCACGTTCATCCGTCACTCGGCCATAAATCACGGCCTGCGGATGGAGCCGAAAGATCAAGTGCTCGGAGTCCTGACCGTCACCGACGGCAATGCCAACGAAAAATGAACCGTGCTGGTGGTAGCCCTCGCGAACGTAGCCAGGCGCAGTGGCGTTAAGCACGTATTTCCCAGGTTGGAGTCCAGCGAACACAAATCGCCCGTCGTCCCCCGCGGTGGTAGTAGCTGTGTCGTTGCCAAGCGAAATCGAAACCTGCGCGCGCCCCACAGGGCCCTGGGTTACAGCATCTACCACCATGCCACTAATACGATATCCGGCAGCAACTTGGCTTTGTGAATTCGTCGGAGTGGGCACTAACAAAAGCGCCAAAATAAGAAAAGGCACCATCATTGGTGTTGTTCTTCCTGCTGGACTTCTGCCGCGACGGTGACACTCGCTCGGGGGCCCAAGGTCACCTCAGTCGCATTCGCAAGGTATGGAGCCATCACTGCTGGACTACGAAACTCCAGACTCTGGGCGTCTCTCATTGCAATCACGTAGTATGTGCCCGGCGCCAGATTACTTGTGGACAGCGAAGTGGCTGATCCGAGGAGCTGAGATCGCCTCGGATAGTCCGAAGAGAAAAGTAGTATGCCAGCAACAGCTGATTGTCCCTTTTCCTTTACGTGCACCGTGAGTTGAGCGCCGTCATCCCGCAAAGTGACTTCAATGGGCGGCAGCGACGCTCCCTCGGAAATCGCCAAATCGTCGCGCAAAAGATCCTCGCCGCCGCAGCGCAGAGAGGCGATGTACCAAGGTCCGTTCGGCATTGCCTCTACCGTATAGGTATCGGGAGCCAGCCCTTCGAATCGTGTCATTGCTCTCCGGTCGCGCGGATTCGGAGGCATCATGATCGCTGCGGAAAAACTGGAGAATTCGTGAGGGGCCATTTGAAGTAAGACCTGATGCAGGCCGTTTGCTCCGTTGCTCTCCGACGTTTCATCACGAACCTGGACGCCAATCGAAGTTCCAGTTCCTAGCACAACAAGGCCAGAAACATCGCTATAGACCTGCAAGGGAAGCGCCGCAGTCAGAGGGCGAGGCTCCTCGTCGGCCAAGGCGAGCAGCCCGCTTGCTGTGTTTCTTAGCGCTGGACGCATGTTCGCGGTAACGCGCAACAAGTAGGCACCGGCAGGAACCCCTTGGAGCTGAAATTGCCCCGTTTTCGGATTGATGCGGACCCCTTTCTGAACAAAATCTCCTGCGGAGTTCATCAGCATTAGATTGAAACCGCTCTCCGGGTCCGCGCCGTGCACCACTCCTGAAACTTCAAACAGTCGCTCCCGGCGCAAAGCCTGTACGATGTGTACCTGAGCGCCGGGCCGAGTCTCGATGACGGTGGCGGACTTTACATCGGACACTCCTGGATAGAATTCGGCGCCGTACCCCTGCTTGTCTTGCTTCTTAGAATTCAGCTGGTAGGTAGTAGACCAACCGCCTCCGTTGCTCGACGGAAAAGACAAATAGTAGCGGCCTGAACTCAGGTTCGCGAGCCGAAAGTTCCCCTCATCGTCAGTTACTGTGTCCCCGAGAGTCGCAAGCTTTCTCTGCCCATTCTGCACCTGCCATTGCTGCGCCCGTACGACCACGCCCTCGAGCGGCTGTTCGTTCTCATTTTTGACCTCGCCATAGATGATTGCTTCCGGGGTCAGCTTTAGAACTACTGGTTCGTTCGTGGCAGCCTGAATAGGCGGTGGCGGTGCCCCTCTCGAAAGCTCCTGATCATTGAAAAATCCTAGCTTCCTGGCAACCGGCGAGTAGCTTCCAGGTGGGAGATCCGCGAAAGCAAATGTTCCGTCGGATCTGGTGAACTGCACCCTTTGCCCAAGCGCGTAGATTTGTACCAGAGCGTCGCCGACCGGCTCCCCGGTAACACTATTGACCACTTTCCCGCGGCATTCGACGACTTCTTGCGTGGTTTGTTGCGCCAATGCGGAAAGAGCCTGAATATGCCAGACCAGGCCTAGAGTTACAAAGAGCCAGAAGTGAGACCGCATGGGTAATTCCTATGACATGAATTCTGTTGAGGACAGCATGCCGTAAACCACTTGCACAACACGGTGATTCGATTCGACGTAGGACTCAGTGGTTGCCCTCTAGGGTCTTCTCCCTAGCTATCGGCTAGCTTCGGTTAACCAGGAAAGGTATTCGCCGGAACCTTCCGTGATGGGAATGGCGATGAACTCAGGCACGTCATAAGTGTGCAGGCGCTTCACTTCCCTTTCCAGTTTCGGCAGACGCGTGGTGGTGGTCTTGATGAGCAGCAGATGCTCGCGCGCGGATTCGAGTTTGCCCTTCCAGGTGTAAAAAGACTCAACCGGCGTGCGAACGATGTTAACGCACCCGGCGAGTCGCTTTTGGACAACAGTTCGCGCAATCTTCCGCGCGAGCGCGACGGACGGGCAGGTGACGAGGACGATCCGCACGTTTCTTGCTTTTGCCCGAGTCTTTTTTCCTGGGCTCATGGCGGGCCCATAATAATGGCTTTGGAGGGTTGGCGCGAGAGGCTAAAATAACGACGCCATGAGCACAAGCGCGGGATTGAGCACCACTTCTCCTATCCAATTTGGCACGTCGGGCTGGCGCGGCGTCATTGCCGATGATTTCACGTTCGCGAACGTGCGGCTGGCGTTGACGGCCATCGCTGAGCATGTCAAGGCAGAGTCTCCGCAGCCCTCGATTCTCGTTGGGTACGATACGCGCTTTTATTCCGAAGAGTTCTCGCAGCTCGCGGTGGACATCCTGCAACATCACGACATCCGCGCGCTTCTGTGCGAGACGTTTACGCCGACACCGGCAGTGGCGTACGAAATCATGCGACGCAAGCTGGACGGCGCGATCAACTTCACCGCCAGCCATAATCCGGCGAAATATCACGGGTTGAAGTTTTCCTCATCCGACGCGGGGCCCGCCCTTCCGGAAATCACCAAGGATATCGAAGCGCGCGCGGCGCGAATTGCGGCGAAGGGAGGCGTTTCGCCGCTGCCGCACCGCGCCACAAAGGTAAAGCCCAGCGAAAGCGTAAATTTGCGCGAGAACTATTTGAAGCGGCTCGAAGAGCTAGTACGCTTCGATACGCTGAAGAAAACCAACGTCAAGTTCGCTGTGGATGCGCTCCACGGCTGCGGCGCTGGTTACTTGGACCGTATCCTAAGCGATCACAGCGTCGCCGTGGAAGCGATTCGAACAGAACGCGACTGCCTTTTTGACGGAACAGGACCTGACGTATCCGAAGAAAATCTTGCGCCACTGCTCAGAACTGTGACCGACTCGAAAGCAACAGCTGGGTTGGCCACGGACGGCGACGCCGACCGCTTTGGAATAGTGGATCGGGATGGCACGTGGATTCAGCCGAATCTGATTCTCGCCCTCGTCTACGACTACCTCGTGGAAACGCGCCAATGGAAAATGCCAGCGGCGCGCAGCGTGGCCACGACGCAGATGATCGACGCGGTGGCGAAATCCCACGGACAGAGCGTTCATCAAACTCCTGTGGGCTTCAAGTACATCGGCCAGCTCATCCGCGAAGACAAAATTGCGTTAGGCGGCGAAGAAAGCGCGGGCCTGACCATTCGCGGCCACATCCCGGAAAAAGATGGCATCCTGGCATGCCTGCTGGTGGCGGAAATGATTGCCGCGCGCGGAGCTTCCATCGGCGAACAGATTCGCGCGATGTACAAGAAACTCGGGCGCGAATTCTGGCCCGTGCGTGAGAACCTGCACCTGAGCGACGAACAAAAGGCAAATGCCATTCGCAAAGTGGCGGTAGACAGTTCGACACTGCTAGGCCGGAAAATCGTATCCACCGACCGCACCGATGGCGCAAAATTCGTCTTTGAAGACGGATCGTGGATGCTGTTGCGCTTGTCGGGCACGGAGCCGTTGCTGCGGCTCTACGTGGAGGCGGAAAGCGCGGCGGCTTCGGCCCGGTTGACGAGCGAAGCGACAAAATGGGTTCTGCAAAACTGAAAAAACGGGATGCCGACGAAGGCGTGGCGGCCTTTTTGCGCCAGTATGGAGCCACCCTTCTGGGACTTTTGCTCCTCGCCCTCGTGGTCCACGACATCTTCGGAACGCACGGTTATCTGGCGATGCGGCGCACACAGCAGGAAATTAAAAAAGTAGAAGGCAACATCGAGCAGCTCAACCAGGAAAACGTTCAACTGGCAGACGAAGTGAAAGAACTGAAGAGCGACCCACGCAAGATTGAAAAGATTGCCCGCGACGAACTCGGCCTGGCCAAACCGGGCGAAGTGATCATCAAGATTCCCCAGTCGCAGCAGTTGCCGGCAGACCCAGCCTCGCGCCCTTAGGCTTTCGCTTTTTCCAGGTAGTGCGCGCCAACGAAAGCAGAACCATCGCAACGAAGATCGTAAGCAGTCCTGCGGTTGCTTTCCACGCGCTGCACTGCCCTTTGGGCAAAATTGAAAATCTTCCATAGACGAATTCGATGTGCACCCAATAAGCGAGCAGCGAAGTGTTTCCGAGTTGAATGATTGGGCTGAAACCTTTTTGCGCGAATCCCCAGCGGCACCACGAGTAGACCAGAAAGAGAATGATCAGGAGAATGCCGCAGCGCATCAGCAGGAAATCAGGGTTGCTGTGCCAATAGTCATAGACCGAGTAAAGGCGGATGCGCGACGAATCGAAAACCGTCGAAAGCAAGCAAGCCAGAACTCCCGTTCCCCCGAGCAGGGCGAAAGCCAAGGCTTGCCTACGCTTTGAAAAGTCTGAGAACAGGTAGAAACCCGCAGCCAGCCCCGCAAATGCAAACGCTGACCACGGGAACAAGGGGAACAGCCACGGCTGCGGTTTATCAAAGATGTGCACTCCATTGATGTACGACTCGAGCGGCCAGGGGAGAAACTTCGGCCGATGTGTGGTCCACAGCGGCGGCGTCACCAGCGCAACAGTCGCAGCCGCAAAAAGTCCTGCGACGAGCGTGCGAATTCGCGCGGCAACTACAGGCCCGTCCCCCGTCGCCCAGCAAAGAACTCCCATGAGCATCATCGAAAGTCCCAGGATGTTCAGCACATCCACGCGCAGCAGATCCGTCCAGGGCGACCTCGGATAGCCCAGAGCAAATTCCTGTAAGCGAAACAGCAGCCCCATGCCAAAGACTTCCGCGCCGCGCAGGATGGTTTGTTTGGCGATGGCATTGCGCGCGACGCCCTTTTCCCGCAGCCGCTCGGTAACCAGCGCAAACGAAACTCCCGCCAGAAAAATGAAGAGTGGCGCAGGTAGCGTTCCACCGAGCTGCGACCAGCTAATCAGGGAAGACGACTTTCTCGCCTCAGGGCTCAGCCAGGAGTCGTAACAATGCGTCTGGAACATCAGCACGCACGCTAACCCGCGCATCCAGTCGATGTACGCCAGCCGGCTCATCTTGGACGGCGCAACCAAGCCAGCCGCCGTTTCCGGCCGCTGCTGCTCTGTCGAGTTAGTTTGCTCCGCCATCTCTACGTTACAATTCTCGCTTGGCCCCCACTCGCCAACTCGGCCTGTTTTCCATGCTCGGCCTGTGGGCCATCCTGACACTCATCGGCGTGCTCTACGCTGTATGGCTCGGATTCGGCGGCCACGCCTTCGCTGCAACGCTCACGTCCTTCGCCTTGCTGTTCCTGGTCATGCTGATGTTTGCCGCGCGTGGAGCGGAGACCGTCTTCGCCGCGCGCTTCGGCTCAACCACGGGTCATTTGCTCGGCGCGGGAGTGTTCCTTGTCTACCTGATTTATGCCTTGGGAACAAATACTTTTACGTTAGGACGTGCCGCAACTGCCGCCGCGATCGTGTTCGTTCCGCTGGCCATCGCGGCCTCCGCCGAACGAAAACCGGCGGGCGTGTGGCAGGACTTTTTCATTATCGTGGGAATCTGGGTGGCCGTAAAACCATTCCCCAACCGATGGGGCTTCTCGATGTCCCACTGGCTCTGGCCCTTCCCCGGCGGCCAACTCGGCTACGTAATGACCATCCTGCTGTGCTTGAACGTTTCTCTCGCGGTGTTTGTGCTTTTGCGGCGTCTCGACGGCCTCGGCTACTCCATCGGGTGGGGCCGCGACTGGGGCTTTTTCATCCTTGCCAGCTTCTTCGGGTTTGCCCTGATTGCCATTCCGCTGGGCACCGGCATGCATTTCATCCAATTCGAACCACGGTGGAGCGAATGGCAATCACTTCCGCTAACCGGGCTAAGCATTCTTTTCTTCACCGCGTGGCCCGAAGAGTTTCTCTTTCGCGGTCTGCTGCAAAATACTCTTTCGCGCGCGTCCAAAAGCGAAGTGGCCGGCTGGTGGACGGCTTCGGTGCTCTTCGGCTTCTCGCACATTACGAATCTCGGCTTTCCCAACTGGCGCTACGTGGTGCTAGCCACTATCGCGGGCGTTTTCTACGGCTGGACCTGGCGCAGGACGGGATCCATCTTCGCCTCCGCCGTCGTCCATGGCGCTGTGGACACCACCTGGCATTTCCTTTTCCGGACTCTATGATCCGGTGGGTGGTCAAACTTTTGGAGAATGAAACGGAAAAAAATCTGGCGCATCAAAGCCCAAGGAACCCCGGACCCCGGAAGCACTTGGAATCTCGCTAACGACTGCTAACGAAGGAGAATTGCAAAATGAGCGCGATGACCGCCGAACAAGCCGTGTTCCTGCTTCAAAACGTCTACCTGGGCTCACTAAAAAATGAAAGCCGCATCACCAAAAAGGTTCTGGAAGCCGTACCGGCTGGTAAATGCGAGCACCGGCCCGACCCCGTTTCCAAAAGCGCTATCGAACTCGTCCGGCACATTGCCGTCGCCGATAATCGCTTCCTCGAAACCGTAATCAACGGCGTCTTTGACGTGAATGCGGCGGCCCTTCCCGAAAACGTGAAGACTCCGCAGGAGGTCGCCTCGTGGTACGAACAGCGCTTCGCAAAAAATTTCGACGCACTGACCAAGCTCAGCGGCGACCAGCTCACCAAGGTGGTTGATTTTCGCGGGTTGTTCCAACGCCCTGCCGTCTCGTTTGTGCTGCTCGGCATGGTCCACACAATTCACCACCGCGGCCAGCTTACCTCCTACTTGCGCTGCATGGGCGCAAAAGTTCCGTCGATTTACGGTGAAAGCTACGACGACGCACAGGCCCGCAAAGCCGCCGGCGGCTAGCCGCTAAAAGGTACACACCTTATCCTTGTCACTTTACGGTTCGCTGGGGTACCCTCCGGGAAGCGGTAGGGGAGGTCCCGAAATGCGACGAATCCTATTGGCGGCGGTTCTCGGCTTTTGCACGCCGTTGCTCGGTTTCGCACAACAAGCAGCTCAAACCGCTTCCGACGCGCCCGCGACGAAGGAAGACATCCAGAAATATCTCGACGTGATGCATTCCCGCGAAATGATGGCAAAAATGGTCGACGCTATGTCCGCGCCCATGCATAAGATGCTCCATGAACAGTTTTTGAAGGACAAAACGAAACTCCCGCCTGATTTCGAAGACCGCGTCTCTAAGATGGTTGATGATGAAATGAAATCCTTCCCTTGGGATGAAATGCTGGACTCTATGGTGCCGGTGTATCAGAAGCACCTCACCAAGGGTGACGTCAACGCGCTCGTTGCCTTTTACGGCTCCCCCACCGGGCAGAAAATTCTGCACGACATGCCCGCCATCATGCAGGAAGCCATGGAAAGCATGATGCCTCTCATGCAAAAACAAATGAACACCATGAATTCGCGCGTCCAGCAGGAAGTGGCGCAAATGATGAAGGATTACAAGCCTGCGCAGAAACCGAAGTCCGAAGAAATCAAGAACTAATTCTTTCTTCCTTGACAACTTTTTAGACAGGTGCCCGGAGGTCGTGCGCTTCTATTTTTCCATGTGCGGAAGCGTGGCCTGGTCTCGCCGCTTGTCATTGTAGAGAGACTGGTCCGCCGCGCTTAAGAGATGTTCGATAGTCGCGCCATCGCGCGGAAATTCAGCAATCCCGATGCTCACCGACAGCCGCGGTTCTTCCGCATCGAGAGACAGACGGTGAGCGACGCGCTGCGCCACCAGCGCTGCCGATTCCGCCGAGGTTTCCGTCAGCACCAGAGCAAATTCGTCTCCGCCATAGCGCGCCGCCGTGTCCGTCTCGCGGCAGCTTAAATGCAGCACTTCCGCGAGGCGGCAGATGGCCATGCTTCCTACCAGGTGCCCGTACTCGTCATTGATCTTTTTCAAGCGGTCCAGGTCCATCAACAAAACCACGAATGGCTTCTTCGTGCGCCCATAGCGTTTAATCTGCTCGTCCACGCGATCCACTAGCAATCGGTAGTTCGCCAGTCCCGTCAACGGGTCGCGCACGGCGAGCTGCTTGGCATGCTCTTCCTGCCGCCGGCGTTCGGAAACTTCCGCTGCAAACACCAGCGTCATCAGCGCCTGAATGGAGAGAAACGATTGCAGAAGCATTAGCGAATCGTTCGGTGATAGGCGCGCAAACGGCCCGTAACCGTGCGTGGTGCCTACCACCGCAATCGCGCACACGATACAGATAATCGCGGAAGCCTCGCGCGTCCCAAACCGAAATGCCACCCAAATCAGAAACGGGGTACAAAGAAACGTCCAAGGATCATTCTTGATTCCTAAGTGAAATACCGGGCCGAAAACAATTCCGGAGACGAGCAACGTGGAAGCCAATAACGCGGCAGCCTCTGCGTACTGGCGCTTGGTCCAACGCGGGACCGGGTTTGCGCTCCACAAGAGCAGGAACGGAGCGAAAACCAATGCCCCCGCCGCGTCTCCGAGCCACCACGTACGCCAGATGATTCCGTATTCATGCCACGGCGCGAAGCCGCCCAAGGCCAGGCTGGTAACGCCAAGCGTCGCGGCAATGCCGGTGCTCAGTATTCCGCCGTAAAGCGCAAAGCGGAGTATGCCCCACGTGCTCTCAAAAACGTCCTTGCCGCTCGCGAAGCGCGAAACGAGATAAGCTGCCGTCACCGCTTCAAGGCAATTCCCCACCCCAATGCCAAGCGAAGTGAGCACCGAGCCAGCCGTCGT
Source organism: Candidatus Acidiferrum sp. (assembly GCA_035280065.1). Taxonomy (GTDB): domain Bacteria; phylum Acidobacteriota; class Terriglobia; order Acidiferrales; family UBA7541; genus Acidiferrum. Next base: position 19,293 of record DATEGO010000089.1, read on the forward strand.
CAGGTTCGCGAAGAAGGCGCCCACAAAGATCGCAGGCCAGTAGCGAAGCCCCAGAAGAAGCAGCGTCACGATGGCAATTCCTGTGGGCGGCCAGAAGGGACTCGCGCTCGGATGCACGGTGGCCAGGCGCAGGCTCAGCTTCGCAGCCAGGATGTACGTGGCACACGCAGCCACGCCGATCAGGAGTTGTTTCAATGACAGCGAACGCCAGTTCAGCTTACGTTCCATAGGGCACGAGAGGAGCGCCCCCGGGGACAGGTTCGGGGCATACCTGTCGGGCAACACCGCCCGCAGGATCTCCTATAGTTAGTGTCAAGAAACGGGGAATGGGCAGCAGGTCTATACCTTTTTGGTTCCCTAAACGTTATTCAGGCAAAGACCTTAACACTGTCGTTCAGGGATATAGAGGCTGCTGCTTACCCTGCGGGACAGCTGTACGAGCGATCCAGGAAAAAATTTGCCTAACGCACCACGCCGCTAATGGGGCTCGAAGCTGACGCGTACAGCCGCTTCGTCATACGGCCAGCCAAATACGATTTGTGCCCGGCAATCACCGCGTCGCGCATCGCTTCTGCCATAAGTACTGTATCTTCCGCTTCCGCAATCGCCGTGTTCATCAACACGCCATCGGCGCCAAGCTCCATGGCAATCGCGGCGTCGGAGGCTGTGCCAACTCCGGCATCCACAATCATCGGCACTTCCGTAATGCGCTCCCGCAGAATACGTAGATTGGCAGGATTCTGAATCCCCAGGCCGGAGCCGATCGGCGCAGCCAACGGCATGACAGCCGCGGCTCCAGCATCAATCAGCTTTCGCGCGGCAATCAGATCGTCGTTCGTATAGGGCAGCACGACGAATCCTTCCTTCACCAGCACGCGCGTTGCCTCGATAAGCTGCTCCGTATCTGGAAAAAGCGTCTGCTGGTCGCCGATCACTTCCAGCTTGATCCAATTCGATAGCCCCACCTCGCGAGCCAGCCGCGCCGTCCGAATTGCTTCGTCCGCCGAGTAGCAAGCCGCAGTATTCGGCAAAACAAAAATCTTCTCGCGGTCAATGTAGTCGAGCAGCGATTCTTTCGACTTGTCCGTCAGGTTCACGCGCCGCACGGCCACCGTGACCATCTCCGCCCCGGAGGCCACATGCGCCCGCGCCATCTCCTGAAAGCTGCGGTACTTCCCTGTACCCACGATGAGGCGCGACTGAAACGCGCGCCCAGCAATCACCAAATTGTCCTGCATAACTGACCTCAACTGGATTTTAGACCTACGCGGGCGCGAGAACAAATCCGAGCGTGCTTCGCTAACGGCTTACTCCGGGTTAGGCTTCTGTCGAGCAGCAAGCGCAAGGATCGGCGCCACCAGCGGAATCAATAATAGAAGCGAGAGTCGCCGGTATTTCGACATCGATTCCCTTTTGTCTTCTAACTCATCGGCCATTTCTTCTCGCGCGTGCTCCTGCGTGGGAATAGCCATCGCATACCCAAGCATTGGTGCGTAGTTAATTCCCAGGCAGAGGAAATACACCCCGAGCGTGATTTGCCAGAAGGAATGTCCCCGAACTAAAACAAAGAGACCGAGTGCGGTCGAGAGAACGACGCCGCCCGCAAATTCAGCGACGATAACCTTGCGACCTAGGAAAGCGATGTCAATTGCGGCGAGTTTTCGCAGGTCGACCGGCAAGGAGGGCGCCCCGTCCACCCTACATTTATAACACCCGTAGAACCAGCGCGCAGCGCCCTTGCGCCGTCACGCCGAGAAAGAAAGCAGAGACAAGTGTTCCAACAAATCAGCTCTGCAAATGCGCCTCAAGGAACCACAGGTCCTTGTCCAGTTCGCGCGTCAACGTCGTGAACAGGTCCATCGTAATGTCATCGCCAAGGTCTCCCGCTTCTTGCACGGCGGTGCGCAGAGCATTAGCGTGATGGGCCACGTTATGGACCAGCCACTTCAACTGCGCTTTCCCGTCGCTGGCGCTCAAGTCCGCTTCCTTCAAACCACTCTTCGCGGCCGCTTCACGCACGGTTCCGTTGGCCACTCCGCCCAGCGTCACGGCGCGCTCTGCAATCGTGTCCGTTTGCTCCAGAACGTGCTCCGCTACGGAGTCAAACAGTTCGTGCAGTTGAATGAAATCCGATCCTTTCACGTTCCAATGCGCCCACTTGATCTGGCTGTAGAGATCCAGGCTGTCGGCCAAACGCACATTGAGGAGCGCGATCAGCGCCTGGCGGTTTGATTCCGGTACACCGACGTTGCTTTTGAAAGTGCGAGCAGTAGCTGGTGCTGATGCAGGCATGATGATTTACCTCCTGAGGTCAATCTGGAATTCCCAACCTATTGGATGCGGCACGGAGCAAAAAAGCTCCTTGCGTCTCAAGCAAGGAGGTTGTGGACCTGCAAGCCGCCGTAAATCCGCAGGAGAATCTAGCCAAGAGCACCAAGCATCACTATAATCTCCCTTCCTGCAATGGGGTGGGAGGGTGACCAATGAAATCTCGAGTAGCTGTGTTGATTTTCGTCTGCGCGCTTGCCGCACGCGGCCTCTGCGCGCAGAACTCGCCTGCGCAGACAGGCGGTGGAATCGACATTCCCTTCCAAAAAGTCGTCCTGGACAACGGCCTTACGCTGATTGTCCATGAAGACCACAAGGCTCCCATTGTCGCCGTGAATCTCTGGTACCACGTCGGCTCAAAAAACGAAAAGCCCGGCAAGACGGGGTTCGCGCATCTCTTCGAGCACTTGATGTTTGGCGGCAGCGAACATGCCAAGGGCCGCTACATTGACGCCATGGAAAAAATCGGCGCCACCGACCTCAACGGCACCACCAACAACGACCGCACCAACTATTTCGAAAACGTGCCGACCTCCGCGCTCGATTTCACCCTGTGGATGGAATCCGACCGCATGGCGTATTTGTCGCTCACCAAAGAGACGCTCGATTTGCAGCGCGGCGTCGTGCAAAACGAAAAGCGCCAGGGCGAGAACCAGCCTTACGCCGTTTCCTTTCAGCTCGTAACGCAAAACACTTATCCCGCGGGCCATCCCTATTCCTGGACCGTCATCGGCGAAATGGCCGACCTCAACGCCGCCTCGATGGATGACGTGAAGGAATGGTTCAAGACCTACTACGGCCCATCCAACGTGGTGATCTGCCTGGCCGGCGATATTGACTTCAAGACCGCCAAGGAAAAAGTCGAAAAATATTTCGGCAACATTCCCGCTGGACCTCCCGTCGGGCATCAGGAAGTGTGGGTCGCCAAAATGACTGGAACCCATCGCGGAACCGTCCAGGACCGCGTACCGCAAGCGCGCATTTACAAAGTCTGGAACGTCCCGGCAGACGCCACTCCCGACGGCGATTACCTCGACCTCGTGAGCGATGTACTCAGTTCCGGGAAAAGCTCCCGCTTCTACAAGCGCCTCGTCTACGACGATCAGATTGCTACGAACGCAAACGCCTTCGTGGACCTGCGCGAAATCGCCGGCCAATTCCGCATCCAAGCCACCGCCAAGCCCCAAGGCAACTTGGCCCAGGTGGAAAAAGAACTGGACGAGGAGCTGGCCAAATTCCTCAAGGACGGCCCCACCGCCGAAGAACTCGCGCGCGTGAAAGCGCAGTATCAAGCCAACTTTATCCGCGGCATCGAACGCATTGGGGGCTTTGGCGGAAAGTCCGATCAACTCGCCCGCAACCAGGTTTTTCACGGCGACCCCGCGCACTACAAGGTCTCGCTAAAGCGCGTGCAGGAAGCTACCGCCGAAGATTTGAAAGCCGCCGCGAATCGCTGGCTTTCCGATGGCGTTTACATTTTGGAAGTTCATCCCTTCCCGGACTACAAAACGGCGGCCACCGGCGCGGACCGCTCGAAACCTCCAGCCATCGGAACTCCGCCTGCTCTCAAGCTGCCGAAACTCGAGAAGGAAACCCTGTCGAACGGCCTGAAAGTCATTCTTGCGGAGCGCCACGAAGTCCCGCTGGTCTCGTTCTGGCTTGACGTGGATGCGGGCTACGCCGCCGATCCCGCCGGCCAGCCGGGAACCTCCACCATGGCCATGTCGCTCCTGAGCGGCGGCACAAAAACAAGAAACGCCCTTCAAATTAGCGATGAGCAAGCGCTGCTCGGCGCGCAAATCGCTGCTTACTCCAATCTTGATATGTCCGTAGTGCGCTTGTCCGCTCTGAAATCGAAATTGGATCCCTCTCTCGAATTGTATGCAGACCTCATCCTGAACCCCGTTTTTCCCGATGACGATTTCAAGAAGCAGCAGAAACTGCAAATCGCCGGAATTCAGCGCGAACAGACCACTCCGGTTCAAATGGGCTTGCGCGTTTTCCCTGGACTCTTGTACGGCCCGGGCCACGCCTACAGCAACCCGCTCACAGGTTCCGGCACGATCGACAGCGTCGAAAAAATGACCCGCGAAGATCTCGCGAAATTCCATCAAGCCTGGTTCAAGCCCAATCACGCCACGCTCGTGATTGCGGGCGACACGACACTAAGCGAAATCACTCCCAAACTCGAAAAACTATTTTCCAGTTGGAAGCCGGGACAAACGCCGGTAAAAAACGTAAAGCCTGTGCAGTTGCCGCCGAAGTCCATCGTTTACATGATGGACAAGCCGGGAGCGCAGCAATCCATCATCATGGTCGGAAATATCGCACCGCCCTATGCGAATCCGAATGAGATCGCAATTGGGACAATGAACGACGGTCTCGGCGGACTGTTCCTGTCAAGAATCAACTCGAACCTGCGCGAGAACAAGCACTGGTCATACGGCACAACCACTCTGTTGTGGGGCGCGCGCGGTCAGCGGCCCTGGCTCACCCTAGCTCCGGTGCAAACCGACAAGACCAAGGAGTCGCTCGAGGAAATCAACAAGGAACTCCGCGGAATCATCGGCGACCGTCCGCTGACGCAGGAAGAGCTGTCCGTGGTGCAAGACAATCAAACGCTCAGCCTGCCCGGCTCGCGCGAAACGCAGCAGGAAGTCGGCAACTCCATCAACGAACTCGTGCAATTCGGACTGCCCGACGACTATTACGAGACCTATGCAGGCAAAGTTCGCGCGCTCAAGCCCGCCGACGTTGAGACCGCGGCGAAAATCATCGTGCACCCTGATAATTTAATTTGGGTGGTCGTCGGCGATCGCTCCAAAATCGAAGCCGGCGTGAAAGAACTCAACCTAGGCGAACTCCGCTTCCTCGGCCCCGACGGTAAACCGCTGTAATCCCTTTCGGATTCCAGCAGTCGTGTTCTTTCTAAACTCTGTTGTAGGGGCACGATGCATCGTGGCCTCTTCTGTCAGTCTTTCTGCCTTCTGCATTCTCTCAGTGCGCGCGCTGCCGCACCAGCGAACTCAAATTCACTCCGATCCCAAACGAATAATTGTTGAGCTGCAGCGGCACGCTGCGGCTGTAATCAAATTCAAAATCCAGGTAATACACGGGTTTGAAGTCGAAGCCCGCTTCGTAACCATTGTCGCGGACCAGATCCGCGCCGCCCGAAGTCACGCTTGAATTGGTGTATCCCTTGCGGTTGTGCGAAGAGCCGGCCGCGCTGCAACTCGGACCCGCCCCGCAGCGAAAAACGCGGCTAATCACTGTCTGATTTCCCCACGGTGCCACATCGTAGGCGCCGGCCTGCAGACTGAACGGCCCCTTGTCATACTCCAGGCCGCCAGTGAACGCAGCGTTATAACCAAAACTCGTGAATGGCCGCGTGAAATATCTTGTGTCCAGAATCGTGTTCCCGACTCCCGCATCCAGGAAAGGTGACCAGTCGCCGAAGGCTCGGTCGATGTGATTCGTGTAGTTCCAAGTGGCGTGGCCGGTGCTGAATCCCTTTTTGGTGTCAGCGATGGGCGCAGTCAAATGAATCGCCGAACTGTAATTCAAGGACGGATTCGGATAAGTGAGCAGCAAATCCAAAAAAGAGTTGCCTATACCAACTCCGGAAACCGCGCCAGGATTGGCTTGCTTCGTTGCAGCGGGAGTAGACACGAAGTAGAAAGGCAGGCCCGCGTCGACTCCGAAGTGGCGCGAGAAGTTGTAGCCCAGCGCCGAACCCACATTGTAGACGCCCGCGTCGCTGTTGTAGTCCCCTTCAAATCGCGCGCCCAGCGTCCATCCCGGCGAAAAACCGCCCTCATCGTTCTTGCTGGCCGGATGGGTTGCCGCCGGAATCGGCGCTTGCGCCACGACCGAAGGGCAAAGGCTCAGAAGAAGCAAGCACAGCAAACCAGCGCTAACCATGCCTGCGCGGCCAAGAAAGCCGATTCGCATGCGCTCAACTACATTTCTCCCGAACGATCCATGAATGAACTTCACAGTTCGCCTCCAAACCAGGTTTTCGTTCTTGTTGCGCTTGTTACCTTCAGTTACCCCGACAAAAAGCAACAAGTGTCACGTTTGCCGAGTGATCCGGGAATTGAGGTGGGCGTTGGTTTGTACGATTCCAGTTTACTCGGAAAGGATGCCTTCTTTTTCCGGGTTACGATTCTCTGTTGTGAAAACAAAACTGTCCGAGAGAACAGGGCAATTTTGCCAGCTCGCTGAGGAAACTTTTTCACAGCATCAAAAAAAAACAGATTCATCGAGAGCAAACCGCTCGATGCGGCAGAGTACCTGGGCCTCTCTGTTAAATCTTCTTCGTCCGATTTTCCATTTTCACTTTTCTAATTTCTGCCTGCTGCCTTCTCACTGCTGGAAGATGGGGCGGGGTTCGGCGACGTCGGCGTAAAGGGATTCGATGACTTTGCGGTATTTTTCTTCCACGACGCGGCGCTTGAGTTTCAGAGTGAAAGTGAGAGTGCCGCCGTCAAAAGTGAAATCTTCGGGCAGAAGCGCGAAGCGCTTGACGGTTTCATACTGCGCGAGGTGTGCGGTGAGGCGCTTGATCTCGTCTTCGATCAAGGCGTGCGTCCGCGGATGCGCGGCCAGTTCAGAATTGGAAGAAAACTTCAGGCCTTCGTCGGCAAGGCGCGCAGCCACAGTCGTTGGATTAGGCACGAGCAGCGCGGCGATGAATTTGCGCTTATCGCCGACCACCATCGCGTTGAGGATGTACGGGCTGGTCTTCAAGACGTTTTCAATCGGCTGGGGTGCGACAAATTTTCCGCCGGCGGTCTTGATCAAATCTTTTTTGCGATCCGTGACGTAGAGATATCCACCGTCGTCAACAAAGCCGATATCTCCGGTGCGGAACCAGCCGTCTTCGGAAAGAACCTCGCGGGTGGCTTCGAGATTCTTGTAGTAGCCCTGCATGATGCACGGCCCTTTCACCTGGATTTCTCCGTCTTCCGCTACGCGCACCAGCACGTTGGCGATGGGCTTTCCTGAGCTCCCCACGCGATTCAGCGGATAGTTGCTCGAAACAATCGGAGAAGTTTCCGTCAAGCCGTAGCCTTGATAGATTGGCACGTCAAGCGCCCAGAAAAATTCCGCCAGCTCCTTGGAGAGCGGGGCTCCGCCGGAGCTGATGAGGCGCAGGCGCCCGCCCAATCCCGCGCGAACTTTTTTGTAGACGAGCTGATTCGCCAGCAGCCATTGCAGCTTCACCAAAATGCTGGCGTGGCCGCCACTGGCCTTCCAGCGGACCGACTGATTGGCAATCTTCATGGCCCAATCGAAAATCTTTCGCTTCAAGCCCGTGTTCTTTGAGCCCTGCTCAACCAGGCGCGCGTAAATTTTTTCAAAGAAACGCGGCACCGCGGCAACCACGGTCGGATGAACCTCCAGAAGCGCCTGCGCGACGTCGTCGATCGAGGGAACATAGCTGATGGGGCATCCCTGAAAAATATAAATGTAGTCGAGCGTGCGTCCGTAGACATGCGAAAGCGGGAGAAAGGAAAGGGCGAGGTCTTCTGAGGGGTTGAGGCGGAAATCGTGGCCCACGCCAGTGACGTTGGAGCAAAAGTTGGTGTGCGTGAGCATCACGCCCTTAGGCTCGCCGGTGGTGCCGGACGTATAGATGATGGAAGCAAGCTGGCCGGGCAGCACTTGCGAAGCGCGCAAGCGGTAGGAAGAGATGTCCTTCGCGCCGGCTCCCGCAATGAGCGTTTCATAGTGCAAGCATTCGGCGGGAACGCCTTCGCCCGCGTCGGCCACGACAATGTTTTCAAGTTCGGGAAGACTTGCTCGCACGGAGAGCACCTTCTCAAGTTGCGCATGGCCCGCCACGAAAACCACTTTCGCGCCGCAGTGCTTCAGGATGTAGGTCATGCGGTCGGGCGACTCGTGGAAGTAAACGGGAACCGTGATGGCGCCCGCGCCGTTGATGGCAAAGTCGGCGGTGTGCCATTCGGGGCGGTTCGCGGAGAGCAGGCCAACGCGATCCCCCGGCTTCACGCCTAACTCCGCGAACGCGGAAGAGAGGCCGGCGACGCGGCGGAGAAACTCCTGCGAGGAGACAGGTTCCCACTTGCCTTCGCGGCGCACCATTTGCGCGCGCGGGTTCGGCAGGTTGTCCATGGCATTCAGGAAGCGTGAGGGAAGCGTGCCGTAGCTCATGGTCGGTTTCGTGGCCTGAGGTTCACTGTAACCGATGGCGTTGCGCGACGCAATGAACCGTGAGTGGCCCTGCCCTGTGATCCGTGTTGTTGAGAGTGTGCGAGGCGACAACCCCATGAATGGGAAAAAGGAAAAGGAAAAATGGACAGGATTTAACGCAGAGGCAGCTGAGACGCAGAGTCCACAGAGAAGAGCCGGACGGTTAGAAAAGGACGGTGGGGAGGACGTGGAAGCGAGATTTATTGCGGGAGGGCGAGGCGTTGCATAAGGGCTTGGAAACGGGGGTCGGAGCGGAGACTGTCGATTCGCAGGTCGGCTCTCAGGTGCCAGGAGATATCGGGCGACTTCTCCTGGTAGGCTTTTTCGAGGAATTCGAACGCTTTGTCCTTCTCACCGAGACCGGCATAGATGGTGGCGATGGAATAGGGCGAAATGTAAGCATTTTTTGATTTTTGTTCAAAATCACGGAGAATCTTCTGTGCCTGGGCTCTTTTGCCAATGGCGGCATAGGCGTGGGCCACCGAAGCGGTAACATCCTGATCGCCGTCTGACAATTCAATGGCGTTCTGATACTCGGAGATGGCTTCCAGGAGTTTCCCTAGGCCTTCGTAGGCTATAGCAAGATTGTAATGCCTCGTCCATTCCTTCGGATTGGAAGCCACTTGTCTTCGGCTTGCATCGAGCAATGCCTGGTAATCCCGGAGGAGATAGCGGCTTGCGGATTCGGCCGCGGCGGAGCCGGGACCGGGATCTATGGCGTAGCTCCTGGCGACTTCCGCCAGAGCCTCGGAGCGGCGGCCCACAGAGCTGAGGTAGTTCGCGCGATCCTCGTGGGCGCAACTGTAACTTGGCTGCAGCTCAATCGCCCGTTTGAACTCGCGTTCCGCGCCGTTCCAATCCCACTCAAACCGCCAATTCATCACGCCGAGCGCATCGTGGATCTCGCTGACGTTATCGTCGAGTTCCTGGGCCTTGCGTATGGCCTCTTTCGCAGAGCGATAACCGAACTCCCGTGAAACTCCGCGGAAACCCACCAAGAAGACATACGTTACTGCGAGTCCGGAATACGCCTGCGCAAAGTTAGGATCCTTGCGAATGGATTCTTGGAAATTGTCCTTTGCGGTATTCAGCGACGGGACCATCGTGAATTGATTTAAGAGGTAGTAGCGCCCCCTCAGGTAGGCCTCATAAGCCTCCGGGTTCACAGGACGGGCTGAACGGAGGTGGGCCTGCTGTTGCGGAGTCAACTCCGCTCGAACCTCCTGCACGATTGCTTGAGCCACGTCGCTCTGCAACCTGAGGGCATCCCCAAGATCGCGTTCGTACGACTCAGCCCAGAGGTGGCGATCGGTGGGCGCGTGAAGCAACTGGGCGGTAATTCGCACCTGCTGGCCGGAGCGCATGACTGAGCCTTCCACGACGCCGTCCACGTCCAATTCGCGAGCAATCTCCGGCAGAGCCTTTTTTGTGCCTTTGTAGCGCATGACCGAGGTGCGGGAGATCACACGCAAGGAACCCACTTTGGCAAGGTCGGTGATCAACTGTTCGGTCATGCCGTCCGCGAAAAACTCCTGCGATGGATCGCCGGACAGGTTGGCGAGCGGGAGAACAGCGATGGAACGCACCGAAGAAGCGGCAGTGATTGGTTGGGAGAGCGCCCGAACCTTCCAGAGAGCCGACACGACCGCAATCACGAGCACAGCGATGGCCAGAACCACGGGAAGCCTGGTCCGCGTATTTGTTCTGCTGATGGAAGATGGCGCTTCACTGGCGGGCTCCAGTTGCGCTGGGCGCTTGGGCTGAGCGGCGACTTCCACAACGGGAGCAATAAACCTGTAGCCCCTGCGCGGCAACGTTTCAATGTAGCGCGGGGCATCGGCCGAATCGCCCAGGACCTCGCGAACACGCGCGATGGCGTTGTGGAGGCCGTGGTCGAAACCACAAAAGTGTCAGCGGGCCAGAGCTGGCTGTGCAATTCCTCGCGAGTGACGAGATTGCCCGGGGACTGCAGCAGAATCCCAAGTAACTGAAGCGGTTGGCCCTGCAAATTCAGTCTGACGCCGCGCTTGCGCAATTCGCCTGAGCGCAAATCCACTTCAAAGGGGTCGAACCGAAATACCCGCACTGATGGGCTGGGAAAGGACATACCACCTCGGGGGGACTCTGAGGAAAGCGTACCACGATTCCAGGCTTGTGAAGGTTAGCTTGTCATGGACTTGAAGCTCCTCTTTTTCAGTGAGTTAGCAATGGAGAAAACTTTGGGGTCGGATTGGGGCGCCAAGGATTGCGCGTTTTTGGCCGTCGCCCCTAGATTCCTCAAGAGCATGCGCAGCACTTCAACGCTATGAGGAAGTACGGGCCCATTTATCAAAAAATTTGGAGGAATGAAATAATGAACGCACAAATCAAGAATGTAGCAAGAAGGTCGCTTCACTGCATCCTGCGTTTGGCCTTAGTCGGAGGTTTGCTTTTGCCCGTGCCTCTTGTCGAAGCGGGACAAGGGCACGAGCACGCTGCGCAAGCCCCCGCCAAATTGGTTCAAATTGTTCGGGACGCCACGAAGCAGTTTATGGATGTCAACGCAGCTGTCGCAGCGGGGTATGGACAGTTCCTTGGGTGCGTCAGCGGACCGGACCACGGGGCCATGGGCATCCATTACGTGAACGGCGCGCTGGTAGGCGATGGCCTGATTGATGCGACGAAGCCGGAAGCACTGATTTACGAGCCATCGGATGGACAATTGCGGCTGGTGGGCGTCGAGTTCATCGTCGATGCGGCCACATGGCTGGCGAATCACAATGGCACCCCACCGGTGCTCGAAGGCCAATCGTTCCTGCTCGTCAGCACCCCGAACCGATACGGCATCGGCGCGATTTTCGAGCTGCACGTCTGGGCGTGGCGAGACAACCCGAATGGCTCGTTCGTGGATTGGAACGATCACGTGAGCTGCGAAGGGCCATAACCTAATAGTCGGCTGTATCGAACAGAATGGTGTAAGAAAGCGGCTTAGGACGACGACCCTTCATTGGGTCGTCGTTTTGCGTGGGGATGGCGGGGGGACCAGTCTTTGGGCGGGAAGGCGACGTGCCAGAACATGGGATTGGGGAGGAGGAACTCGACGCCAACTTTGACTGGCTCTTCGGGGAATTTGTCAATGTGGGCGACGACGCACTCGAGAGAATCTTTGGTCTGGGGATTCGAGAGGGTGAGGCGCTGGCCGCGATACATCGGGGCGCTAACGGCAATCAGCGCGCCGTGAGCGCTGACCGCGAGTGTATACGTCTCTTCTTCGGAAAATGCGGCGTTGCCGGCATGCACGCCGACGCGCACGGGAACTTTCATCAGGACGCGCTGGCTGCGGCGGCGATTGTTAGCGAGCCAGGAAGTTTCGCGGGATTCGTTGATCCAAGTGTCGAGAGTGCCGCCGTGCTCCGGCTTGACGGCGGTGAACATCAAGCCCATGCCCCTGCCTGGCTGAACATAAACGACGCGGCCCTGGACCTCGAGGGATTTGGCGCTTTTGGTCATGCGCACGTTGGCGGCGGTTCCGAGGGGCAGCGGAGTTTCTGTGTCGAGGTAGCACCCCTGCTGGCTGAGGTCGCGGACGCGCGTTTTGGCTCTTGCGGAGGAGTCGGTCGCGGCGACTTCGGCGGTGGCAGTGAAGGCATAGCGAGGATTGGCGCGGCGGTCGGCGGCGGATGGCGGCGCTGCTGAAGCGGATGCTTCGCGGGGCGAAGGCGGTTCAATGGCCGCGGGCGCCGTGGCGAAAACAGGTGGCGTGCCCGGGTGTCTTTGGACGTGGAAAGAGTTGGTGAAATTCTCGATCTCGGCTTGAAGTTCGCCAGAGATTTCGAAGGTCTCGACGTCGGGTACGGATGGGGCGGGATTCGCAGGAGTTTCGGGAAGCGGAGGCTCGGGCTCAACGGCAACCTGTGAGGACGTAACGTTCTGCTCCAACGGCGTCGCGCGTGGCTCTTGCTTGTGCTTGGACTTGCGGCGTTTCATGGCTACACAATTTTACAGCAAGTAGAAAGAGCGGCCCCCTGCTTGTACAAGGGTGCGAGAGCAAAAAGGAAATAGCCGGTAAACCAACAGCGGTTGCAGAGAGAAACGGAAGCAATTTGATGCCTCTTGCAACATACGAATAGAGATTCCTCGACTAACGCGGGCCGACACGCTCGCCCTCTACGCGGGCAAGCAGGAGCGAACGCAGAAGAAAAAATCGGCCTGCTCCGCTCGGAATGACAACCTCGGGCGCAGCGAGCGAGGGGCGCGGGTGCAATTGGTTAGGCTGTGCGCTAGTATGGGCGGCGGAGAGAGAAATTCATGAAAGCAACGATTTCCGAGAACGCGGCGGCGGAGGCAGGATGGTCGAAGGGACCGTATCGCGCGCCGCGAGGGACGCAGATTTCGTGCAAAGGATGGCAGCAGGAAGCGGCGCTGCGGATGCTGCTGAACAATTTGGATCCCGAAGTGGCGGAGAAGCCGGAAGAGCTGGTGGTTTACGGGGGTACCGGGAAAGCGGCACGAAATTGGGAATGCTTTCATGCGATTGTGCGTTCGCTGAAGGCGCTCGAGTCGGACGAGACGCTGCTCGTGCAATCGGGGAAACCGGTAGCGGTTTTTCGCACGCATGAATACGCGCCGCGCGTGCTGCTGTGCAATTCCAACCTGGTGGGACATTGGAGCAATTGGGACAAATTTCATGCGTTGGATCGCGCGGGCTTGATGATGTACGGGCAAATGACCGCGGGGAGTTGGATTTATATTGGCACGCAGGGAATCTTGCAGGGCACGTACGAAACGTTTGCGGCGGCGGCGAAGAAGCATTTTGGCGGCGACTTGAAGGGCAAGCTAGTCGTGAGCGGCGGCATGGGCGGCATGGGCGGAGCGCAACCGCTGGCGGCAACGATGAATAGCGCGGCGTTTTTGGGAATTGACGTTGATCCGGAGCGCATTAAGAAGCGTTTGAAGACCGGTTATTGCGACGTGATGGTGACTTCGCTGGACGAGGCGCTGCGGATTTTGAAAAACGCGGTGCGCAAGGGCGAAGCGACTTCGGTGGGATTGGTGGGAAATTGCGCGGACTTGATTCCGGAGCTGGCGAAGCGCGGCGTGGTGCCCGATTTGCTGACGGACCAGACGAGCGCGCACGATCCGCTGGGCGGATACGTGCCGAATGGGATGACGCTTGCGGCAGCGATTGAGCTGCGCGCAAAGGGCGCGGAGGAGTATCAGAAGCGCGCTCTGGCGGCGATTGCTGCGCATGTGCAGGGCCTGCTGGATTTGCAGAAGCTGGGCGCGGTGACGTTTGATTATGGCAACAATATTCGGACGTTTGCGTTTCGGCAGGGGGTGAAGAACGCGTACGACTTTCCCGGATTCGTTCCGGCGTACATCCGGCCACTGTTTTGTGAGGGAAAAGGGCCGTTCCGATGGGCGGCTCTTTCCGGCGAGGCTTCGGACATCGCGCGGACGGACCAACTGGTGCTGGAAATGTTTCCGCACGCCGAGCATTTACAGCGGTGGATCAAGCTGGCGCAGAAGCGCGTCAAATTTCAGGGGCTGCCCTCGCGGATTTGCTGGCTGGGATATGGCGAGCGCGACAAGTTTGGGCTGGCGTTGAACGATTTGGTGGCGCGCGGAGAAATCAAGGCGCCCGTGGTCATGGGGCGCGATCATTTGGATTGCGGGTCGGTGGCGTCGCCGTATCGCGAGACGGAAGCGATGCGCGACGGATCGGACGCGGTGGCGGATTGGCCGCTGCTGAACGCGCTGATCAATACGGCGAGCGGCGCGTCGTGGGTGTCGATTCATAACGGCGGCGGAGTGGGGATTGGCTATTCGCAACACGCGGGGCAAGTCACCGTGGCGGATGGCACGAAAGAAATGGCGAAGCGCATCGAGCGCGTGCTGACGAATGATCCTGGGATCGGTGTGGCAAGGCACGTGGATGCGGGCTATCCCGAAGCCATTGCGTTCGCGAAGAAGACTGGCGTGACAGTGCCGATGTTGTAGAGATATTGAAGAGGCTCCAGGAGGTCGTCATGGCTAGTTGGTGGAGACGTTCGCTCCTCGCGGTCCTTTCTTCAATCTTCCTCTTGTCCTTATTTTCTAGCCCGTGTAGAGCAACTGGTCCAGAGGGCGCTTGGGGGAAATACTCGTATAAAAGCAAAGACTTGGATCTTGAATTCTCCTGGGACATTGATGGGATCAAAGATGTTCGGACCAATGGTCACAGTTATGCGAAAACTGTCTCCGCCGAGAGTGAGAATAGCGACAATTTTGGGGACGAGGGAGTTTTTTCGTTCTGGATCAAGTTTGAGGACAGCAACCAAGAACTGAAACGCTTGGATCTATTGCTTTTTTTCAGTAACGGAAAATTGAAATGTGTTTCGGGGTTATATTCCGACGTCTCCTTTTCAAATGCTCAGAAGTCTCAATCAAAAGTAATTCTGGCGAAGGCCATCGAACTGCGCTATTCAAGAGCGGACTAACACTGGCGTGGCAGCGGATTGCGTTCGGACTGAAGTCTGTGCTACTGGAAACCTTTCCGGCATAATACGAAGGCTTTGGCGAATTCGCTGCTCATTACGGGTGCGTCGCAGTTGGTGACGCTTGGCGGACGTTGTCCGCGGCGCGGCGATTCCCTTTCTGAACTGGCCCTCATTCAAGACGGCGGAGTGCTGGTGCGCGACGGTGTGATTGCCGCAGTCGGGACGCGCGCCGAGGTTGAGGCGCTGCCGGAAGCGCGCGCGGTGGAAAAGCTGGATTTGGGCGGGCGCGTGGTGCTGCCGGGATTTGTGGATTCGCACACGCACCTGGTTCACGCTGCGAGCCGCGCGGAAGAGTACGAGCTGAAGATTCAAGGCGCGAGCTACGAGGAGATTGCGCGCAAGGGCGGGGGGATTCTCAATTCGGTGAAGAAGCTGCGCGCGGCTACGGCGGAAGAACTAAAAAAGCGCGCGCTCGTGGCGCTGCAACAATTTGCGGCTCACGGAACGACGACGATTGAGGCAAAGAGCGGGTACGGGCTCGACGTTGCGAGCGAGTTGAAGATTTTGAAGCTGCGCAAGGAGCTGGCGGGGGAGCAGCCGCTGGAGATTGCGTCTACATTTCTCGGGGCCCACGTGGTGCCGGAGGAGTTTCGCAAGAAGGCGGGCGGAGGGAAAAAGTACATTCAGTTATTGGAAGAAAATCTTCTGCCGCAAATTGCGGAGCGCAAGTTGGCCGAGTTTTGCGATGTGTTTTGCGACCGCGGGGCATTTACGGTGGAAGAGTCCAAGCGCGTGCTGCAAGCGGGGCGGCAATGGGGGCTGGCTCCGCGAATGCATGCGGAACAGCTTTCGCGAAGCGGCGCAACGCGGCTGGCGATTCTTTTGCGCGCGGCGAGCTGCGATCATCTCGAATACATAAACAAGAGCGACATCCGCGCGCTGGGAAAGTCAGATACCGTGGCGACGCTTTTGCCTGGATGCGATTTTCATTTAGGGCTGAAGAAGTACGCGCCCGCGCGGGAGTTGATTGAAGCCGGTGCGATTGTCGCACTGGCCACCGATTACAACCCCGGAACGAGTCCAACGCTGAGCATGCCGATGATTCTGTCGCTGGCGTGCACGCAATTGCGCATGGCGCCGGCGGAGGCGATCACCGCCGCGACCATCAACGCCGCCTACGCCTTGCGGCGCGAGAAGCAGATTGGCTCGCTGGAGGTTGGCAAACAAGCAGACATCACCGTATTCGAAGTGGCCGACTACCGCGAAATTCCTTATTATTTTGGAGTGAACCACTGCTGGATGACGATCAAGCGCGGTCGCGTGATCCATGCCGCAAAGAACTCCAGGAACTAGCTATACCGGCAAGCCCGTCCGGAGACTGAAACTTCCGAAAATCGGGCCGACGAAGACAAAAAACTTCTTCGAGGAATATCTGTACGCTCTGCTGGTGTTCGTTTTTTTTGTGGTAACCATCCTGGGCAAAGCGGGAGGTTTCAGCGTTTACAATGCCGTGGTTATGGGCGCGTGGGTGACAGCAATTCTTTGGAGCGCACATCAGTTAAAGGAATATTTTGCCGAGAAATCAAAGATGGAGAATGGCAGGATTTCCGCCCCGCAACGCCAAGCGCGAACAGAAACGCCCAAAGAGCCTGTGCCGCCTCCGCCCGGAATGAAGCCTATGATTGGGTTGAAATGGCCGGTGAAGCCAGGGGCGCCTTCGTGGCCCAAATTGCCAAAGGAACACCAGGCAGTGCGGCCGCAAGCGATTCAGCCCGCAGCGGCCACGGCGGAAACATCGCAGGCGAATTCCAATGAGAAGAAGCGCGCTTTCGTCTACGAAAGGCCAACGCTGCCGGGCCGGACGCCCAAGTTGCCGCACAATTGGGCCAACCTGAATAAAAAAAAACAGAATGACAAAAAGCGGGACGACAAAAAACCAAAACGATGAAAAGACTGATTGAGTGCGTGCCGAATTTTTCCGAAGGGCGGGAATCCGCGAAAGTGGACGCCATTGTTGGAGCGATCAGCAGTGTGCCGGGCGTTTACGTGCTGGATCGCGAGATGGACGCGGACCATAACCGGTCGGTGATTACGCTGGCAGGCGAGCCGGAGGCGGTAGCCGAGGCGGCGCTGCTTGGCGTGGGTAAAGCGATGGAGTCGATCGACCTGACGAAACACACGGGCGCGCATCCGCGTGTGGGCGCGACGGACGTGGTTCCGTTCATTCCGATTGATGGCGTGACGATTGAAGACTGCGTGGCGCTGGCGCGGCGCGTGGGCACTGAAATTTGGAACCGCTACCGCATTCCCGTTTTCTTTTACGAAGCGGCGGCGACGCGGCCGGACCGGGTGCACCTCGAAAATGTGCGGCGGGGTCAATTCGAAGGGCTGCGCGAGGAGATGAAGAAGAACCTCGAGCGGCAACCCGATGTGGGGGAGCCGAAGGTTCATCCCACGGCCGGCGTTACGGTGGTGGGCGCTCGGAAGTTTTTGATTGCCTACAACGTGAACCTGAACACTTCAGACATCAGCATCGCCAACAAAATTGCCAAGGCCATACGCTTTTCTTCGGGCGGGCTGCGCTACGTGAAGTCCATGGGAGTGGAATTGAAGGCACGCAACCTCGCACAAGTTTCCATCAACCTGACGGACTTTGAACAAACGCCGATGCACCGCGTGTATGAAATGGTGAAGCGCGAAGCAGAGCGCTATGGAGCGATGCCGATGGGAAGTGAGATTGTCGGGCTGGTGCCGAAAAAGGCGCTGGAAATGGCCGCGGATTTTTTCCTCCAACTGGAGAGTTTTTCTCCAACACAAGTATTGGAAAACAGACTGGCGGATGCGTTGAGCGGCGCACCTTTGGCGGCGGCAAAAGATGGAAAGCTGGCGGGCCTCGCGCGGCCTTTTCTGGATGCAGTAGCGGCGCCGTCGGCGACCCCGGGCGGCGGAAGCGCTTCGGCGTTTGCGGCGGCGCTGGCCGCTTCGCTCGGGCAGATGGTTGCGGGGCTTTCGCGGAAAAAGAAATCGCAGTTGGCGTATGTGGACCAGCTTTCGGCGGCGCTGGATGAAATGCGGAAAGCCGCAGACGAGCTTGTTGCGGCGATTGATCGCGATGCGGAGTCCTATGACGCAGTGATGGCGGCGTTCAAATTGCCGCAAGGAAACGCGGAAGAGATCGTTCAGCGTGAGGCTGCGATTCAAAGGGCGACCAAGGGAGCTGCCGAGGTTCCTCTGCAGGTGGCCGAGCGGACGGTTGCGCTTTACGAACGCCTTGGACAACTGGAAGGTATCGTCGCCGCATCCATGCGTTCAGACTTGCATGTGGCCCGAATGATGGCCGATGCAGGAGCGCGCGGGGCGCTGGCGAATGTCGAGATCAACCTCGACGGGCTGAAGGATGCGGCTTACGTGACATCCATGCAGGCGAAGGCAGCGGCGCTGCGCGAGCGATTGAGCAATGCGCCCCGCGCGACAAGCGCATAGAATAAAGGGCGCATGCAATGGAAGACGCGTAGAATTAAAGATTCGCTCGGCCCTTTCCGAAAGGAGCATTTCATGAGAGTTATTACGGCGATCGGCAAAGCCGGAGCCGCGGCCATCGTGACGGTGATTTTGCTTGCGGCGCCGAAGCCGGCGCGGGCTGGCCGCCTAAGCACTGACGTGATCGCGCTGTTTCCGAAAAATATCGGCGAATTTGCGTATGCCGACCTGAAGAAAGCGCGGTCGCAGAAATGGTTTCCGCAGTTGCAAGAGCAGATGATTCCGGAGAAGTTCAGGCAATTCGAGAAATTCCTAGCGTCCGCAGGCGTGGATCCCAATTCGCAGGTCGAGGAACTAGCCTGGGGGCTGGTGGCGGAAGGGCTGAACTCGAAAAACGAGGGCACGGGCTCGTCGGCGGTTCCTACGGGTGACGAGGTCGTTGGCGTTGCGCTCGGCACTTACAACCCCAATTCGACCGAAGCGTATTTCAAACAGCAGAAGCTGCCGACATTCAAGGCGCGAAGTTACACGCTCTACTCTTTTGGCAGCGGCACCGGGGCGAACGACCTGTTTTTCCTGTTCATTGATTCGAACACAGCGGCGTTTGGGCACCGTGAAGTGCTCGAAAAAATGGTGGAAGTACGTTTTGGGGCGGAGGAAGGCCTGCTGACGAACGATCAACTCTTCCCGCTGATCAACGAGGCGAATGGAAGCGGGGTGGTGTGGGCGGTGCTGAATCCTGCGTACACGCGGCTGGCGATGCAGCAGCTTGCGCCGGAAGTCGAGCAGTTTCCCGAGGCCGCGAAGCTCGTCTCCCGCATGCAGAACCTGATTATCAACGTGGACGCAAGCAGCGGGATCGATGGAAAGTTCCAGGCGGTTTGTGGGTCCACGGAAGATGCGAACACGCTGGGCCAGTTGCTTCAAGCAGGATTCCTTTATAAGCGTTACCAAGCGCAAAAAGATAATCCGGAGCTAGCGGACCTGCTGGATCAGGCGAAGGTCGTACCGGCAGGAGACCGCGTGACCCTGCGCATGTCGCTGAGTGATGACCAGATGAGTTCGCTGATTCGAAAGAATACATTTGCACTGAAGATGTAGAGGCAAGAACCTTGAAAGAGTGAAAGGGCGCCGGACAGAAGCGTTGTCCGGCCCTTTCGCTTTCTGAACTCTTTAAGAACCCCTGGAAAAAAACCTGGAAAAGAGAGATTCCTCGTCGCTACGCTCCTCGGAATGACAGCCGAACGAGTTTTCTTAACAAGCGGTCAGCGGCTAGGGGCGACCTGGCCGAGGTATTTGGTCAGGCGGGTCACGATTTCCTTGCCGTGCGTTTCGTGCTGGACGCGGTCGACGCCTGCTGGGGTTTCCGGGTTTCCGGAGTGACCCGGATTTTTTGCCGCAAAGCTGGTGATCGTGTGCATGCCAATAGCGGGGCCAGCCTTTTCACCGGAGTCTTCATGGGATAGGGAAACTTCGAGGCGATCGGAGAAGCGCGCAAAATCAATTTGCAAATGAGGGTGCTTCCCGGCCAAATGGTCGAAAGCTTCCAGGCACGCTTCGATGACCGCGGATTGCAGCCGGGCGACGGCGTCGCTTTCGAGACCCGCGGCGTCTGCCAAAAAACGCGCTACGCCACCCGCCGCCGCCGCCAGCCGGGCGTCGGCGTCAATCCACATGTGCAGGTTTTTGGGTTCAGTGGCCACGGCTCTCAGCTAGCGCAACGTCGCAGGCTTCCCGGCAATCGGGACAATAATAGAGGCCGTCGGCACAAAGACGGATGTTGGTCTGCCCTTTGCAAATCGTGCAGTACTTCTCGCAGGAACAACGCGATTCCGGCATGTCGCACTGCACACAAACAGTAGGACCTTGCATGGGCGTCCCTCTAGAAAACTTTACCTGAGGCATGCCGCGCGCGGCAAGGCGAACGTGGGGTGCAGCGTTGAATTGTGCATGCGCTCGCGGTAGCGTAAATGGCCGGGCCTTCTTTGACCGCTTGGGAGGCGCATGTTAGTATCGGTCTCTGCCCGAGCGATAGGGATGGATTCCTCCACAATTTCTCCAGTGAGCGAGCTTCGCAAAACGCCGTTGAATGCATTGCACCGCCGCCTTGGCGCGAAGATGGTCAACTTTGGCGGTTGGGACATGCCTGTCGAGTACCCCTCAAGCGGCGGCTTGATTGCGGAACACAAGGCGGTTCGCGGAGGCGTGGGAGTCTTTGACGTCAGCCACATGGGAGACATTCGCATTCACAGCGGGAAGAAGCTCGGCGGAGCGCTGGCGGCGGTTCAGCACATCACCATGAACGATGCCTCGAAACTGGCCATTGGCCAGGCGCAGTATTCGGCGATGCTTTACCCCGAAGGCACGTTTGTGGACGACGTGATCGTTCACCGGCTGGGCGAAGACGATTATTTGCTGGTGATTAATGCCGGCACTCGGGAAAAAGACATCAACTGGGTGCGCGAGAGCACCAAGGGACTTGATTGCGTGGTGGAAGATTTGAGCGACGCGTACACGCAATTGGCGATTCAGGGGCCGAGAGCTGTCGAAGTCGTGCAGAAACTGACGGACGCGGATTTAAGCACGATCAAGAATTATTGGTTTACGCACGCCACGGTTTGCGGGTTGAAAAACACACTGATTGCGCGAACCGGCTATACGGGCGAAGACGGATTTGAGATTTACGTGCCCTCGGATGTTGCGACCAGCGAACGCGTGTGGAATCAGGTAATCGAAGCAGGGCGCGGACTCGGCATCGTTCCGTGCGGCCTGGGCGCACGCAATACGCTGCGGCTGGAATCGAAGATGGCGCTGTACGGGCACGAGATCAGCGAGAAGATTAACGTGTGGGAGGCCGGGCTCGACCGCTACTGCAAAATGGAGAAGGGCGATTTCATCGGCCGGGCTGCACTGGAGCGGGCAAAGGCTGCGGGAGTGACGCGCATGCTGGTGGGAATTGAAATGATTGATCGCGGCATTGCGCGCGACGAATATTGTTGCTGCAACGAAGCGGGCGGGCCCATCGGCGTGGTGACAAGCGGCTCACCTTCGCCGACTTTGGGCAAGAACATCGCGCTTGCGTACGTGCCCCCGGCGTTTTCAGCGATCGGCACCACGCTCTATGTGGAAATTCGCGGGCAGAAGTACAAGGCGCAGGTGGTTGCGACTCCGTTTTACAAGCGGCAGAAGAAAGCCGCGCCGCAGGTAGCTTGAGGCACGCACAAGGACAAGGAGTGGTCTGATGGCGTATCCGAAATCGTTTCGCTATACGAAAGAGCACGAGTGGGTGAACATGAAGGGAGACCTCGCTACGATCGGCATCACCGATCACGCGCAGCACGAGTTGGGCGACGTGGTGTTCGTCGAGCTGCCCAAGCCCGGCGCCAAGATCGAGACAGGGAAATCCTTTGGCACGGTGGAGTCGGTGAAAGCCGTCAGCGAGATCTACGCGCCTGCGAGCGGCGAGGTAATTGAAGTGAATAGCGAGCTTCAGAATAAACCGGAAACGATCAACAGCGACCCACACGGAGCCGCGTGGCTGATCAAAGTGCGCCTGACAACTGCCGCAGGGATCAGCGACCTGATGGACGCGGCCGCCTACGAAGCGTACATCGCGGAGAAGGGCAAGGAAACCTCCGCCTAATGCGCTACCTCCCGAAGAGCCCCGTCGAGCGGCAGGAAATGCTGGCCGCCATCGGGAAAAAATCCATTGAAGAATTGTTTTCGAGCATCCCGGAAAAGTACCGGCTGCGGGAAGCACTGAAAATTCCCGGGCCGTATTCGGAAGCGGAAGTCATCCAGTATTTCAAACAGCGCGCGGCTGAAAACGCGGCGGGTTACACGAGCTTTCTCGGCGCGGGCGTTTACAATCATCTGCGTTCGGTGGTGACGGATACGATCATTCAGCGGGGCGAGTTCCTCACTTCGTATACGCCGTATCAGGCGGAGATTTCGCAGGGCACGCTGCAGGCGATCTTCGAATTCCAAACCTTGATGTGCCAGCTCACGGGTCAGGATGTGGCGAACGCTTCAATGTACGATGGCTCGACTGCGACGACGGAAGCGGTTTTAATGGCGGAGCGGCTGACGGGCAGGCGACGCGTGCTGGTGGCTCGGTCGGTGCATCCGGAATATCGCGAAGTGCTGAAGACATACGCGAAGAATTCCGGGTTGCGCATTGAAGAGATTCCGTTTGGGGCGAGTGGCACCGTTGACGCAAAAGCGTTGCAGAGGGTGCTGAAGGACGATGTGGCTGCCGTCGTTGCGCAGTCGCCGAATTTTTTTGGCGCGATCGAAACGTATGCGCCACTTGCCGAAGCGGCTCATGGCGTCGGCGCGATGTTTGTCGTGGCGATTGCCGAAGGCGTCTCCCTGGGGCTGCTGCTGCCGCCCGCGGAGGCGGACATTGTGGCGATGGAGGCGCAAAGTTTCGGTCTGCCCCCCAGTTACGGCGGACCGTTTGCGGGAGTGATTGCCGCGCGCGAAAAGTATGTTCGCCAGATGCCGGGCAGACTTGCGGGACAAACGACGGACTCCGAAGGACATCGCGGCTTCGTGCTGACGCTCGCAACGCGTGAGCAGCACATTCGCCGCGAGAAAGCCACTTCGAACATTTGCACGAACCAGGCCCTTTGCGCGCTGGCGGCAACCGTTCACCTCACGCTTCTTGGCAAAGAGGGCTTGCGCGAAATGGGGGAGCAAAATCTTTCGAAAGCGCAGTTCGCGTTGGGCGAATTGCTGAAAATTCCTGGGGTGAAGCGGACTTTTGATGCGCCATTTTTCAATGAATTTACGGTCGAGCTGCCACGCTCGGTAAAAATCGTGAACTCGCACCTGTTGCGCGAGAAAATTGTCGGGCCATTGGCGCTCGGCACGCCGTACCCGGAACTGACCAAACATGCGCTCGTGTGCGTCACGGAAACAACTCCTCGCGCGGAGATTGAGCGATTTGCCGGCGCGGTGAAGCGGGCGCTCGAACAACCGGTTTAGGAAACATGAACGAGAAAACCAAGAAGGCGACGCGGCACGTAAATCAAAACGAAGGGCTGATCTTTGAGAAATCGTCACCGGGAAAGCGCGCATTCGAATTGCCGCCGCTGGACGTGCCGAAAGCAGAATCCGCGAAAGCCCTGGGCGCTCATTATCGCCGGGAAGGCGTCGAAGGCTTCCCCGAAGTGAGCGAAATCGAGGTGCTGCGCCACTTCACCCGGCTTTCAACCTGGAACCACGCCATTGATCTCGGCATGTATCCGCTGGGCTCCTGCACCATGAAGTACAACCCGCGCGTGAACGAATTCGTGGCACGTCTGGAGGGAATCGCGACGGAGCATCCGTATCAGCCCCAAGATCTTTCGCAAGGCTGCCTGAAAATTCTGCGCTTGCTGGAAAAGTGCTTGCTCGAAATTACCGGAATGGATGCTCTTACTTTACAACCCGCGGCGGGCGCGCAGGGAGAGCTCACCGGGCTGTTGCTGATCCGCGCGTATTTGCAGAAACAAGGGAATCCGCGCAAGAAAGTGTTGATCCCCGACTCGGCGCACGGGACGAATCCGGCCACTGCCGTGATCGCGGGATATGCAGTCGAAAACATCAAGTCGGAGTCGCACGGGCAGGTAGACGTCGAAGGCTTGCGCAAATTGGTGACGGAAGACGTCGCGGCGCTGATGATCACCAATCCTTCGACGCTCGGAATCTTCGAGCAGCGCCTGCCGGAAATTGCGGAGATTTTGCACGCCAGAGGCGCGTTGCTTTACATGGATGGCGCAAACATGAATGCGCTGGCAGGAATAACGCGCCCTGGCGATCTTGGCGTGGACGTGATGCACCTGAATTTGCACAAGACTTTTTCAACGCCGCACGGCGGTGGCGGTCCGGGCGCGGGCCCTGTAGCGATGAAGAAAATTCTCGAGCCATTTCGCCCGGTGCCGATTCTCGTAGAAAAAGAACGCGGGCGGTTGGCACTGGAGCCGGTGCGTCCGGATTCGATTGGGCGTGTGAAGGCGTTTAGCAGCAACTTCGGCGTGCTGGTTCGCGCGCTCGCTTACATTCTCGCCTACGGTCCCGGGGTCCGGCAGGCCACGGAAGACGCGGTCCTGAATGCGAATTACATTCGAAAGCACCTCGAAGGCGTCTACGACCTGCCCTATTCCCTGCCCTCGATGCACGAAGTGGTTTTCAGCGACATGATTCAAAAGAAAAACGGCGTGAATACCATGGACATCGCGAAGCGGCTGATTGATTACGGCTTTCATCCATACACGACCGCGTTTCCGCTGATTGTTCCGGGCGCCCTGATGATCGAACCAACAGAATCGGAATCGCGCGAAGAATGCGATCTCTTCATCGACGCGATGAAATCCATCGCAGAAGAAGCCGCCACGCGGCCGGAAATTGTGAAGACCGCGCCGCACACCACGCGCGTCCGGCGGCTCGATGAAGTTGGCGCCGCGCGCAAACCGGTTCTGCGCTGGAAGCCCGCCGCGCCGCGAAGCACAGCGGCGGACTAGCCGCAGACATTGCCGGCTCCCACCAAGGACCTCCAGTTCCCTCCTATTTGCGAAAAGACACCCAAACTGCAACGCGCAGGCCGCAGACCTTTGGCTTTTGTTAAAATCAGGTGATTTCCTTCCCTCGAAGATCGCATGAAATTTGAAATCGAAGATTGGCTGCCGAAATCCGTAATCCTGCTGCGCCATTACGACCGGCATAAATTCCTTTCCGATTTAATTGCCGGAGTCACTGTGGGACTGGTTGCGCTGCCACTGGCAATGGCGTTTGCGATCGCCTCTGGGGTACCACCTCAAGCAGGTTTGTATTGCGCGATAGTCACGGGATTCTTGATTTCCGCACTGGGCGGCTCGAAAACGCAGATAGGCGGCCCCACCGGAGCCTTCGTAGTGGTGGTTGCAGGAATCATCGCAAAGCACGGCATCGACGGCCTGTTTATGTGCACGATGATGGCGGGCGTGCTTCTGGTTCTCCTCGGGATCACCGGCATGGGCACGATGGTGAAGTATTTTCCCCGCCCCGTGGTGGTCGGCTTCACCAACGGCATAGCGATTCTCATCGCCAGCACGCAGATTCGCGACTTCTTCGGCTTAAAGATGGATCACGTTCCAGGAGATTTTTTTCATCGCATGAAGGCTTTTGCGCTGGCGTGGAACACATTCTCCATGCCGGCGACCGCAGTTTCCATTCTTTCGATTGCAGTGATGGTTTTCTGCCTGAAGTACGCCAAGAAAATACCTGGCGCCATTCTCGTGACCTTCGGCGCGACCGCCGCGGTCATGCTGTTCCACATGAACGTGGAGACGATTGGCACGCGCTTCGGCGGCATTCCTAAAGGCCTCCCTACTCTCGTTATTCCACAGTTTCATTACGATATTTTCCGCCAGTTGCTCTCGGCGGCCTTCACCGTGGCGATGCTGGGAGCTATCGAATCGCTCATGTCCGCTGTAGTTTCCGACCGCATGAGCAACGACAAGCACAACCCCAACGTGGAATTAATCGGCCAGGGCGTAGCAAACATTATTTCTCCGCTGTTCGGCGGCTTGCCCGCCACGGGCGCAATCGCACGCACGGCGACAAACGTTCGCTCGGGCGCGAAAACTCCGGTTGCGGGAATGATTCACGCCCTTACTCTGCTGGCGATTGTTCTATTTGCGGCGCCGTTGGTCAAAAACGTGCCGCTCGCCGCGCTTGCCTCCATTCTGATGATCGTCGCCTACAACATGGGCGATTGGGAGGAAATCCCGGAAATCCTGAAGCTGAGCGCCGCAGATATTGCCGTCTGGTTTCTCACGATGACTCTGACCGTCGTAACGGATCTGACGTTTGCCGTGGAAGTCGGCATGGTGCTCGCCGCGCTCATGTTCATCCGCAAAGTCTCCCGGACAACCACCGTAAGCCCCGTAACCAGAGATTACGTGGAAGACAGCCGCATCCACGTTTTGCAGGGCAAAGACATCCCGGATTATGCGATTGTTTACCGCATTCACGGACCATTCCTGTTTGGCGCGACGGACAAATTCGCGGACATCCTTCATTCCATTGATAAGCTGCCGCCCATCGTGATTCTGCGCTTGCGGAACATGACTGCCATTGACGCCACGGGTCTCGGCGCGATTCGCGACCTTGCGGATACGCTACACGAGTCCGGTCGTTCGCTGCTCCTGTGCGGCGCAAGGGAACAACCCTCGCAATTGATGAAGCAGGCGGAATTCGAGCGCCACGTTGGCGCGGAAAATATTTGCGGCAGCATCACCGAGGCTATCGCCCGCGCCGCGGAAGTCTATCGACAGCGCCACGCAAACAAGAAAAAAGAAGAATTCACGCCAAGCCATTTCTGAATCACTGCTCGAGCGCTTCTTTTCCGTTCCTAAGAGTTTCAGTACCTATGCGGCCCGGTGATTCACAGAGCCGATACGCCCCGTTCTCGCTGCTGTAACACAGCGCACCTAGTGTCTTTGCCGGAACGCTCGTTTCCATTTCTCTTCCCAAGAAAGGAGATCGACTTGAAAGAAAAAATCCTTGCTGCTGTTCTGTCGTTTGGCCTCATCGGAGCCACTGTCCCGGCTTCGGCGCAGAACACCAATGGTTCCAACATAAAGCACGTCCTGCTCGTCAGCATCGATGGCATGCATGCGGTTGATTATGAAAACTGCGTGGCATCGAAGACTTGTCCAAATCTGGCCGCTCTCGGCAGGACCGGAGTGCATTACACACGCACGACCACGTCGAGGCCGTCCGACTCGTTTCCTGGCCTGATGGCTCTCGTCAGCGGCGGGAGCCCTCGAACAGTAGGCGCGTTCTACGACGTTGCTTATGACCGCGTTCTGGCGCCTCCGAAGATTGCCACGGGCAACGGCCTGCCGGGCGGATCCTGCAATTTGCACGTCATTAACGGAACCCAGACCGAATATGAGGAAGGCAACGAAATCGACCAGAATCAGCTCAACGGCGGGTTCGCCGGATACTCCACCATCGACGGTGGTGTCAAATCCATCAATCCCGACAGGCTGATCCGCGATCCCTTCAATAATTGCCAACCCGTCTACTCCTGGAACTTCGTTCGCACAAACACCATTTTTGGCGTGATTCACGCCGCGGGCGGCTATACAGCCTGGTCCGACAAGCATGCTGGTTACGCCTCCGTTTCCGGCCCCACGGGAACCAATCAACCCAGCAACGTGGATGACTACTATTCGCCTGAGGTCAATTCTCTTCAGATTGTGCTGCCGGGACTTAAGACGGCAGCCCTCGGTCCGGAAGCTAGTTTTGATTGCGGAACGCTGGTCCCCAATGGCGATGACTGGACCACCGATTTCGATGCCATCAAATGCTACGACCAGCTGAAGGTCAACGCGATAGTCAATGAGATCAGGGGTAGGACCCACCTCGGCGCAAGCAGTGCTCCGGTCCCGGTGATCTTCGGAATGAACTTCCAGGCGGTCAGCGTTGGACAAAAGCTAATTGAACCCAAATCCGCTGTCCGAACCGATGCAAACTCTGGCGGCTATGAGGATGCTGCAGGTACTCCCAGACCCAAAATGCTGGCTGAAATCCAGTTCGTAGACGCGGCGATCGGGCAGATGGTGGCTGCTCTCAAACACCAGGGTCTTCTAGATTCGACGACCATCATCATCACCGCGAAACATGGCCAGTCGCCTATCGACCCGAACCGCTTCTTCCCCATTCCGGGTCATTCGGGGACCAACGGCACGCCGCCGTCTGGCATCATCGGAGCTCTCCTCCCGGCAGTCTACAACGATCCGAATAACGGCCTCGGACTGGCCGAGGACGACATTTCCCAGATCTGGCTGGCCGATTCAAGCCGCACCGGAGAGGCAGTTACAGATCTTGAGAATGCCGCAGCAGCGATAGGACTAGGCCAGATCTACTATGGCGGCTCACTGAACGGGCTCTTTAACCCGCCTGGCGTTCCTGACAACCCCGGCCCTTGCTGCCAGCTTCGCGCGGGCGGCGATCCGCGCACTCCCGACATCGTAGTGATTCCAAACGTCGGCGTAGTCTATACCGGAAACCTGAAGAAGCAGTCCGAACATGGCGGCTTCGCTTGGGATGATACGAACGTGATGCTGCTGGTCTCCAATCCCAGCATCCTGGCACACACCGTCACCAGCTTTGTGGAAACCGCTCAAGTGGCTCCGACGATCCTGAAAATCCTGGGCCTCGATCCGAACGCCCTGGATGCTGTCCGGGTGGAAGGGACGCCAGTCCTGCCGTCTCTCTTCGGCGGCCAAAACCAACAATAGTTCGATTCCAATCGAACAAAGCAAGAAGGGCGTTGCCCTTGGGGAACGCCCTTCGAAGTTGAACGGCTGACGTTACTCAGATTTTTTCGCAAACCTCACGCTGTCGAGGATAGCGGTAAACGTCTTGTCATACTTCTCGTACGCAGCCTGTGGGGCCACACATACAAAGGAGACCAGCCCCTCGGGGCGCAGCGTCGTCACGATCCAATCGGTCTCCTGACCGCCGACGGGCGAGTCGTTGCTGAGATAGGTTGCAAGTCCGGGTTGGCCGTTCAAGCGCACATGTTCCGACTGTCGGGCAATCTTCATGTTGGGATTAGACTTCTGGAGCTCTTGAATCATCTGCTGCGTGGCGTTGTTCAGGGCATCCCAGTTATTGGAATCACCCGATGCCTGAGTCACGCTGACGATCAAGCCGTAAGCCAGCGCAGCATGCCCGGTGCCGTCGTCCACCACGCCCCCATCAGGCGCAAACGAAACGCCGGGCCCATTGCTGTCAGGATATTTTTTCCAATTGTCGGGATATTTCAAAGAATAGCCAGTCGCCTGATATGGAGCCAGATTTCCTGAGGGTGGAGCCGGAGGCTTTGCGGCTGCCGCAGCGGCGGGCGTCAGCTTTTTCGCCACAGGCAGAGCCAGCACTTCGCGCTTGATGGCTTCGAATTCGGGAGAGTCCCGCCTAGGGTTTGGCGGAACGCCGCCCAGCTTGTCTATCTCTTCGTCCACGCGCTCGACCCTATGCTCTGGATTTGGATGGTCGGAGAAGAACTCCGGCGGATTCTTCCCTTTCGTCTCGGCTTCGAGTTTTTCGAAGAATTGCGCCATCGCGCGCGGGTCGTAGCCGCTGTCGTAAAGCACCTGAGTACCCATGATGTCCGCCTGCGATTCCGCGGTTCTTGAGTAGCGCAGCAGCACACCTCCGGCAAGAAATGTTCCTAGTTTTGCTAAAGCAGCGCCTCCCATCGAGCCGCCGCTCAGTATCCCAGCAAAACCAAGAACACCGTTCGCGAGCTCCGCCTTGGACACTTGATTTGTTCCATGACGTAGCGCCACATGCGAAAGCTCGTGCGCCATGACTCCGGCAAGCTGTGCCTCGTTATCTGCGGCCTCAACGGCTCCGCGATTGATGAAAACATATCCACCAGGAAGAGCGAAGGCGTTGATGGCCTTGTCGTTCACGCAATGAAACTCAAAGGGATACTGCACGCCGTTGGTCGGCAGCTTGGCGACTAGCTTCATACCCAGTTGCGTCAGATACGCGTCGACTTTGGGGTCATTGCAAAGAGGCAACTGCTTCGCAGCATCCACCGCCGCTCTCTTTCCGACTTCGATGTCCTGCTGCGGCGTGAACATGTTCCATCCGGGCTTGAGCGCGGTACGCTGAGCCGACGCCGCCGGCGTAAGCAGAAAGGACAAGGAGACAAGGCCGAAACACGCCGAGACTGCGCGAGTCGCCAGCCGCCGTGTCCGGGCGGCCTGCTTTCGTGACGGATACTCTTTCCGACGCAAAGCCTTCACTCCTACCTCCGCCATGATTCCAACCCTGCTCATAAGAAAACTTCTCGCTTTGGAATTACTTTAGCACTTGGCGGAGGCAAAAAGAAAAGCCCGGGTGCTGGGACGCCCGGGCGGGGGGGTAAAGCAGGGGCAAACTCTGTTTATCGAGCCACGCGAGGCGACGACTCCGGACCAGGCGTAGCGTTAGGCGCATCGGCCGCCTTGCCGCTGCGCGCGGGAACTGCTTTGGCTGCCGGGGCAGGCTCCGGTCTGCGGGGCGCAGGGATGGCCAGATTCTCGCCTTCGCGGACAAACGTCAAACGATTCTCTTCCTTGTTCCAATCAATGCAAATCAGGTCGCCAAGGTGAACTTGCTCGGTGGCAAGCAGATTGGCCATGGGATAAACGACGTGACGCTCAATCGCACGCTTCAGGTGGCGCGCGCCGTAGCGTTGATCGGTTCCTTCCTGCAAAAGGAAGTCGCGGCCCTGTGACGTCACGCGGAACAGGAACTGCCCTTTGGCCGTTTCCAGGACGCGCTGCTGGACTTGGCCCAACTCAATTTCGAGAACTTGTTCCAACTGTTCGCGGCGCAGGGGATGGAAGACGACTACCTTGTCCAGACGGTTCATGAACTCCGGAGAGAACTTGCGCCGAGCCGCTTCGACCGCCGTGCGCTCCACTTTTTGATCCAAACCGGCCGCAGGCTTGTCCGCCGGTTGAACGAAACCCATTCCGCCCTGCATCAATTCCGTGATTTCGCCGCCTCCAAGGTTCGAGGTCAGGAAAATCACCGTTTGCGAGAGATCCACGCGCCGGTTGTCACCCAGCGTCAGCGTAGCTTTGTCCAGCATGCCCAGGAGCAACTGCCAGAGCGCATCGCTTGCCTTCTCGATTTCGTCAAAAAGCAGGAAGCTGAGCTTCAGCCTGTCCGTGTGGCAAGCCGCCAACGCTTCCTGGGTAATCAGCGGATGCGTCTCGCGATGGCCCAAGTAGCCTGGGGGCGAGCCGATCAGCTTGGCGATTTCGTGAGAGTGCTGAAACTCCGCGCAATCTACCTTAATTACCACGCGGGCGTCGCCGAACAGGATCTCGGCGGCCGCTTCCACGATGCGCGTCTTTCCGGAGCCGGTCGGGCCCAGAAAGAGCAGATTGCCGACCGGGCGGCCCGGGGAGTTCAATCCGGCACAAAACACCTGGAACATGTCCACCAGGGACTGCACGCCTTCTTCCTGCCCAACGATCTTGGAGCGCAAGGAAGCGTGAAAATCCCGAGTGTCATTACTGCGGATGCTTGGGTCCAGTTGGTGGCGGACAGCGGCTTTCATAGCTTTGCCCCTTCTGCCGCGTCCAGTCCCCCCCAAACGCGGCGCGCGTCTCAGGCATTCGCGCCAAGACTTAGATAGTGCATGGAAAGTGCCAATCTTTTTCACGCTGTTGCTGGAGAGGAAACACACTGCTTTCAATGACATACGAGATTTCAAAATCTGTAGCGTGTCTCACGGGGTGAGACGGAGTTCCATTTGCGTCAAGAATGAGAGAACAAGGTGGACGCGGAACATTTTGTGTCAGTCGGCGGACGACAAAAAGGGGCGCAATTTGATGCGCCCTAAGGTCCCAGTTGAAGTTTTACTTTAAGGACCTTTCGCATCTAAGAAGGTTAAGAATTGGAACGGTCTTGCTTCTTCCTGCTCTGCGGGGCGACTGCTGGTCCCCCGCCTGGCTGCGCCGCCCGAGATTTCCTCTCTTCTGCCACCGTTTCCTCGGGAGCGCTCGCCGACTTGCCGTCGGTCGCTTCAGCGTTGGCGGCGGCCGCCCCTGCTTTTCTAGCAGCTGGTTCGACCAGTGCTCCCTCGCCCTCGCGGACGAAGGTGAGGCGGTTGTTTATCTTGTCCCAATCGATGCATACCAAATCGCCCAAATTCACCTGATCGGTCGCCAGCAAGTTGGCCAGTGGATAGACAACGTGCCGCTCGATGGCGCGCTTCAAGTGGCGCGCGCCGTAGCGCTGGTCTGTGCCTTCTTGCAGCAGGAAATCGCGTCCCGAAGGCGTCACGCGGAAAAGGAACTGGCCTTTGGCGGTGTCCAACACGCGCTGCTGCACTTGGCCCAATTCAATGTCCAAAACCTCCTGTAACTGTTCCTTTCTCAGCGGGTGAAAAACCACGATTTTGTCGAGCCGGTTCATAAACTCCGGGGAGAACTTGCGTCGCGCCGCTTCCACGGCCGTCCGCTCGACCTTTTCGTCCAAACCGGTTACCGGCATGTCTTTCGGCTGGATAAAACCCATGCCGCCCTGCATCAGTTCACTAATTTCTCCGCCACCCAGGTTAGAAGTAAGAAAAATGACTGTTTTGGACAAGTCGACCTTGCGATTGTCGCCGAGCGTCAGCGTGGCCTTGTCCAACATACCCAATAGTAGCTGCCACAAAGCATCGCTGGCTTTTTCAATTTCGTCGAAAAGCAAGAAGCTCAGTTTCAGCTTGTCGGTGTGGCAAGCCGCCAGCGTCTCTTGCGTGATTAGCGGGTGCGTTTCCCGGTGTCCCAAATAGCCCGGAGGCGAGCCAATCAGCTTGGCGATTTCATGCGAGTGCTGAAACTCCGCGCAATCCACCTTGATGACCGCCCGCGCATCTCCAAACAGAATTTCTGCCGCGGCTTCCACAATGCGCGTTTTTCCAGATCCCGTCGGCCCTAAAAAGAGCAGATTGCCTACCGGTCGGCCCGGCGAATTCAGGCCGGCGCGAAACACCTGGTAGAGGTCCACGAGCGCCTGCAGCGCCTCTTCCTGGCCGACGATCTTCGCTCCCAGTGCCGACTGGAAATCAATCGTATCCGCACTGCGCTTATTCGGATCGAGAGAAAGAGTGTAGTCGCTCATAACCGCCTCCTAGCGAACCCGCCCCTGCTGGGTGCCGTACCGCCCGCGTCCCCGGCCAAACTGTTCCAATTTGACCTGGATGGTTGACTGAAGGAGCCGCAATTGTACCAGCAGCTCCTTGGCTACCGCGGGCGATTCTGAAATTCGGAGGAGCGGCGGAAACACGTCCGCCAATTCGAGGTTGAGGGTACGAAGCGAGGTTACAAGTTTTTGGACCGCCGGAGAGTTGGGATCCGCCAGGTCCGCGGAATCACTGCACTGCTCACGCAGAGCTCTCCAATTGAGCTCCACGAATGGATGCTTCCTGGAGACTTCCTTGACGACTTCTTCCGTAATGCGCGCGCGCTGTCCAAGGCGCGCCAAATGTAGCTGCTGTACTTTTTCGCCACGGCGCACGTTGTGCACCAGGTAGAACGAATTCCCTTTGCGGCGAACAAAAGCCATGACCTACCTCATCTCCTGCTGCTGGCGTAGTGTAATCAGCTTCCACTACGCTCTGCAATATTAGACACTGAATTTCACCAAAAGTTGCACCGTATCGGTAACGCCTTCACCCTAAACGCGCCTGCGGTCAAGACCCCATCACTTTTTTTGCTCGTTTCCATCAATTCGTCGCATTTCGTTCTCATGAGTTTTTGTTCTAATCAAAATTTTGAGCGTTTCTGCACATCCGGCCATTC
The DNA here is from genome assembly GCA_035280065.1 of Candidatus Acidiferrum sp. Lineage (GTDB taxonomy): Bacteria > Acidobacteriota > Terriglobia > Acidiferrales > UBA7541 > Acidiferrum. Next base: position 53,107 of record DATEGO010000089.1, read on the forward strand.
ACCGATATTTCTTAGTTCTCATTTCCGGCTGCCAGGCTCCTGCTCTGTTAACCCGCCAGCGGCATTTTTCTCTTGTTCCTGCCGTAGCTCACACCTACCATGACAGTTCCTTGTATTTGATAGTGATTTGCCTTGAGGAGTGACATCAAGAATGTCCTGGGATCTCGTCTACCGTCTCGTGCAACGAATTCCGCGCGGAAAGGTTCTAACGTATGGAGGGCTTGCCAAAGCTCTTCGTCTGCCCGGCGGCGCGCGGACGGCGGGACGCGCTATGGCCGCCACTCCATCCGGAGAAGGCATTCCCTGGCACCGTGTGATCGGCGACCGTGGCGAAATTCTGATTCGCGGACCTCACGCCTTGCTCCAAAGAAAACTTCTCGAGAGCGAAGGCGTCGCGCTTGTCGAGTTTCGCGTGAATCTGAAAAAGCACCTGTGGAAGCCAGCCAAAAAGACCGCGCTGCCTAAAAAGAAAACGGCGCCAAAAAGGAAAGTTGAAAGATAAGGCCGTTCGGAAACCTATGGACAAGTGAATCTGCATGCGCGCTTGGCAGAGTTTCATAGGGCGCGGCGGTCTGCGGTATGCTATAGGCTCTTCTTACCCGTTCAGCCTCTTGTGGTGGGGGCAGGAAAAATGGCGAATCCCATCCTTCAAGTGGAGAATCTCGTCAAGCGCTACGGCGAAGTGCAAGCCGTGCGCGGCGTCAGTTTTTCCGTCGAAGAAGGCGAAGTTTTCGGCCTCCTCGGCCCCAACGGAGCGGGAAAAACAACCACCGTGGAAATCCTCGAAGGATTGCGCGACCCCGACGGCGGTTACGTTTCGGTCTGCAGCCTCAACCCGCAGCGTGAATCGGTAGCCCTCAAACACGAAATCGGCGCCGCACTTCAAGCCACTTCACTGCCCGATAAAATCCGCGTGATCGAAGCGATCCGCCTGTTCGCCAGTTTTTACAAACGCCACCGCAAACCAGACGAATTGCTGAAAAGATTCGGCCTCGAAGAGAAGCGCCAAACCTTCTACCACCAGCTTTCAGGTGGCCAGAAGCAGCGCCTCGCTCTTGCCATGGCTTTAATCAATGACCCGAAAGTCGTTTTCCTCGACGAGCCGACGGCCGGCCTCGACCCTCAGGTGCGCCGCGAAATCTACGACATCATCGAGGAACTGAAGGGCGATAAAAAAACCATTCTTATGACCACGCACTACATTGAAGAAGCCGAGCGCCTTTGCGACCGCGTCGCCATCGTCGATCATGGACAAGTAATCGCTCGCGGGACGCCCCGCGAGCTCAAATCTCACGCCAGCGGCACCACGCGCATCGAAGTGCGGCTCTCCAAACCTGAATCCAACGGAACGTTGAAGACTCTCGAAGGCGTGGCTGACGCGCGCGAGCTAGACGGGGCCTTCGTCATTCACTCTGTGCGTCCTCCCCAAACCATCGTTTCGCTGGTCAAGCACTTGGAAATGCAGGGCAACGAACTCGTCAGCCTCGAAATCGCCACACCTTCTCTCGAGGACGTTTTCATCGAAATGACCGGAAGGAGGCTCCGCGATTGACAAATTTCACCGCATTGACGCGCACGCGAATTCAGCTCGCTATGCGAAACAAAATGTTTTTCTTTTTCAGCGTGGTCTTTCCGCTGGGGATCTTTTTCCTCTACGCTGGGATTTTCGCCCGTAGCAACCCGCGCGCCGTTAGCTATTTTCTGGGCCCGGTCATCGCCTTCAATGTGATGGGGAGCTTTTGGGGACTTAGCGCGTCGCTCGTAATGTTCCGCGAACAGGGAATCCTGCGCCGTTTTCACGTCACTCCGGTCACTGCCACAGATATGCTCGCATCGAGCCTGCTGGCCAATTTTGTACTCACTTTGCCGACGGTTACCATTGAGCTTTTTTTTGCTCGATTTATCTTTCACGTGCCCAGCCTCGGCAACCTCCTCTCGCTCGTCGTTCTGGTTACCATTGGCACAGTTTCTTTCGGCTCTCTCGGCCTCGTCGTAGCCAGTGTTACCAACACCATGCAGGAAACACAGGTGCTCAACCAGCTCATCTGGCTGCCGCTGATCTTTCTTTCAGGCGCGACCTTTCCGCTTGCGTATTTGCCCAGCTCTGTCCAGCACTTCAGCCTCTTCTTGCCTGCTACTTATCTCGTGACCGCGCTTCAGAGCGCGTTTTATGAGTCGTTTCCCGTTTGGAAGCTATTGGAGCAAATCTCCGTGCTCGCTTTGTGGGCAATTCTTACTTTTTTCGTCGCAGCCCAGCTCTTCCGTTGGGAACCCGAAATCAAAATTCCACGCAAGGCCAAACTCTGGGCCTTGACCACGGCGTTGCCGTTCTTTCTGTTGGGAGTATGGGAAAATGGCAACGGCAACATCTTGAAACAGGCGCAAACGGCCTTCCAGTCTTTGGAGCGGCCCGCGAATGCCAATCAGCCGTCTAAAGCCAGCAAATAATGGGCTCGCGTAGCGTTCGGAACGCGCCAATTTGGTTCAAAAGCGCCATCTTCCATCGTTTTCCTGCATTGACGCTCGCTTTCCCGTACCGTATTCTGAATTTTCCAGCCGCACCGTCATTCGCGGCATCTTTCAAGGAGCATTTATGGCTATTCAGCCGACGGAAAAGATCTGGCATAACGGAAAATGGATTAATTGGGACGACGCCACGCTGCACGTTCTTTCTCACGTCGTCAGCTACGGCTCTGCGGTTTTCGAAGGCATCCGCTGCTACGAAACCAAGCAAGGCCCGGCCATCTTCCGCCTGCGCGAGCACATGCGGCGGCTCATCAACTCTGCCCGCATTTACCGCATGGAGCTTCCGTACTCCGTGGACGACTTCTCGAACGTCGCCTGCGAACTTGTTCGCGTCAACAAAATGAATTCTTGCTACGTGAAGCCCATCGTCCTCCGCGGCTACGGCGACGTCGGCGTGAACCCGCTCAATTCCCCCATTGACCTCTACATGGCGTGCTGGAGTTGGGGGGCCTATCTCGGCCCTGAGGCGCTTTCGAAAGGCGTTGACGTCGGTGTCAGCTCCTGGACTCGCATTGCGCCGAACACGCTGCCGGCCATGTCCAAAGCCGCCGCGAACTACATGAATTCGCAGCTCATTCGCATGGAAGCATCCTTCAACGGGTTCACCGAGGGCATCGCGCTCGATGCCGACGGCCACGTCAGCGAAGGCTCTGGCATGAATATTTTCCTGGCGCACGACGGCACGCTTTACACGCCGCCGCTGGCCACTAGCATTCTTCCCGGCATCACCCGCGACGCCGTGACCAAACTCGCAGAAGATCTTCGCATTCCCTGCAAGGAAGCGGTGATTCCGCGCGAAATGCTCTACATAGCCGACGAAGTGTTCTTCGTGGGCACGGCAGTCGAGATCACACCGATTCGCTCGGTCGATCACATTCAAGTGGGCAAGGGCGTGGCCGGACCGATTACGCTGAAATTGCAGGCAGAATTCTTCGCCGTCACCAGCGGCACCAAGCCGGACCGCCACAACTGGCTCACGCCCGTCGGCGCTCCCGTCAGCGCTGCCACGCGCTAGTTTCTTTGATTTCAATCCGAACTTCCTCCTTTGTAGGAGCGCAGCATGCTGCGACCCCCTTCTTTCGCTCGCCATTTCTGAATGCTCTTCGCTTGGCGGGGCGTCACGCGTAATATGCTTTCTCGGATGGCATAGCCACGAGGAGGTGAACTTGTGACCAAGCGCGCATTACTCGCCTTCGTCACCGCCTTCATTGCACTGCCTTCGATTCTGTCGGCGCAAACTCCTACCCAAGAGCATCGCCCTCGTGCGCGAGAGCTTGGCATCCACCCCGGCGTCTACGATCCCGGCCCCAATAACGCAATCACTGACGTAGCGGGCGTCCAAGTGGGCCAAGTCACGCTCGTCAGCGACGAAAATGTTCGAACCGGAGTCACCGCAATCCTTCCGCACGCAGGAAATATTTTTCAGGACAAAGTGGCGGGCGCCGTTTCCGTTTATAACGCCTTCGGCAAACTCGTTGGTTCCACGCAAGTCACCGAACTCGGCCAGATTGAAACGCCCATCGTACTGACCAACACGCTCAGTGTCTGGGACGCTGCCGCCGCGGTAGCCAGTTGGACGCTGGCGCAACCAGGAAACAAAGACGTACTCAGCGTCAATCCTCTCGTTGGTGAAACCAACGATGGCTGGCTCAATGACATTCGCGGATTTCATGTTGCCGCCGAGGACATTAAGCGCGCCCTGCGCGAAGCCCATGGCGGCCCAGTTGAGGAAGGGTCGGTCGGCGCGGGAGAAGGAACCATCGCCTTCGGCTGGAAGGGCGGCATCGGAACAAGCTCGCGCCATCTTCCTGAGAAAGAAGGCGGTTTCATGGTCGGCGTGCTGGTCCAGGCAAATTTCGGGGGCCGTCTCACGATTGCCGGCGTTCCCGTTTGGAAAGAATTACCACCGAGTCAAGCATTGAGCCGCAATTCTCAATCTCCCCCGCGGAATCCCGCGGACGGCTCTTGCATGATTGTTATCGCCACGGATGCGCCGATCGATGCGCGCCAGCTGCGGCGGCTTGCGGCCCGCGCGTTTCTCGGAATGGCGCGCGCCGGCTCAACCGGAAGCAACGGAAGCGGCGACTTCGCCATTGCTTTCTCCACAACCAACCGCATCGCTTTTGGCACAACGCGCCGTCCTGCCCTCTCTTTGCTCGGTGAAGATGCGCTTTCCTTTTTGTTCGAAGCCGCTGTCGACGCCACCGAGGAAGCTATCGACAATGCGCTGCTGAAAGCGCAGACCGTCCGCGGCCGCGATGGCCATGTTGCGGAAGCAATTCCCATTGACCGCCTCCGCGCGATTCTCGGCAATCCCGCGAGTCGCTCTCATTGAGTGCTAGTGCCCATTGTTCGCGATCTCTTCCGCCCTTCGTCCCAGGACGGCTGGATTCCTGGACTGTCGAATTTCGGTTGCAAATCTCGGATTTCGATCTTGCATTTTCCCTTTTCCAATTTCCATTTTCCGACTGGAATTTCCCGTTGCAATGCGGCTAGAATGCACCCGTTTGAATCGCACGCATCTTCCTTTCCACCCAGGGAGGAATTTTCATGTACAGCATCACGCAAAAACTCGTCGCGGAATTCATGGGCACCTTTGCCCTGATTTTCTTCGGCGCCGGCTCGATCTGCACGGACCAGTATCTTCGCAGCTCGGGCGGCATTGGGCTTCTGGCCATCGCCCTCGCACACGGCCTTGCCATTGGCCTGATGGTCTCCGCATTCGGGCACATTTCTGGCGGCCATTTCAATCCCGCGGTGACGATAGGTATTTGGGTTACCAAGCGCATCAGTACGCTCGAAGCCCTTTTGTATTGGGCTGCCCAGCTCATCGGCGCAACCGTCGCAGCGTTCGTCTTGAGAGCCGTCATCCCCGACGACACTTGGCGCGCCGTCGCTCTAGGCACTCCCGAACTTGCTCGCGATTTCCCGGTCTGGGCGGGCATGACCCTCGAAGCCGTGGCCACCTTCTTCCTCGTCCTCGTCGTTTTTGCCACGGCGGTGGACGAAAGAGGCGCGTTCAAAGCCATCTCCGGTTTCGGCATCGGCTTGACCATCACGATGGGCATTCTGACAGCCGGTCCGCTTACCGGTGCCGCGCTCAATCCTGCCCGCGCGTTTGGGCCGGCGCTCGCCGCCAATCACTGGGCTCACCACGGCATTTACTGGATTGGCCCGCTCGCGGGAGGCTTTATCGCCGGACTGCTCTACGACGGCCTCTACCTGAAAAAGGCCTGACAGGGGTAATTCACTTCAGACTGCAGCGATTGGTCCTCCGGCCAAGAACTTATAACTGAAAACTGAGAACTTCCCGTCCGTACAGGTAACTACCGCGCAACCAGCCTGTCCGGCCGTTCTTGCCCGCCTTTTCCTCGGATGCTACTTTGGCCTCAGGCCAAGTTTGAAAAACGAGTTTCCGAGTCTTTACTTTGTCACTTAGAACTTACGACTGAGAACTTCCTTATGCCGACTAGCGTTGACGATCTGCTCCGCCGAGCCGTGGAGAACAAGGCTTCCGACTTGCACCTCAAAGTCGGCAACCATCCCTATTTGCGCATCGACGGCCTGCTGACCCCGCTCACCGACGTTCCTCGCATCACGCCCGAAGAAATGCTTTCCATGGCTTTTAGCATGATGACCAACCGCCAGAAGCAAAAGTTCAAGGAAACGGCGGAATTGGACATGGCCTATGGCGTCGCGGGCCTCGGCCGTTTCCGTGTGAACGTCTTCCAGCAGCGCGGCAACGTCGGCATGGTTCTGCGCGTCATCCCTACGAAGATCCGCACCGGTGAAGAGCTGAATCTTCCGGCGGTCGTCAACAAAATTTGCGAAGAGCAGCGCGGCCTCGTGCTCGTCACGGGAACCACCGGTTCGGGCAAGTCCACCACGCTCGCGGCCATCATTGACCGCATCAACGCCTCCCGCGCCGACCACCTCATCACCATTGAAGACCCCATCGAATTCCTGCACCGCGACAAAAAGAGTTTTATCAATCAGCGCGAAGTCGAAGTGGACACCGCGAACTTCTCCACCGCCCTGCGCGCCGCCCTTCGTCAGGACCCGGACGTCATCCTCGTCGGCGAAATGCGCGACTTGGAAACCATTTCGACCGCATTGCTCGCGGCCGAAACCGGCCACCTCGTGCTCTCCACCTTGCACACTCTCGACGCCACCGAAACCATTCAGCGTATTATCGCGGTCTTCCCTCCACCCGAACAGAAACAGATTCGCTTGCAGCTTGCCGCCACGCTCAAAGCCGTCATTTCTCAGCGTCTCGTGCGCCGCGCTGATGATAAAGGCCGCGTCCCCGCCGTCGAAGTGATGATCGCCACCGCTTACATCCGCGATTGCATCATCAATCCCGACAAAACGCGCCTGATTCACGACGCCATCGCCGCCGGCACCAGCCAGTACGGCATGCAGACGTTCGATCAGTCACTCTTCGAGCTTTACTCCAAGCAGCTCATCACTCTGGACGAAGCTCTTGCGCGCGCCTCGAACGCCGACGAATTCAAGCTGCGCATCCAGGGCATCCGCTCCGCTTCCGACGCCGCCCGCGAGGAAATGGAGCGCCAAATGGCCGACTTCGAGCGCTTCGCCCGCAAGTAGGAGTTTCACGAGCCAATCCATTTACTCAAGGGGGCCCGATGCAAAAGCAGACACTCCGTTTGTCACTGTTCGCTCTCGCGCTTGTTGCCGTGTTCTTCTTTGCGATTGCCTCAAATTCTAATCCTCGTCTTCTACGCAAGGGCGAACTCTTGGCCTTGGTGGCTGGCGAGGTTCTCCCTGAAAATGTGGTCTTTGATATCCAATCGCGAGGACTGAGCTTCACTCCCGATGGCAGCTACAAGTCACTTCTAACCAACGCGGGCGCGGACGCAAGGATCCTGGCCGCGCTGAGTACTGCCAAAGTCACGCCGGGCGACACGGGCGACTCCAGCAATTCAGCTCTCCTTCAGCATCTCAGCAATGCCGGAAAGATGCTTCGCGCAAAGCAGTACGATCAGGCAACCGCTGAGTTGAGTGCGGCCGTCACCAATGACTTTGGGAAATGGGAAGCCGGCTTTGTCATGGGCATGATTTTGCTCGATCAGCAGAGCTATCCCGAGTCCGCGCAGCTCTACGCGGCAATTCTTGAAGGGGATCCGGATTTCCCGGAGGTCCATGCAAGACTCAGCGCAACTTACTTTGACTGTGGCGACATGCAAAGCGCGCTCCGCGAAGCCAAAGCTGCCCTCGCGGATAATCCAAACAATCCCGTAGCCCACCTCAACGCCGGACTTGCCTTGACCGATATGCGAGAGTTCGACGCCGCCAAGTCCGAACTCCAGGCCTCGATTCGCAGCAAGCCCGACTACGCGAATGCTTACGTGGGCTTGGGCAGCGTGCTCGATGATCTCCATGACTTTGACGGTGCAGCCGAACAATACAAGAAAGCCCTGATGCTGGATCCGTCGAACGCCAACATTCATTACAACCTAGGCATCGCTTATGGCAACAAAGGCGATTCTGTCTCTGCTATCCGCGAATATCGCGAAGCCAAGCGCCTCGATCCTAAAAGACTCGATGTTCGCCAGAATCTCGGCGCGCAGTTGATTCATATTGATCCCGCCGCAGCCATCGTCGAATTTCGCGAACTCGCCAAGCTTGCCCCCGATTGGCCTGTTTGCCACCAGTGCCTGGGGAACGCTCTGGTGCAGACCGGGAGATTTGACGAAGCGGAAAAAGAATATCGCACTGCGGTGAAACTCGATCCTGCCTCCCCCCACCCGCATCTGGGTCTTGGGGATATTTACGAATCGCAAAAAAAATATGACGAGGCGCTACAGGAATTTCGTGCAGCTGAAAAACTTGATAGCACTGGTGCAGCTTACACCGATGCAGGCCGCATTCTCGTCTTGAAAAAAGACTATCGCTCCGCAATTGCCGAGTTAAAGCTGGCCGTGGAGGCAAACCCTGCAGAAGGGAGGAGTCACGATCTCCTCGGGGAAGCGCTCGAAAACTCCGGAGATCTGAATGGAGCGATTGCGGAATACCGCGAGGCTCTTTCCACCGATCCAAAACAACTTCAAGCACGCCTCGATCTCGCTTCTGCTCTTGAGAAAAAAGGCGACTGGCCCGCCGCGCTCGACAACTACCACCAGGCTGCACTCGATGAGCCCCCGCTGAAGCCCGGCATCGCGCAACTTTACTATGACGCGCAGCGCAAATACGCGAATGCTCAGCAGCGTTTCCAGCAGCATCTCACCGATTTGCGTTCTACTGGTAAGTCCTCGGAGGCTGACAAGTTAGAAGCCGCGCTGCGTTCGAGGGCTTTGACGGCCGGTCTCGACGAAAAATTCCACGACGCTTTGCAAGCCGGTCAGCAGGCCATGAAAGAACAACGCTGGAACGATGCGGAAACTTCCGCCAAGCAAGCCATTGCGCTCGCCGACAAAGTTCAGCCCCCGGACGGCCGCCTCCCCGAAGCCGTCGGTTTGCTAGGGAGCGTTTACGCATGGCGCGCAGACTTCAAGAACGCCGAGGAAACCTACAAACGCCAGCTAATCTTGTCGGAGAAGCTCTACGGCCCAAGGTCGCCCATGATCACGACGCCATTGGAGCGCCTCGCGATGATCGCGGCCCAGCAGAAAGACTACGCTAGCGCCGAGGCGCTCTTTTCTCGCGCGGTTGAAGTGAACGAGAACAGCTACGGAAAGGAGAGTAGCGCTGCCGCCGACGTTTTGCGCGGTCTTGCGGGTGTTTACATGAAAGAGCAGAACTTTGCCAAGAGTGAATCCCTCATGCTTCGCGTCGTCGGTATTTACGAACACAATTACGGCGAACAGGACTTCAACCTGGCCATAGCGATGGGCAGTCTCTGCTATCTCTACGACCAGTGGGGCAAGCCGGACAAATCCGCGCCCTGCCACGCGCACATTGTCAACATGCAAGAAAAACAGTATGGCGCCGACAGTCCCTACCTCGTTCGCGAACTTGCGGCGGAAGCGAAAGCGCTCCGCCAGCTTGGCCGCAACGATGATGCCGCCAAACTCGAACAGCGCACCCAATCCCTCCAGTCCGCCCAAACCAACCCCGAATGATGCAAATGTGCATTCGCTGTTGATGCGTGTTACGAAGGCGTTTCATGCCATTTCCTCAACAACAAGTCGAATGGATGCTCGCCAACCGCGAAAAGATTTTTCGCTACTACTTCATCCCTCAGGCTCTTGCGGCTTTCCTGTTTCTTACTTTTTCTTACGCCACGGGAAAAGTTCACGCTCATCTCCTCCTCCACGGAGTCCGCACGAACGGCACAATTGTCAGCCTCAAACCCGTGCAGATGCAGACTCGGTCCCGTGATGGCTCGTCCGGTCTTTCGGAGACCATCTACGAGCCCGCCGTCGAGTTTCGCGCCGGCGAACGCCTTGTGCGGTTTCAGGAATGGAAAGGGCAAGCCTCGAACGCTGGTCTCGGCTGGTCGGTTCCGGTCATTTATGATCCTGCCGACCCCTCGTTCGCCATGATTGATCGCTCTTACTGGAACTGGCTCCCCTGGGCGCCCTGCTTCGCGATTGGGCTTATCCTCGCTTTGGCCTCCATCAAAGGTCTCTTCCTCTTCTTGTTTCAGAGAAGCCCTGAACCCGCTCCAGGTATTGAAACAAGAAGCGCTTAGCCTCCCCCTATGCCTTTCTTCTTCTCTGCGCTCTCTGTGCCTCTGCGTTTGGTCATTCCTTCTTTGTGAATCTCAGTGCTCCGGCCTCTATGTTCTCTGTGTTAAGTCTTTTTCCTCCGCATTGCCGCACTGCAAACCGCGGTGCTATCATCCGCGCGTCATGTTCGCCGCGCATCGTGCGCGCATCTCCTTCACCGGAGCCGGTCATGAAATTATTCACCGAATGCAACTGCTGGCCCACGCGCCGCAGCTTCTTGAAGTCCACCGCCGCTTTCGCCGCGGGATTCTCAGGGGTCGCCCTCCTCGCGAAGCCTTCCGCGGCCGCCGCGGAAGAATCCGACACTATCGTCGGCCCCAAGAAAGGGTTCACTCCGGAAATCGGCACGCTCACTTCGATGATGGCGTTTACGCGTATGCAGATTCTAATGTCGGCAAAAGGTCTCTCCACCGAGCAACTCGACTTTCTCCTCGACGCCAAAGCCAACCGCATCGGCGCTCTGCTGATGCATCTGGCCGCCATCGAAACGTTTTTTCAACTCAACACCTTTGACGCCGTCAAGTGGGACACTTGGCCGGACAGCATCAAGCAAAAGTGGGACGTGGCGGGCGGCTTGGATGAGCCCGCCCGTAAAGCCATCAAAGGCAACAACCTCGATTACTATCTGAATCTGCTCAACGAAACCCGCGAAAAAACGCTGGCCGAATTTCGCAAGCGCGATGACAAATGGCTCATGGCCGTTGACAAGGACTGGGGCTGGGGACCAACCAACAATTACTGCAAATGGTTTCACGTCGCCGAGCACGAGTCCAACCATAACGGCCAAATCAAGCTGATCAAAGGCCGCGTCCCCGGCGCTAAATCCCCGAGCGAATAAACAAAATCTCGTCGCTCCAAACTTTTTGACCCTCTCTGCGCTCTCTGTTCCTCTGCGTTGAGTTTCTCTTTTTCTCGCCGCTCGCAACTTTTTTTATCCTTATCTCTTTACTTTCTTACTTCCTTACTTCATCTTTTTCTTGTGTTCTCCAAGCCCCGCCAGGTCGAATCCGAATCCACCCTCTACGACGCCGCCATCAAAATCCTCATGCGCCGCGCGCACTCCGTCCATGAAATGAAGCAAGCGCTCGAACGTCGCTGCGAAGACCCTGCCCTCGTAAAAAATGTCCTAGCCCGACTCAAAACCGCTGGTTACGTCGACGACGCCCGCTACGCCAAACAGTTCGCGCGCCACCGGACCGAGTCCCGCAAACAAGGCAAATTCCGAATCGCGCGCGATCTCCGCGCGCGCGGCGTCCCGGACCGCCACATCGAAGCGGCCATCGAAGAATCCGCCCAGCAAACCGACGAAGTCACGCTGGTCCGCCAGCGCATCGCACGCAAACTGCGATCGACCCGCGGCGAAATTGACGATCGCAAACTCGCCTCCCTCTACCGCAGCCTCCTCCGCTCTGGTTTTTCCACCGACATCATCCGCCGTGAGCTGCGTTCCATGACCCGCGAAGATGTAACTGACGTAGAGACCGAAGCGGAATAACAGCGCAGTATCGGTGCGTACAATTGCTGGACCGATGGTGCTCTGCGATAATTCAAATGGCTTACAGCAAACAATAAGGACCCTGTGACACAAAGTAACCCAAAATCGACGGGTTCGGTTAAGGGCTTCGGCGGGGAGTTGGCACCATGAAAACTCTCCCCGATGGAGCCCGAGGGTGGCGGAAGGCCGGCCTTCGATTCGCGCTAATCGTCCTTGCATTGGGCCTTTTTGTCGTTTTTACCACCTCGATGCCCGGGAAGTCCTACTCGGGAGCGCTCGGACCCCTCTCTCAAGAGGAAAGACAGCTCAGCGCAAATCTCAAAGACCACGTACAGATGTTGGCGGGAACTATCGGCGAACGAAACGATATCCGCTACAAGTCGTTACAGGACGCTGCGCAATATCTGGAAAGCAGTCTCCGAGGCAACGGTTATCAAGTTAATTCTCAGGAATACCTCGCCGAAGGGAAAACCGTCCGCAACCTCGCGACAGAACTTCCCGGAGCAGCGGTGCGCTCGGAGATTGTGGTCGTGGGAGCGCACTACGACACGGCTTACGATTGTCCTGCAGCCGACGATAACACCAGTGGAACAGCTGCGTTGCTGGAACTGGCGCGGCTCCTGAAGCCTAGTCACCCGGCACGCACGGTTCGTTTCGTCGCCTTCGTTAACGAAGAGCCACCGTACTTCCAAACCGCGAATATGGGCAGCTGGGTGTATGCCAAGAAGGCGCACGCGGCTCGCGAAAACATCGTGGCAGCGATTTCATTGGAAACTATCGGGATGTATATGGAAACACCGGGCAGCCAGCACTATCCAGCGGGTTTCGGTCTCCTCTACCCTTCGCAGGGGGATTTCATTGCCTTCGTCGGCAATGTGGGCTCGCGCGGCCTCGTGCGGGACACACTGAGATCATTTCGACGCGGTACGGCTTTCCCCTCTCAGGGAAGCGCTGTGCCCGGATGGATTGCGGGAGTCGGGTGGTCCGATCATTGGTCGTTCTGGCAGGAGGGATACCCGGCGGTGATGGTCACGGACACCGCGTTGTTCCGCAATCCGAACTACCACCAACCGAGCGACAAGCCGGATACTCTGGACTATGATCGCATGGCAAGAGTGGTGCGAGGACTCGCAACAGTGATCATGGACCTCGGTAAATAGCAACAGCGTAACTTAGAGAAAGGCTTGGACAGAGTGAGCGGCGACGGAAAGACCGCGAAATTGTTTAGCGGGAATGAGATCCGCGAGATGTTCCTGCGCTTCTTTGAGGGCAAGGGGCACAAGCGCGTGCGCAGCTCGTCGCTCGTGCCGCACGGCGATCCTACGCTGCTCTTTACCAACGCCGGGATGAATCAGTTCAAGGACGTGTTCCTGGGCCTTGAAAAGCGCGATTATTTGCGTGCCACCACGGCGCAGAAATGCGTGCGCGCCGGCGGCAAGCACAACGACCTCGAAAACGTCGGCTTCACCAGGCGCCACCACACTTTCTTCGAGATGCTCGGCAATTTTTCCTTTGGTGATTATTTCAAAAAAGAAGCCATCGCCTATGCATGGGAACTGGTCACTTCGCCCGAATGGTTTGGCATCGACAAAAACAAGCTGTACGTCACCGTGTTTGGCGGCGCAGAAGCCGCGGGCACAAAGCTGGACGTCGATGAAGAAGCCAGGAAATTCTGGCTCGAACAGCGCGTCGCTCCGGGTCGCATCTTTCCTGTCCCCGGGTTGAAAGATAATTTCTGGGCCATGGGCGACACCGGCCCTTGCGGCCCATGCACGGAAATTCATTACGACATGGGACCTGCCGCCTCCGAACTGGGCCACGGCGTCACCGCGCCAGAGTGTAAGTTCCCCTGCGACTGCGGGCGCTTCGTCGAGATTTGGAACCTGGTTTTCCAGCAGTTCAATCGCGACGCCAGCGGCAAGCTCGCTCCCTTGCCGAAACCTGGCGTTGACACCGGCATGGGCCTGGAACGCGTCGCCGCTGTCCTCCAAGGCGTTATCTCCAACTACGACACCGATCTTTTCAAGCCGCTGATGAAGCGCGCCGCCGAACTGTGCGGCGTCGATTTCGCACGCGAAGAAAACCTCGAAGAGGGCAAAGGCGGGGCCGCCTCTCTCCGCGTCATCGCCGATCACGCCCGCGCAACATCGTTCTTAATTGCGGACGGAGTGCTCCCCTCCAACGATGGGCGTGGCTACGTCCTGCGAAAAATCATGAGGAGAGGTATTCGGCATGGTCGACTTCTGGGATATTCGGGGCCTCTCCTTAGCGAATTGCTTACCGAAGTTAGAAACCTCATGGGGAACGTATACCCAGAATTAGCAGGGGCTAGCGGTGCCCACATTCGGCAAGTAATTGTCGCGGAGGAAAAGCGGTTCGCTCATACGTTGGATCTCGGCCTGAAGAAGCTCGAGGATGATCTAGTTCCGCTAGCTTCGTTGGTTGGTACGGCTGAAGAGAGCCGCGCCGTGTATTCAGGCGAATCGGCATTCAAACTATACGACACGTATGGTTTGCCCATGGACTTCATCGCTGATGCTGCCCGCGACTACAAAGTCATTCTTGACATGATCGGCTTTGAGCGGGCGATGCAAGAACAGCGGAAGCGTGCTCGCGCGTCATGGAAGGGCGGAGCAAAAGAGACGGCGAATCCGGCGTTCTCCAAGCTGGCGGAGACGTTCAAGACTGAGCCGGACTTCTACCATGGAACGGCGTCGAAGGACTGCCGCATTGAAGCCATCATCGCAAAAAATGGTCCCGTAAAGGAATTGAAGCCCGGCGAGAGCGGCGAAGTCGTGCTCGACCGCACGGCGATCTATGCCGAATCGGGTGGGCAGATGGCCGACACTGGTGCGTTCTACGACAACTTCGAATCGCAGGAACTCGCCGAAGTGAAAGGCGCGTTCTATCCCGTTGCGGGATTGGTCGCCCACAAAGTGGTGGCCAAGGAGACGCTGCGCGTGGGCGACCGCGTCGCCGTCGTCGCTGACGCCGACCGCCGAGCGCGCATTATCCGCAATCATACCGGCACGCATCTGGTCCACGCGGCTTTGAGAAACATTCTGGGCACGCACGTGAAGCAATCCGGCTCGCTCAACGCGCCCGAGCGCCTGCGTTTCGACTTTTCGCACTTTGCGCACCTCGACGCGGAAGAGTTGCGTGACATCGAGCACCAAGTCAACGACGAAATCCGCCTTAACACCGAAATCGAAACCAACATCAGCTCGCTCGAAGACGCTCTCGCCTCTGGCGCGCTGGCCTTTTTCGGCGACAAGTATCCCGAATCGAACGTGCGCGTGGTCACCATTCTCGATCCCCGCGCCGCCCGCGGCTTCTACTCGAAAGAACTGTGCGGAGGCACGCACGTGACCCGCATCGGCGACGTCGGTGTGCTCAAAATCGTTAGCGAAGAGTCTATCGCCGCGGGAGTCCGCCGCATCGAAGCCGTCACCGGCATCGGCGCGCTCGAGCACTATCAGCAGCAAGCCCAAATCCTGCGCCAACTCGCCAGCCAGCTCAACGTCAGTGAAGACGCCGTGCTAGCCCAAGTCGAAAAGCTCTCGCAAACTGTAAAGCAGCTCGAAAAGGAGCTGGAGACCCAAAAGCGCAAAGGAGCCCTGGGCCAGCTCGACGATCTCGCCACCCGCGTGCAAGTCATCAAAGGCATTAAGGTTATCGCCGCCGAAGTGCAAAATGTTGATAGAGAAGGACTTAGGCAGCTGGTGGATAGCCTGCGCCAAAAACTCGGCTCCGGCGTCGTCGCCTTGGGCATGCCAGAGAACGGCAAAGTGGCTCTAATTGCAGGGGTTACGAAGGACCTGACCGCTAAAGTCCATGCCGGCAAGCTGGTCGGGGCACTTGCAGAGAAGCTTGGCGGAAAGGGGGGCGGCAGGCCCGACCTGGCCGAGGCTGGCGGTAAAGACACAGCTGGCCTCAAAACGGCCTTGCAGACAGTTCCCTCTTATCTTGAAGGTTTGTTATAGTGGCGTCTGATTTGGCGGAGTTGTGTCCGTAGGGTGTTCAACGGACCCTTAGGATCAGTGCCAGAAGGACTGAAGCAATGGGCGCGACGGGTCCGCGCCCTTGCAAGTGCTGCCCAGTTGCGGCGGAAGAGGGCACGATATTATCGTGCCCCTGCGGGTTACCGTTATTTTGGGAGTGCCCTGATTTAGCCGGTAGTTGGGGACGCATAGTACTCGCGGTTTATTGACCCCAAACCGCCCAGGCGGTATCAAGGAGGCGTTGGGAGTGGGTTAGACTTAAGCCAGGTGCCCTGAGCAGGTCAAGTCAAAGTGGGTTAAAGCGAAGAGGAACATGGAACATGAGCTTTCCCCGAGCCATGATGATGACCAGAAGCGTGAAGCTAACAGCATGCCTGATGCTCGGTGCGCTGGCGTTCTGTGCACGGCCAGCCAACGCCCAAATCGCCTCAGTTACGGACGATAGCGGCCGCCGCTTCTTTGTTAACTCCAACCCGCAGCCGGCCAAACTCGTCGCTGCCACCAAACACACGAATATCTATTTGCCTTCGGAAGTTTCACTCACTGGGCGCTCCCGCGCCGCAATGGACGTGGACCGCGACGGCGTGGAAAAGCTGGTCCGCGAAGCCGCGGTGCGCCATCGTATGGACCCCGCGCTGGTTCGCGCCGTCATCGAAACGGAATCCAATTGGAACCCTAAGGCCTTTTCCCATAAGGGCGCTGGGGGATTAATGCAATTGATCCCCACCACCGCGCAACGCTACGGCGCCTACGACGTTTTTGACCCGCAACAGAATATCGACGCCGGTGTTAAATACCTAAGGACGCTTTTGGAACGCTACAATGGCAACCTCGATCTGGCATTGGCGGCGTATAACGCAGGCGAAGGCGCAGTCGACCGCGCCCATGGCGTTCCTGGATTCCGCGAAACCCGCGATTACGTGCAAAAGGTTCAGAACGCCTACTTCCGGCCCGGCTCCGGCCGCATGCCAGACGCGTTCGTCAATTCGCACGCCATCCACAGAGACGTCTCACCCGAAGGCCGCATCATATTTACGAACGACTGAGAAGAGTTCTTCGCTCTCAGCCCAAGCTTCCGTATGCGCCCCGAAACCGCGGTTGCGCCAACGCAGTGCGCTTGCTTTTTGGGATTTCTCCAACCCTTAAGTACTAGCCTGCGTTGTTTAACACTTGGATTAAGTCTTGCAAAATGACCGAGTAACGAGTTCGGGATTGGATTAGTATTCGGGGGAATACCGAAAGCGTGAAGTTGAAAATGAATTAGGCGGCACGGGGATGTTGGGGATGGAGGAAGATGTTCACGTGGGATAAAAAGTTGATCCGCATCTTCGCCCCCGTTTCGCTGGGTCTTGTCCTTACCGTGCCGTGTGCGTTTGCGTCCACCGCGGGCGGAGGAGGAAGTTCCCCGGACCCGACGGCATCCGCAAAACGCCAGTCCGCGTCAGCGCAATTCTCGCGCGCCGAAGATCAGCGCACCGCCCTAAATGCCAAACCGGGCGACAAGCGCACGCTCGCGGAATACAAGCAAGTCGTGATGAGTTACCGCCGCGTGGCGCTGATTACTCCGCGCGCTCCGGAAGTGCCTGATTCCCTGCTCGCTGTCGCCGAACTCTACACCGAAATGGGTGACCGCTTCGGGCGCAGCTATTATCAGCAGGCGGTGGATTCTTACGAGTTTCTTGTCCGCGAATATCCTTCGCACAAAAATTGCGAGGACGCTTTGCTGCGCATCGCCAAACTCCAGCGCGATCAGCTTGCAGAAGTTGCGCAGGCTCAGAAAACCTATGAAGAATTTTTGAAGCGCTTCCCGCGTTCGCAAAAGAGGCGGGAAGTGGACGAAGCGCTGGCGGAATTGGCCCTGTTGCAAAACGGCAACAACAACAGCGATGACGTGTCTGCGAAAGGGAACGCCCGAGACTCCGCGGTGGCAAGAACCGTTGGCGTGGAAGATACGCGGCCCAGCGCTCCCGTGCATTTCGGCGGCAAGTCGGTGGCGTCCTCGAATTCCGCGGAGATTCCGCGAGTGCGGCGCATCCGCACTTCGCTCAACGGCGACGCCACGCGGGTAACGATCGACCTCGAAAACTCCGTCGAATTCACTTCCGGCAGAATTTCTAATCCCGACCGGATTTTTTTTGATTTGCACGCGGCGCGGCTGGCGCCGGAAGTCGCGCGGAGCAGCATCCATGTGGAAGGCGATCTGCTAACCGCTGTCCGTGTGGCACAGAATCACCCCGACATGGTCCGTGTGGCGCTGGACGTGAACGGCGTCAGGGACTACACCGCCGTGCTCACCAACAACCCGACGCAACTCGTGATTGACCTTTTCGGAAATTCCTTCGGGTCAGAACCGGTGCGTTCAGCCAGTGCCAAACGCGGCGAGAAGGCGGCCGAAAGTCCCGCGCAAACCGAAAACGCTTCGAGCAACGCGCCACGAGAAACCCAAACCGTTGCGGCCAAGGGTTCCAACGAAGAGGCCGCGCGCCAGCCGGACAGACCGACGGCCTCCAATACGAAAGATGTCGCCACCGGCACGCTGGAAGCTTCGAACTCGGGAAGCAATTCGTCGCACAGCCCGCGCAACAAACTGCCGAGCGCGAAGAATTCAAAGTCAAAATCAATGAGAGCTTCTGGCGGCGACTCGAAGCCAGATTTGGTCCGTCCGGCAAGCGTCCCGCAACCTACGCGCGATGGACAAGCTACTCTAACGCGCACGCTCGGTCTGAAAATCGGGCGCATCGTGATTGATCCCGGCCATGGCGGGCACGACACGGGAACCATCGGGCCGACCGGGCTGATGGAGAAAGATTTGTGCCTGGACGTGGCGCTGCGGCTCGGAAAAATCATCGAGCAGCGCCTGCCAGGGGCGAACGTGGTTTACACGCGCTCGGATGACACGTTTGTCCCGCTCGAAGAGCGCACGAATATAGCCAATCAGGCGAAAGCCGATTTGTTCATTTCCATCCACGCAAATTCGAGCCGCGATTCCGGCGCTCGCGGAATTGAAACCTATTACCTGAACCTGAAAGGCTCAGCCGAAGCGATGGAAGTGGCCGCGCGCGAAAACGCAACCGCTCAGGAAGGCGTGCACGACTTAGAGAGCCTGGTCAAGAAGATCGCGCAGACCGAGAAAATTGACGAATCCAAAGAATTCGCCCAGGACATCCAGGAATCACTCGCAAAGCGGATCCAGAAAAACGGGAGAAATGTAAAGGACCGCGGCGTGCGCAAGGCGCCCTTCGTTGTGCTCATTGGCGCGGACATGCCTTCCATCCTTACGGAGATTTCCTTCCTGAGCAATCCCGCCGATGAAAAGCTTCTCAAGCAACCCGATCAGCGGCAAAGAGTGGCCGAAGGGCTGTATCAGGGCATTTCCAGTTACCTGCAGAACATGAACAGCATGACTGTCAACCTTCCTGGCAAGAAAGGGCCGGCGCCCGTGTCCAGTGCGGCCGCTTCAGTTGAACAATCCCGCAACCAAAGGTAGCCTGTTGGTGTCAAAGAATTGGTAGGGATGCGACGCTACACTAGCCTTTGGTTCAGTTTTTTATTCGTCCCAACGTTCGCGTTTGCGAGCGCGCCGCCGTGTTTTGCCCAGAGCGCCGCCAAAAGCACACTCCCTGATCGCTTCGGAGGCTGGGTGTCCAATACTTCCCCAGTCCAGGTGAAACCGGCAGAGCAGGACGCGGCCCTTTTAACTGAAGCGGGATTGGAAGAATCCGTCGCCAGGGCGTATTCGGACGCTTCGCAGAGCTTAAAAGTGAGCCTGGAGAGATTTCACGATCCTTCGGGCGCGTATGAAGCATACACCGCGCTTCTTGATTCAGACTTGGAGCCTTCCACGGTCGGTCAGTTGACGGCGATCGGTCACGACCGTCTCATCATGCTCATTGGAAACTTTCTGGTGATTGTAGAGCACCCGCAGCTTGCGTCCACGGCGGATCTAAAGGAACTTTCAGGCATCGTGCGAAAATCCGCTGATACTACGCCGCTGCCGCCGATTCGCACATTTTTGCCCCAGGGGTTTGCCGACGGGACACAACGATATGCCTTAGGTCCCGCCGCGTTCCAGGCCGCCCTCGGCAAGCTTGGCGAGGTCGAGTTCGCACCGCTCACGAAGGAAGCCGGCTTTGATTTTGGCGCGGAAGCAATCTTCGCGAACTACCAAAAGGCAAAAGAGAGCGGCGTGCTTCTGTTGATTGACTACCCCACACCTCAGTTGGCTGAGCAACACTTGCGCCACTTGGATGCCGTGCTTTCTCCCGCTGAAAAACAAGCCGGAACGACCGTTGAACGCAAAGGCTCGCTGCTCTCGCTGGTATTACGGCCGACTTCCGCGGCATTCGCGGAGGAGCTGCGAAGCGGGGTGCACTATCAAACAGAAGTGACGTGGAATGAGCCGACCCACAAACTCACGGATCCGCCGTGGCTGGTTATCGTGGGTCGAATCATCATCCTCACACTCGTGTTCATGGGCCTTGCGGTGGCCTTTGGCATTGCGTACGGGATCGTGCGCGTACTCTTGAAAACCTTCTTCCCTGGAAAAATCCTCGACCGGCCCGGCCAAATGGAAGTGCTGCAGCTGGGACTTTCCGGCAAGCGCATCGATCCCCGCGATTTCTACTAAGGCGCCAGGCCAGACCCCTTCAAACCAATCGGTTGGCTGGGCATCGAACCACGATTTGGTCCCGCGGTCTAGTGTCTCAGCACAAAAATGTCGTAAAATTTCCGGTTGAGTGGACGGGGATGAGTCCGAACAGTCATATTCGTGGCGTAAAGAGCATCTTGTTCAAAGAGGGGCGCATAGCAGCGCTAGCGCTCGCCCTTGGCCTGACTGCCTTTAGCTCCGGCTGCCAGAAGAGTTCGGCGAACGCGCCAAGCGCAGCCGCGGCCTTGCCGGTCCAGGTGCGCGTTGCGACTTCGGCGAAGATTCCCGACACCACGGAATACTTGTCCATCCTGAAATCGCGGCATTCCGCCGCCATCAATCCGCAGGTGGAAGGACAAATCACGAAGATTCTGGTGAAGTCGGGCGACCGCGTAAGGGAAGGAACGCCGCTGCTGCAAATCGACCCGCTAAAGCAGGAAGCTACGGTCAGCAGCCAGGAAGCTTCGCGCGCGGCGCAAGAAGCTAATATGCGCTACGCGAAAACTTCTTTGGACCGCACGCAAAAGCTTTTTGATGCGGGTGTGGTCAGCAAAGCCGATCTCGACAACGCGCAGACGGCTTATGACGCAGCCGTGGCGCAGCTCAAGGCGCTCGACGAGCAGGTAAAGCAACAGAGAGTCGAATTGCACTACTACAGCGTCAGCTCCCCGATGGACGGAATTGTCGGAGACATCCCGGTGCATGTGGGTGACCGCGTGACCGTGGCAACACTGCTGACCACCGTGGACGAGCCTGGAGCGCTGGAAGCTTACATTTATGTTCCCGCTGAAAAGGCACGAAACCTGAAACTCGGTTTGCCGGTGTGCTTATTCGACGGCGCGGGAAATAGCGTCAGCGAAACGAACATTACCTTTGTGTCGCCGCAAGTGGACACCGACACGCAGACCGTGCTGGCCAAGGCCGCGGTGCAGAATCCCAAATCGAAAGTGCGGATTGCGCAGCAGGTGCGCGCGCAAATTACCTGGGGAATCCACGATGGACCGGTGATTCCCGTGCTTGCGGTCCAGCGTATCAACGGCGAGTTCTTTGCCTTTGTAGCGGTCAACGAGGGCCGCGGAACTGTGGCTCGCCAGCGGCTCGTGAAGCTCGGCGACACGGTGGGAAATGATTTCGTCGTGCTGGACGGATTGAAGCTGGGGGATCACATCATTGTTTCGGGAACGCAATTCCTGCAGGACGGAATGCCCGTGGCCGAGCAGATTCAGAGCGACGCGAAAAGCAGCGGCACGGGCAGATAATCTTCTAGAAAAAAATGAGCGGAGAGACTCCAACCCAAACGAGGACGGAACCCGGCCTTGTTCGTTGATTTCTTCATCCAGCGCCCCGTCTTCGCCACGGTGTGTTCGCTTTTCATTATTTTGGCCGGGGCCATTTCCATTCCCACGCTGCCCGTTGCGTACTTTCCGGATCTTGCGCCTCCGCAAGTGATTGTCAGCAGCGTCTATATCGGAGCGAACGCGCAAACGGTCGAATCCGCCGTCACCATTCCGCTCGAGCAGGCCATCAACGGCGTGCAGGGCATGAAGTACATCACTTCGACCAGCGGAAACGACGGATCGAGCCAGATCACCGTGGTCTTTGACGTGACACGCGATGTGGACCTGGCCGCCGTGGACGTGCAGAACCGTGTCAGTCAAGCGCTAGGGCGGCTGCCGAACGAAGTGAAAAACACCGGCATCATCGTCACGAAACAGATCGGCGGATTTGTCTTTGGCGCGGGCGTTTACGCCGGCGAGGGGCAATACGACAGCCTGTTCCTGAGCAACTATCTCGACGTTTACGTCAAGGATTCGGTGAAGCGCGTTAAAGGCGTGGGCGACGCCATCGTTTTCGGAGAGCGCAAATACGCCATGCGCCTGTGGCTCGATCCGGCTAAGATGGCGCAGCACGGGCTGACCGCAACGAACGTCTTGAACGCACTGCAAGAACAGAACGTGCAAGTGGCCGCAGGACAGATCGGCCTTCCTCCCACACAGACCGAACACTCCTTTCAGATTAGCGTCAGGGCCGTCGGGCGGCTTAGCGAAGCTTCGCAATTCGACAACATTATTTTGAAAACCGGAGCAGACGGTACGCTGGTCCGGCTAAGAGACGTCGGCCATGCCGAATTGGGCGCTGAGAATTACGGCACGCTCCTGCGATTCAACGGTCACGACGCGGTTGGCCTTGCGGTCACGCAATTACCCGGTGCGAATGCGCTGGACGTGGACAAAGCGGCCAAAGAGGAGTTGGTTCGCCTCTCCAAGAATTTTCCTCCCGGCCTACAGGCTGCAGTCGCCTTCGACACCACCACAGTGATCGGCGAATCTATCAAAGACGTGCTCGTCACGCTCATTGAAGCCATCGTTCTTGTCATCCTTGTGATTTACCTTTTCTTACAAGACTGGCGGAGCACGCTCATTCCGGCAATCGCCATTCCTGTTTCGCTGATCGGCACATTTATTTTCGTCAAGTTGCTCGGATTCTCCATCAACACGCTCACTTTGTTCGGCATCACCTTGGCCACCGGCCTGGTGGTGGATGACGCCATCGTGGTCATCGAAAACGTGGAGCGGCACATCACCGAAGGCATCACCGAACCGCATCGCGCCGCATCCGCGGCGATGAAAGAAGTCGCGGGTGCAGTGATTGCGACTTCACTGGTGCTCGTCTCGGTGTTTGTGCCCGTGGCGCTCTTCCCCGGCACAACGGGAATTCTCTTCCGCCAATTCGCGCTCACCATCGCTTTTTCCGTGGCGATTTCCGCTTTCAACGCTTTGACGCTGACTCCTTCCCTTTCCGCAATTTTCCTGGGGCATCATCGCGAACGCGCGCAATTCGCTTTTTTCCGCTGGTTCAACCAAGTGGTTACGGCAAGCACCAACCTTTACCGCCAGGGCGTGCGGCGCTTGCTCGATTTTCGTGTTGTTGCGCTTGTGGTGTTCCTGGCGCTTCTCGCCGCGACCTATTTCGTTTATCAACGCGTCCCGCGCGCGTTTCTTCCGGAAGACGACCAGGGCTACATAATTTTCGTCGTGCAGGCGCCGCAAGGCGCTTCCCTCGCCTACACGCGCGACATCTGTGAAAAAGCGGAAAAATTGATCGAGGCCGACCCGGATGTTATAGGCGTGTTCACCATCGTTGGGCAAGG
The DNA here is from genome assembly GCA_035280065.1 of Candidatus Acidiferrum sp. GTDB lineage: Bacteria > Acidobacteriota > Terriglobia > Acidiferrales > UBA7541 > Acidiferrum. The sequence continues at coordinate 76,619 of DATEGO010000089.1, forward strand.
GACCGCGGGCAGTGCGTCAAACCAAGCGCAAATGTATGCGAGCTTGAAGCCGTTCGAGGAACGCAAAGGCCTTACGCAGAATGCAGCATCGGTCATCGGGCGTATGCGCGGAAGACTCGCCTCGATCTCCGGGGCCGTTGTGGTTGTGTTCAATCCGCCCGCCGTGTTTGGCTTGGGCCAATTCGGCGGATTCACGTTTGAGCTCGAAGATCTCGGACGCAACTCACTGCAGAGCATGGCGGAGAATGCAAACAAGTTGGCCGCAGAGGGAAACGCCGGCAAAGACTTGGTCGGACTTTTCAGCAGCTTCACCGCCAACGATCCTCAATACATCGTGCACATTGACCGCGAGAAAGCCAAGAGCCTGCAAGTGCCTTTCAGCCAGATCACCGACGTGCTTCAAGTCTACATGGGCTCGGTTTACGTGAACGACTTCGACTTCAATAACCGCTCCTACCGCGTGTACGTCCAGGCCGACGGCCAGTTTCGCTCGCAGCCGAAAGATATCCGCCAATATTACTTGCGCTCGGATACCGGCAAGATGATTTCGCTCGACAACCTTGTCACCGTCGAGCAAACCGCGAATCCCCAGGTGATTCGCCACTACAATCTGTTTCGCTCCGCAGAAATCAACGGCAGCGCCGCGCCCGGGCATAGCTCCGGCGAAGGCATCGCCTCGATGGAAGCGCTGGCGAAAAAAGTCCTGCCGAATGGCATGACGTTCGAATGGAGCGGCCTGTCGCTCGAAGAAATCGAGTCCGGCGGCAAAGCGCTCATTTTGTTCGGGCTCGGCCTGATCGTCGTTTACCTGACGCTTGCCGCGCAATATGAGAGTTACGTGCTGCCGTTCATCGTGCTGCTGGCGGTGCCTGTTGCGCTGCTCGGAGCACTCGGCGCGCAAGCGCTGCGCGGCCTGCAAAACGACGTCTACTGCCAGATCGGTCTAGTCATGCTCATCGGCCTTGCCAGCAAGAACGCCATTTTGATTGTCGAATTCGCCGAACAATTGCGTGCGCAAGGAATGACTCTGCTTGAAGCCGCCGTGGAAGCCGCGCGCATCCGCCTCCGCCCCATCCTGATGACGTCGTTCGCATTCATTCTCGGCGTGATTCCGCTGGTGCTCGCACAGGGCGCGGGCCGCGCCGGACGCATTTCCGTCGGCACCACCGTCTTTGGCGGCATGATCGCCGCCACCACGCTGAACCTGCTCTTCATTCCCGTCCTGTACGTGATCGTGCGCAGCATCGTGCCGGGCAGCACGACAACACCTGCTCCGCGAAAAGAGTAACGCCCAGTTCCGTTGCGCAACCGCAGTTCTGGAGACGCGAAGAAATTCGCGTGAAATCCGGCCGAATCTCCACTAGGATTCATCCGGTTACAAGACAGGACTTAACCATGACTACTCACACCGTTTCGCGACGAACTTTTATCGCCCTATCAGCAACTTTGCCATTCGCACTGCGCACCAGCGCCGCGCCCTCCATTCCCGTTGGCCTGGAGCTTTATTCCGTCCGCGACGAACTCCAGCGCGACCCGCAAGCCACCGTGCGCGCCGTCGCGAAAATAGGCTACCAGTGCGTCGAATTCTACGCGCCCTATTTCGCGTGGTCTGCGGACGAAACGAAGCAAATGCGGAAGCTCCTCGACGACCTCGGCATCCACTGCTTTTCAACGCACAACGACAGCTCCAACGTAAACGCCGAAAACATCGCCAAGGTACGCGATCGAAACCTGATCCTCGGTTGCAAATATGTCGTCATCGCTTCCACCCATCCCCAGCCTACCGACCTCGACGGCTGGAAAACTGTCGCCGACGCGCTCAATTCCGCCGACGAGCAACTAGAAAAATCGGGATTGCATGCCGGCTACCACAACCACGAAGCGGAGTTCACACCAATTGGCGGCAGGCGGCCCATGGAAGTTCTCGCGAAGAACACCAGGCCGACCATCATGCTTCAGCTCGACGTCGGCACCTGCCTCAAGGCCGGCTCCGATCCCGTCGCCTGGATTCGCGCCAACCCCGGCCGCATTCGCTCGCTGCACCTCAAAGAATGGTCTTCGGATCCCGCAAAGAGTTACTCGGTCTTGTTTGGCGAAGGCAACGCCGATTGGAAAGGAATCTTGCAAGCAGCCGAAAGCGTCGGCGGCGTCGAATACTACCTCATCGAGCAGGAAGGCAGCCGCTTCTCCGAACTCGAAACCGCCGAGCGCTGCCTCCAATCCTTTCGCGCCATGCATCCTCTCTAGCGTTTCCGCAAACGCGTCATTTCGACCGGAGGAACGGCGGCCTTTGCCGTTCAGCAGTGAAAGCTTTCTTTCCTCCGAGCGGTCTTTGCGAGGAGAATCCCTCTTCAATTCTGTTGAACCTTAAACTCTTGGACTCGTTCCGCCCCTGTTTACCCCTCTTGAATAACGTTTTTCCTCGAACGCCCAATCAGCGTTTTAATAATCATTGACATTAGAATTTCCGCTGCCTATACTCCCGCGCAAATGAGTAGTTAACCGATTTAGTTGAGGGTGCGGGCCATTTCGACGTCATTCCGGGGGAAGCCTGTTTTCGGGCTCCGATCGGTTCTTCGGTGCGGGGGACCTGCTTTTCGTTCTTCTGGGATCGAGAATTCTTTCTAGGGTCGAGAATTCTTTTTTGCGTGAGGGGAGCAATTCATGAGTCTATCCAAGCATTTCATCCGGGCCCTTGTGTTTGCTGTTGGCGCCCTGTTTTTCGTCGCCGCGTCACACGCGCAGTACCGCGCCAGTATTCAGGGCACGGTGACGGATACGCAAGGCGCTGTTGTATCTGGCGCCACGGTCACCCTGCAGAACGAGGAGACAGGGCAGACGTATAAGACCACCAGCGGGAGCGACGGTATCTTCACTTTCAATGGTTTACCGCCAAGCAAATTCACTGTGACCGTGGAAAAGTCCGGTTTTAAGACCAAGACCGTCAAAGGATTCGGCGTTGTCGCGGAGCAGGCCAACGCGATCACCGTCCAATTGGAAGTTGGCCAAGTGGCTGAGTCCGTGACGGTGAATGGAGATTCGGAACCCTTGATTGACACGGAGACTGCCAACCTCACCGGAACAGTCAATTCATTGGATATTCAAAAGCTACCGTCCATCGGCCGCGACCCTTTCCAGCTCCTGCAGCTCGCGCCTGGGGCGTTTGGCGACGGGGCTCGCGCCGGAGCCAACGGCGGGAATAACTTGCCGGGCACGACGGTTGGCGGAACCGGTGGCACCGACGGCGTTTTCAAAATTGAAAACGGCGGTCAGATCACAGCCAATGGCGCTCGAACCGGGGAAAACAACTACCAAATTGACGGCGTCGAAACCACCTCCGTGACCTGGGGCGGCACTTCAGTCATCACTCCGAACGAGGACTCCATCAAGGAGGTCAAGATTGTTACGGACAACTACGACGCGGAAAACGGACGCTACCGCGGCGCCCAGGTACAGATTGTTTCGCAGAACGGAACGAACCAATACCATGGAAGCCTTTTCTTCAAGGCGCACCGTCCAGGCCTAGACGCGTTTACAAAATACAACGGATTTAACAGCAATCTGCCAGGTTGCACGAAGCCATGCGGCAACGTGCGAGACGAAAACCGGTTCAATGACTGGGGCGGTACAGCCGGAGGCCCCGTCTTGAAGAACAAGCTGTTTGTGTTCTTTTCGTACGAAGATCTCGGTTCCAACGCGAAGCAGGGGACTGGAGGCGGCTGGTACGAGACACCGGCGTTTCGCGCCCTGGCAGGGAGCAGCACCAACGCCGCAAAATTCTATGGCTTTAAGGGAATCGCCCCCAATGGGGGCACGCAGGTTGACCAAACATGCAGCTCGGTCAACCTAGTCGATGCTGCAAGACATGCAAGTGACCCCGTGAGATATCCCGTTGTAGACTGTCTGGAAATTCCCGGGCAAGGGTTGAATATCGGCACTCCTCTTACCGTACCCATTGGCACAAATGATGGCAGCAGCACTATTGCAGGTGCTACCCCGTGGAACACTTGTGTAGGTCATGATCCCACCGGGAAATGCACCGAGTTCAACTTTGGCACAGGGGGCGACGGAAAAGGGGGTTCGAACAACCTGGGAACCACCGCTGACATCGCTTTCTATCAAGGCACGATCGAACCTTCTAACAGCACCCACAGACAGTACAACGGCCGTATAGACTTCAATGCTACTAGCAAGGATCTGCTGGCCTTCAGCATGTATTACGTTCCTAGCACCTCCACTGGCATAAACGGGAATGGGGATCGCCTCATGAACCTGTTCAACTCCACCGTCACAAATCGCTTGTTAACGCTTCTATGGGACCACACCTTTAGTCCCACCTTGGTCAATGAAGCTCGCGTTAATGCCGCCGGCTGGATTAATAAGGACCTCTCCACCAATCCCAATGGTCCGTTTGGAATGCCACAGGTTACCTTCAATTCCGTGGGCGGACTTCAAGGCTACGGCATTGGCTCATTCAACGGCTTTGACCAGTGGACCTATGCCGCCAAGGATGTACTCACTAAAGTCCGCGGTGCCCACACCATGAAGATGGGCGGAGAGTTCACCCGCCTTCTTTCCGTGGACGCACCGTTTTGGGCGGATCGCCCGGGCTTCACGTTTAACAATATTTGGGACTTCCTCAATGACGCTCCCGTCAACGAGAGCGTACAGGCCGATCCCAAGACCGGCGTGCCTTCGGCGCTCCGCAAGGACCTGCGTGACAACATCGTCGCTCTCTTCTTTCAGGAAAGCTATAAGGTCCGGCCAAACCTGACTCTGACCGCGGGTCTGCGCTGGGAGTACTTTGGCCCGATTTCAGAAAAGAATGGTTTGCTGGCCACTGTCGATTTTGGAACTGGAGCTAATCGGTTCACTAACATCAACGTCCGCACCGGCGGGAGCCAGTTCAACGCGCAGAAAGCAAACTTCGGCCCGCAACTGGGTTTTGCCTGGAGTCCGAGAGAATTCGCTGGGCGCGAGTTCGGCAATCGCCTTGTGATTCGCGGCGGATTCGGCATGGCTTATAACGGCATCGCCCAATCCAACACTCTGGACACGCGGTTCAATCCACCATTCGTGGACAACAACCCGAGCTTTAACTGTGCAAATGGAACTGCGGACCCAGCCTGCCAGGTGGCGTACATTGGCACGTTTCCGTCGGACGCACATTCGGCTACTGGATACGGTCCAAATCCCAACGCCAAGGTATCCTTCGGCCCGAATAATCTGCCGACAACATGTTGTATCGATTTGACGGCGCTTCCGGCAAATTGGCCGACCACTTACACCTATCACTATACGCTGGGCGGTGAATACGACCTCGGCCATCAATGGGTCGCCTCCATCGGATATCAAGGCAGCACCACACGCCACCTGACGCAGCACTACAATCTTTATAACGTTGCTGCGGCATTGAATTACACGCTGAACCCGGTGGTCAAAGGCATTACCTATTACTCGGACGACGGTGCAGCGCGTTTCAACGCGCTGCTGCTGGAACTGAAACACAATTTCAGCCACTCGTTCCAGTTGGACACGCAATATCGTTTGAGCCGCAGCATGGACGCAGGATCAAACGCTTACGCCGGCAGCTTCTACCAGTGGAATATCGCGACTGGGTTTGCGAACTCCGACTACGACGTTCGGCACGCCTTCAAAGTGTTCGGAATCTACTCGCCAACCATCTTTAAGGGCAGCCGCAGTTGGATGGAAAAAGTCGCGGGAGGATGGAGTATCTCCGGCATCCTGAACGCTCACACCGGCTTCCCCTGGACGCCGCAATACGGTCTCGGCGAACTAGACACCTTTACAGTAAACGGAGTGACGGGACATTATGAACCTGTCTTCAATTTCGGTCCGGGAAGTTGCGGCCCGTCGTGCGACGCAGGATCAGGCGCGATTTTGCCGGCCACGTACCTTGGCGGGTTCACTCCGAATTACCGCGGCAATTCCTCCGCAACGGGAAATGCATTCTTTACTGCTCCCAATCTTCAGCCAGGCACGCTGTTTGAATGTCTCTTTGTGGCCGCGCCGACGGCCAATTGCCCGAACGGCAAGCAGGGCTTTGGCGGCTTGCCTTCCCTGCCAGGAATCGCACGCAATTCCTTCTATGGACCGGGATACTTCGATATCGACGCGCAACTCAGCAAGTCCTTCGGGTTGCCAAACATGAAACTGATTGGTGAGAACGGAAAGATTGAGATTCGCGCCAATTTCTACAACCTGTTCAACAAAGTCAATCTGAACGGCACGTGCGGGTGGAACGGCGTCGTGTGCGACGTCACGCAAGCACACTTTGGCGAGTCGCAAAGCGCGCTGGGTGCCCGCGTCATCGAAATGCAGGCACGTTTCAGCTTCTAGCTCCAAACCAACTTAACCAAACAAAAGGGAGGCCGGCAATTGCCTCCCTTTCTTATTTCTGGTCAATGCCTCTATCTGCTTCACCCGGAATTATTTTGTTTGGGTTTGCGCGTGTGCGAGGAAGTAAGATATAAGCCGCTTGGAAACTGTTTAGAGCACAGGAATCCGGCAATCGGGAGGTCTCAACGGAGACTCTGACCAAAATCTGCATTTGGGAAACTGGCGTCACGTTTTGTCTCGCATCCTTGATTGCTCCGGCGTTCGCGCAAGTCCCCACGGGCACAACCCACACCGATCCCTCAAGTTCTGCGGCCAGCACTCCTATCGAGCGAGCCATTGATCTTGCTTCGAGGGGACGTTGTGAGGAATCGCTCCCCCTTCTAAGGAAGTCCACGACTGGACTCAAAGACAAGCGGGTGAGGTACCGCGCACTGATGGCCACCGTGCGCTGTTCGATGAAGCAGAGAGACGACCGGGCAACCGCCGACACACTTTTGGACATGAGGCGTGAGTTTCCGGAGGACCCCGAGGTGTTATACATGACCTCGCAGTTCTTTTTGGGAATCGCAGAAGGCGCCTCGCAAGAGCTTACCGTAGTGGCCCCCAATTCGTATCAAACGCGTGAGCTGCAGGCCGAGGGCTTGGAGTCGCAAGAGAAGTGGGCGGAGGCTGCAGCCATCTATCGAAAGATCCTGGAAGAAAATCCCAAGTTGCGGGGCATTCATTACCGGCTTGGCCGCGCGGCCCTTTCGCAGCCGGAGTCCACCACGAGCAGCGCGGACGCCAAGAAGGAATTCGAGCAGGAACTTGCCATCGATCCGGTGAATGCCGCCGCGGAATTCTGGCTGGGAGAAACTGCGCGGCTTGACGGTCAGTGGGAAGACGCCATCTCCCATTTTGCTGCCGCCACGAAAATTGATCCCCATTTCGCGGACGCATTTCTGTCTTTAGGCACTGTCTTGAACTCTGCGGGGCGTTTCTCTGAGGCCGTCCCGCAACTGGAGAAATACGTAAAAATGGCTCCCGCTAATCTTGCGGGCCATTATCAGCTTTCCGTCGCCTACGCGCGCACTGGACGCAAAGAGGATTCCGTTCGCGAAATGACTCTTCATCAGCAACTGCTTGAGAAACACCAGGCTGAGACCAATGCGCGGGCCACTGTCGCGCCTCATTGAGCATCCGAATTGGTCCTCCGTGAATGCGACAAATACCGATGGCTGAGGCTCTCGATTCTCATGCTTAGATTCCGCTACAAAAGAATGGCCTTAAGCCTGATGAGCATCCTCCTCATCACGATACCCGGAGTTTTGACGAGTGTTGCGCAACAGAAGAGCGCAGCGTTCAGCCAACTAGCCGAAAAGGCGCAAGAAGCGAACGACGAAAACCATCTGGAAGAAGCTGCTGCCCTTTATACGAGGGCCCTGGCTCTGCGCCCGCGGTGGACTAACGGCTGGTGGTCATTGGGCACCATCGAATACGACCAGAACCTTTACGCCAAAGCCGCCACGGCATTCGCAAGGCTCGTGGCTCTTCAGCCAGGCAACGGCACGGCCCACGCCATGCTGGGTTTGTGCCAATTCGAATTACAGCAGGATGAATCCGCGTTGAAGAATCTGTTGAAGGCGGAAAAACTGAACATTATCAAGAACGAAGAGTTGCGCACGGTGGCATTGTACCACCTGGGAGTTCTTTTGCTGCGGGCACGAAGGTTCGGCGATGCAAAAGAAACTCTGGATCAATTGGCGAAAGTCAAGATCAAGACAAAAGAGTCGACCACGGCGCTCGGCTTCGCTGTTCTTCTGATTAGTCCCAAGGATGCACCACCGGAAGGCACGCCAGGCGCCACAGTGATCGAGCAGGCTGGAGAGGCAGAGACCCTCTTGATGCAAAAGGGCTTCGAGCAGGCGAAGCAAATTTATACCCAGCTAACGGCTGATTATCCGGAATATCCCAACTTGCATTTTGCCTTTGGGAGATTGCTCCTGGAAACAAATGAGACAGACATGGCCGTCCAGCAGTTCCAGCTTGAATTGAGGCGTGATCCAGAAAACGTGAATTCCCTGTTGGAAATAGCAGCAGCGCGTTATCTCGTGGACTCGGAGGATGGCTTGAACTATGCGGAACGGGCGCTAAAGCTCGCACCACGGCTGCCGCTTGCCCACTACCTGGCTGGCGTATTGCGCCTGGACACCGGGAATGCCGCTGGCGCGATTCCGGAACTGGAAGCCGCCCGGCAGTCGTTTCCAAATGAACCGAGAATTTACTTCTCTCTCGGGAATGCGTATGCGCGCGTGGACAGAAAAGCGGATGCGGCCAAAGCCCGCGTGGAGTTCGCTCGATTGAATGCGCAGGAAGTGAATCAAAGGCGTTCAACCCTGTATAGCGACCGCCCCCTGGGTCTTTCGGAAGGGCAATTGCAAATTCTCGGCAAAGGTGCCCCCCGGCCGTGAGACCACCGAGACCACCGTTCCCTTTCCTTTCTCCATGCGGTGATAGAAATCCCGGATACGGCTTCACGCGGCGAAACTTCTTGCGGGCCCTCAGCGTTAATCTGGGTCTGTACGGCGCCACTCCCCTGTTGCGCGGCCTCCCTCTTCCCTTTCACTCCCTGGCGAATAGCAACAACACGCCGCAATTAAACCATCCCCTATTTGCGGAAGTTCCGCCCGCGAAGAGCGGCATCACCTGGCAGCACGTAAGCGGCCGTTCGGAAAACTACTACTTGCCGGAAACCACGGGAGCGGGCTGCGCGTTTTTGGATTATGACAACGATGGCTGGATGGACATCTACCTCGTGAACAGCGGCAAGTGCGACTTCTACGATCCTAAGCCTCCCCTTCGCAACGCTCTCTACAAGAACAATCGCGATGGCACGTTCACTGACGCGACTGAAACGGCTGGTGTACAGGGCGGCGGCTATGGAATGGGCGTCGCTGTCGGCGATTACAACGGCGATGGCTTTCCCGATTTGTATGTGACTCAGTATGAGCGCTGTATTTTGTACCGGAACAACGGCGACGGCACCTTCACAGATGTAACGGAAAAGGCCGGTGTAGCGGCTCCCGGCTGGGCTTCCAGCGCCGTCTGGTTCGACTACGATAATGATGGCAGGTTGGATCTCTTCGTTTGCCGCTTCGGGAATTCGGGCAAATCCGAGAACAAATACTGCGAGGACGCAAAAACAGGGGAGCGCTCATACTGTATACCGACCGTCTACCCGCGAGTGCGCAGTTGGCTTTTTCACAACAACGGTGATGGCACATTCAAGGACGTTTCCGAGGAATCTGGAATCGGCAAATCCCTGGGCAAAGCATGGGGAGTTGTAGCTACGGACGTCAACAACGACGGCTGGATGGATCTTTTCGTCGCCAACGACACGGTCGAGAATTTCCTGTTTCTGAACAAGAAAAATGGAAAATTCGCAGATATCGGCTTGGACTCCGGAGTGGCGTTCAGTCAGGAGGGCCGCCCGCGCTCGGGGATGGGAGTCGATTCCGCCGACTTCGATCAGGATGGCTGGCAAGATCTCTTCGTCACAAACGTAGACCACGAGATGTATTCCGTCTACAAGAACAACCGCGATCTGACGTTCGACGATATCACGGGACCGATGGGCATCGGCCGCGTTACACGTCTGATGAGCGGCTGGGGATTGAAATTCTTTGACTACGACAACGACGGCAACATTGACGTGTTCATCGTTAATGGGCATCCGGACGATAAAGTCGAGCAGCACTTGAGCCACGTGATGTACAAAGAGCCGTTGCTCCTTTTTCATAACACAGGACACCAATTCGAAAATGTCAGCGCTTCTGCTGGCCCGGCGTTTGCCCAAAGTCTTGCAGGGCGAGGTTTGGCCATCGGTGATTTTGATAACGACGGTGCCGTAGACGCGCTTGTCACCTCGAATGGTGGTTCGCCGTTGCTGCTCAAGAATGTCGCAGCCAGTGGCAACCACTGGCTCGGCGTGCGCCTCATCGGGAAGAAGGCAAATCCTGACGCCATCGGCGCTCGGATCACTTGGCAGGCCGGAGACTTGAAACGCAGTCGCTTGAAGGTTGGCGGAGGCAGCTATCTTTCCTCGCACGACCCGCGTGAAGTCCTAGGCATCGGCTCACGGACTAAAATCGATCGCCTGGAGATCCGTTGGCCCCTGCCCAGTGGCCGCGTCGAGACCTTCACCGAGCTCCCCATCGACCGCTACATCACCATCGTCGAAGGCTCCGGTATCCGATAGCACGCCATCCATCAGAAATGACCCAAATCGCCTTGAAGGAGCCTCGAGGCCGCGCTGTAACCACTTTAGAATCAACACCTTCTAGACCCCTTACAAAAAGCCGCGAAAGGGGGGCCGGTTATCGTTAACTAGAAAATTTCGTACTGAACAGCTACTTGGTTGGCAGGGACGTTTGAGAATTCTCGGGATGGAAGCCGCAGCGGGCCATTCCGCGCCTCACGTCTTCGTCTTTCATGAATTGTTCCCACACGAAGCCGGTGCGGTGATTTTCCGCCATCAGCATCGTGATTCCCAGATCAAGGCCGAGCACATCGGCGCCGTACCAGTTGGTCAGCGGATTGAACGCGTCGCGGTAGCTGTATTTTGCCCACACTTTTTCGCGATATGGGCCGCGGATGTGACGCAGCACGCGGATGCAATCGTCGAAGAGAAACGGAAGAGAGCCGCCGGCCGCACACGGAACAATGCTGCCATCCACCGGACCAAGCGGGCCGCCATCCGCTGAAGGGCCGCCCCACGCGGTGTAGCCCTTTACGTAGTCTGACGCGCTGATGCCCCAAAGATCCTCGCTGTAATCGGGAAAACGATCGCGGAGAGAAAGGCAAAAAAGTTTGTGCGCTTTGGTGGCTTTCACGGAATTGTCGAAATAATTCGTGTACGCGTCGTGCCTGTTGCGGAAATCAAACCACGCGTGCGAATACTGATGAGTGAAAAGGGGATCGTTGCCTGAAATGTATTCAATTCCCTGATACTTGATTTTCGGGCGCGTCCAGGCATTCCAGGAGCTTGCATCCACGGAATGCGTCGGCGAACCGATTGCGAGCAAATAGATCATCATCAATTCGCAAAAGTGCTCCCAGCGCGCATCCAGAAAACCTGACTCCGTATGCCAGCCCATGGAAAAGGTCTTGCCGCCGTTAAGCATCCAGGGCCAGTCGACGCGCTGATAGATTTTTGTCGCGAGGTCTTTGATTTCCTGATCGGAGAAATACTGGCGGGCCGAAAGAACACCGCACAGAAGAATCGAAGAGTCGATGGAAGAGAGTTCGCTCTTCCACAACCGCTCGCCGGTTTCCAGATGGATGAAGTGAAAGAAAAACCCGTGTTCGTTATGCAAATCGTTCGCTAAGAAGCGCAACGTGTGGCGAACGCGATCGAGAATTTCCGAGGATTTGCGGTAACCACGACGATCCCCGATGCATAAAGTGGTCAAACCAAATCCCGTGGCGGCAATGCTGGATACTGTGCGCGAATCATTGCCGTTGGCGAGAGCGCGATCCTTTACCTGCCCGGTCTTGGGACTGGCTTCGTTCCAGAAAAACTCAAAAGTGGCGCGCTGGATTTCATCGAGCAGTTGTTCGTCGGTGCCTTGGAACGGCGCGCCGCTGGGCTCCAGGAAAGACGGCGCAGGACGCTTTTGGCGACTGGCGAAGGTCGCCAACGGAGAGGCCACAAGGCCCATTCCGCAAAGGCGAACCATTTCCCTTCTACTCAGAAGACCTTTGCTCGTCATGGTTAATGCGAGACCATCCAGCTTATTTCGTGATTTCCAATGTTGCTTGAACGCCCTGGCTCGAGTTGGGAGCGATCCACAGCGTGACTTTCGCTGGCTCGGCGGCAAACTTTTGCTGATCATTCCAGATTGCGAATGAGCTTGGACCCAGCAGAAAGGTGACCTTCTTGGTTTCGCCGGGAGCCAGGTTAATGCGCTGGAACTTGCTTAGGGCCCGGACCGGTTGAGCAGTGCTCGTTCCCTGGAGGCGGAGATAGCATTGCACCGTTTCCACGCCTGGGCGCGTTCCGGTATTTGTAATGTCCGCGCTGGCGCTTAGAGCGGCCCCTTGCTTGGGCTCGCGAGCTTGCAGGTCTTCATTCAAACTGGCCGCGCTAATTTTTGTTTTATCAACGCGAAGGTTTCCGAAAGTGAAAGTCGTGTAAGACAGACCGAATCCAAATGGAAACTGCGGACTATTCTGTTCGTCAATGTAGCGCGAAACATATTTTTCTTCGCCATTGCGAGGCGGGCGGGTCGGGTCAACCTTTCGTGTGGGACGCCCGGTATTCAGTGCGTTGTAATACAGCGGTTCCTGACCAACGCTGCGCGGCCAGCTTACCGTCAGCTTTCCACTGGGATTTGCGTCGCCAAACAGAGTCCGCACGAGGGCTGGGCCGGCCTGGATGCCGGGAAACCACGCAGCCATCACCGCAGGCACATGCTGGAAGGCCCAAGGAAGAGTGAGAGGGCGGCCACTGAAAATGAGAAGCGCGCAGGGCTTTCCTGTGGCGACAATCCTCTCGAGAAGCTCTTCCTGGCGGCCGGGCAAGCCCAGAAATGCCCGGGAAGCGGCTTCCCCAGTCATCTCCCCAGCATTTTCACCGAGCGCCAGTATCACAACATCGGCTTGCTCAGCGACCTTCAACGCATCCGTCAATTGGTCATCCGTGCCGCTTGTAATTTCGGCGCCTTTGGCATAATGAACGTTTTGCGCGCCTATCCTTTCATTGAGAGCTGTTCGCAGCGTGATTACATCCTGGGCGCGCCCCAAGCCACCCCAAGAACCAAGCATGTCTCCCTTGTCATTGGCGAGGGGACCAATCAACGCGATGTTCTTCGCATTGGCGGTCAGAGGCAAAAGCGGGGCAGAACTGACGGTCGCGTTCTTCAAAAGGACAAAGGATTCTTCTGCAGCGGTTCGAGCCAGCAGCACGCTTTCCTTTTGGAGCATACTGCCGGCTTCCTTCGATTCGTCCGTATAAGGATGCTCGAACAGACCGAGGGCAAGCTTGACGCGCAAAATGCGGCGAACGGCTTCATCCACGGCTGCTTCAGGAACTTCGCCGGATTTAACAAGTCGGGCCAAATGGTCGTGGTAGAGGCTGCTGACCATGTCCATGTCCACGCCAGCCAGGAAAGCCTTTCGGGCAGCGGTCGCCCCGTCGTTGGCGATCCCGTGATTCATAAGTTCTGCGAGCGCGGTGTAGTCGCTGTCCACAATTCCTTGAAATCCCCATTCCTTGCGCAGGATTTGCGTCAAGGTGAATGGATTGGCGGAGGCGGGCACGGCATTCAAGGAATTGAATGCGCTCATGATGGTGGCGGCGCCCTCTTCCACGGCGGCGTGGAACGGAGGCAAATAGAATTGACGCAAAGTGTGTTCGGAGATTTCGACAGAGTTGTAGTCGCGGCCTCCCTCGGCGGCGCCATAGCCGACGAAGTGTTTCGCGCAAGCGGCGATGCTATCAGGCGCGTCCAGACGCGTTCCCTGGTAACCGCGCACATAGGCGCGCGCGATAACTGAGCCGAGATATGGATCTTCGCCGGAACCTTCTATCATTCGGCCCCAACGCCCATCCCTTGCGATGTCTACCATCGGAGAAAAGGTCCAGCGGATGCCGCTCGCGGAAGCCTCTTGCGCAGCAACGCGAGCTGTTTGCTGGATTAAGTCTGGATTCCAGCTCGAAGACAAACCTAGTGGAACCGGAAATTCCGTCCTAAAGCCGTGAATTACGTCCAAGCCAAAGAGAAGCGGGATGTGCAAGCGCGATTGCTCGACCGCGACGCGCTGAAAGGCATTGACCTGACGGGCGGTCGAGATGTTGAAGAGCGCGCCGACTTCGCCCTTGCGAATCATGTCGTCGTAGTCGGTGCGGCCTGTGCCGGGACCGGTGGGCTGACCCGCAGAATACTGAACAAGTTGGCCGACTTTCTCTTCGAGAGTCATTTTGTGGAGAAGTTCGTCGACCTTTTTCTCGACACTGGGCTCCGAGAGAGCCGTGGCAAGCGAACTGGAGTGGGTAGCCTTCTCCGAGAAAGGAGCAGGAGAAGGTGCGAGAGGGTAAAGCAAGAGAACGAGCGCTGCTACGGCTGAGCGGTGCAGCTGAGATGTCACGTTTCAAACGCTCCTTGTAATGAGAAAGACGCCCAAAGGGTTTCATCAAGCGGGCGCTAAACCGGCCAGGATGCGCCCCGCCAAGGCCAGTTATCCTACATTGGAGACATTCAAAAATCGACGAAATACACCCCCTGTTACGAAGCGAGCGCTCTGAATGGCACACCAAGCTTTCCCGTTCGCCTCAAGGCAGTAGCATAGTAAACCGATTTAGTAGCTGTTACAAGGGATGAAGCCGCATATGTCGAAGCTCCATACGAGCACCTGGGCGTGCATCAGTGTGCGATATGGCTTGTGAATACCCTGATAATTGTGGGAAACTACCGCGAACGAAATCGTTATGCCCCGGCCCAAGTCAAGGACAAGTTTGCGCGCCCGAAAAGCTTCGGGGCAAGGTGTGAGCCTCAAGTCTCTTGCAGAGCACGTGGGACTTTCACAAGCCGCAGTGTCGCTGGTCATCAACCGTTCCCCGGGCGCGAAATCCATTCCTCATCGCACGCAGGAGCTGATCCGCAAAGCAGCGCGAGAGCTGAATTACCGGCCCAGTCACATCGCGCGATCCCTCCGGCAACAGAGAAGCTACACAATCGGAGTGGTGGTGCCGGAAATCAGCGAGGGGTATGCAGCATTGGTGATGTCGGGGATTGAAGACCACTTGCTGCAAGAAGGATATTTCTATTTTGTGGTGAGCCACCGGCACCGCGACGAGCTCATCGAAGAGTACCCCTTGATGTTGCAGCAGCGGGCGGTGGAAGGGTTGATTGCGGTAGACACAGCGATCAGGAGCGTAGCGCAAATGCCTTTGGTTGCGGTGTCGGGCCACCGGGAACTGCCGGGAGTGACCAACATTGTGTTGGATCACGCGCGCGCGGCGACTTTGGCGATGGAGCATTTGACGAAGCTGGGACATCGCAAGATCGCATTTATCAAGGGACAGGCGTTTAGCTCGGACACCGCGATTCGCTGGGAATCGGTACGCAATGCGGCGCAGACGCTTGGTGTGGCGATTAACGAGCGACTAGTGGGCCAGTTGGAAGGGGAGTCTTCGTCGCCGGAACTCGGATATGTTGTCACGAAGAAGCTGCTTGGCTCTGGCGAGCCTTTCACGGCGCTGTTTGCTTTCAATGACATTTCCGCCATTGGCGCAATTCAAGCACTACGCGAAGGCGGAAAGAGCATACCGCAGGATGTTTCAGTGGTCGGCTTTGATGATATTCAGAGCGCCGCGTTTCAGAATCCTGCGCTGACGACTGTGAGACAACCCTTGCGCGAGATGGGAATGCTGGCCGCTGAAACGCTCTTGCGGCGGATTGCTGCGCCGCCGGGGGCCGAGTATCCGAAGGAAATTGTAGTGCAGCCTGAGCTGGTTTGCCGCGCCAGCACCGCCGCGGCGACGAGCCCATCCTAACCGCATCTGTTACGGCTGATTGAAACCTTTGTTTTGCTGAACGTCATCAGATGGGCAGCCGTAGCCTGGCCTCACATCCCCGAGCGTCAGAGCGGTTCCTCAAGGTCAGCTCGCCTCCGTGGGCCTCAGCAATTTGCCGGCTAAGAACGAGACCAATGCCAGAACCGCCGGGCTTGGTGGTGAAGAACGGGACAAACAGGTTGGCGGTATTAGGCAGTCCAGGGCCATCATCGACAACCCATAGTTCTACTTGCCCACGCTTGCGCGTCCAGCCAACCTGCACGCATCCCTTGGTTTCCAGCGCCGCATCGGCCGCGTTCCGAATTAGATTGATCAAGAGCTGTTCCAGTTGATCCGGGTCGGCGGAGATGACCGCGTCCGGCCCTTTCCCCATGCTTACTTTCACCCGCGTTTCCAGCTTAACAGTTCTGCCCACCCACTCCGAAACTTTCACGGGAAGCAGCTTGGGTTGCGGCAATCGAGCGAGTTGCGCGTACGCTGTCATGAAGCGTCCCAGCGCCTCGGTGCGCGAACGAATGATGCCCAATCCCTGCTTTAGGTCATCCAGGATTGCCGCCAACGAATCATTGCGAACTGCAGGGGACTTCGTGGCACTAACGAGACTGCTCTCGAGACTCTGTGCCACCGATTGAATGGGAGCGAGCGAATTGTTCAACTCGTGGCCCAGGACGCGGATAAGCCTTTGCCACGCTTTGCGCTCTTCGTCACGCAGCGTCCGGCTCAGATCGCTCAGGACGATCAGGTGATGAGGCAAACCTCCCTCGCGAAATGAGCCACGTCGAAGTCCCCAGCGCCCGGAACCGCCGGGAAACCCCAGCTCCATCGTGCGAACAGGTTCACCCTCCAGGCACGCGCCGAGCCCGAGCTCTTCCGCTGTAAATCCAAGGAGACGTTCCGAAGGGCGGCCCAACAGGTGTACGCCAGCGCGATTGACCAGCCGCAACTTTTTATCTTGATCGAAAGTAAAGATTGCGAGGTCGATTTCTTCCATTACCGTTCGCAAGAGGGCCGAAGCCTCCAGCGCGCCGAGGCGCTGCAAGCGCAACGTTTCGCTGAGGGCGTTCACCTCCACCATAACCTCGCCCATGGCGTCATCCGAGCGGGCTCTGCGGCCGCGCATCGAAAAATCTTCTTCGCGCAAGGCGGCTAGGAGATTCGAAAGAGTCTGCAGGGAAAAGATGACGCGCTGTTGCAAGGAGAACGCAAGACCGAACCAAAAAACCACGATGAAGAACGTCAGGCTCCAGGCGCTGCCAGAAGTGAAGTTTCCGGTCCACACCAAAATCAATGCAACGAGCGAACCGGGAACGCCCACGGCCAGCGCCAGGAGCTGGATGCGCCGCTCGTAAGTCAGCGGCCTCATTCCAGTTGATGTTTTTGCAGCCGCCGGTACATAGCGCTGCGGCTCAATCCCAGGGCTTTGGCGGCCTGGCTGACGTTTCCCTCGTGGCGGGAAAGCGTGCGTTGAATCAGGTACTTCTCCACTTCGTCGAGGCTCATCTCCTCGAGTTTGGCGGCGGCGCTAGCAGGGGATTGAGCGCGCAGGCCAAGGTCCGCGGCACGAACGGACGGTCCTGGGGACAGAAGTACGCCTCTTTCCACCGCATGATCCAGTTCGCGCACATTTCCCGGCCAGGGATGTTCATGGAGGGCCTTGAGCGCCCCTGAATCGAAGCCCGTTATATTTTTGCGGTAGCGTTGCGCGTAGCCGCGAAGGAAATGATGCGCCAGCAGATCGATATCATCGCGGCGGTCGCGCAACGGAGGCAGGTGGATCTCGATAGTATTCAGGCGGAAGAGAAGGTCCTGCCGAAACCGGCCCCCAGCGGCCTCGGCATTGACGTCCGCATTTGTTGCTGCCAAAACTCTCACGTTTACTCGACGCGTCGTGGAGGAGCCAACACGCTCGAGGTCTCCGGTTTCCAGAACGCGCAGGAGTTTGGCCTGCAAGTTCAGGGGAACGTTGGCAATCTCGTCCAGGAACAACGTACTGCCGTCGGCGAGCTCGAAGCGTCCAACGCGGTCGGAGCGCGCATCGGTGAAGGCGCCCTTTACGTGTCCGAACAGCTCACTTTCAAAGACGCCCTCGGAGAGCCCGCCGGCATTCACCGTCACCATGGGCTTTGTCGCGCGCGAGGACAAAGCGTGCAGCGTACGCGCGACCACTTCTTTGCCGGTGCCGTGCTCTCCCGTGATCAAAACGTTAGCGTCGGATGGCCCAATCTGGCCGATGAGTTCGAGCACGGGAGCCATTGCCGGAGAATTTGCGAGAAAAGTTGGGCGCGATTCCGCGCGCAAGATGCGGTTCTCGGCCTCGAGGCGCGACGCCTGGCGCAGTGCCTGGCGCAGCTCAATTTGTGTTCGAATGATGGCGAGCAGTCGCTGGTTTTCCCAGGGCTTGGGAATGAAGTCTCTGGCGCCACGGCGCATCGCCTCGACGGCTATTTCGATGCTGCTCCAGGCCGTCATGACTACGACGGGCACTGTGCTGTCGATGACCTGGATGCGTGTCAGCAAGTCCAAGCCTTCCTGCCCCGAGGTTGTGTCGCGCGCGTAATTCAGATCCATAAGGACGGCGTCGAATTCGCGGGCTTCGATGGCGTTGATGGCCTCCTCTGGAGAGGCGACTCCTTGCGTTTCATAGCCCTCGCCCTTAAGGAGCAGGCGAAGCGAATCGCGGATGTCCTGCTGGTCGTCTGCCAAAAGCACTCGATAAGATGGCGCGTTGGAAGTCTTCATTCGATTGTATTAATAGAGTTTATCTCAATGCCCATTTCGAGCCCAACCGCGCCTCAAATTTGGTCCACGAAAGAGCTTCATTCATAGCGCAGCGCGACGAGCGGATCCACGCGCGTCGCCCGCCACGCGGGAACCCAGGACGCCAAAAGCGCCACGAACGTCAATGCCAGCGATGTGCCTGCAAACGTCAGAGGATCGGTAGCGCTAACTCCATAGAGCAGGCTCGAAAGAACACGCGTCAGCCCAAAGGCCGCAAGCAGGCCGCCGCCGACACCCAGGAGCGCGAGCCGCAAACTCTCGCCAAGCACCATTCGCAGGATGTCTTTGCGCGACGCCCCAATGGCCATGCGCACGCCAATTTCTTGTGTGCGTTGCGTCACGTTGTAACGAATCAAGCCAAACAAGCCTACAGCCGCCAAGATGAGCGCCATCGCCGCGAATACGCTGAGCAGCGTTACTGCGGAGCGCCGCGGCCCCATAGACAGCGTGATGCGCTGATCCATCGTCCGCAAATCGGAAACAGGCTGGCTGGGATCGACATCGTGCACCGCAGCGCGAATCGCGCCAGCCGAAGCCGCCGAATCGCCATTCGTGCGCGTGACAAGAAAAACGGCCGGAGAATTCTCCTGATACAACGGGAAGTAATAAACGCCTTTCGCGGAGCCTTCGGTGCCAATACTGGACGTCTCCTCGCCGACCACCTGGTAATGACGCACGTGCGCGACGATGCCAACAATGGTCTTCCAAGGTTGATTGTTTCCATTGCGAATGCGCTGCCCCAGGGCATCCTGGTTGGGCCAATACTCGTGGGCAAGATTTTCGTCGATGATGGCCACCGGCTGGCCGCCCAGCCGGTCTTGATCCGTGAAGAAGCGGCCGCGGATCAGCCGAATGCCCATCGTTTCGAAATAGCGCGGGCTGACGCCGCGAATGTCACCGTGAGGCCCGGGATCGCCTGGCGGCGCGATACGTCCTTCAATGTTGAACGATGCGGAACCTCCGAAACCACTGAATGGCAGCGGCACGCCCGCCGCCGCAGAGACAACACCGGCGGAATTAGAGAGGCGCTCCAGCGCGCTGCTGAGAAACGCAATCTGTTTCTCCGGCGTATCATATTGACGTTGGGGTAGCGCCAGAGCCGCACTCATCAAGCCCTGAGGACGAAATCCAACATCAACCTCTTTGAGTTTTGCCAGGCTCTTCAGAAATACGCCGGCACCCGCCAGCAACACCAACGCAAGGGAGAGTTCGGCCACCACCAGGGCGCTGCGGAAGCGATGGCGTCCCGAGCTTCCCTCCCCTGTGCCGCGGCCCTGCTTCAGGTTTTGGTGCGGATCGATAAACGCAATCTGCAACGCGGGCCCCGCGCCGAAAATGATCGCGGAAGCGCCGGCAATCAGCGCGGTGAAAAGAAGCACGTACAAATCCAGGTGAATGTCCATGCCGGTGGAAAGATTTTCCGGAGCGAGCCACAACAACGCGCGAACGCCTTGCGATGCAAGCAGCAGTCCAAGCGCCATTCCCACGAAGGCCAGCGCCAGGCTTTCCGTCAGCATCTGGCGGGCCAGCCGCCATGGCGAGCCGCCGAGCGCCGTGCGTACGGCGAATTCCTTTGCACGGCCTGACGCACGGGCCAGCAACAGCCCGGCGACATTCGAACACGCAATCAGAAGGACCAGGCTTACGGCGCCCAGAAGAATCAACAGCGGTGTGCGAACGTCCCCATAGACAAACTCCGTGAAAGGAACGGCAAACAAGCCCCAGCCGGACGCCTTCGGATACCCCTGTGTGCGCGGATCATCGCTGATGCGCTGCGAGGTCAAAGAGAGGAAGGCGGAAGCGTTCGGAAGTTTTGCATCGGGTTGCAGCCGCGCGATGGCGAGGTAGTTCTCATTAAAGATGTTGTTGATGACGAAGGCATCCGACGCCAGCCCCAGCGGAGCCCAAAGATCGGTTTGGCTCGGCCACTGAAATTCGGGTCCCATGACGCCAATGACTTTGTAAGGCTGCTGATTGAGTTCAACGGTACGCCCGATGATGCCCTCGTCACCGCCAAAAATCGATTTCCATGTGTTGTACGCCAGAACCACTTCGCGATTGGCATTCGGCTGATCTTCTTCGGGCGTAAAGACGCGCCCCAGCAAAGGCCGCGCTTCGAACACGTCGAACCACTGCCAGGAGACCCTCGCACCACGCAAACGCAGCGGCCAAGAGCCTGTCGCGTAGTTGAAGTCGCTCTGATTCTCTATAGCTGCGGCGGCGAAGGTCTTTGTGTTGTCGCGCACGAACGTGTAGTCCGGCGCGGAAATCACAATGTTTTTGAGATTTAGCTTTTCGTAGTGGGCGCGAATGGCCACCAACCGCTCCGGGTGAGCGATGCCGTACGGATGCAGCAGCAAGCCGTTCACGACGCTAAATATTGCGGTATTCGCGCCGATGCCAAGCGCAAGAGTCAGGATGGCGACAACGGTAAAGCCGGGTGCCTTCACCAGCATCCGAACGGCGTATCGAAAATCTTGCAGCAGTGTTCTCATCGTTAGCCTCATTCGTAGCGTAAAGCCACCAGCGGGTCCACTTTTGTGGCACGGCGGGCTGGCGCCCAGCATGCAAAAAGTGCCAGCAAGGCAATGGCGAGCCATACGCTGAGCATCACGAGCGGATCGTGCGGCTGAGTTTCGTAAACGATGCTGGTTATTACCCGGCCGACTGCCAGAGCTAAGCCAAAACCAGCCACTGAGCCACAAAAGAGGAGCATCGCAGTCCGGCTCAGGATGACGCGAAGAATTTGGATGGGCCGCGCGCCAATGGCCATGCGGATGCCGATCTCATGCGTGCGCCTGGAAACTGCATAAGCTACAAGGCCGTGGATGCCTGTTGCCGCCAACATGATGGCGAGTAAGCCGAAGGCACTAAGCGCGATGGCTGCGGCGCGCGTCGGAAGAAATGCGAAACCGAGCATCTGCTCGAGGCCGCCGACGCCATAGAGTGGCAGTTCGGGGTCGAGTTTTGCAATCGTGCGGCGAATCTCACCGACCATTTGTGTCGCGGGAAGAGTGGATTTCACCTCAAGCGTAGTAGTGGAGTTATACGACTGCAGGATTGGCCAAAAGACCACCGGTCGCTGGGATTCCGTCAGGCTCTCGTACTTGCCATCTTCGACGATGCCCACGACCTCAACCGGCCGTCCGGAGTATGCTGGAAAGCTTTTGCCGACAGCGTTCTCGGTGTGAAACAGCCGCTTTGCCAAAGCAAGATTGATGATGGCGACTGGGGGAGATTTGAGATCGTCATGCCAGGTAAACTCCCGGCCAGCGAGCAACTTCGTTCCCAGCCCGGAGAAAAATTCCGGAGAAACCTGATAGTAGACAACGCTGATGCGGTCGGAAGGCCGGAGGTCCGTTTTGTCCGCTGGAAACACAGAGGTGTGGGACTGGTCGATGCTGAGCGGGACGGAATTGGAGTAAGCCACGGACTGCACGCCAGGCAGTTGTTGGACGGCTTCCAGTGCTCGCCGCTGGAAGGCGCGGCCGCGTTCTTCGGAATATCCAGCGAGGTTCAATTCGAACGCCGCCGTGGAAACATGTTGCGGTTCGAAACCGAGGTCCATCTGCAAAGCTTGCTGGAGACCGCGCAACGAAAGGAACGACGCAGACACTAGCACAAAGCACAGGGCTACTTGCACAACGACCAGGAGATCGCGCAACGCCAAACGGCTTCGGCCCCAGGTGGCGGAGACTCCTCGCAACGTGGCATTTGGATCGGTCCTGGCGGCACGCCATGCAGGCGCCAAGCCAAAAAGCCCGGCGGCAACAACGGAGCCAGCCAAGGCAAACAGGAAAACACGCCAATCGACGGTGACATTGAGTTGTACGGGAAAATCCAAGGGCGCGTGCCAGCGGCTCAGTGCTGAAGATAGGAATGAAGCGAGCAGGTAGCCAGCGCCGCCGCCTGCCACAGAAAGCAATAGGGTTTCGGTCAAGACTTGACGCACCACGTGCCCGCGACCCGCGCCGATAGCAAGTCGCACGGCTAATTCACGCTGGCGGTCCGTAGCCCGCGCAGCGAACATGCTGGCTAGGTTGGTACAAGCCGCCAGTAGAACCAAAGCGGCGAGGACAAGCACACCCAGCGCGAAAGCCTTTGCAGGACCACCAATGAGGTCACCGACCAAGCCAGGCTTGGTCAGCTTTAAGCGCAGGCCATCATTTTCGTTGGGGAATTGGCGAATCATCTCGGCCGCAACGGAATTGAGATTCGCCTCTGCTTGCCCAGGAGAAACATTTGGCTTGAGGCGCCCAAGTATAAAGGTATTCCACGTGCTTCGGTTGTCGAGCCAAGACTGGCTTTCGATTCGGGGCTCCATCATCATCGGCACCCAGACCTCGGGCCAATAGAAGAGCTCTGTCCCGTGAAAATCAGGCGGAGCCACGCCAAAGACCGTATACTGCAAGCGATTGATTCGAATGGTCTTGCCAACAAGGTTAGGATCACCACCAAATCGCGCTCGCCAGGCACCGTAACTCAGTACGGCATAAGGGCTGGCCCCGGGATGCACGTCATCATTTTTATTGAAGAAACGGCCCAGGGCGGGTTTGAGGCCAAGGACATCGAAATAATTGCCGGTGGCAAGATAACCCCAAATGCGTTCCGCGCCGCGATCTGTCTCCAATTCCATGGGAGCCATGCGGTAGCCGACGAGTCCGGAGAAGGTTTGATTGCGGTCGCGAAGGTCTTTGTAGTTTGGGAATGAGTGGCTCGGACCGGAGGGAGTGTTCTCAAGGAAGACCAACTCGCTCGGGCGCTCGACCGGCAGCGGACGGAGGATGAGGGCATTCACAACACTAAAAACCGCGGTGTTCGCGCCGATGCCGAGAGCAAGTGTCAGGATGGCGACAACCGTAAAACCGGGTGCTTTCAATAGCATTCGAATGGCGTAGCGAAAATCTTGCGCCAGTGTTCTCATTTTCGCCTCATTCGTATCGCAAAGCGACCATAGGATCGACTCGCGAAGCGCGGTGAGCCGGGAAAAAACCTGCTAGCGCCGCAACGAGGGCAAGCAAGACGGCGGCCACGATAATGACGAGGGGGTCAGCAAAGCCCAGGCCGAAAATCATGCTGCGCACCAAGCGAGTTCCCGCCAGGGCTACGGGCACGCCGATAACGATCCCGATTGCCGCAAGCGCGAGACTCTCGCGGAGAATCTGCCACAGCACATTGGCAGGCGCGGCGCCAAGAGCCATGCGGATGCCAATGTCACGAGCGCGCCGGGCGACGGTGTACGCCATCACGCCATAAAGGCCAACGCTGGCAAGCAGTATCGCGAGAAAGCCGAATGTGATCGAAAGCTGTTCGATGAAAAGGTCCGTTTGCAGCGTGTCGCCAACCAGGCCGTCCATGGTGCGAACGGTTATCGCAGGGAGAGAGGGAGCGATTTCCTGCACAGCGGAACGAAGAGCCGCGCTTATGCTAGCCGTATCCGCAAATGTACGGACTTCATACACGGCGCTTGCCTGTTCCCACATCGGATTGAAGAGAGGACCGTACAGGCGCGGCGGCGTTTTCTCACGCAAGCTGTTGTACTTCGCATCCGCGGCCACTCCGACCACGATGCACTCGGCGGGATTACCCGGATAAGTGTCGCGAACGTGTTTGCCGATGGGATTGGTATCGGGGAAAAAACGGTGAACAAACGTTTCGTTTACAACCACCGGACGAAGGCTCGAGGCGGCGTCCTGCGGGCCAATCTCCCGCCCGAGAAGAATGGGAATGCCCATCGTCGAAAAATAGCCGGGACCGACCATGTCGATCCGCGAGTCCATCTCTTGTCCCGGTTTCGGCGTATGGCCCTCAACAGCGATGGGATCACCGGATTCTGAATGACTGAACAAACCGTTATGGGAAACGGCTACACCGCGCAAACCGGGAATGGCCGAGATACGTCCCAGCAAATCCTCATAGAGGCGAATTGAGGCGGGCCCTTTATATCCGCCTGCCGCGGCGTTCACGCGAAACAGCAGGAGGTTCTCGCGATTGTAGCCCAGACTCACGCGGCTCAGATTGACGAGGCTGTGAACGAACAAACCCGCAGCTATGAGAAGCACCACGGAAAAGCTAACCTGCGCAACCACCAGGCTCTTGTTCAAAGGCAAGCCCCACTTGGAAGATGCCTTGGCCCCGCTGGAACCCGAAGACTTCATCTGGGAGGACAGATCGAGGCGCGTAGCATGCAACGCCGGAAAGAGTCCAAAAAGAATGGCGGTCAATACGGTGACAAGTAGGGTAAAACCAAGGACGCTTGCGTCAGGGTGCAGGCGGAGCTGGACGCTTGCGGGTCCATTCGCAACTCCGCCTACCAAGCTCAGAAGAACAGAGTCCGCCCAAAATGCGAGCAAAATGCCAACGCCAGCGCCAAGCACGGCCAGGAGCAAGCTTTCCGTCAGAAGCTGGCGCACCAAGCGGAAACGGTCCGCGCCAATGGCCAGGCGCATGACAAACTCTCTTTGTCGGGCGGCGCCGCGCGCGAGCAGCAGATTGGCGACGTTAGCGCAGGCGATAAGCAAGACTAGTCCCACAAGAACCATCAGGAATTCTAGAGGCTCTCCGAATGCCTCGTGAAGCGTGGAGGCGCCGCGTTCGGCAGATTGAACTTTGAGATGTTGGTCGAGGTATTCGCGCCGCTGCTTGTCGGTGACGTCTGGACCCATCAGGGATTCGATCAGGCGTTTGAAGACGATGTTGACGCCCACACCGGCTTGTGTGATCGAAATTCCGCTCTTCAGCCGGCCCATGGCCTGTAGCCAGATATGCTGGTTCAGCAAGCCCTGGGGCGAGGGGCTGAGCAGATCGCGGCCGGGATAAATTACGTCCTGCATGGTGATGGGAATCCAAAGGTCAGGCGCCTCGCCGACGGTCTCGCCAAAGAACGACGGCGGCGTCACTCCCACGATTTCGAAAGAGTTGTTGCGAATCTGAATGCTTTTGCCAAGTGCGGACGGGTCGAGAGCGAAACGCGACTTCCAGAATGCGAAACTGATAACGGCAATCGGCGCCCCGCCGCGCACGCGGTCCACATCTGGAGTGAAGAAGCGCCCCGCGGCAGGTTGCAAGCCCAAAGTTTCAAAATATTCGCCGCTGACAAGGCGAACACGCGCAGTTTCCTTCTGCACGCTCCCGCTGGAGGACGCGTTGCCGATCGTGATGTCGACATCGGGAAGCTGGCTGTCTGCCGCGAAGAGTTTCGAAAAGGCTTCATTGTGATCTCGCAGATACTGAAATTCGGAATAAGCGAGGAGCGAACGTTCGCCGCCCTCACTGCCAAAACTCTGGCCGTGAGAATCGGGATCGGTCAGCAGAGCGAGTTCCTCCGGATGCGCAACCGGGAGGGAGCGAAGCAGCACGGAATCGAGGACGCTGAAGATGGCCGTGTTCGCGCCTATGCCCAGCGCAAGCGTCAAGACCGCGACAGCAGTAAACCCAGGATTCTTCAGCAGCATGCGCAACGCGTAACGAATGTCCTGAAGCAATGTGGTCATTCTGTGGTCTCCAGCCACAAAACAAGATTGGCCTTAGCTTGGCTGCGCCGCGCTGGCTCCCACGCCGGATGTCGCTGTCTCGCCCACGACCCACCCGTCTTTTAGTTGAATGATGCGGTGCCCGTAGGACGCATTTCTTTCTGAGTGAGTGACCTGAATAATCGTCGTCCCGGCATCGTTCAATCGCTTGAACAGCTGCATAATTTCGTCGCCTTGCGCGGAATGAAGATTTCCGGTTGGTTCGTCAGCCAGAATCAGTTTCGGATTCATGATCACCGCGCGCGCGACGCCCACCAGCTGTTGCTGCCCGCCCGAAAGTTGATTCGGGAACAAATCCTTTTTCCCGACGATGTTGAATCGATCGAGCGCATCGCAAACGCGGCCGACGCGCTCTTTGTGCGGCACATTTTTGTAGGAAAGAGGGACTTCGAGATTCTCGAAAACCGTCAGATTGTCGATCAAGTGGTAGCTCTGAAAAACGAACCCAATATTCGCCTTGTGGAGTTCATTGCGTTTCTTTACGTTGAGCTTGTGAACGGGTTCGCCGTTAAAATAATATTCGCCAGCCCACGCGCCATCGAGCATTCCGATGATGCTGAGCAAAGTGGATTTTCCGGCGCCGGAAGGCCCCATGATGGTGACAAACTCGCCGGGCTGAATGTCCAAGTTGACGCGGCGAAGAAGAAAAAAGCGGTTCGGGCCCGCTTCCACGGATTTTTCAAGATTCCGCAGTTGAATTAAAGGTTCCAAGAGATCTCCTAGAACAGCTGCTCATTCATAGCGCAATGCAACAAGCGGATCAACACGAGAAGCACGGCGGGCGGGAAGGTAAGACGCCAGGGCCGCGACCGCTGCCAGCAGGAGCGGCAAGCCAATGAACGAAAAGGGATCTGTGGCCTCTACTCCGAAAAGCAACGATGCCAGCGCGCGCGCTAGGACAAAGGCAACCGGCAATCCGATGACCAAGCCTAAAATGGTCAGAAGCATGCCGCTGCGCAACACCATCCGGACAATGTCACCCGTCTGGGCCCCAAGCGACAAGCGGACGCCGATCTCGTGCACACGCTCGCTCACGGAATACGACATTACGCCAAACACGCCGACGGAGGCGAGAATCAACGCAATCACTCCGAGCACCGCCATCATCGCGGCAACATACGCGATTCCGATGATGGATTCAGTGATGACCCGATCCATGGGCTTAATGTTGTAGAGCGGCAGCTCGGGATCGAGCGCAGCAATTTCCGTATGGACCGCCGAAACCAGCTGAGTGGGATCGCTTGCAGCGCGCACCATGATTGTCGTGTAGTACGGCGGCCATTGCCGGAACGACCCGTAAATCGTCGGGATCTCTTCTTTGCTGATCCAACTGTAGTGCACGTCGCTTACCACGCCTACGATGGTCCACCACGGATGTTCGGCGACGTCATTGTCTGAAGTGTCGGATGGATTACGGCCGGCGCTGAGGTGTTTGCCCATCGGATTTTCGCCAGGAAAACAACGCCGCGCCAGGCTCTCGCTGATGACCACGACTTTCGTTGTGTTAGCGCCGTCGGCATCGCTCAGAAAGCGTCCATCGCGAAGCGCGATATTCATCATGCGAAAATAACTCGGAGCGATGTTTTGAACGATGGCATCTTGCCGCTCGCCGCGCTTACTCGCGGGGTGCTCCCGGATCGAAAAAATGTCTTCCTCCACTCCGCCGCCCTCCGAATAAGGAACGTGCGTCACAATCGCGGCGGATTGCACGCCGGGAAGGCCGTTCAATCGCTGAAGCACTTGCTCGAAAAACGCCAGCTGCTGCGGCTGAGTCGCATATTGCGTTCGCGGAAGGGTGAGATTCATGGTGAG
The DNA here is from genome assembly GCA_035280065.1 of Candidatus Acidiferrum sp. Classification (GTDB taxonomy): domain Bacteria; phylum Acidobacteriota; class Terriglobia; order Acidiferrales; family UBA7541; genus Acidiferrum. The sequence goes on from DATEGO010000089.1 coordinate 104,657, forward strand.
CAGCGTTCGGGGCGAATAACTCTCATTCACGTTCAGCAAACCCTGGAAGTTCTTCACCAGCAGACCTGCGCCCACGAGCAAAACCAAGGCGAGCGAAATTTCCGCTACCACCAGCGCGCCACGCAGGCGCCCGCGTGCGCGACTAGAGGTAGAACCTCGGCCACTTTCCTTCAGAGACTCCGCAAGATTTTCGCGCGACGCCAACAGCGAAGGGAAAATCCCGGAGAGAACGCCGCTAACGGCGACAATGGCCAACGTGAACAAAAACGCGTTGGAATCCAAACGGATGGTCTTCCATCCGGCGATAAACCTGGCCACGTTCGGTGGCATGTGCGAGAGAGTCACCTGGAGAGCCCATTGGGCAATGAACAGACCACAAACCGCGCCACAGGCAGCGAGAACTATACTTTCGATGAGCAGCTGCCGGATGACGCGCCACCGGCTGCCGCCCAGCGCGGCACGCACCGCAAATTCGTTCGTACGCCCGGCCACGCGCGCGAACTGCACATTGGCCACATCGGCACAAGCGATAAGGAGCACGAATCCCACGGCTCCCATCAATAACCATGTGTACTCTCGGGTGAGAGTTCCGGTGACGAACACCGTAAGCGGCATGGGTCGAAGCCGCCAGCCTTTGTCGGTGTCGGGGTAGGCGTCTGCTTCGCGCTGGGCGATAGCTTGCATCTCGGCGGAAGCTTCAGAAAACGAGACGTGCTGTTTCAAGCGGCCGAGCACGAAAAGCCAACGGCTGTCGCGCCGCTCGCGGTCCTTAACATCAATGGCCAGAGGGAGCCACGCTTCCGCGGGCAAGGGGAAGTCGAATCCTTTGCCCATCACTCCGAGTACGGTGTAGCTCTTGCCGTCTACCTTGATATCCTTGCCAAGGATTTGCGGATCGGAGGCGTAGCGCTGCTCCCAAAGCGCGTGCCCGAGAACGATTCGCTGATCCTTTCCGGGCTCTTCCTCCTCCGCGAAAAATCCGCGGCCGAGCAATGGCTGAACGCCTAGCGTTTCGAACAAGTTGGCAGAAATTCGATAAGTATTGACCTTTTGCGGGTTGCCATCTCCTGTCAGATTCACTTCCTGCCACGCATAGGCAGCCAGGCGATCGAACGAGCGAACCTCTTTCTGCCAGTCGAAATAGGTGGCAGGCGCAATGCCGTTCATGTCGATGTTTTCTTGAGGCCGGGAATCGACTAGTGCGACGATGCGATCTGCGTTTTCAAACGGCGCCGGATGCAACAGAAAAGCCTCGGCAAGACTGAACATCGCGGTGTTGGCGCCTATGCCCACCGCAAGCGCCAGGATGGAAACCAGAGTGGCCAGCTGATGCTTTGCGAGCATGCGCAAGCCGAACCGGACGTCCTGCAAGATCGTGCCCATGCTCGCTTTCCTCCGCGTCAGGCGCCGACTTCGGCTTCTCGGGTTTCCTCGACGATGCGGCCGTCAAACAGGTGAATGGTGCGCTCGGCAAAGTTGGCGTAACGCTGGTCGTGCGTAACCATGCAAATTGTCGCGCCGTTGCGGTGCAGGTCGCGCAAGAGTTCCATCACGGCTTCGCCGTTTTTCGAGTCCAAGTTTCCCGTCGGCTCGTCCGCCATCAGAATCAGGGGATCACCGACCAAGGCGCGAGCCACAGCAACACGCTGCTGTTGACCGCCGGAGAGCTGCGATGGGTAGTGACGCAGGCGGTGGGCCATGCCCACACGCTCGAGCGCTTGCTGGACTTTTTGTTTGCGCTCGGCGGCGCTTGTGCCGCGATAGGTCAGCGGCAATTCGACGTTCTCGTAGACCGTGAGGTCGCCAATAAGGTTAAACGCCTGGAAGATGAAGCCGATTTCGCGGTTGCGAATCCGCGTGCGTTCGCTGATGGTCAGCTTCGCCACCGGCTGGCCGTTCAGCCAGTAGTTTCCATCGGTAGGCGAATCCAGTAGCCCGAGAATCGAAAGCAACGTGGATTTGCCGCAGCCCGAAGGACCGGCAATGGAGATGTACTGCCCTTTCTTGATCTCGAGATGGATTTCCTCGAGGGCATGAGTCTCCACTTCGTCGGTGAGGAAGACTTTCTTGACGCCTTCCATTTTGATGAGAGTGTCGCTGGTTTCTACCATGTGTTCTCCTTATCGAATTCGATTTCTTGAAAACCGTTTCACCCGCAAAATCTTGCGCCCAAACCAAACCCGTCTTCACTCATAACGCAGAGCCACGATAGGGTCGATCCGCGTGGCGCGCCGCGACGGCACATAGCAGGCGATAGCCGCAATCATCACGATGACGCTCAGCGAAATAAGGTACACGATGACATCGCCGGCGTGGACTCCAAAGAATAGAGACTCGCTCAAGCGCGCCAACGCATAAGCCGCGGGCAAGCCCACGACTACACCAGCAAGCACCATCCAGCCCACTTCTTTGAAAACCAACGCGCGAACATGCGCGCTGGCGGCGCCGAGCGCCAGGCGAATGCCGATCTCGCGCGTCCGCTGCACCACCAAATAGGCAAGCACGCCGTAGATTCCCAGAGCTGCGAGGATGGCAGCAAGAGCGCCAAAACTCGAGGAGAGCCCCGCAATCACGCGTTCGGCAAACAAATCTTCATCCACGACGCGGCTCACCGTCTTTAGCTCATAGATGGGCAAATTCGCATCCTGCTGCCTCACGGTCTGACGTAGATCGTTGGCGATGAGCAACGGGTCCTGAGAGGTGCGCACGTAAAAAGTCATGCCGAAGAGTTTTCCGAACTGCGCATAGGGCCGATAGAAATACGGCCTCGCACGATCCCGCACGTGCGATTCTTTGGCGTCTTTCACGACGCCGACAATCTCAATGTCCGGCTTCGCATCGTTGCCTGAGCCCATCGCCAGGTGCACGCCGATGGGATTCCGGTTCGAGAAGAATGCTTTCATCATCGCTTCGTTAATGATGGCAACTTTCGGGCTCGTAGCCGTATCCGCGTCATTGAATTCCCGCCCTGAAAGCAGGGGAACCTTCATGGTCGAAAAGTAATTCAGGCTCACGGCGTCGTAGTTGACATGACGTTCGTCGGTGTCCAGGTTTTGGCGGCCCTCGACGGTAATGTTCGTTCCCATGTCGGTCCCAGTCAGCACAGCGATTTGCGATGACCCCACTCCCGATACGCCGGGCAGCCCCGCCAAGCGCTGCCGCAATTGATCCACCAGGGCGACGGTTCTCGGCGCGTCGTACCCGCTCAACTGCGGGGAAATCGAAAAGGTAATCAGGTTTTCTGTGCTCAATCCCAGATTCTGTTTGCGCAGATTCCACAGCGTTTGCGCAAACAAGGTAGCCCCCGCAAGGAGGAGCACCGTGAACGCTACCTGCCCGGCGACAAGCACTTTGCGGAAGCGCACGTGCCCCGGTCCCGCGGATCCGGTGGACCCTTGATCCTTGAGGACCTGAGACACGCTTCCCCGCGCGACCCGCCACGCGGGAATCAAGCCAAACACAAGGGCCGATGTCGCCGTGGCCGCAGCCGCAAATCCCAGGACAGTTGCGTCCACCTTGGAATGTATGCCCTGCACTCCACCTTCTGAAACGACGGCTTGGGTCAAAATGTTCATCAACCAGGAGCCCAGAAGCAGGCCCAAGCCGCCTCCGGCAACCGCGCAAAGGAAGCTCTCCACCATCAATTGACGAATCATACGGCCTTTGGTCGCGCCCAAGGCGGAACGAATAGCGAATTCCCGCTGCCGGGCTGCGCCCTTGGCCAGCAGCAGGTTGGCGACGTTGGTGCAGGCAATGAGCAAAACCAGGCCCACCATGGCAAATAACGCCTCAAGGGCTGGGCCAGAGTCGCGCTGGGTGACGGTGCGGCCCTGTGCACCGGGGTAGAGGACCACCTTCTTATTCAGGAACTCATCGCGGTCTTTTCCATGGAGGTGGTTGCCTCCACCCCCTAGATGCTCTAGTTGTTGTTCGAGGAGGGGGTGGTAATCCACGTTGATAGCGGCTTCGGCCTGTTCCTGCGATACACCCGGCTTCAACCGAGCCAGCACGGCCAGGAAAGAGTCATTCCAATCGTCCAATCCGTTGCGGATGGGCGTCATCTGGCCCTTCATGGTCATAGGCACGAAAACATCAGGCGTTTGCCCTACCTGGATCCCTGTGAACCCGGCCTGGGCCACCCCAACGATGGTCATCGCCGTGTCGTTCACGAGCATGGTCTGATTCAGCACACCAGAGTCACCGCCAAAGTGCTGCGTCCAGTAGCCGTGACTCAGCACCAGAACAGGGTGCGCTCCTTGAACGTCGTCATCTGCCGGCGTTAACAATCTGCCGAGGGCAGGCCGCACGCCCAGCGTCTGGAAATAGTTTCCAGTGACGAGCTCCCCCGAGCCCCGGTCCGTTTGGCCGTGACTGGCGACACTGGTGGAAAATTCATAGCGCGCGATTACGCCATCGAACACGGACGTGTTTTTCGCCAACCCCTGATACAAAGGATAGGAAAAGATTTCGGAGTCGTCGCCATCGCTCCAAACATGGCCGCGTTTTGGTCCCGGCGATTTCAGGATCACCAGCCGTTCGGGATTGCGGACGGGGAGGCGCCGCAACAGCACCTGGTTCAGGAGCGAAAAAATTGCTGTGTTCGCTCCGATTCCCAGAGCCAGCGTTAGAACTGCAATAGCGGTGAACCCCGGGTTCTTCAGCAGCATCCGGAGGCCGTATTTAACGTCCTGCCACAGCGCGTGCATTGCTTCCTTTCAACTTCTACTGCAAACATCCAAACGGATCACTCATACCTGAGCGCAACTAATGGATCCACGCGCGTTCCACGCCGCGCGGGCAAATAACACGCCGTAAGCGCAACCAAAGCAAACAAGAGGGCCACTCCGATAAACGTCGATGGATCGTACGGCGAGACCTGGTAGAGCTGGCTAGCGAGCGCTCGGGTCGCGCCGAGCGCCACGAGCAAGCCTATCGAGATACCGATCAGCGCCAACTTCAGTCCGTGGTTGATGACCATGCTCAAAACCTGCAACGGAGTGGCACCGAGGGCGATGCGGATGCCGATTTCGTGGGTGCGCTGCGAGACCAAATGAGCCATCACGCCGTAGATCCCGATTACGCCCAAAAACATGGCCAGTGCACTAAAGAAAACCATCAGCTTGGCCACGACGCTCTCTCCCGCATTCGCTACGGTTATCAGAGTTTCGAGCGGCTCGACCGAAGAGACAGGCTGGTCGCGATCCACGCCCCAAATCGCATCGCGGATGGCTGTAGCCATTGCCGGGGAGTCACCGGAAGTACGCACGACGAACCCGAACGTCGACGATGGGAATTTCGATAAGGGAACGTACATCTGACGCCCAGGCCGCTCGCGGACGGAAAACATTTTGATGTCGTTAACAACGCCCACAACGGTGCCAATCTTATGCTGGTCACCAAAGCGCAATTGTTGCCCGATGGGATTCTCATTGGGCCAGAACTGTCGCGCGAGTGTTTGATTGATGATCACCGACGGCGCATGGCCCTCCTGCTCATCGGTGGAATCGAAAAAGCGGCCCTGTACAAGCCCAATCCGCATCGTTGAAAGATAGTCGCGCGACACCGCCGTGTATCGCGCACCGATTCTTTCTCCGGGCCGCGGGGCAGGTCTATCAACTGCTTGAACTTCGACTCCCTGACCGAAGCCCCCGTAGGGCACGGAACTCGCCGCGCCGACGGAGACGATTTGAGGAAGGGAGCGAACGCGCGCGAGCACATCCTCGCCGAAGCTCCGCTGACGCCAATCTTGGGCGTACTTCGTCTTCGGAAGCGCGACTTGCGCGACCATCACTTTTTCCGCATCGTATCCGGGGCTGGAGCGCACGGAAATGACAAAGCTCTTCACCAACAGCGTTGCGGAAATGAGCACGATAACGGCAAGCGCGATCTCCGCGGCCACAAAAATCTGACGCAGACGGGCGCCGCGCTTGCTGCCGGAAGCCTGACCGGAAGCCTCCTTTAGGGTGCGATTGACGTCGAGCCGTGCATTCTCAAAAGCCGGGGCTGAGCCGAAGACCAAACCACAGAACACCGCAATTCCCAGCGTAAACACCAATGTCGTGACGTCCAGATCCACGTGCCCGTAATTCACCAGGAATCCGCGAACGTGACCAGGGATCCAAGAGTCAATCAACTTCATTCCCCAAAGACCGAAGAAGGAGCCAGCCACTCCACCTGCGAAGAACAGGAGCAGCGATTCGGTCAGAAGTTGCCGCGCCAGACGGGGCGTGGTGGCGCCCAAAGCTCCGCGGACGGCAAACTCCTTTGTGCGCGCAGTCGCGCGGGCAAGCATCAGGTTCGCAACGTTAGCGCAGGCGATTAGCAAAACGAGCCCGACAATCACGAAGCAGATGATCACCTGAGGCACGCCTTCGTTCTTTCCTATGGCCTCCGCCATGGAACTAGCCAACAAGGTCAGGTTTGTGTTCGTCTGCGGAAAGCGACTCTCAAGACGTCCGTAAATCGCCGCGCACTCCGCACCGGCTTGATCAGGGGTTACGCCGGGCTTCAAGCGGCCGAATGCGGAGAGGAATGAGCCACCCCGGTCGGCGCGCTCTTTGTCGGTCAGCGCAAGGGGAGTCCAAAGATTCGCGATCCCCATTAACGGAAACTGAAAATTTCCGGGCATGACACCGACAACAGTGTACGCTTCGCCTTCAATCTTTATGTTTCGGCCGATGATTTTTGGATCGCCTGAATACCGGCTCTGCCAGAGTCCCTGGCTGATAATGGCTACATGCAAGGCGCCGGGGCCATCTTCATCCGGGGTGAAGGTCCGACCGAGGAGCGGCTTAGCACCCAACACATCAAAAAAATTCCAGCTCACTCGTCCACTTTCAACCAACGCGGGATTGCCGTCCCCCGTTAGGTTGAAATTCCAACCCGCCCATTCAACGGTCTGGTCGAAAGAGGTGTTTTGTTTTTGGAAATCCAGGAAAGATGACGTGGAAGTGAGATATCCCCCCGTCCATCCCCGTTTCTTGTCATGAGACTCGAAGATCAAGAGCCGGTCAGCCTGCGGATAAGGCAACGGCTTGATGACCCAGGCATTCAGGTAGCTGAACATGGCAGTGTTGGCTCCGATGCCCAGCGCCAGCGTAAGGATCGCCACCGCGGTGAATCCTGGATTTTTGGCCAGCATTCGCACGCCATAGCGCAGGTCCTGCCAAAGCGTTTGCATCAGCTTCTCCCTGCTTCGCGATCCATCATTGCTTTGCTAATTTCCGCCCCGACCGCTTACGAGGAGCCACACTTTTTGTCTGAACCCTTTACTTGAGCCGGATACGATCGAATTGATCCCACTGCGACATATCGGAGAGAATCACTTTGTCGCCGACCTTCAAGCCTTCGCGGATTTCGATGGTATTCACCGAACTCCGCCCGAGGATGACGTTCACGCGAACGGCTTCCGATCCGTCGTCAATCAGCTTGAAGATTCCTATTTTGCTGTCCGCTTGCCCATTTACCGGCCGGCCCACGTAAAGCACATCTTTCAAGTTCTCCAGCTCGATAGTTCCATCCACGCTCAGGTCGGGCCGAGCTCCGAGGGGCAGGGGATCCGTGATTCGCACGTCGACGGTAACCGTTCCGTTTTGTACGGACGGTTCGACTCGCAAGACGCGGCCGTTCACGACGCCATTTCGCGTGTCAATCGTTGCTTTTTGTCCGACGACTACGTCCTTTGCCTGCGTTTCCGGGATTTTGATTTCTGCCTTTAGCCTTTTGGGGTCAGCCACTCGCGCGAGTTGTGCTCCGGCGGTGACTTGCTGCCCCTCTTCCACAGGCACAAGCTGCAACACGCCGTTCATTCCGGCGCGGACGTGCAAAGCATCGTACTGGCTTTTTTTCAGGGCATAGAGGGCACGCATCTGCTCCACTTTCGCTTCTTGCGCCGCAAGCTGCGCGGTTGCGGAATCGTTGGCTACGCGCGTTCGCTCCTCCTCGAGTTGCAGGCGAATCTTCAGCTGCTCTTCCTTTACCCGCGAGAGCTCCTCGACGTGGCTGGACTGAATGCCTTCTTTCTCTAGTTTCACGTCGACGTCGTGCTGCAAGCGGCTTTGTTCGTAATCGCTGCGAACGCTTGCTTCCGCGGATTTTTGGTTCATCAATTGGCTGTTGACCTGAACCTTAAGATTGGCGAAGTCGGCTTCCGCGCCTTTAAGTTGATACTGCGCGTCCAACATATCCCTTTGGACTTGAGGATCGCTCAACTCAAGAATCACGGAGGTGGGCTTGACGACTGCATCTACGCCGGGCCGCATGACGATCTTTTCGACCCTGGCATTCGTTTCCGCCGGGATCCAGCGGATGTCTTCGGGAACCAGAGTTCCAAGCCCGTGGACTTCGCGCAGCATCGGTCCGCGCTTGACTTCGTCGGCCCAGATGGTGGCCCGGTCCACCGTAGGCGCGGCGGGCCGCAGGCGGGAGAGCCCATAGCTCACACCGCCAATGAGAAGGCATGCCACCGAACCATAGATAATCCGGCGGATTTTTTTTGCACGTGCGTTAGAGGGTCGTTGAATGTCCATAATTTAATGCCCGTCCTTTGGAACGCAAATCCCGTGCCCAAGGTTCCCTTCGCTAAGTCCCATGGTCTCAGAGTGTTGGCGGGTATCCGGGCCAGGAGGCCATCCTAGGTTACCCGAAAATGGGATTGCATGTCCCATGTTCGAACAAGGTCCCCTGGGAATATCTGCCTTGGCCGCCTTTGGCGCGACCGCAGTAACCGAGGCCAACTATCCTTATATATAGCTCTTAGTTCTTGGTATTCCAAGGGTTAAGCGAAGCGAAGTCAAGCGGGCGAGCGCACTCGCGAATCGAAACCATGCATTTGTCCGCATTTGGTATGTAGGGTGCTTACCTACCGCTAGGAAGGGAGTCTACATACCTAGTATGGCTTCGCAAAAAGAACGCTACCAAAACCGGACGGAAATCCTCCAGGGCACTTTAGATATGTTGATCCTGCAGACTTTGCAATGGGCGCCCCGGCATGGCTATGCGCTGAGCAAGGCGATTCGCACGAACTCCGGCGAGATTCTGAAAGTCGACACCGGGTCGCTTTATCCGGCGCTGCACCGGCTCGAGCGCAAGGGCTGGATTGCGTCGGAATGGAAGACTTCGGGGCTTGGACCGCGGCTGCGCGTCTATCGCCTTACACAAGCGGGAAAACGGCAATTGATGTCGGAGCGTTCGCGCTGGGAGCGCCTCACCTCCGCTATCGCGGGAATCCTGAATCCTGCTGAAAAGGAGAACGTGCCATGAAATGGTCGTTTTGGCGGCGAGAGCGGCGCAATGAAGCGTTGCAAGAGGAGATTCAGGCTCACTTGCAGCTTGCGGAGCGTGAAGCATTGGAATCCGGCATGACGAAAAAGCAAGCTCGCCAAACCGCGCGCCGAGAATTCGGAAATGTAGGCGTCGCAGAAGAGGTTACGCGAGACATGTGGGGCTGGCGGTGGCTTTTCGATTTCTTGCAGGACATGCGCTATGCCATGCGCAGCTTTCGGCAGCGGCCGGGATTTGTGGCCGTTTCGCTGCTGACCCTGGCTCTCGGCATCGGGGCGACCACGGTGATGTTCAGCCTCGTCAACGGCGTGCTGCTGAAGCCGCTTCCCTATCCGGAGGCGAACCGATTGGTGGCGGTGAACGGCCACACCGACGGATGGAACACAAAAATCAATGGAGAACAAAAGCTCGCGTATCTCGATTTTCTTGATTGTCAGCGCGAGAGCCATTCTTTCGACATGGCAGCATTGGTGTACAACTCCGGCACGCTCAGCGCGCCAGGACTTCCGCAGTATGTGAACTACTTTGAAATTTCCCCAGAATTGTTTTCCGTGGCGCGCGTGCCTCTGGCCTTGGGTCGCGCCTTTTTGCCCGAAGAAGACCGGATTGGTGCCGCTCCTGTGGCCATCCTCGGCTACAACTTTTGGCAGAAGCGGTTTGACGGCCAGACGGATGTCCTTGGCAGCTCCATCGTTGTCGAGCAGAAGTCGTACACGGTTGTTGGCGTAGCACCCGCGGGGTTCCGGTTGTACGGAGGTGAACCGGATGTTTACACGCTGGTGGGCCAAGACGCCGCGGGCTACTTGCGCAATCGCGCGGCGCAGCCGGTCCACGTCATAGGGCGCCTGCGGCCCGGCGCAACACTGACGCAAGCGCAAGCAGAGGTGGGGCTGACGGGAAGTCACTTGGCGCAAGCTTACGCAGACACGAACAAGGGCCGCTCGCTACAAGTCAAACGGCTGGAACCACCCGTTGGTGACGTGGGCTCCACACTTTGGTTGCTCTTGGGCGCTGTCGGGCTTGTGTTGCTGATCGCATGCGCAAACGTGGCCAGCTTGATGCTGGCACGCGCGGTCTCGCGCGAGCGCGAATTGGCGATGCGCGTGGCCCTTGGCGCCAGCCGCGGACGCCTGGTTCGCCAGTGCCTCACAGAGAGCGCGCTTCTCGGGCTTGCGGGCGGGGTGCTGGGGATTATGCTGGCGAGCGCGGGGCTCCATCAATTTGTGACTTTCTGGCCAGGAGACTTGCCGCGCGCGGACGAAGTCCAACTCGATTGGCGCGTGCTTGTGTTTGCCATCGGAGTGTCCGTCTTGAGTGGTTTGCTGTTTGGGCTAGCTCCGGCGTGGCGCGCGCCTGTACGGGACGTGGAACAGATTCTGCGTGCCGGAGCACGAACGATGGCTGGGAGCTCTCGTCGGCTGCACTCCGCATTTGTCACCTCGGAGATAGCCCTGGCAATTGTTCTATTGATTGCTGCCGGAATGCTTGGGCGCACGCTGCTGTATGCCTCTTCTCTCGATCCCGGGCTCGATATCCGGAATTTGCTTGTCATGCGCGTGGCCCTCTCGCCAGCCACCCTGGCTGACGCCGCACGGATTCCCGCGGGTTGGCAGGATTTGATTGATCGGGCGCGGCGCGTTCCGGGAGTGGAATCCGTTACTGCCGTGGACATAGTTCCGATGCGCGAGGGCAACAATCAAACCGGCTATTGGACGAGAGCCGATGTCCCGCCTGAGAACAAGCAGCCGGTGGCGCTGGCGAGCAGCGCGACGCCTGATTATCTGAAGGTGATGGGCATTCCGTTACTCGAAGGGCGATTCATTGATGACCATGACCGCCTGGGAGGCGAGCCGGTGATCGTCGTGGACGACGTTCTTGCGAGAAGCGCGTTTGGCGGAGAGGATGCCCTGGCAAAGAGCCTCTGGATTCCCGGGATGCCTTGCCCCCAACAAGACGACAAGAAGTATGTGGAATGCACCACACCTTACAAAATTGTGGGCGTCGTTGGGCATGTGCGCTACTGGGGCCTCGCTGGCGACGATCAGGCCCAAGTGCGCGCTCAGTTCTACTATCCGTTTGCGCAAGTGGCACCGCCCTTTTTGCGGCGATGGTCGCAGCTTATGTCCATCGCCGTGCGCACCAGTGTTCCGCCATTGACAGTTGTCGAACCGCTCCGTCAGGAATTGCGAGGGGCGGCTAGCGACCAGGTGCTGTATCAAGTCCGTACCATGGACCAGCTCGCGCACAATTCACTGGCGCTTCAGCGCTTCCTCTTGCTCTTGTTCGGCATTTTCGCAGGGCTGGCACTGGTGCTGGCGTGCATCGGAATCTACGGCGTGCTGGCGTATTTGACCGGCCAGCGCGTTCCGGAAATTGGCCTGCGCATGGCTCTCGGTGCAAGCCCTGCCGAAGTCATGTGGCTGGTCCTCCGCCAGAGTCTTGGAATTATTCTATTAGGTGTTGGTATCGGGACCGCCGTTGCCATAGCAACTGGACGCGTGATGGAACGACTGGTCGAAGGAATGCAGCCTATTTCTTTATCGACTTTTATCGTCACGATTCCATTTTTGATCGTAGCGGCGATGCTTGCCAGTCTTTTGCCGGCGCGACGGGCCAGCCGAGTCGATCCTATGAACGCTTTACGCCAAGAGTAGATCAACCGTGTGAGAAGGAATGGGCAGTCCCTAGCGTGCTTCATCCGATCAATTTCAGAAGGATCTCGCGTTACAAGGACGCGGCCGCATGACCATTCTCTGCCGCCTAATTCGCCGTCAACGCAAAAGCACTATAGACCCCGCCCGATGGTGACTTTGGATCTTTGCCCCCTCCGGCGGCTATGACGACAAACTGGCGGCCATTCACTTCGTAAGAGGTAGGCGTTGCGTTTCCTGCGAACGGGAGTGTTGTTTCCCACAGAAGTTCGCCCGTGGATTTATCGTAGGCGCGAAACTTTTTGTCAAAGTCTGTTGCGCCGATGAAAAGAAGTCCGCCTGCCGTTACGATAGGGCCTCCGTAGTTTTCGGTGCCGGTGTTTCTCATTCCCTTTGCGGCCAGCTCCGGATACTCACCCAGCGGAATTTTCCAGAGATATTCCCCGGTGTTCAGGTCGATGGCGTTCAGTGTGCCCCATGGAGGAGCGACGGCCGGATAGCCTTCGGGATCCAGAAACTTCTTGTATCCGGTGAACCGATACTTCATTGCAAGCGGCGTGCCGGAACCCGCGACTTCCTTACTCTCGCCGCTGGAGAGGTATTCAAGCAAGGCATATACCTGGTCTTCGCTCAGATTCGGGAACCCGGGCATCCTTCCCTTTCCGTTTTTGATGGTCGTCGCCATATCTTTCCACGACATGCGGTCAGCGATGCCAATCAAGGTGGGAATCGCAGGAGGCGACGCGGTCATTTTTTCGCCGTGGCACACTCCGCATTGACTCAAGTAGATGCCCTTGGGGCTGTTTTCGCCCGTGTTTTCGGCGAGCGCCCCCGTCCACGCCATTTCGTTTGCGTTGATATAGATGATGCCGGTCTCCATGTCCACTGCCGGTCCGCCCCATTCCGCACCGCCATCAAAACCCGGAAATATGATGGTGTCCTTCCCGACACCAAAGGGAACAAATTGGCCCTCGCTGCGAAACGTTCGAAATTTTCCTAGGGCCCACTGATGGACTTCGGGCGTTCGGTTGGTCAGAAGATCCTCGGTTAGATGTTGACGCGCAAAAGGCGCCGGACGTGTGGGAAGCGGCTGCTCGGCGGCAGTGGCTTCACCCGGCACATCGCTGGGCGGATACTTCTTGTATTCGATGGGGAAGAGCGGCTTTCCGGTCGCGCGTTCGAACAAGTAGACGAACCCTTGCTTCGTGGTTTGCGCAACGGCCTCAACTTCTATTCCGTCGCGTTTCACGGTGAGCAAAGCAGGCGCGGAAGGGAAATCGCGGTCCCAAATATCGTGGCGAACCCCCTGAAAGTGCCAGAGCCTTTTTCCACTCTCGGCGTTTAAAGCGATCAAGCAGTTTGCGAATAGATCGTCTCCCGAACGGTCTCCGCCGTAAAAATCAAACGCCGCGGAACCTGTGGGTACATACACGATGCCGCGTTTGGCATCGAGCGCCATGCCCGCCCAGTTGTTTGCGGCGCCGCTTGTCTTCCACGCTTGCTTCGGCCATGTTTTGTATCCAAACTCTCTTGGATGCGGAATCGTGTGAAACGACCAGCGAAGTTTGCCAGTTCGTGCGTCGTAGGCGCGAATGTTCCCGGGCGGAGCAGGAAGCGTCTCCGGATTGCGCCCGCCAACAATAACAAGATCTTTGTAAACGACTCCCGGGCTCGTCAGATAAATGGATTGTGATTTCGCAGGTTGTCGTCCGAGGTTTTCACGCAAATCGATGCGGCCCTGTTTGCCAAAAGTTGCAATCGGCTTTCCGGAGGCCGCGTCGAGAGCATAGAGAAAGTTTGTGACCCCAACCAAAATCCGGCTGTTTTTGCCATCGGTCCAAAACGAAAGCCCGCGATCCGGCTGCGTTCCTTTGATCCCCGAATCGAATTTCCACTTGAGCTTGCCTGTGGCCGCGTCCAACGCAAATACCTTCTGCGTGGGAGTGATTCCGTACAGGACTCCATTGACAACGATGGGGCTCGTCTGCAGGCCGCCTTCTTCTTCGGTGTCGAAGCTCCACGCAACCCCCAGCTTCTTCACGTTGCTGCGATTGATTTGGGCCAGGTTGGAGTAATGATTGTTCTCCGGCGCGCCGCCGTACGCGGGCCAGTCATGCCCGTGCGAAATTTTCCTTTTCGGCCCGCTTTGCCCGGCGTTTGCGAACACTTGAAACGCCGTTACGAAAGTTGCGATCGAAACGAGGGCAATGGCAATTCCAGAAATCCTCTTTTTCGCGCCCGCAAGGGAATGAAAGGACATTTCTTTCTGAGTCGTATGGACGAGGCAGCAAACCAATACCTGCGGCTCGCTGAGCCTGGAATTCCGCGGGACTTTTTGTGGGGGCTCAACCACGGCCGAGGACTAAGCGATCAAAGCGCTTCACCACGTCGCGGAGATAGGCTTCGTCTCCCCCCTCGAGTTCGGTGACAGCGCTGCCCGAGTAACCAACATCGGCAAAGGCCTGCCGGACCGCCGCCCAGTCTACGTCTCCGTCGCCCAGGTTGACCCAGGCGTATCCGTCTTCCTTACGTTTGAAATCTTTGACGTGAACTTTGACGATGCTATTTCCCAACGTGTGAATCCAATCTTGCGGATAACCATAAAGCAAGACATTGCCCACATCGAACCAGGCTTTGATCCAAGGGCTTTGGAACTCATTGATGTATTTCGCCATCTCGAGCGGGCTCAGAAGGAATTTGTTCCACACTTCCTCAATGGCGATAACGACCTTCAACTCTTCCGCAAGGGGAATCAGCGTGCGAATCTCTTTCTGCGAGCGCGTCCATGCGTCATGGTAGGACGTCTGGGGATTCACCACGGCCGGCACTAGCAACACAGCATCGCAACCCCACAACTTGGCATTGTGCAAAGACGTGCGCATTCCCGCCAGGCTCTTTTCCACGACCGCGCGATCGCTCGATGACAAGGGATACTTCCAATGATCCATGTTCATCACAGAGTCGATGTGGATGTTGGCAGCTTCGGCGGCTTTCTTGATCTCTTCGGCCTTGCGCTCGTCCGGCTCTGTCGGGGCTTGCACGACCTCGAACCCGACGTCTCGCGCCAGCTTGTACCGGTCCGCGATGCTGAGCTTCTCCGGCAGCATCCCGAACCACACGCCTTTTTTGATGGAGAGTGCTGGCGGAGATGCTGGAACCTTGGGAGTTGCCCCGGCAACCAGAGAGTTCGCGAGCGTCCCCCCTCCCAGGCTGGCTGCACATGCGGCAGTAACAGAAGATTTCAAGAACTCGCGGCGTGATGGAGGACGCATCGGCTACCTCAGCCCAGTTTATTTAAGTCGATTTTCGAATCCCATACCTCTTTGGATTTCATCATCTCTTCCCAGGTCACGTCGCGTCCCGTGTAAGCGGCGGTGCGCGCCATCATGCAGGAAAGGGCAGATTCGCTCCCCTTCGCGGCTTGGTTATGGAAATTGCCGCTGGTGATGCTTTCCACAAACGCTTTCTTTTTTTCGCGGTCCGCAAATTCCAAGTTGGAGGTGAAGTTTCCTGTGACGGAAAACGCTTGTTGCTCAGCGCCAGGCTTCTGCGTTAAAGGCGCTTGCCAAGGTTCATCGCCCCAAATGCCAAGCGGCCCGGTGTAAGGCGATTGGGAAGTACCCTTCGTGCCGAAGAAGCGCTCGGTCACATCCCACCAGCCCTTGGCGAACTGCGTGGAGCTGAAGGTCACATCCACATTGTCGGGATAGTGGAAGACGACGTTGTAATTTCCGTAGACGTCGCCATCGTTCGCCGGGCGGCCCAGGCGACTGCCCGCTGCAGAAGCCCTCAACGGATGGTTCTTGAGAACCCAATTGCAAATGTCGATCACGTGAATGTTCTGCTCGACAATGATATCGCCGGAAAGCACTCGGTCGTACACCCAGTTCCGCAACCGTTTCTCAACGGGGGATGCATTCGGCCAAGCCGGCCGATCGATGTAGCCGGCCAGATAGTGCGCTTCGCCGCAGACGATGTTGCCGAGCGCCCCGCCATGGATGCGCTTGACCAATTCCACGAACGGGGGGCAATCGCGAATTTGGAATCCAACGTCCAGGCTGAGTTTGGCCTCAGCGCGTTTGCCGATCTCAATCACCTTCAATGCGCCGGGCACGTCCACGGCCACCGGCTTTTCGAGATAGACGTGCTTTCCGCCACCAACAATGGCTTCCAAATGCTGAGGATGATAGTAGGGGGGCGAAGCAATCACCACTGCGTCCACTTCTTTGGAGGCCGCTATCTGCTGGTAGGCATTGGGGCCGACAAACATCTGCGAAGCGTTAATCGCCGCGTAGCCCTTTCCCTGCTGCATCTCGTCAAAATGTTTTTTGGCAGTGTCCAGTTGATCCTGGAACATGTCGGCCAGCGCCACGACGCGAGCATTTCCGGTATCAACGAGGTTCGAGGCATCCTCCGTTCCACGCCCGCCGCAGCCGAGCAAACCTACCCGCACGGCGGAATTCGCCGCCGTGCCGCGTACCAGCTCCGGCCTGATCAGCATCGCCCCGGCCGTAGCCGCCGCCACGCCGATAAATTTCCGGCGGTCCAGTTCATTTGAGGAGTTTGATCGCTTTGCATCGGCTGCCATGTTCCCTCCCGTTCCTGACAACTATCCAATCAGTTTTTCCAAGTAAGCCTTCGCTTCCCGAACATCTGCCACTTGTTGGGGGCCGGAAATCTCCCGCTCAATGGTGACCGCGCCCTGATAATTGAGCTGCTTCAGCCGCTCAATGATGCGCGGAAAATCCACCTTGCCTTTGCCAATGGCGACTTCCCTCCCGAGGTCTTTCGGATTCGTGGGAAACAATCCATCTTTGGCGTGAATTCCCTGAACGTAGGGCCCGAGAAGTTCAATCGCATCCACAGGATTGGCTTTGCCGTAAAGAATCAGGTTTGCGAGATCAAAATTGACGCCCTGATTGTCCAGGCCAACGTCTTGAATGGCGCGAACCAGCGTAATGGGCGTCTCCTGGCCGGT
Organism: Candidatus Acidiferrum sp.; assembly: GCA_035280065.1. Lineage (GTDB taxonomy): Bacteria > Acidobacteriota > Terriglobia > Acidiferrales > UBA7541 > Acidiferrum. The sequence continues at coordinate 121,568 of DATEGO010000089.1, forward strand.
CTCGTAGCGGAAATTCTGGCCGTTGTTCTTGCAGTAGCCCACCGCTTCCTTCATGGCCGCGATCGTTTCTTTGTAGACCGGATCATTGGGATTCTCGGGAATGAATCCGCAATGCGTTTGGACAGCCTGAATTCCGCACTGTTTGGCAAAATCCGAGGCTTTCTTGATATGCGCGATTCGCGCGGCCCGCGTCTCGCGCGGAACCAGGCCAATGGTAAGCGGTCCTTGATAAAAGTCCCAAACTTCTTTGCCAGGTCCTCCGACGACGAGTGACGTTGCTTCAATCTGATGCTTCTCGAGCGCTTGACGCAGTTTGCCGACAAGTTCCATTTCAAACTCATCCACAAACACTTGGCTCGTCGGCAAGCCAAGGTCGCGCACCTTGGCCATCGCTGCATCCGGATCCTTGCCGATGCCAATGATCAAGCCAAGCCGCAACGGCTTTTTTCCATCGTTGGCGGCTACATGAGGCGCGCTTTGACCAACCCGGAGGGGCTCTGCGAGTGACGCGTCTGGAACAGCCTGGCTATTTGCGGCAGCGGCTTTGCTAAAGGGAGCGGCCAACGCCGCCACTGCGGAAGTTTGCAAGAAAGTACGACGATTCTGTCTATTCATGCTCACCTGTCGAGCCAAATTCTACGCTGTTGGCCCGAAATCCATGACAGCATTCTATTCCGGCCTGAGGTAAATGTCCTTCCAACGCACCTTCACGCCGCCGCCCGTGTGAATCTGCAAGCCGATTACGCCGTCGGTGAATTTCGGCGCTGGGTCCGTGAAATCCACAATCTTTGTGCCGTTGAGCTGCGTGACGATATGCGCTCCGTGCACGGAAACTTCCAGATCATTCCACTCGCCGGGCTTCAGCGCCTGCTCACCCTCTGCCGTCGGCTGCGCCACCCATCCGCGCCCGCCGCTTTCGTACAGGCCACCGGTATGCTTGCCTACGTTGGGATCCACCTCCACCTGCATTCCTTCAATGTCTGGCCCGTGCTGCGGGTCAATGCCCAAAATCTTCGAGCGAAGGAACACGCCGCTATTGCCTGCCGCTTCGCCTTTGAACTTGAGCCGCAACGTGAAATCCTGGTACGTCTTTTCTGTCGTCAGGTATCCGTACTTGTTGGCGGTGCTCTCGCAGAGGATGGTTCCCTGCTCCACCACCCACTTTTCGTCCCCATTCTTCTTCCAGCCAGAAAGATCCTTTCCATTGAAGAGAGGGACCCAGCCGCTCTCACGCGGAGCTTGAGCCAATGCGCAGAGCGCAAGGAACAGGGTTACGGCGAGTATCCCACCACTTCTTTTCACGACAGTACTCCGTTTCTGCGTACTTGCAGATTAGGCGCAAGCAGCGAATCACTTCTCAGGAAAAAAGGGAAAGAGCTTACGAATCTCTTCCTCACTGGGCTGGCGTCCATATTCCGTAATTTCAAAAGCCTCAGCGTGCCGAACGCCGGCCGCTTGCGCGCCATAGCGTTTCTCCAAGGCATCTCGCCATTCCGGCTGCAGTTTTCTCGAAGCTAACGGCCCTGTTGCCAGCCATTTCTTCCGCTCCCCGGGATCCTTCGGCACTTGCTCGAACTGGCCCTCGGTCCATGGCAGCCATTCATAGAACTGCGAAATGTGGGCGTCCAGCATACTGATCTTTTTCTCGAACACATCGTCAATCGACACGGCAATGTCTGCGCGAAAAGGCTGAGGACGCATGAACCGGTCGCTGTAGTACAGGAAAACCGGATTGTGCTTCAGCGGCGGCGTGTCGTTCACGAGGTCCGGCACAATTACCATGTATGACGCGTCCTGCACCAACACTCCCGTGTACCGATGATCTGGATGATAGTCATTAGGCCGAGGCGCAATGACGATGTCCGCTTTCCACTGGCGAATCTCTCGGATCACTTGTTCGCGGACATCCAGAGTTGGCAAGAGCTTGCCGTCGTGATTGTCAAGGACTTCGTACTCGATGCCGATGCGCCGCCCGGCCTCTTGCGCTTCCGCACGTCTGCGCTTGGCGAGTTCTTCTCCGCGCAAGGACTGATGCCCCGCGTCGCCGTTGGTCAACGATACGAACTTCACTTTGTCGCCGTGCGTGGCGTACTTGGCGGCGAGGCCACCGGCGCCAAGGTCGCAATCATCGGGATGCGCGCCGAAGGCGATGACGCGTATCGGTTGATTCTGCGCCTGTCCCGCTAAAGCCACGAACAACAAAGCAGCCAGAGCGCACATGAGTCGTGGTGCATAACACACAAAGTCTTTGGAAAGCACTTTTCTCGCTGAATTCCGTGAGTTCATTTTCATCGGACGGATTATATATCTGCTTGTTCCGCTGGCTACACTATTTTGGGGCTTCGT
>DATEGO010000090.1:0-8774 GCA_035280065.1 Candidatus Acidiferrum sp.
GGACCGGGGCCGGAACCGGGCTTCCCCCCAGGACCTGGCTTACCATAGAAGAGGAACACGGAAACGCCGGTGTCGCCCTGCTCCGCTCCGCGAAACTCGTAGGAACTCCCAACAAAAGGCAGGTCCTCCTGGCGTACGTGATGCATGCTGGGTCGCCCTCCTGGCCGTATTGGATGAGTGTGGCCTCTCTCCGGGTACGCACTCTACCGGTAAGCCAACGAATCAGCCAAGTTAACCGGCCTGTCCTTGCGTACAGGGGTGAACTTTTTCGGCCAGCTGTACCAATTCAGGACTATTCGGGCAGGCGCAAACGGCCGTTCGTGCAGTATCTTAGCGGTCAAAAATTGGTTCCGGGGTGCCGGTCAAAAGCTGTTGCGGAACCTGAATCCAAACAATCGAAGAACGTCTCTTCATCCCCAGCGAGAGACAGCCGTTGCGTTGTGAAACTGCAGTTCAGGCAGTTCGTTGCTAATTCCGAAATCCGGAGACGCTCAAGGAGAGGAGCGTCCTTGCGCCGAGAAAGGAGGTCTGTCAGTTCGTTGCGCACCTCACGCACGTAATGCAGTCCGTATGTAGAAAGCGGCAATCCAAAACCCAGCCATCCCTGCCGCGAGTTGTGGGAGCCATTGCACGTACGGCGGCTCCTAAGTTTTTGGGGAGGGGGAAATGAGGCAAACATGGTTCGAGTATCATCAGGAGCGTCGAGCGGCAATTCAAAAGAAACAGCAAGACAATTTGACCGCGGAACAGAGTGAACGCTACGCACAACAAGCGCGTGGCGAGATACAAGATTTGGTCCAAGTGCGAAGAAGGGAGCGGCAAAGAGAAGCGGAAAACAGTGCTTTCTTTCAAGTCACCGAAGAGGAAGCGAGTGTGGACCAGGCCATTAAGTGGCCCCCGGGTTCGGACAGACACCCGTTTCAGCGCATCGCGAACTTGTCGCTGAAGATAGCGGGGCGAAATCCGAGTCTCAGATATCATTTGTTTAAGCTCCTTGGTGAAGAGGCTGAAAAAGGAACTTGCGCGGCCGCCATTTACGAAGCCGTTTGGGAAACCATCAACCATCTTGCGCACGACGTTCTCGATGAGGCCATCGGCGTGGTTTATGATGAGCCTATCCAAGAACCCGCCCATAAACCAATTCAAGAACCCGTTGACGAAGCGAAAGCGAAATCCAAAGCCGCCACCGCTGCCTAATGCCTTGCTCGGCTCCGAGAAACGAGCAGTGGGGTCGCGTCATGCTGTGCTAGTGTAGCGGGCCACGCCACACCACCCTTTTCGGAGGTCTGCATGCACATCCAGGATGCTCAACGCGAAGTGCGCTCTGTCTACATCGGCGGCTTTTGGGGTCAGCTTGTCTCGTCCGTCATTTGGCTGGTGTCCGCGGCGCTAGGCACTTGGGTCACTCCAAAAGCGTCGATTGTGATCGCGGTCATCGCGGGATTTTTCATCTTTCCGCTCACGCAAATGCTGCTGCGTCTGTCGGGCCGCCGCGCATCCGTGAGCAAAGAGAATTCGTTCCATTACCTCGGGATGCAGGTCGCGCTTGTGCTACCGTTTTCGATGCTCCTTCTTGTGCCCGTAGGTCTCTACGACTTGAATTTGTTTTTTCCAGCTCTGCTGGTCCTTCTGGGCGCGCACTACTTGCCGTTCGCTACACTCTACGGGATGCGCATGTTCCTGTTCCTCGCGGGGATTCTGATGGCCGCGGGCGTGGTGGTCGCCCATTATTTTTCGCGAACGTTCAGTCCAGGCGCATGGATCGGCGGCCTCGCCCTATTCGCCTTCGCCTGGATCGGCCGCTCCATCGCGGTTGGCGAAGCCGCCGCGCCTTCAGCTCACTAACTCTCCTGGCTCGCCGGAGGAAAAACGGGATTATCGTCAGGATCAGTGCCATGGGTCACCGAAGTCTCCTCCTCCGCTCCGCCTTTACACCAGTCACGAGTCACCCACTGACGTTATTCTTCGCGGAGGATCCAGAACGGCACAACCGCGAACCCGCAGAAAGGATGAACTAGCCGCCGACTTCGGTTGCCCTCCAATTTGCGGTATCATCTGCCGTTGGGCCAAAGCCATCGCCGTAAATGCGCGGTCGTACATGCGCGCGGGCGCTGGCCACGTCGCAGGCGTGACTTCTCGCCACAGGAGGGTGCAATGAACCGTCGTGAGTTTCTGACTTATGCGAGTGGGGCTGCCGTAAGCGCCTCGCTTTCCAATTTGGACTTGACATTAGCTCAGGAGCCCGCGCCGGCCGGTTGGCGCACGTTTGAAGTAACGACTCGCGCCGAGGTTCTGAAACCTTCCGGCTCCACACGAGTTTGGTTGCCGGCGGCGCTCCTTGGAGAGACGCCATTTCAAAGGACTCTTAGGAATGATTTCCATGCCGAAGGGGGCACGGCGAAGCTGGTCGAAAGCAAGGCTGATGCGCTTGGAATGGTTGTGGCGGAGTTCCCGGTTGGGGCAAAGCCAGTGGTGACACTCACCAGTCGAATCGAGACCAAGGACTTTGCCGTCGACTTTTCTAAACCTAACGAGGCTCTTAAACAGAATCCCGCGGAACTGGAGTATTTTCTACAACCCACAAAACTCATACCCACGGACGGGATTGTAAAAACCACTGCGAATGCTGCCACGGCTGGAGCCAAAACAGACATCGAAAAGGCGCGTGCGATCTATCAATGGATTGTTGAAAACACCTTTCGGGATCCGAAGACCCGCGGCTGTGGTGCCGGTGACATTCTCTTCATGTTAGAGAGCAAAGATCTGGGAGGTAAGTGCGCCGACCTCAACGCTCTTTACGTCGGCCTCGCTCGCGCCTCGGGCCTCCCAGCTCGCGATGTTTATGGCATCCGCGTCGCCAAGTCAGAACTCGGATACAAGAGTCTTGGCCCTTCAACTCCAATTGTAACGAAAGCGCAGCACTGCCGAGCCGAGGTCCACTTGAAGGGCTACGGATGGGTCCCTGTCGATCCGGCCGACGTCCGGAAGGTTGTGCTGGAAGAACCGCCTGGAAATCGTCCGCTCGACGACGACATGGTGAAAAAAGCCCGCGCTCGGCTATTCGGATCCTGGGAAATGAACTGGATGGCTTATAACTTCGCCCACGACGTCTCCCTTCCCGGCGCAAAAGGCGGGCCTCTCGGATTCCTGATGTATCCGCAAGCGGAAACTGCGGATGGCCGCCTCGACTCGCTCGATCCTGACAATTTTAAGTATGAAATACAGGCGCGAGAAATCTCGCCCGCTAATGGAAGCTAAGTCAAAGATAAGTCACCGACAGGCCCTTCCCAGGTGCTGGGAGTTTCCTAGAACCAGTCTCATACTGAAACCGTTCCATTCCGAGCGTCCAGCCATCGGCGCATACAGAGTTGCTCAGAGCATCTCCGGAATGACACGAACTAGCGCATCGGCCTTTTAAGAACTCCATCCCCGCAGGTATTCGTAGATGAGTTCGCACAAAGTATCGGGAGGAGGATAGAATGAGCTTTCAAAGGCGCCAATTACTCCAGATCTTGTCGTATGCTTTCGGGTCCAGTTTCATTCTGCCCCAGAATAAATTAGCCATGGCGGCACAGAGCCCCGCACAGGCAGCGCGTCCTGTTCCGCCTGCGAAGACAGCTACTAAACAGGAATCAGGAGGAAGGGAAATGGAAAAAGTAGCCGGAATCGGAGGGTTGTTCTTCCGCGCTCATGATCCCAAGGCGTTGGGGAACTGGTACCAGCAACACTTGGGGATCGCGCTCACACCAACGAGCGAGGGTGGATCCGTTTGGCAGCAAGAGGCCGGACCGACCTCCTTCACTCCTTTTCCCGAGACCACCAAGTATTTCGGGGATACTAACAAGGGCTGGATGGTCAACTTTCGCGTGCATGACCTCAACAAAATGGTAGCCCAGCTGCGAACCGCAGGAATTGAGGTGAAAGACCCGGAATCTTATCCCGGCGTTGGGAGCTTCACTCGTCTGCATGACCCTGAGGGAAATCCCATCGAATTATGGCAACCTTCCTAATTCGGCGCTCCACATTAGGTGCTTTCCAATGCAGGACGCTTGGCAGATGACGAGCCCAGGGCAAGTGAATTACCAGATTAGACCTCCGGCCTAGGGCCTTCGATGGCCGGCGTAAACCTGCGTTACGAGTTTATTTTTTGCAGGCAGTCGGCGCAGTAGCCGCCAACTTCGGTGCGGGACACCGTGACCTTCATGTGGAAGTCGCGGGCGATCTGGTTCTTCAGTTGTTCGTAAAGATTGCTCTCAAATTCGCGAACTTTTCCGCAGCGCAGGCAAGCGACGTGGATGTGGTCGCGCGGCCCATGCGTTTCGTAATAGTGGCGGTCGCCGCGCAGATGAAGCAAGTCCAGTTCGTCAATGAGGCCTTCTTTTTTCAACAGGTCAATCGTGCGGTAGACCGTGACGAGGTGCACGCCCGAGTCAATTTTTTGCGCGCGATCGAGGATTTGATCCACGTCGAGGTGCTGTTCGGCGTCGTCCATCACTTGCAGGATGACGCGGCGCTGGCGCGTCATGCGAATCCCGCGGGCGGCCGCTGCTTGCTGAAGTTTCCCCGTGGTTTCCGCGGTGTTGAGGCGCTCCGTGGTGGAGGCGCGATGCGATGCGCTAAACGCCATACCGCGCCAGTCTAACAGGTTGCCACGGCTAACGCGAAGCGCCCCTACGGGATGCATGAGATCAGAGAACGGAGCTCAGAGAACGGAGCTCAGAGAACGGAAATACAGAAGCCACTAACGGGAGGAAGTTGGATTACCGCTAGCCGTCTGCGTTTGGTCTATGGCCCTGATCCTGGCTTCGAGTTTCCGAACCAGAATTCTCAATGTAAAAGTCCCAGAGGGCGCAGAGACGGAGGCGGAACTGACCCACCATTTCTGATCTCTGGTCTCCGATTCTCAGGAATGAAATGGAAAAAGGCGCATCACGTCGTTGTACATAACGTAAGCAAACAGCGCCAAAAGGAAGACCAGTCCGACTTGGACGAAGCGCTCCTTGAAAGCCATGCTGAAATCGCGGCGGCGAATGCCTTCCATGGACAGCAGCAAAATGTTTCCGCCGTCGAGAATCGGAATCGGCAGCAGGTTGAGAATGCCGAGGTTGACGCTCAAGACAGCCATCAGCTCAACGACCGCATAGGAGCCCTGTTGCACGGCTTTTCCAGCCATGTTCGCAATGCCGACGACGCTCTGCAATTCCTTGGGAGAGGTCTTCCCGGCAACAAGCCTGCCCACGACATCCACGACGAGTTGCGTGCCGCGCCAGGTCAAACTTCCGGAGCGGACGACTGCCTCAGAAAAGCTGACTCTGCGGATAGACAATTCCGGGGTAGTTTGCGTGCGGCGAATGCCTACCATCCAGGCGGTTTCGCCCAGTTCATTTTTCCCTTTTTGCGGAGTGAGTTGCAGGGTGACCGATTGCCCGCTGCGAAGAACGGTGAGAGAAGTGGGCTGGCCCTCGGTCTCTTGAACGGCGTTCACGAAGGCAGACCATCCGTCCATGGGCTCGCCATTAACGGCTTGGATGATATCTCCCGACTTCACGCCTGCGATTTTGGCCGGCATATTCGGCTCGACTTCATTGACCACTACGGGGCTGTCCGGCGGGAAGCCAAAAAGGAGGTCTGGCGAGCGCGTTGCGTCTGTGCTGACGGTCAACTCTTTTGTGGAGCCCTGATGCTCGACGACAACGTGAAGGGTCTTTCCCGGTTGGATTTTGTCGAGGAAAGACAAGGCGCTTCCCCAGGTGGGATTGGCAACACCGCCTACGGAAACAATGCGGTCGCCTCGAGTGACTCCTTCTTTCGCGAGAACCGAATTCTTAGGAAGGCTGGTAATCACGATGGGCTTGTCTTCATATTTCGGATAGGGTTCGCCAAAAGAAACAAAATAGCCGGTCAGCAAAAACAGCGGAAAAAACAGATTGACCACGGGCCCCGCCAGGGAAATGAGCGCGCGCTGCCAGCGCTTTTTGCTCATCAGCTCGTCGGGGGCACCTGTTGGTTTTGCGGCCTGATCGCTTGAATCGATTTCGCTGGGATCCTGTCCCGCCATGCGCACGTAACCGCCGAGGGGAATCGCGCTGACGCGATAATCCGTCGCGCCGCGCTTCCACCCAAAGAGCCGCGGACCGAAACCGATAGAAAAAACGTCAACGCGCACTCCGAACAGGCGCGCAATGATGAAATGTCCCCATTCATGAACAAGGATCAGCACCCCGAGCACGAGGACGAAACCGATAAGCGTGTTCATTCTTCCGACAGAACCTCTTCTTTCTTTCAGCGCGGAGCTCTTTCAGTTCGGGATTTAGGCCCTATGCGCTGTGGACCTGCGCCGCAACTCCGCCTGCTATCTTTGCGACTTCTTCCTGGGCCAATCGACGGGCTTCAGCATCCGTCATCAGCACGTCTTCCATTGTCTCAAATCGCACGCGCGGGGTGCGCGCCAAAACACGCTCGATCACTTCAGGAATCCCCTGAAACAAGAGCCTTTGATCCAAAAACGCTGAAACCGCAATTTCATCGGCGGCATTCAAAGCGCAGGGATACCCGCCCCCCTTTTTCATCGCCTCGCGTGCCAGACGCAAGCACGGGAACCGCCGGGTCGAAGCCTTCTCGAAATCCAGCCGTTTGAGCTTGCTCCAGTCGAGGGCTACCTGATTGGATGTGACCCTCTCTGGATAGGTTAACGCATATTGTATAGGCATGCGCATGTCGGTGGGGCCGAGTTGCGCGAGGATGGAGCCGTCCACAAATTCGACCATCGAGTGAATCGTGGATTGCGGATGAATGACGACCTCAATCTGGTCCGCCCGAACATCGAAGAGCCAGTGCGCTTCGATGACCTCGAAACCTTTGTTCATCATCGTGGCGGAATCGATGGTGATGCGATTGCCCATGCGCCAATTGGGATGCGCGAGGGCTTGGGCAGGCGCGACGTTCGCGAGTTGCGCAAGCGGAGTTTTGCGAAACGGGCCGCCTGATGCGGTCAGCACGAGGCGGCGCACTTCTGCGTGTGTTCCGCCGCGCAAGCATTGATGCAGCGCGTTGTGCTCGCTGTCCACGGGCAAAAGTTCGCGCCCGGCTTTTTTGGCCGCGGCCATCACCAGTTCGCCGGCTGCAACGAGAACTTCTTTGTTGGAAAGCGCGACGGTCTTGCCGAGCCTTACCGCTTCGTAAGTCGCTTCAAGGCCCACGACGCCGACTGCCGCGGACACAACAATTTCGGCTCTCGCATGCGTGCTAACGGCCAGCATGCCTTCGCAGCCGTGATGAATTTCCGGCTTGCAGGGGATGCCTTTTTCGCGGAGCAATTGCGAAAGCTGGTCGGCTCGCTTGGCGTCCGCAACGGACACGAGTTCCGGCTGATGGCGTTCAATCTGGCCGAGGAGTTCTTCGAGGTTGGCGCCAGCCGCTAGCGCGACGACACCGAACCTCCCGGGCAAGGCCTCCACCACAGAAAGGCTTTGCCGGCCTATCGAACCCGTCGAGCCGAGAATAGAAATCTGCTTCACGAAGTTTCTGATTTCCTTTTCGAGAACCTGGAGAGTCTGCCTGCGCCGGTTACGAGCGCGGCGAATAGATCAGAATCCAATAATACCAGACAACCGGAATCGCCAGGATAAGCGCATCGATTCGGTCAAGCACACCGCCGTGGCCCGGGAGAAGGGTGCCAGAGTCTTTGATGCCTGCGCTGCGCTTGTAGCCGGATTCGAGCAGGTCGCCTACTTGCCCCGCGATGTTTCCCAGGGCAGCCATGCCGAGTAAATGAACCAGCGGCACGTTCACCCACGGCATGAACACAAAGGCGACGGCTAGAGACGCGAGAAATCCCGCGATGGCTCCTTCCCAGGTTTTGTTGGGACTGAGCTTTGGCGCGAAAGGATGCTTGCCGATGGACCTGCCGGCGAAATACGCCCCCGTGTCGCTTACCCACACGATGACCATCGCGAAAAGCAGCAGCGTGGGGCCTGCGGCGCTCGCCCCATGCAGTGGAATGGCAAACGACAGCGGGAATGCAACTAGGACGAAGCCGCTCGCGCTGATTCCGGCGGCGGGGAGGATCTCGACGAGCGGTCTTCGCGTGAGCAGCGTGATGAATGCCACGCCAAGGACAAATAGAAAAAAGACCTCCTCCACCGAGACCCGAATCGGAAAAGAATGGCCACCTTTGTAAATCTCAAAGGTGTAGTTTGAACGAGTGACCACTGCCCACGTGCTGCTCGCGGCCCACTGAGCAAAAATCAGCACGAGAGCGCAGGTCGCGGTCCAAAAGCGGTAAGCGCGATGGCCGATTGCTTCGCCTAGGGCGAAGTATTCAAAGAGAGCGAGCAGCGTGATGAGCGCGACGGCAATCGCGACAATCGCCGTGGAGCCCCACAACACTACGCCCACAGTAACAGGAACCAGCACCGCGGCTGTCGCCACACGTTTCCAAGTCATGACAGAGGAATCCCCTGAGAAATGCGCAGGCTTCATCTCATCATAATGAGTGGAAAAAATCACGCTGCCACAGTGCAGTTTTCGCCGCTATACCAGCGCTACTTCACGGTCGAAGTCTGGTTTCTTCTCGGCGTGGAGTTTTATGGCCACGCCGCACACCGTAGCAAGGCGCTCCAGCATTGTGAGCGAGTGCCCAGTGTATTCGGCATCCTCAAGACGGGCGATCACGGACTGCGTGGTGCCAACCTTCTTGGCAAGCTCTGCCTGGGACAGACCCGCCTCTTCCCGCATCTCGCGGACCAGGAGAGCCAGGTCAATTTGATGGAGTG
>DATEGO010000091.1:0-26491 GCA_035280065.1 Candidatus Acidiferrum sp.
TTTAATATCCGGGTGAATGACCCTTTCGGCAGACTGAAATTGCCGCCACCCGACCGTGACCCCAACCGTGGGCTGGAATTGGAGTACCGTCTCGCCGGTTTGGCAATCGTCGTTTTGTGTGGCTTGATCGCTTGGGGCAGCCTATACAGCCTTTTGGGGCATTCCCATGTGTTTAGAGTACAGCAAGAGCAACAATAGTGGCGTAGTGCGGAGAAGCAGAAAGAGGACTTGTGCTGGACTTAGGGGCGTTCGGCTGCTAGAACAGCCGGCGCGTCCCGCTACTGCTCAAACTCGACTAGGCCCGCCTTGTAATCAATCCGCACGGCGGAAAACTCCCTGAGAATGTCCTGGCCTACAAAGCCGTCAATGCGCGTTCCGAGATTCTTGCTGGCTTCGCTCAAGTCCATCACAAGAATGGGCCATCCAGTGGCGTTTTTCGAGACGCAGGTCAATCTTCGCTTTGGAGTAGTCCGCCGCTCGCTCCTGCTCCGTTTCCCGCCTTGAGCGGGGAGAGATTCGCGGACACTCCAGCCACAGACGGAGACATGATGGAATTGTCGGCTCCGGTATCGAGCAAGAGCACGGCGGCCGTTCCGTTCACCGTGGCATCGAGCAAGATCATGCCGTCGACGCTATGGGAACGAGACGAGGTAGATACGCTCTTGCGCGTGCAACGAAACGGCCAGGAGTAGCACTACAAGTAAGCGGCGAAACATGGCGATTCGCCCGCAGGCACTATGAATTAACTATGAGTGACCGGTCCTTAAAGGCCGATGTAGTCCGGTGAGGTTCGGTGAGCTAACTGGCTTTGTTTTCTTGCAAGTGGTTTGTTTGCAACGCGCTAGATTTTGTTCCTAAGTCTTGCGCGTCTGCCAGTTCCGCCACTCCCGCACCGGATACTATTCTAGCGGTTGCTAAAGAGCCGTACCACCTGGGTTTTGGAGCTCGGGCGTCGGAACTCAGGAGAGCAGAATGCGTTGCGGGCGGGCCCTCCGGGAGAGAGCAGTCGCTTTAGGGGCTAAGGCCCAGTTTCTTCACGCTATTAACGTCGGAGCCGAAGCTCCGACGTCCCAAAGAAGGCCCAGGAGAAACGTGCGGATAATTCTGGATTCGAGAAAAACGCGGGAGCATAATAACGGGGCTAGTCTCAGAAGTAATCTTGGTGTGTCCCTGGCCAAGACCGGATCCCTTGCCTATAGGTATGTGATTGAAGCATCGCTGCGCATGAGGCCAGCGGAATGATCATTCAAGAGCAGGGCGAGCATCTCGTCCTGATTCGACAGACGGACCATGCGGTCCTGGCAGGCCATTTTGCCCGGGAGCTGGGAAGCGACGTGTTTGCCCTGCCGCAGCCGCACGACTCTTTTATTCTGGCGGCTACCGAACACGATAACGGCTGGAACGAGTGGGAACTGCTCGCGGAAATCGATCCGGTGACGTTTTTGCCGTATAGCTTCATGTCCATTCCTACGCGGGATCACATCGAAATTTATCAGCGGGGAATCGAACGGGTGGTGAAAGCGGACCGCTATGCGGGACTGCTGGTGAGCATGCATTGCCTGGGGCTGTATGACCGGACGCGGGCGACGATGCCGGGATTTTCCGCGAAATATATCAAGTCGCACGAATCGCAGGTAGTAAATGATTTTCTGCAAACGCTGCGGCTACAGCAGTTGCGGTTGAAAGTGGATTTGCGAGCGGATTCGCTGATGAAAGAGTACGCGGATGAGAAGTGGCTGCAGGCGAATTCGTTGCGGCTGGAGGCGCTGGACCGGCTGTCACTATATTTTTGCCTGGGGCCGCTGGAAGGCGCGACGATTGACGCGGTTCCTGCGGATTATCACGGCAGGGAAGTGGATTGGATTTTGCAGCCCGAAGGAAACAAGGCGGTGACGCTCGAGCCTTATCCGTTCCGGCGAGATCCGCTGGAGGTCAGTATTCTGGCGCGGCGCATTCCGCGGCGGCGCTATTCGGATGATGCAGATTTGCAGAAGACGCTGGGTCAGGCGCAGTATTTTGCGATGAAATTTACGCTTCGGGCCGGCGGCGCGCACATGCGGGCGCACGGCGCGGGAATCTAGTCAGGTTAGCTCGCGGCCGCGGGTTTCGGGAAGAAGCAAAGCGAGAAGCGCCGCCGTGAGAAACGCGCCTGCCAAAAGAAGAAATCCAGGAAGAAATCCGAAGCGAGTGGCGATAGCTCCAACCGCAAAAGGCGCGAAGGCGGAAAGGCCGCGGCCCAGATTGTAGCTGAGGCCCATGGCGGCGGCGCGAATTTCTCCGGGGAATAATTCGCTGGCGATAGCGGCGTAGCCGGAGAAAAATCCCGTGCCGAAGAAAGCGACGAAAGGGCCGAGAAACAGAAGAACGAGCGGGCTGCGGATGACCGCGTAGAGGGGAACAAGAATCGCAGCAATCAACAAATAAAAGAAATATGGTTTCTTCCTGCCAAAGGCATCGGCAAAAAACCCGAAGGACGCATATCCCAACCATTTTCCCGGTGAGAGCGCCAAATAAAAAGTCGTGCCAACGACCAGGCTGAGGCCACGGCCACCTTTCGAAACGGGCAGGGACAAGTAGCCAGGAATCCACGTAAACAGACCCCAGTAACCAAACATGCCGAACGCATTCATCGTCGTCGCTAAAAGCCCGTTGCGAAATAGGTCCTTTTGAAAAAGTTTCTGAAATACGACTGGCTTTTTCCCTTTGGCGCGGTTCAGCCATAGCTCCGGCTCTGGGACGCCGCGGTAAATCCAGAAAACCAGCAGAGCGGGGAACACGCCCACGAAGAAGACAGCGCGCCAGCCAAAATGGGGGAACACGAGGAGAACGACGACCGCCGCAAGGGCTTCACCGATAGCGTAGGCGGACTGCATCAGGCCGAGGGCGCGGCCGCGATGCCTGGCGCGCCAGGTTTCCGCGACCAGCGCCGCGCCGCAGCTCCATTCGCCGCCCATGCCCAGACCGAGAAGAAAACGAAAAGTCGCGAGCTGGGGAATGGAATGAGAAAGACCGCAGGCCGCGCTGGAAATCGAATAGACGAGAATGGAGGCCATCAACGCGCGAGTGCGGCCGATGCGGTCGGCGAGAACGCCGAAAAAGAATCCGCCGATCGCTGACGCGCCAAGCGTGAGGGAATTGAGCAAGCCGGCGGTCCGCGTGCTCATGCCAAATTCGTGGATGAGATACGCGAGGACGAGGGAGTACAGCATGACGTCCATGGCGTCGAGCATCCAACCGAGGCCGCCGGCGATGAGTGATTTGCGTTCGGCGGGAGAAACGCCCCGTGGCCATCGAAAAGGCGACGCGGCGCGCGCGGGGGCGAGGGCTGGGGAGCGAGAGTCGCCGGATGTCATCTCGTCTTGCCGGTGGTTCTCAGGAGTGCGTAGCGCGGTCAATGCCTTCCGCAACGCGCTGAACGAGGAGCGCCAACTCCAACAAGCCGCGCCATATGAGAATGCCCACGAAAAGAGACACAACCCCTACGCCAAAGTTGATCAGTCCTTCCGCAGGGGATTGCTGGGATCCCTGGACCACATAGACGACGACGCAGATGCCGCCGCCGAGGATACCAATGATGTAAAGAACCTTCACGAGGCGGCGCATGAGCTGCTGCTGGAACGAGAAGTCAATGAGACCAGCAAAGAAGTTCTTTTCGTCGGGCATGTAGCCTCCTGGCTAGATTTTGATGAAGAGCAGGGCTTTCTCTTAGGTACGGCTATTGGGCGATGGATGTCAAGGAAGTTTCTGGACACCCAGAGCGGGCGGGTACACAGGCGGTGGAGCCGGCACTGGCAGTTAATGAGTGAACCGTCAATGGTTTGCGGTTTGCCGTTCGCCGTTAACCGTAGAAAGCGGAACAGGATCATAAGGGAGATTCTTCTCTCGATCTTTTCACCTCAGGCCCCGGCTCAGCGTTTTTGGAGCGCAACACTTTACCCCTTGTACTTCGACAAGAGAAGTGATAGCGTGCCCCTGTAGAAGCAAAAGGGGAGGGGTAACGTGCCACGGATCGATCTTCCGCAGGGAACCTTGGATTTGCTGGTTTTGCGAACGCTCGCGCTGGAACCGCAGCATGGCTGGGCCATCTCCGAGCGCATCCAGCAGATTTCGAGCGATGTGCTGCGAGTGCAGCAAGGCTCGCTGTATCCGGCGCTTCACCGGTTGGAGCGGCGCGGGTGGATCAAGGCGCGCTGGGGAACGTCGGAGAATAACCGGCGCGCGAAATATTACGAACTCACAAAGGCCGGGCGGCGTCAGCTGGAAGTGGAAAAAGATGCGTGGGACAAACTGACGGCGGCGGTGGCTCAGGTGCTGGGTACAGCTTAGGGGTGAGAGATGTTGAACGATTTGTGGATTCGCTTGCGGGCGCTGCTTCGGAGGAAGTCAGTTGAGGCGGAACTGGACGACGAACTGCGGTTTCACATCGAGCAGCAAGTTGACAAGCATGTGCAGAGTGGGTTGAGCCGCGGAGAGGCCATACGGCGCGCGCGCGTAGAATTTGGCGGCTACGAACAGGTCAAGGAAGAATACCGCGATGCGCGTGGAGTAAGCCCCATCGAAACGCTGACGCGCGACATCCGTTATGGCCTTCGGGCGCTGCGCAGCAATCCGGGCTTCTCTGTCGTGGCCATTCTTACGCTGGCCCTTGGGATTGGGGCAAACACTGCGATTTTTTCGGTGATTGATTCCGTCTTGCTTCGGCCGTTGCCCTATGCCGACCCGGACAGGCTTGTGATGGTCTGGGAAGATTTGCAGGGCAGCAATCCTCACAACACAGTATCGCCACCTGACTTTCTGGATTGGGGGCAGCGAAACGCCGTCTTCTCCGGAATGGCGGGGCTCTTCGATCAACACGCGAACCTCACCGGAAATGGGCAACCGCGGGAGGTTGTGCTGCAGGACGTTACTGCGAATTTTTTCTCCATTCTTGGCGTGAGTCCTATTCTGGGCACAGGTTTCACGGCGGAAAACGGCCAGCCCGGCCACGATGATGTGCTCGTTCTGAGCTATGGGTTCTGGAAAGAGCGCTTTGGCGGCGATTCCTCCATCATTGGTAAGACCATCACGCTGAACGGTCATCCGTTGATTGTTGTGGGCGTTGCCTCGGAAGGTTTCGACTGGTTTATCAAAGACAGCTCTCTAACGGGCGCCAAGCCACAAATGTGGACGCCGTGGATTATCCCGAACCGCTTTCATGACCGAAAAAACGTCGGCCGTTTTATGACGGTGGTGGCGCGCTTGAAACCGGCCGCCACAGTTCAACAGGCACAGGTCCAGATGAACACGATTGCTGCGCAAATCGCGCAAGAGTTTCCCGACTTCAATGGCAACTGGAGCGCTAACGTTGTTCCAGTGCGCGAGCAGATCTCAGGCGATTTGCGTTCCGCACTGTGGATTTTGTTCGGCGCAGTGGGATTTGTTTTGTTGATTGCCTGCGCTAACGTTTCCAGTCTGCTTCTCGCGCGAGCGGCGGCACGCGAAAGAGAAATGGCCATTCGGACGGCTGTCGGAGCAAGCCGCTGGCGCATCGCGTTCCAACTATTAACAGAAAGCGTCCTGCTTGCGGTTATTGGGGGCGGCATAGGGCTGACCCTGGCAGTTTGGGGCACGAACGCTTTGCTTGCCGCGAGCCCTCGAAATCTTCTTGATCTGCGCTCTGTCTCGATTGACACGCGCATTCTGGCCTTCGCTGCTGGATCCACTTTGCTGGCCGGGTTGGTCTTTGGTTTCCTTCCGTCCTTTGTCTCGGTGCATTCGGGTGTGGCCAAGGCGCTTAAAGAAGGTGGCCGTGGTTCCTCTGCCGGAAGCGGCCGTGGCATGGCCCGAAGCGCGTTTGTGGTCATGCAAATGTGCCTCGCACTCGTCCTGCTAGCAGGTTCCGGGCTGCTGATTCGCAGCTTCATCCGTTTGGTCGGTGTGGATCCCGGATTTGATTCGAATCATTTGCTCACGTTCAAGGTAACGCTTCCCGGTTTGAAGTACGGTACCGACGCGAAATGTCAGGCTTTCTTCCAGGAGTTATTGCCTAGACTGTCCCATCTCCCCGGCGTGCGCTCCGTCACGATGAATAGCTTTCCTCCCCTTACCGGGCTAGGAGCTGCCACCGCAGTTCGCCTTCTCAGCCAGCCGCCTCGGTCGCTTAAAGATCTTCCGGACACGGAGGTCCGAGTTGTTGGACCCAACTATTTCTCCACGATGGGGATTCCGCTTCGCGCAGGCCGGACGTTTAATGAAGACGAATTAGCCCAAGCGCGTCACGTGGCCATTATCAATCAGGCTTTTGCGGACAAGTATTTGTCCGGCGTCAATCCACTGGGGCAGAAAGCCGTCATTTACATGAAAAGCCTCGAGGAGAGCGGGAACACGCCTTCGGAAATCATAGGCGTTGCCGGCGACGTCCGCCAAATCGGACTCGATACACCAAGTGAACCGACGGTTTATTGGCCGCATCCGGAACTGGTTTATAACGGAATGACGATTTTGATACGCACTTCGAATGATCCTTTGGCGCTGGTCTCGGCCGCGCGCAACGAGCTTCAACAAATGGATCCGGAACAACCCATGGCCGCGGTCACGACGATGGAACAGCTTCTGGGAGACTCCCTTGCCCGCTCGCGTTTCACGATGCTGCTTCTCGGCATCTTCGCGGCGCTGGCACTTGTTCTCGCCTCGGTCGGAATTTACGGAGTAATTGCTTACGGCGTCACTCAGCGCACGCAGGAATTCGGTATTCGCATCGCACTTGGCGCCGAAGGCCGCGACGTTCTGCGTCTCGTTCTTGGGCAAGGAACACGGCTGGTCTTGCTGGGAATTGTCCTGGGAGTGGTCTTAGCTCTGGCGCTGGGCAAGTTTCTCGCCACATTGCTTTATGGGATTAGTCCAGCGGATCCTCTGACGTTCGGTGGCGTCGCCTTTTTACTGGCAGTCGTTGCACTTGCAGCTTGTTACCTTCCTGCGCGGCGAGCGACGCGCGTCGACCTCATTGAAACTCTTCGTTACGAGTAGGTCATGGCGCTCGGAGCGCCACAACGAAGGATGAAAAGGCTGGGAGCCGTGATGCTTTGTTTTCAACAACATACACGGCTCTTTCGTAGCAGTAAATCCTCTGGGAGACGTGGGGATGCACATGTTGAATGACTTGTGGCGACGGATACGGGCGCTTTTTCGGCACGGAAGAGTGGAGGGCGAACTTGAAGACGAGCTGCGATTTCACCTGGAGCGGCAAGCTGAGAAATATGTTCAGAGTGGATTGAGCCGGGAAGAGGCGCAGCGGCGCGCGCGTGTGGAGTTTGGCGGAGTTGAACTGGCGAAAGAGGAATGTCGCGACGCGCGTGGCGTGAACTTCATTGAGAGCCTCGTTCAGGATTTGCGCTTCGGCTCGCGGATGCTGCGCAAATCCCCCGGATTCACTGTTGCTGCCGTTCTGACGCTTGGTCTCGGCATCGGTGCTAACACCGCAATTTTCGGATTAGTGGACTCTGCTTTCTTGCGCGCCTTGCCCGTCCGCGAACCCGAGCGCCTCGTTCATATTTGGACTATCGAGGCCGATGATGACGTCCATACGCCGACTCCAAGGCAGTATCAGGCAATCCGGGACGAGAGTAAGTCGTTCGAGCAAGTCGCGGCGGCTGGATGGGCTGATTACTTTTATAGTCCCGATGGTTCGCTTTCCGAAAGTCTGCCGGGGTCTCTTGTTACTTCAAACTGGTTCCCCACGCAAGGCGAGCAGCCATTGTTAGGCCGCAACTTCCGAGAGGAAGAACAGCGGGCCGGTCAAGATGGTGTGGTGATGCTCGCGTATGACTTCTGGCGCATTCGATTTCGCTCAGACCCAAACATCATCGGGCAGCAAATTGTTTTGAATCGGCGCCCGGTTACCGTTGTTGGGGTGCTGCCGATATGGAGCTCTTCGCAATACGGTCCCAAAGTTTTTGCGCCTCTGGTCCTGAACTCTTACGCAAGCCAAGGAAACGTCCGGGCTGGAAAGATGCGAGTCCAAATCGTGGGGCGCTTAAGACCCGGAGTGATGCTGGAACAAGCGCGTTCAGAGGCCGAGATCATCGGCAGTCAGTTCAAGAACCCGAATGCTCTGCTGAATCAGAGTAAGCGTTTCGTGGTGGAAGACTTTGCAGAAATGTTCCGCCATCCCGGACCCACAGTGCAAAACGCGGAGCGCGGGTTGTGGATGACGGCAGTCGCGTCAGGAGTAGTGCTGCTGATCGCTTGCGCCAATGTTGCGAGCTTGCTTTTGGCAAGAAGCGTGAAACGCCACAGGGAAGTCGCCGTGCGCGCTGCGCTTGGCTCTTCCCGGGGACGGATGATTCGGCAACTTTTGACGGAGAGCACATTGCTGTTTCTTTTCGGCGGAGTCGTAGCGCTAATCGCCACGCGGTGGTGCGAGGAAATTATCACCAAGGTGGCATCCGATATGATTTCAGGCGCATACCTGCAAGTGAATGCGCGCGTTTTCATGGTCAGTTCGGCAGTGTCGCTTCTGAGCGCGCTGGCGTTTGGGATTATTCCGGCGTTGCATGCAACGCGCGTGAGTCTCCATGAAGGTTTGAAAGATACGCCTCCCAATGCGGGAGGCGGATTGCACGCGCGGCGTTTGCGAAATTGCCTTGTCGCTGGCCAGGTTGCTTTGGGCATGTTGCTGCTCGTGGGCTTCGGTTTGTTGCTGCGCAGTTTTTTGAATGTGGAATCTTCCCGCATGGGGTATGACCCACACAACGTCTTGACGGTCACGCTGCGGTTGCCGTTTACGCGCTATACAGGTCCCGCAGACAGGGCTCGCCTGATGCATGACGCGGTGGAAAGAATGCGATTGATGCCGGGCGTCGAGTCGGTGGGCATTGCGGACTCGCTCCCAATGGACGGGGCAGAGAGTGCGCCCCTCAGGATCGAAGTGCCTGCTCCCAAGGCAGCGCCGGTTCAAGAAGGGCAATTTTTTGTGTCGGTTAGCCCCGCGTATTTTTCGACGCTGAAGATACCTGTGCTTTCAGGGCGTCCTTTCCGTGAGACGGACAACCGGGAAAGCAGCCCCGTAGCGATCGTGAATCAGACCTTCGCAAAGCAGTATTTTCCAAACACGAACCCTGTCGGCTATCACTTGGCGTTTGCGGATTCGCCCACGACTTGGATGGAGATTGTGGGTGTGGTTTCCGACTTTCGTCAGCGAAACCCCGAGGAGGACCTGCGGCCACTTGCGTACTTCCCGATTGCACAAACTACGCCGCCGCGATGGGGTATGGCGATACGGGTCCGGGCAGGCAGCAACATGGGGGATGTCGTCGCCCGCATCAGCCACTGGCTTCAGCCCGTTGATCCGCAGCTTTATTGGGAGATTGGCAGCATGCAGCGGCAAATCCATGATTCCGAGTCGCTAACCTTACGTCGGCCGGTGATTACGCTGCTGGCCTCTTTTGGCGGCCTTGCGCTGATCTTGGTTGTTGTCGGCGTGTTCGGGGTGACGTCGTACTCGGTCGCCGAGCGCACACGAGAGATCGGCATCCGTGCAGCGCTGGGAGCGGCTCGCCTCGAAATTGCGGCGTTGGTTTTGCGCGAATCGCTGAAGGTCACATTTGCCGGTCTGGCCGTCGGTACGTTCTGTGCGTTTGCGGTGGCGCGCTTTTTCCCGACAGAAGGGATTGGCTGGAGCGGGTCGGGAATCTTTCTCTACGGCGTTTCTCGAACAGACAGTCTCACGTATCTATCGGCGGCTGGCCTATTGACGATTGTTGTGATTGCAGCGTCGTGGGCGCCCGCGCGGAAGGCGATGAAGGTCGATCCAATGGTGGCGCTGAGACACGAATAAGACGGGAGTAAAGGGGGTTGAGGAGGTAAAGGAAGTAAGAACGGGGAGCACGGAAAAGGATTAGCCAATGTTCAATGATTTGTGGCATCGGATGCGCGTGGTCATTCGGCGCGGAAGAGTGGAGGGAGAACTCGATGAGGAGTTGCGATTTCACCTCGAGCGGCAAGTTGAGAAGTATGTGCAGAGCGGATTGAACAGGGAGGAGGCGCAACGGCGGGCGCGGGTGGAATTTGGCGGCGTCGAACTCGCGAAGGAAGAATGTCGCGACGCGGGCGGGGTGAATTTCATCGAGAGCATGCTGCAGGATCTTCGCTATGGCATCCGGACGCTCGGCAAGAATCCCGGCTTCACGGCCGTTGCCGTTCTCACGCTTGCGCTCGGCATCGGCGCTAACACAGCAGTTTTCACGGTGGTCAATGGCGTCCTTTTGCGGCCGATGCCGTTTCCGGAACCGGAGCGCCTGGTTCTGATTTCCTTGACGCCACGCGGAGGGCCGTTTAAGTGGCAACCCGGTGTTTCGGACCGCGATTACCTCGCTTTTCGCGAGCAGGACCAGGCTTTCCAGCGCATCGCATCGTTTACTTCACGGGCCACCGCAAATCTGACGGGCGCGGGCGACCCAGTGCAGATTCCGGTGGCTTATGTAACCACCGATTTCTTTCCAGTGCTTCAGACGAACCCGGAGATTGGCCGGGGATTTCTTGCAGAGGAAGAGGAACCCGGACGGGACAATGTCGTTATTCTCAGCAACCAATTGTGGAAAGAGAGGTTTGGCGCGGACTCGGGGATTTTGGGAAGGACCTTGCAGCTCGATGGCATCAGTCGCACGGTGGTTGGCGTTATGCCTACAGGCTTTGCTCTTCCCGATGTCAGGCTATGGATGCCGCTTAAGATTCGCATTGACGCGCACAATTCTTTCACGCGGCCGGTCGTAGGACGATTGAAGCCCCGCGTTACCGAGCAACAAGCGCAAGCGGAGCTGGAGACTTTTTCGGACCTGCAGCCGCTGGGACCGGGAGAAAGCAAAAGAGACCGGATGCCACAGATTATTCCGTTGAAAGACTTGCTGGTTGCGAACATTCGGCCATCGTTGCTGGTTTTCGCAGGCGCCGTGGCGTTCGTGCTGCTGATTGCATGCGCGAATGTGGCGAATCTGTTCCTGGCTCGCGCGGCCGGTCGCGGACATGAAATGGCGCTGCGCAGCACGCTGGGTGCGGGGCGCTGGCGGCTTGTTCGCCAATTGCTTACAGAAAGCACGCTGCTGTCTCTCGCCGGCGGCGCTTGCGGAATCCTAATCACATTTTGGAGCGTCCCGGCTCTGCTGGCTCTGGCGCCTGCAGGGAAGGTCCCAAGAATGGAAATGATCCGAATGGATGGATGGGTTCTTGCATACACATTCGCGATTTCGGTGATGACGGGAATTATGTTTGGGTTGGCTCCGGCGTTTCACGCAACGAGGCGCGACGCAAGCGAATCGCTGAGTCAGGCCGGGCGCAGCGTGACGGCGGGCCATGAAAGAATGCGAGGCGCGCTGACCGTCTCCGAAATTGCCCTCGCGCTGGTTTTGCTCACGGGCGCAGGTTTGATGCTGAAGAGCTTTATGCGCCTGCGCGCGGTGAATCCTGGCTTTGCGCCACATAGCGTGATGACGATAACCGTGGACTTGCCGGAATCCACCTATCGCACTGCGCCGCAGATGCGAGCTTTTCATGCCCGTACACTCGATGAGCTTTCGGGGTTGCCGGGAGTGTCTGCTTCAGGCGCGGTGAACCTGTTGCCCCTTGGTGGATTTTTGACGATGGGCACGTTTCAAGTGGAAGGCAGCCAGCGGCCTCCGGGCTTCATGGTGGACAAGCCTTGCATTAGCCCGGGTTATTTCAAGGCCATGGGAATGCCTCTGCTGCGCGGACGCGAGTTCACTGAAGCGGATAACGATAGGGCTCCCGGCGTCGTAGTGGTAAGCCAGTCCGTTGCGCGAACACTGTGGCCGGGCCAGGATCCCATTCTGAAGCGTGTTTCGATGGAGGATGAGCCTAAGCCCGAAGACTGGCTCACGGTGGTCGGCGTTGTGGAGGATGTCAAGCAACAAGGGCTGACGAAAGGTTCCGATCCGGCCATTTACCAAGCGTATCTTCAGATTTCGTCGCCATTCTTTCTGAGCCATATGACGTTTGTGGTGAAGACTGCTTCTTCTCCAGAGAGTGTCGCTTCGGGGATTCGCACCGTTCTACGAAGCGTGGATAAGAATCAGCCCATCTCCATCGCTTCCATGGACTCGCTTGTTGCTGCTACAACGGCCGAGTCGCGATTCCAGACGAGATTGCTGACGGCATTCGCGATGGTTTCATTGGCTCTGACTATCGCGGGGATTTACGGTGTGCTGGCTTACTCGGTAGCGCAACGCACGCGGGAGATTGGGGTGCGCATGGCGCTGGGCGCTCAGGGCGGGGACGTATTGGGGATGGTCCTGAGAAAAGCGCTCGTCCTCGTTTTTGCGGGAATCGTCATCGGTGGGGCTGGCGCGGTCGCATTGACGCGCGTGCTCGAGAGATTCCTGTTTGAAGTGAAACCGGCGGACCTGCCGACTCTTGCCGCTGTAACGGCCATTCTTGCCCTGTCGGCTTTAGCGGCGTGTTATATGCCGGCGCGGCGAGCGATGCGCGTGGATCCGATGGTGGCGCTGAGGTACGAGTGAAGAATTGCGTTCAAAGGAATTTGAGAAACTGAGGAGGCAAGGAGCGGGGAAGAAGAGAGTCGAGGCACAGAAGATAGGGAGTAGGTAATGTTCAACGAAGTTTGGCGATGGATGCAAGCTCTCCTTCGGCGAGGAAAGGCGGAAGGGGAACTTGACGAGGAATTGCGGTTCCATCTGGAACGGCAAGTAGAGAAGTATGTCCAGAGTGGATTGAGTCAAGAACAGGCCAAGCGGCGGGCGCGTTTGGAGTTTGGCGGCGTCGAACTGGCCAAGGAAGAATGCCGCGATGCGCGGGGAGTGCGTTTGCTAGAAGTGTTCTGGCAAGACGTACGCTATGGTGTGCGGCTGCTTTGCAAGTCCCCAGGCTTCACCGCCGTAGCTGTCCTCACTCTCGCTCTGGGCATCGGCGCGAATACTGCTATTTTTTCGCTGCTGAATGGCCTCATGCTACGCAATTTGCCTGTGCCTCATGCAGAACAGTTGGTTCGCTTCGGGGCGCACGGGCCGGACGATGAGTTTACAGCGCTGTCTCTGCCCATGTTCCAGGAATTCTCTCGCCGTCAGAATGTTTTCTCGCAAACGTTCGTGTGGTGGGGCGAGGCCGTGATGAACGCCGAGGTCAACGGAACGCTTTCTCGCGCGGATGTTTGGGCTGTAGATGGCAATTTTTATTCGCAACTGGGCGCCGTTCCAGAATTAGGCCACTTTTTCGATACCACGGAGAGCAATCTCAACGCGGCCGCGGGCGCTCAAGTGGCGGTGCTGGGTTATGGTTTCTGGCAGAGCCATTATGGCGGCGCGTCTGGCGTCATCGGCAAAACGATCAAGATCGAAGGAGTTCCTTTCACTGTCATCGGCGTGACCCGCACGCGGTTCACCGGGATTAGCGCCGATCTTGAGATGGAAGTAACCGTACCTCTGAATGCCGAGCCACTCCTCACTGGCGATCCCAATGTGCAAAAACATTTGCAGCGGCGGGACGAACTCTGGCTTGAGGGCGCGGGACGTTTGAAACCCGGGATCACGCTAAATCAAGCGCGTGCGGAGCTCGAATCCCTGTGGACGGGGATTCATCAGGAGATGGCGCCGCTCGACAAGACACCGGCGGAGCTCGCCAATTTTCAAAAACTCCAGCTTAAAGTGGAATCGGGTGCAAGGGGCGGGTCGTATGCACGCCATCGTTTCGAGAAAGCTCTTTATGTCCTGCTGGCCATTACGGGCGTTGTGCTTCTGCTGGCCTGTGTCAATCTCGCGAGCATGATGCTCGCCCGGGCGGCATCGCGCGGTCACGAGATGAGCGTGCGCGTGGCCCTCGGCGCCAGCCGGGCAAGACTCGCGCTCCAAATGCTTACGGAGAGCATAGCGCTTTCCGCCCTGGGCGCCTTGTTCGGGTTCGTGATTGCCTATTGGGCAAGCCGTTCCCTGTCTGCCTTTATCCTCGGGCAGATTTATATCGTTCCCGCCTCGCTGAATCTGTCGCCCGATTTGCGAATTCTGGGATTCACGGCGGCCACGGCGATACTGACGGGCGTCCTGTTCGGTCTGGCCCCGGCTTGGCGGGCCACTCGCGAGGACCCGCACGCGACGATGCAGCAAACCGGGCATAGGTTTGCCGCAGGCACGGGTAGACTAGGCAAGGGCCTGACCGTGGCGCAAATTGCGCTATCCCTGGTACTGCTTACTGGATCCGGACTGTTTATCCGCACGCTCCTGAAGTTGCGTTTTGCCCAACCAGGATTTCGTACGCAGGGCGTCCTGGCGACGGGCCTTTTCCCCAAGCCCGGCGCGTACAAAAAAACCGGCAGGGTTGATTACTACCGCGAGCTAACGGCACGCATATCGAGACTGCCCGGAGTCGAATCGGCGGGAATCGTGCACATGACACCGGGGAATATCTTTGAGTGGACAGAAAGAGCTCGCGTTGCGGGATCGAATACGGACGATGTGACATCCGACTTCGTACTGCTCATGCCGGAATCGTTCCGGCCTCTCGGGATCAGCTTGTTGCGGGGAAGAAGTTTCAACTGGCAAGATGACGAACACGCGCCGCATGTTGCTGTGATAAGCCAAAATCTGGCAGAGCGAATGTTCTCCCATGGAGATTCTATTGGCCAGCACATTGACATCAGCGGCGATCCAAATTGGAAAGATCTTGAAATCGTCGGCATCGTGAGCAACGCCAGCTATTACAACCTTCGGAAGACCGCACCGCTCACCGTGTATGTCCCCACCATTCAATTCCCGGATTGGATGGGCTGGTCCGACTTGCTGGTGCAAACCAAGGCGTCGCCTGTGGCCATGAGGGGCGCCATAAAGGAAGCCGTCGACTCCTTGGGGCAAGAATACGTATTCTCGATCAAAAGCGTAGGGCAACTCATAGACAAGACCATCTTGCAGGAGCGCGTGACGGCCATGCTCTCGGCGTTCTTCGGCGGGCTGGCTTTGCTCTTGGCGGCGATCGGCCTCTATGGCTTGATGGCCTATAACGTCACCCAGCGGAAGAGGGAAATTGGCATTCGCGTGGCGCTGGGGGCGAATCGCGGCTTGGTTCAGCGGATGGTGCTCCGGGAAACGCTCCTTCTGGCACTGGCCGGCCTATCCATCGGGATTCCGTGCGCGCTGGTTGCGGCGCGCTTCATCTCCAGCATGCTTTACGGAGTGGAGTCTCACGATGCCGTAACGCTTGCTGCAGTGTCGCTTATCCTTTTGGCAGTGGCAGCCCTCGCAGGTTTCCTGCCCGCTAGACGAGCGATGCGAGTGGACCCGATGGTGGCGCTGCGGTACGAATAGACTCAGCAGCTGAAACCTCATAAAAAAGAGCAAACGTTGACCGTTTGCGGGCGCGGAGTTAGGATTCAGCCGTTTCCAGAGTTCGTGTATGCGAAACGGATTGGAGAGACTTGTCGTCTATAATCTGCGAGTGAAAACAGGTCGGTTGAAGACAATATAGTTCTTCATAGCTTCCTTCAGGGAGAGAAACAATGCGTGGTCAAAGAAGATTTGCGGTTTACTCCGTTTTTTTGCTGGTAGCGAGCTTTGCGGGGCTGGTGCAAGTTTCACTTCATGCCCAAACACTGGATGATAAAGCGCTGAAAGGCATGAAATGGCGGCAGATTGGGCCTTTTCGCGGAGGCCGCGCGCTTGCTGTAGCGGGCGTGGCCGGCGATCCCGAGACATATTATTTCGGGGCTGTCGCGGGCGGAGTTTGGAAGACGCAAAACGGCGGGCTCACTTGGACGCCGATGACGGACAAAACCGGAATCATGTCCATTGGCGCGATTGCTGTGGCGCCTTCCGATCCAAACGTGATTTACGTGGGCACCGGCGAGTCGTGCATTCGCGGAAACATTTCTTACGGCGATGGGATGTACAAGTCCGTGGACGGTGGAAAAACGTGGTCGCACATCGGACTCGAGGATACGCAGCACATCGCAAAGATCATGGTGCACCCGCAGAATCCAGACATAGTCTACGTCGCGGCGCTGGGGCACGCTTATGGCACAAATGAGATGCGCGGCGTGTTTCGGTCGAACGACGGCGGCAAGACTTGGCAGAAAGCGCTCTATAAGGACAACAAGACCGGCGCCATTGATCTGGTATTCGATCCGAATAATCCGCACATCCTTTTTGCAGCGCTGTGGGAAGCGCAGCGTACGCCTTGGACCTTGATCAGCGGCGGCCCGGGGAGCGGGCTATATCGCTCCGGCGACGATGGAGCGACGTGGAAGCGTCTCGAAGGCCATGGGCTGCCAAGCGGAGTGCTAGGGCGCATTGGCATCTCGGTTTCCGGCGCCGACGGGAATCGCGTGTACGCAATCATCGAGGCGGAAAAGGGAGGAATCTACCGCAGCGAAGACGGAGGCGAAAGCTGGCACCTTATCAATCCGGATCACCGCTTCACGCAGCGCTCTTGGTATTTTCATCACATTTTTGCAGATCCCAAGAATGCGGACACCGTATATGTCCTCAATACGGGAGTTTCGCGCTCGACGGATAATGGAAAGAGTTTCGAAGCGATTCGTGCGCCGCACGGAGACAATCACGGATTGTGGATCGATCCGACGCATCCGCAATGGATGATTCTGTCGAACGATGGAGGGGCGACGATCTCGCACGACTCGGGAAAGAGTTGGACGACAGAAGCCAACCAGCCGACGGCGCAGTTCTATCACGTTGCCGCCGACAACTCCGTGCCCTACAAAGTGTATGGCGCGCAGCAGGACAATTCGACGGTGGCGATCGCCACGCGCAGCGGCAGTTTTGCGATTGACCGGCCGGACTGGTACGACGTGGGCGGAGGCGAATCGGGATATGTGGTTCCTGACCCGCGCAATTCGAACGTCGTTTATGCCGGTTCCTACGATGGATTGATCACGCGCTTCGACAAATCGAATGGCCAGGAGCAGGACATTTCTTCTTGGCCGTTGAATCCGATGGGCGCGGGTGCCGCGGACTTGAAGCATCGCTTCCAGTGGACCGCGCCAATTGCAATTTCCCCGAACGATCCCAACACGCTGTATCACGGCGGCGAAGCTGTGTTCAAAACGACAGATGGGGGAATGAGTTGGACGGCCATCAGCGGAGATTTGACGCGCGATGATAAGAGCAAACAGAAGTCTTCCGGCGGGCCGCTGACGCAAGACAACACGAGCGTCGAATACTACGACACGGTGTTCACGATTGCAGAGTCTCCGGTGGAAAAAGGCGTGATCTGGGCGGGCAGCGACGACGGCTTGGTGCATGTGACGCGCGACGGAGGACAGCACTGGAGCAATGTCACATCGAAAGAATTCGGAGAATGGAGCTTGGTGAGCCTCATTGATGCTTCTCCGCACACGGCGGGCACAGCGTACGTGGCCATTGACCGGCACAAGCTTGATGATCACAAGCCGTATGCATTCAAGACCACCGACTACGGCAAGAGCTGGACCAAGATTACGGCGGGGCTGCCGGACAGTTATGTGCATGCGGTGAAGGAAGATCCCAAACGGAAGGGACTTCTTTTCGCAGGCACGGAAAATGGGATTTACGTTTCCTTTGACGATGGCGGGCACTGGCAATCGCTGAAGCTGAACCTGCCGACGACGCCGATTCACGATTTGACGGTGAAGAACGACGACCTGATTGTGGCGACGCACGGGCGGGCGTTCTGGATTCTGGACGACATTTCGCCGCTGCGGCAAATGAACGCGACGACCGTGAATGAAGATGCTCATCTTTATCAGCCTGCGACAGCGATCCGATTCCGCGGGGCCGGATTTGCATTGCCGGCAACGGTTCCAGTAGGCGCAAATCCGCCGACGGGCATAATCATTGATTATTCCCTGAAAAGCGCCGCCAAAGACGGGGTCGAACTGGAAATCCTCGATGCGAAGGGCAAGCTCTTGCGAAAGCTCTCCAGCAAGAAGGCCGCGGAGGGTGCTTCACCAGAAGAGGAAGAATTTGGCATTTCGCGTCCGGGAGAAAAACTGCCTGCGGAAGAAGGTCTGAACCGTTTTGTTTGGGATATGCGCGGCGAGACTCCAGCTCGGGTGCCCGGCGCGGTGAGCTGGGGCGGCCGCCCGACCGGAGTTCTGGTGGTGCCGGGAACCTATCAGATCAAGCTGACGGTGGGAGGGAAATCGCAGACCGCTTCCGCTGAAATCCAAAAAGATCCTCGCGTAAACGTATCGCAGGCAGATCTGGAAAAACAAAGCGAGCTAGCTACGCGCATTCGCGACCGCGTTACTGCGGGCCACGAGGCGGTGAACCAAATGCGCAGCGTTCGAGACCAAGTCGAAGGACTGAAGAAACGGCTGGGTAACGATAGCGGGGCCAAAGCCGTGCTCGATTCTGCGGACGCGTTGAAGAAGAGAATCGATGCGGTTGAAGAAAGAATCATTCAGCCCAAGTCCAAAAGCGGAGAAGATCCGCTGAATTACCCGATTCAGGTCACCGACCAGATGATGGCGCTGCAGGGAACCGTGGAGAGCGCCGACACCGCTCCCACAGCGCAATCCTATGCCGTATTCGACGAATTGAATGCGCGACTAGAAACGCAATTGGCCGCGTGGCGCGATGTGCAATCTAAAGAACTGGCCGCCTTGAACGAACTGATGAAAAAGAACAATGTCGAGGCCATCGCACCCGCTGCCGAGAAAGCGAAAGTCGCCGTCGAATAGGCAGTCATTAAATCGGAAAAGTCTTGATGCTCATGTTCTCGATCAAGCAAGAGGAAGGATAGCCGGGCTGAATAGAACTGCAATAAGAATCGTCATCGGCGCATTGTGTGCTGCCTGTGTGCTCGCAAGTGCACCGACTCAAATGCTCAAAGCTCAGATGCCCAACCCCTATGGCGCGCCCATCAGCCTTGAAAACGCCAAGAAGGCTGCCGCCCCCGCGCTCGCCGAAGCGGAGAAGAACCATTGGAACATGGCGGTGGCAATCGTCGATCCCTCGGGCAACCTTGTCTATTACGAGAAAATGGACAATACCCAACTCGGTAGCGCCAACGTGGCGATTGACAAGGCGCGCTCGGCTGCTTTGTTCAAGCGGCCGACCAAGGCTCTTCAGGAGGCACTGGCAGCGGGCGGGGAGGGCTGGCGCATTCTCCGCGTACAGGGCGCCGTGCCCGTCGAAGGTGGCATCCCGCTTGTGATGGACGGAAAGATCGTGGGGGCCATCGGAGTTTCGGGGGCCAGCAGCGCGCAAGACGCGCAGTGCGCTAAAGCAGGCTCCGACGTCATCAAGTAGACTGATTCAAATATGACAATGAGCTTCCCGAGCCTCGGAGGTGTGTCCTTGCGAAAGACATTTGCACGCATGTTTATTTTTTTGACGCTTGCGGTTCCTTGCTTCTCGCAAGAAACTCCTACCGAACGCGAAGCGGCGCGTGACGTGGTCAAACAAATCAGCTCGCTCAGCCAATCCCTGGGTGTCTCGGCCATGGTATCGAAGCTCTCCGCGACGGATAAAGGGCGGGACGAAGTGATCGCCCGCGTCAAGCAATTGATGCAATCTGAGCTTATGCCGCTGAGTGATTGGATCACGCAACATCCTGAAATCGGTTTCCAAGAAACACAGTCTGTAGCAAAGCTCACCGCGTATCTGCAAGCGCACGATTTTGAAGTGACGATGCCTGTTGCAGGCCTGGCCACAGCGTTCACCGCGAAATACAAGCGCGGCACACCTGGCCCGAATCTGGGCGTTATCCTCGAATATGACGCGCTGCGCGGCACTAAGGGCGCTTTTCACGGCGATCAACACAGCGCGCAAGGACCGGTGGGCATTGCTGCCGCTGTTGCCATTGCGGAGTTTCTAACGCGCACGCACACTCCTGGCACAGTCACGGTTTACGGCTGTCCCGGCGAGGAGATGATGCCGCCCGAAGCCAAAACCGTCATGATGGAAGCAGGCGTCTTCAAGGGCGCGGACATCATCGTTCGCAGTCATTCCACTTCCACGACTTCTAGATCAGCCGCAGGCTTCGGCACCTGCTGCATGAATATCGACGGCGTGAAGTACACCTTTTATGGCGCACCGGCGCATCAGTTGACGGCCTGGAACGGGCGCAACGCGCTGGAAGCGGTCATCAAGCTCTTCAACAATATTGATAGCGTGCGCAGCAATATCCGGCCGGAGGCACGGATTCAAGGCGTAATCACAGAAGGCGGCGCGGCGCCGAACGTCGTTCCAGACAAGACATCAGCCGACTTTTACATTCGCTATCCGGATGGGGTTTATCTCGAGCAAGTCACTCAATGGGTGGATGATGCGGCGCGCGCGGCCGCTATGACTACCGGAACAAAAGTGAAGATCGATCATTACGGACACGATCGCGATGGCATCTCGCTTTCTACCCTCGAGGAGCTGTCCTTCGCTTACATGAAACAGTTTGGCGCGACAGGAGTCGAGCCCGATCCCGGAAAGCCCAAAGGCTTCGAAGAAACCGGCAGCGTTTCGAGCCAAATCCCGGGTATCGGCGTGTCCGCGAAGTCCTCCAACTTTTCGAATCATACTTATGGCATGGAGGCGGATGCACTAAAAGAAATAGGTCACGAGGGTTTTATGGTTGATGCGGAGACGGAGGCCGCGATTCTCTACGACTACGCCACGCATCCGGAGTTGCGCGATGCGGTCAAAACCGAGTTCACCCGCATTCAGGCACTTTTTGGGGAGTATCAAACGGCCCTGCAAAAGGCTTACCCAAAACCCGAAATCGCCGAACCCAAGTAGCAAAAGAAAATGCTCGAGCCACCCGCGGCTGCAGCCTTGAGAATGCGCGTCGAGAGAATTTCAAAGCGGTGAGAAGTGGCGGAAACGACGGTTTATCTTTCGCTCGGATCGAACCTGGGAGACCGTGAGAAAAACCTGCGAACGGCGATTGCCGCGCTTGCTGATGCCAAAGTGCGCGTGACGCGCATCTCCTCATGCTATGAAACCGAGCCGGTAGACTTGCGCGAACAGCCCTGGTTCTTGAATTGCGCTGTACAAGCGGAGACTGACGTTTCGCCCATGGATTTGTTGCAGGCGCTACGCGGGATCGAATCGCACATGGGCAGCAAGAAACTCGTGCGCAAAGGTCCGCGGCTGATTGACGTGGACATTCTTCTCTACGGCAACGAAACCATCGACAGGGAGGAATTGCAGGTGCCGCATCCCCGCATGGTGTTCCGCAAATTCGTTCTCGCCCCGCTTGCCGAAATCGCTCCCACCCTGAAGCACCCTTCCTGGAAGGGAACCGTGAGTCAGTTGCTGACGGATTTGCCTGATTCGAGCGTGGTGAGAAAGCTCGCCGAGGCTCCGTAGTGGCACGATACATCGTGCCCTTTCTTGTTGCGGGCGTGGCCTTAACTTGTGCGGTGCAGCAAAAGGCGATGCAGCTTCATGGGCTTCGGCGACAAAGCTTCCAGCTCGATTTCAGCAAGTCGCCCTTCCGTGATTTCGCTCCAGCGGTAGACGCCGGGTTCGGTTTCCATAGTTTCGCGACCGTTCAGCCGGCGCAGAAACTCGCTGGCGCCTTCCCGCGAGGCCACCGTTCGAACCGTAGGCCGAGCGAGCGCTTCAACGGCATAGCTCCGCAAGAGCTTGTGCCAGTAATGGTCGAAAAGGTCGCCGGAGGCGAAAATATCGCTCCAAGCGATTTCTCCACCGTAAGCGACAACGACGCCAACGACGCGCTCGCCTTTTAGCGCGGACGTTGCGTTCGCGAAGCGGCGCTGCAACTCAGCAACGAAATCGTCAATCGAGACGCCAACGGCACTCGACTGATAAATCTTCTCGTAGGCTTCAGTGTGCGCGTTGCCGGCGATGGCCGTTTGGAGTTCGCTCCTGGTAATCCTGGCCGCAGGAGCGGCAGGCCCAGCGCTCGCGGTCGTGCCACTTCGTACTGCGTCCCACACTTCCGTCTGTTTCTGGTCCACCGCCGCTTTCTCGCGCACACTGGGATGGACAATCGTCAGTGCCGCGGCAAATTGCGAGCTGCCGGTCCAGCGGCCGTGCTCGACGCAGAACACATCGAGCGGAAGTGGCGGCGCTGCCACAGGCACGATGCGGTCCTTGCCAATCACGCGGTCCTGTTTGCCACCACTTACAAGTTCACCGGCGAGCAGCAGAAGCGGGCGTTTGCTTCGGTTTACCAGCACGAGCTGATTCACGGAAGCGCCCGTCGGTTGCGGAATGTAAACAGGGCGGCCGTCACGCCCCCGAACCATTTCTTCGGAGCCGCGTTCACGAACGACAACTTCTCCAGTTGCGAGGCCTTCTTCCAAGGTCAGAAAGGCACTGGTGTCCTGACCATAAGAAGCCACCACGGGAAATACCGAAATGTTTTCATACGTGACGGGATCCAGAATGCGCCAGTCTCCTTCTGGCTTAGCCTGAGACGCCGGGGGCGATGAGGGTGGTGTGGTTGGCTGCGAATTCGAACCAAAGCCCGGACCAGGATGGACGAAGGCCAGACCGCCGAGTGTAAGGATTCCCAGAAATCCGCCGATGATGGCGGCAAAAATTGAACGCTCCATAAATCACTCCTATGCGTGAACTTGAACCACGTCGCGGTGAGCAGCCGGGACGGCGACTCATGCTTAGAACGAGGAGCGTGGAATTCCTTGCAGGGATTCTTAAGAAAATAGTGAACTAGTGGGAGCGCAAGCCGCGAGAGCAAGGGACAACCAGAAACGTAGCTCGAAAGCCTCCAGCGACAGGACTCGAAGAGAATCAGCTGTAGGGGTCGCCCAGGTTAATGCGCGTCTTCCGTTTGTTTTTGGAAGCCGCGGCTTCCTCGGCCTCATACTCGGCGATTTCTTCTTCGGTGTAAGAAAAGGTGTCGCGCGCCGCGAACATGGTGTTGCGGCCAACCTGCTTCTTCTTTTTGCGAATGGCGCCAAACTCTCGGCGAACCAGGCGTATGGGCGCGTCAATCACCTTGATCTCGACCAGGAGATCGCTGATTTTCTCCAGGAAGTCATGAAGGTGATAAGGCCTGACCACGTAAGGCAGGCGCGAAGCCTCGATTTGGCCAGTGAGCTCTTTCTCCGGTGTTTCCGGGATGATGAATAGCGCTCGAATACGCCCGCCAGACTCCTGGGGAACCGAAGCGATTTCGCGAAGGGTGAAAAAGGCGGGGCTGTCGAGGTCTATGGCTGCCGCGTTGGCGACCACCAACGACCAATCGGCGTTTTTCAGTTCGTTGAGAAGCCCTTTCGCATCTGGCACGACCCGCACGCGCCAGCCCTCAGAGTCCAGGACCTGCTTCACCGCGCTGGCGCCGCTGGGGTCATCGTCGAGCACAAGAATCCCCACCTGACGGGGAGCGACCGTAGGACTAGTGCCCATAAAGATATAGTGTACGGTTTGGGCTGATTCCGCGGTTGTGGAGTCAAATTCGTGAGGCTTATGGAGCAACTGACCGGCTGGACAGGGGAATTGAGGTAGGATTGGTGAGTCGCGAGCTACAGACCGACCACCAGTGAGGTTCCCGCCAGGTATTTCTGAAGTCCGATGGCGTCCCAGAAAACCCGATACGTTGTCTTGCGCCTAGAGGAGTCCGTGCCTGTGAAAAGGATCTGGAAGCCGTCCCTCGACCACTCCCCGTCGGTGGCGGACAGGTTCGGGATGGCCAAGACCGCGCGGCGCCTCGAACGAAATTCGTAAAAAAACAGGCCCCCTGCTAGCCCATTTTCAACCGCAGGAATCCCAGCAGTGGGACGTACAAACAACGCCGAAACGAGCACGAGGTCAGGGTTTGTGGGATGGAGGCGAATCGTGAGCTTGGCCCCAGCAGCAAAATCGGTTCCGCACAAATCTGAGATTGGAAGTGTCTGTGCTGACCTACCGTCTTCCCCGACCCACGCCAGTGTGGCCGGATTGGCGGTGAGCGCTAGCAGAGTATGAGGATCACTCCACCCTTGAATGCTTTCAAACGAGTCTGCGCTCAAGACGGCTGCCTTAGTCGGTTCATTCGCGGGGAAAGCCCAGAGCTGCCATTTCCCGCCTTGATGATTAAGATAAGCAACGCGAGAGTCGTCGGGCGACCAAATAGGATTTCGCACATCGCCGCGAAGGAGTTCCTTCACGCTATTCGAATCGTAATTGTATTCGCTGATGGTGCGGACCGTGCCTTCCTCGCGCGCGAAGAGCAGTTTCTTTCCGTCGTGGGAAGGCGACAAATCACTTCCAGATGCTCCAGGAATGGTGCGTACGATGGAGCCGCGTTTAAAAGCGACCTGCTGCGTGGCAGTTAGGTAGGCAACGACGATTGGCGATTGAAACTTGGTGACACTGGAGACGGGAACAGGCGGCTTTTTCTTTGTGTCGTCATCGTTTTGGTCGGGCCGGTTATTTATTTTGGGGAAAAGCTCGGTCGCAATCCGCCCACACCCCTTCAGGGAGCCAATTTGGGCGTGATCGATCGAAATCTTAAAGGAGTACCTCCCTCCAAGGGGAGGAGGTGTGCCCAAGGTATCGTTGGTTGCGTCGGTACAAGCTTCGCGGGACAAGTGGACAGCCACTGCAGCGCCCGTGACGGAGTCTCTCGCGTGGTAGGTCCAGGTTTCAGGAGTGACCTCCTGAGTGACATCCCCCGGCTCCAACGGAATCGGGGGGTAGCCATCGCGGTCGAAGCGCTCGGGGCCCTTAAGGCCGATTCGAACGCTCCAATTGGGCTGATTGCCAAAGCCAAGAAGAAGGATGGGATAGTGCGTGGAATGAGGGGCCTGAGGCCCCATCGGCAGGCTTTTCTGCATCTGAGGGGTTTGCTGTGACGCTGCCTGGCCCGGGCCGGGCTTCGTCTGCCCCCACGCGGAAGCCGAAACGGAGCTAGCAAGCGCCAAAGTAAGCAGACGAATGTGGTTTTGTGCCCGCTGGGCCATTCGCAAGATGCGTCCTCCGAGAAAGTAATAAAGAGGATACCGCCCCGAACGGGAGGAGGCAATTGGTCCGCCGGTATAAAGTTGAGGCGTTTTCCACAGGACGCTTCAACCCAAGAAGAGCTGCGGCCCCGCCAGAGATACGAACAAAAAGCGAAAATACTTGTTGACAAAGCGAATGAAAAGCGAAATACTGCTCCCCTGCTTCGAGGCGGGCTATGTCTCCAGTTCACTCGACTACGGCACCGGATCTTCCAATCCAGCGCCGCCACGCTTTACCAACTACAGAAACACTCTTTCCCGAGTGCCCTGACGACCTGAGCCCAAAGCAAGTGGCCAGCAGCCTTGCCCCGGTTGCGGGCCAACGCGGCAGCACTTCGGACTGCAAGGCGGCGGATTACCCTCCGGCGTCCCCGGCTAATAATGCAAAGCAAGACCTTGCGCATGGCCCGGTCCGAAATTCTGCCGCGGACCCCAGTGAACGCGCTCAAGCGCGGCTGGTTGGCATTGCCCGCCTTGCTGCAACTTCTGCTCCGGCCGAAACGAAAAGAAAATCGGCGGAGCGGCCGGAATATTTTGTGCTGCCCGTGAAGTCGATTTTGAACCGATGCGACTCGCAGCGCGTTCCTTTTGAATGGACCATCAATCCCTACCGGGGATGCGAGTTTGCCTGCAAGTATTGCTACGCACGCTACACGCACGAATACATGGAACTGGATGGCGGGGAGTTCGAAAAGAAGATTTACGTGAAGAAGGATGCCGGGCCGCTGCTGGCGTGGGACGTGGAGCGCAAGTATTCGTACGCGTCGGAGGCTTCCGGTGGAACACGGCCCGATCACATCGCTATCGGGACTGCGACGGATCCATATCAGCCCGCGGATCGGGAATATGGCGTGACCCGCGCTTGCCTGGAAGAGCTGGCCAAGAAAGAAGCGTTGAGCGTCTCGATCATCACGAAGTCGGACCAGATTGTGCGCGACATTGACGTGCTGAAGCGCATCAACGAGCGCTCGAACCTGTCGATCGACATTACGATTACAACGCTGCGCACGCGCCTCGCGCGAATGCTGGAACCACGCGCGCCGCGGCCGGACTTGCGGCTCGCAGCAGTGAGACAGTTGACCGACGCCGGACTGTCAGTAGGCGTATCCGCTTCACCTCTGATACCCGGCATCACGGATAGAGAAGGGGACTTGGAAGCCGTGGCCGCTGCAGGAAGAGACGCAGGCGCGCAATGGTTTTTCTCCGGAGTGCTGTTTCTGATGCCTTCGTCCGCAAAGCAGTTCTTTCCTTTTTTGCGGGCGAAGTTTCCGCGCTTGGTCCGACAATACGAAAAATGGTTCGGCAAGAGCGGCTACTCGCCTGAGGAGTATCGAAGGAAAATTGCTGAGCGCGTCGCGCGCATTCGCCAGACCTATGGTTTTCGCTCGCGCCCATTCACAGAGAAGAAGCATGCGACGCCATGCACGCAAATGTCACTGGGCTGGGACGCTGCGACTGTTGCGGAGCAAGTAGATCAAAGAGGATACACGTAGAGAACGGGCTTACGGGACAATGATGCGGGATTCTTCTCGCTTGAGTTCGGGGGCCTGGGGAAACTGTCCACGTAGAAACTCGATGAACAAGCGTGAGCGC
>DATEGO010000092.1:0-3882 GCA_035280065.1 Candidatus Acidiferrum sp.
AACTGCAGCATAAGAACCCTTTCGTCTAGCTGCGGAGTCGCTTTGTGTTGCTCTCAATCAGCTCTGATGAAGTAAGAGACCGGCCGGTTGCATTTATCTTATGCAAATGAGACCGAACGGTCCCGTGTTGCATCAAACGGGCGGCACTGGTATGAGCTCTGCAACGGTCTCCATTCGCTTCCGCTACGTGACCGCCGAGCGACCTGCGATTAATCCCTGGATCATCGCGATTACCGTTACGCTCGCCACCTTCATGGAGCTGCTCGACACGGCCATCGCCAACGTCGCCTTGCCGCATATTGCCGGCGGGCTGGCCGTCAGTTATGACGAGAGTACTTGGGTGCTGACCAGCTATCTCGTGTCGAACGCCGTGGTACTTCCGCTCTCCGCCTGGTTAAGCCGCGTCTTTGGACGCAAACGTTACTACATGCTCTGCGTCGTGCTTTTCACCATGAGCTCGCTGCTTTGCGGACTGGCGCCTTCCTTGGGCCTGCTTATCTTCTTTCGCGTCCTGCAAGGTATCGGGGGAGGTGGGCTGGCTCCGGTCGAGCAGGCCATTCTTGTGGACACGTTTCCGCCCCAGAAGCGCCCCGCTGCGTTTGCTCTCTACAGCATGGCCATCGTCACCGCACCGGTCATCGGACCACCGCTCGGTGGCTGGATCACCGACAACTTGAGTTGGCGCTGGATCTTCTTCATTAATATTCCCATAGGCATCCTGTCCCTCATCCTCACCAGCAGACTTGTTTTCGACCCGCCAGAGTTCACGCGTGAAGTTGAAGCTGCCCGAAAGGGAGGCAGGCTTCGGACAGATGCTCTTGGGATTTTTCTGGTGGCGCTGGGCTTCGCGAGTCTTGAGGTCGTTCTCGACCGCGCCCAGACCTTGGACTGGTTCGAGAGCAACTTCATCGTTCTTTTCTTCTCGATCGCGCTCGTGGCTTTGATTGCAGCCATCTTCTGGGAGTGGCGCCATCCCGATCCGGTCGTTGAAATTCGCCTACTCGCGGACCGCAATTTCGCCATCGCCAACGTTTACTATTTCCTGTTCGGCTTTGCCCTTTTCGGGTCGACGGTATTGATCCCGCAGATGTTGCAGAGCTTGTACGGCTACACGGCGACGGATGCCGGGCTGGTTCTTGGACCCGGTGCGTTCGTCATCGTGGCACTGGCTCCGCTGATTGTAAGAATCCTTCCAAAGGTGGGAACCAAGCCGCTGATTTTCACGGGATACATCATCTTTGCGATTGCCATGTGGCGTTACGCCAGCATTGACCTCGGCACGGACTACAAACACATTGCTTTTATCAGAGCGCTCCAGGGACTTGGCATCGCGCCGCTGTTCGTGCCCGTGAGCCAGCTTGCATACTCCTTCTTACCCAAGAATAAGAACAACAAAGCTTCCAGCCTCACCAATCTGTTCCGCAACCAGGGCGGAAGCGTGGGCATCGCCTTCGTCACCACGGTTCTTGCCCGGCGAACGCAATATCACCAGTCCGTGTTGGTTTCGCACGCCACTCCGCTGGACCACCGCTTTCAGGAAACAATCGCGACTCTATCCCGATACTTTGTGGCGCACGGTTTCACCGTG
Source organism: Candidatus Acidiferrum sp. (assembly GCA_035280065.1). Taxonomy (GTDB): domain Bacteria; phylum Acidobacteriota; class Terriglobia; order Acidiferrales; family UBA7541; genus Acidiferrum. Next base: position 1,589 of record DATEGO010000092.1, read on the forward strand.
CCCGACGCTGCTTTGCATGCAAAAGCGCAAATAGCACGAATCATTCAGCAACAAGCGGCCTTCCTGGGCTTTCTCGATTGCTTCTGGTTGTTGGGTTGCGCTTGCCTGCTTGGAGCGCCTTTAGTTTTCTTCACGCGCAAAGTTAGGTCGGCTGGCTCAGGCGCCGCGCACTAAGGGCCGAACAGTAAGCCCTGAAAGGAGGTTGCGGAAATGATTTGGGCTGGTAGCTTCGAATCTCTGCATACGGTGCTCGGCAAACACCGTTTCACTGGTGCTCCCGTGGATGTGCACACGTGGGTGCGAAGCGAGATTGCCCTGATCTCACCGTTGGTGGATTGGCTTATGAACCTGGTCGCAGCGTCTAATTGTGTCTGTGGCGAGGAGCAGCTCGTTGAGCTCGCGCTGCGGGAAGCACTGAGCAACGCGATGCTCCATGGCAATCACTTGCAGGCTCGCAAGCTGGTTCACGTCTGTTGCCGCTGCGATTACTGCAAGGGCGTGTACATCGTGATTAGCGATCAAGGTGAAGGATTCGACCCGAAGACGCTGCCCGATCCCCTGGCGGTCGAAAATCTCGAATCCGAACATGGACGTGGCATCCACTTGATGAAGCTCGCTATGGATGAAGTGTGTTTCGAACGCGGAGGAACGGAGGTGCACATGCGGAAAACACTTGGCCTTCAACAAAGAACATGCGCCTCAGCACCTTGTATCGAGACAGTGTGAGATAAGTTCGCAATGTTCGGCCCGTCGGAAACTATCGTTCGTCGCCACCGGGATGAACAGTTGGATACTCGTCGAACTACAAGCACGCCAGCTTGACGCTCCGGCGTGCTTGTAGCGACCCGTTCCTTATGGAGCTGCATGGAACGTGGCGCACGTATTCTCCACGCTAGTTTCGAGAGGTCATGCTATTAGCCGGCGCTGGCGCGAAATGGGCGCGCCCATCCTCGATCAGCCATTTATCGCCGTGGCGGGCGGCCACGAAGAAGAAGTTGACCGGTATTACGGGGATGATCGTCCCATCCGGACCGTTGACATTGTGGATGGTGAGGAGCGCGTCGACGACCGCGACATCGGGCTTGATGAAGCGGACCCGGTAGTTGGAAAACGCCGCTTGTGTGGTGTCGTTAACGGCTTGCGCCTCGGGACCGAAGTCCTTCACCATTGCGACGTGCCCTTGCATATAATCACCCTGCGGCGTCACGAAAGTTCCATTTTCGGCGAATAGAGATGCTCGGAGTTCGGCATTCTTCTGAACAAAAGCCTTAGCAAAGGCATCTCCGAGCGCGCGAACGGCTGCTTCGTCTCGATCCTGGCCGGCACTCGCAGAGCCGGTCGCCACGATGACGAGCGTGCATGCGAGAAACGCTAAGCCGAGACGCTGCATCGAGCCTAGGTGCGCTGACTTGTGCTTCTGGTGTGACATTTTCATTTCTTTCTCCTTAATTTTCATTTTTCTCCCTAGTTGTCTCAAGATTGAATCCAGAGTTCGTCATGGTCTCGCCCAATCACTAGCCAGCGAGCGCCGTGTAGCCGCTCGTCAAACAAGCGTCCACTACGGAGTCACTTCGTGTTGCTCTCGGTCACCTTTGATGAAAGAAGAGACCGTTCGGTTTTATTTGTTTTATGCTAAAGTCGCCCTTGGCGACCAGTTGGTCGCATAAGCGGCGGCACTGCCCCGCAACCTGCGTATTAAAGAGGGCTTTATGGTTCCCGCGGACACAAACGAAGTTCCGGTCGCACGGCTCATCGGGTTTCAAGGTAAAGAAATTACGGATGGGCGCGCCATCGTCACCCTGGCGGCGGAACCACGGCATGCCAATCCCATGGGGACGCTCCACGGGGGAATTCTGTGCGACATTGCCGACGCTGCGATGGGCATGGCGTTTGCCAGCACACTCGCGCCCGGCGAATCCTTTACCACCATTGAGCTAAAAATCAATTTCTTCCGTCCCGTCTGGGAGGCGCGCCTACAAGCTGAAGGCAAAGTGGTGCGACGGGGCAGCACGATTGGTTACATCGAGTGTGAAATCATGGATGAGGGCGGGCGATTGGTTGCGAAGGCGTCCTCGACTTGCATGGCCCTGAGAGGCGAGCGCGCCAAAAGGACGCTAGAATTTATCCCCCTTGGTTATTTAGATGGGACCCGCACTTCCGTTTCGAGGTAACTGTCGAGGTGGGCTTGCACGCCGCGCAACGCTTGCTCATTTCGTTCAAGGCGGTAGACCATGATGGCGCCCTCAAGGGAGGAGATAATCAGCGTGGCGAGCTTCTTTGGATTGATCCGCGGG
>DATEGO010000093.1:0-17677 GCA_035280065.1 Candidatus Acidiferrum sp.
CGTGGCTGGCAATTGGAGATACATGGTCATCACGCCGGTCGGGTTGAACCCTGGATTCACGGAACGCAACCGCGAAAACCCCTTAATGAGGAGGCCGGCTCCCACCAGGAGCACAAGAGCAAGTGCGACTTCTGTGGTCACCAGGATCTTGCGAATGCGATGGCCTGCTGCGCTTGCGGTTTTACTTCGACCTCCTTCGTTGAGCGCTGCGGCGACATCGGTGCGCGCTGCTAGCAATGCCGGCGCGATACCAAAGATGATCCCGGTTAGAACCGAAACCGCGAGGACAAACAGGAGAACCCGCAAATCCATATGGATGCCGTTCAGCCAGCTCAACTCCACGGGCGTCAGCCCCAGCAGCATTCGAGTGCCCCACTGCGCGAAGAGCAACCCGGCCGCTCCACCTGCGAACGATAACAGCGTACTCTCCGTCAGCAATGTCCGGATAAGGCGCCGGTGTCCGGCTCCTAAAGCTGCACGGATCAGCATTTCCTGCCTGCGCGCAAATCCTCGTGCAATCAGTAAACTTGCAAAATTTGCGCAGGCGATCAGCAAAACCAGTCCTACAGCTCCGAAGAGCACGAGCAAAGCCGGACGCACATCTCCCACAAGCGACTCGCGCAACGGAATCAGCTGCATTCTCCGGTCTTTTTCCTCTCCAGGAAACTGCTCCGCAAGCTGATTGTGAATCGCTGCTACATCCGACTGCGCCTGCTCAAGGGAGACGCCCTCCTTCAACCGCCAATAGGTATGCATGAAATGCACGTCTCGATCCGAAGCGGTTTTCGGTTCTGCGACCCAAAGCGAGATGAAGACGTCTGCATGCTCCCTGGGGGGAACAAAGCTTGCGGGCATCACGCCGATTACTGGGTAGGAGTTTCCGCCGAGCAAAATCGGTCTGCCTACCGCGTGCGGATCGCCGCCGAGATGGCTTTGCCAGAAGGCATAGCTGACCACCGCGAGGCGCGGCCCACCCCGCACATCTTCCGCCTCCGAGAAAATCCGGCCCATTGTCGGCGCTATTCCAAGAGTTTCGAAGAACCCTGAATTAACGAACGCCACGCGGATTTGCAAGGGTTCAGGATCACTGGTGTAGTCCATGGGTTGAGCGTTGATGGCGCCACCGACAGAAAACGCACTGGTCTGCCTCTGGACGTCCATCACGTTTGGCAGAGATTCGTTTTCTTTTATTACCACGAGCTGGTGCGGATTTTTGTAAGGAAGCGAACGGAGCAACACGCCATTGATCACACTGAAGATGGCTGTGTTTGTGCCAATACCTAGAGCAAGGGTGAGCACTGCTACAGCGGTAAAACTGGGGGACTTGCGCAGCATCCGTACACCAAAGCCGATATCCTGGACAAACGATTCAAAGAAAAATGTCCACTCGAGAAGGCTCGCTTCCTGTGCCAACGTCGGGTTGCCGAAGGCTCTCATCGCGGCGTAGTGCGCTTCCTCTTTGGACGTTCCCAATTGATTGAATTTTTCTTCGGCCATTTCTCGATGGATGCGCATCTCTTCCTGAAGATCCCGATCGAACGCCTCGCGATTCAGGAGATTGCGAATTTGCTTCCAGAGCTTCATGGCGTCTCCATCACACGGGCGATGCCGGCCAGCAGCGCATTGAAGTTTCTTTTTTCTTGGACAAGCTGTTTGCGGCCAGCGGGCGTAATCTTGTAGAACCGGGCTCGGCGATTGTTTTCGGAAAGCCCCCATTCGGCGACGGCATAGTCATTCATGAGCAGCCGTTGCAGTGCAGGGTAAAGAGAGCCTTCACCGATTTTCAGTGCGTCATTCGAGATTTGCTGAATGTGCTGCGCGATTCCGTATCCATGGTTCGCGCCGCGGCTTAGCGTTTGGAGAATCAACATCTCCAGAGTGCCGGGCAGGAAATCGGGCTCCGTTGATCGAATCAGTCCCATCGATAGTCGATGGAAGAGTATTCCTTGTCTCGGTACTCCTGTCAAGACTGATTTTCGACAACTCACGATAGTCAGCAATCCGGAAATCGTGGCCCGAGTTGCGACAGGTCCAAACCGGGTAATCAGACACGAGTCCGGTAACCCGACTAGAATCGGGACTCAAGGCACCCAATAATCCGGGTGAGTATGTTTACTTTGGCTTCCCAATCCAGGAATACTGCCAGGCCAAAGAGACACTCTGATAGTTGCCGCCGAAGCGGACGTAGGCCCCGTCGCTGTAGCTGACCTTCAGCGACTGATGCTTGCTCACCGGAAACGAGAAGGTCCCTCCGATGCGCGAGCTTGTCTGCCGAGTGCTGGTATTGGCAATGCCGCCCAGGCTGGTCGTGCCACCAAACCAGAAATTTCCGTCCAGCGATGCCCACAACCGCCGGTTCTTGCCGATGTCGTAACTCAAGTGACCCTCAAAAGAACCAATGGGGCTTTGGGTCTGAGGCTGTGGATTCGGGAACGAATAGAAAGCACTGTTCGTGGTGTAGAACCACAGGCCTCCGTAGCCATCGAGCACCCAATTACCAAAACGTTGCGAATAGCCCAACTCCGGTTTGAAGGCCCATCGATTAATTCCCCAGTTGATGAGGTAAGTCGGGTTGTATTGACCCGTGGGGGCGACGACTGTCAGACTGACTCCAAGCAGGGCTTTTTGTTTCCATTTCACAAATTGCGGCACGGCCATTGCTGGTCCACCCTTGACATTGACCGAGAACCGCAAAGTTAGGTCCAGAAGCCCAGAGCGATAAGCCTGGCGCTGAGCACCAAGGACCGACCCCTGGAATGTGCCCACACCATAAGGCAGAAAACCGGTAGCGTTTGCCGAGCGGCCAAACAGGCTAAACGAATGATAGTAACTGATGACCGGTACACTGTAGGTTCCCGTGGCTCCAGTGATGGGAATCGCACCGTTGAAATTCAGACCACCGTCAAAATACGACCAAGACAGCGTAACGGCGTTGCTGTGCAGCGGTGTAATGACGTAAGCACGCGGAGCAAGGGTTTGCGCATGAAGCGCAGCTATAGGGCACATCGTGAGAACAATCCACAGTGTGAACCTACCTTGAACCTTTTTTTTATGGAGAGGACCACGATTTTTGAGCCCAGCTCCACTACGACACATTGAGGCACGCCCTCAGCGAACTGCGACTTGGAGGACCCCAGGCAACATTAAAGGGATAAGCATGGACAATGGTGTTGATGGCAGCTATTTCTTTAAGGCGATCGGAGGTCCGCTAACACGCGTAGCCTTGAGCTTGACGGTCACTTCGACGCGGTCGGCTATTCTGATGAATGGGATTCCACTATTCATCCCGTACTGCTTCCGGTCAAAGGCCATCGTACCTTCAATCGTGCCCGAACCGGTGCCCGCTCCTTCCACCTTGAGGGTGAGTTTTTCTGCTCGTGATACCCCGCGGATTGCGAAGTCGCCGTCCACCTCAAATGTGTCTGGACCCGTCTGCACAATTCTCGTCGAATGGAAAGTAATGTAAGGGTTTTGCTTTACATCAAAAAAGTCTTTACCTTTCAATTTGTTGTTCTTCATGCCGCTTCCTGTGTCAACAGTGTCCGCCTGAATCTTGATATCGAGCACCCCCGTGGACACATCAGGAGACTTGAAGGTCAGCGAGGCGTCCCATTTGTCGAACTTACCCTTAATCGCGACAGAGGCTTCGACGGCGAACTTAATTGAGCTTTCCGCCGGCGTGACCTCGAAGACAGGAACTCCTTCACTGGTTTGCGCTCGGCTTACGCACGAAAACATAGCTGACATCAAGATGCAGAACACCCTAAGTCTCATAGTGCATCTCCTATCAGAACCCCCAAGGAAACGGGCCCCAGCGTCGTTACCATATTCAACTAAGAGGCGTCGTTAACCTGTGCGTTTTGACAGAAGCCGGACCGTGCGCTAATCCGAGAATTAGCTTGATTGTCCGAACACAATGCGAATTATTCTGGTGTCCACCTTCTCCTTCCGGTTGACACAATCAGCTGCGCTCGCTCAGAACACTAACGAGGAGCTGAGAAAGATCGCCAGAAAGCCATTCGCAGACAGCGTGAGCACGGATGTAACCGGAACGTCACAATCGTCGTTTAGAATCTCTGAATGCCCGTCTCCGTTAACTTACAGAGTGTTCAGCCCCGCAAGTTGGCCGCGGTGCGGCGCGAGGTCGTGCCGGGCGCGGTTGGCTCGGCGTGGGGACCGGCCCTGGGCAAGGTCTGGGACTTCATTCGCCCGCAGTCAGGGCTGTGGACTCATGGCCACAACATTTTCTCTACCACCATCCGACGGAGCCGGGCGCGGCGATACTGTGCGATTTCGGTGTCGAGGTCGCGCGCACAGCTGAAGCGGTAGGCGAGGTGTACGCCATCCTAGTGTTTTGGCCGCGTAGATCTGTCACCTCCTTCCCTTACGTATCTGCCTTTTCCTGAAGACTTTGAGCTGGTGTTGCAGGTGACTTCCGGGGTGAACTATCCCCTGACGTACTCCGTATCTGCCAACCGTCACTCCATCTCCGCGTGTTGTTGCCAAATATTCCTTCATGGCCGGGTACAGTGACCGCTCGGAAAAGAATTTTCTGAGTGAACAAAAGCCTTGGAGCTGCGTCCATTTGAAGATCTTTCGGTAACTGATTTCGCTTCCACAGGTAGTACAGCGTGTCGATGCTGTCGCCAGTGAAACGCTTTCTGCCTTCGCTCATGGAGATGACATCCGCTTCGGAAAGAAGTCCGTATTGCTTGTTGTCCCATTTAGTTTGGAGATCGAAATAACGCATCAAATCCGCAAGTCCCTTTGCTTCTGCGAATAGCCCGAACAATTCGGCAGCCTCTTTCTGCTGGCCCGACGCGGTCGAAATATATAGAAACTGAAAACCGGGAAGCAGTCGGAACAGAGGCCGGTACCTACGTAGGTGCGCGATAAATGGCTCAAGGCTCTTCTGTTCCGAATCGATGTAAGTGAAGGTGACCACAGGGATGAACTCGGGAGAAGGATAGGTAACACAAAGCGGGAAACGGTCCGCGAAAGTGATCGCTTTGCCGTTTTCTTTTGTTGGGAGAAAGAAATTCTCGGACGCCTTGAATCGTCGAATGAAGTACTCCCGCTTGGCTCCTGCGGTCTCGAAATAGTCGTCGTCCGGGTGAGCAAGGATGTAGTCGAGCGCTAACAGCCGGGTTTTGATGTCCCCAAGTTCATGGCCCCTTCGGTTGCGGAGGTTGCCCTTTCCAATCGCGTTATAGATCGCGAGTGAGTGGAGATGATAGACAAGGCTTCGGCGGCGGTATCTTTGGGCGGTTATGTGACCGAAGGCAAAGAGCTTTTCTACAAGGCGGGCGTTCCGTTTGCCGCTCTTGGCTCTAGCGAAGTCGAGGAACTGTCTCACCGTGAAATAGCCCGAATGCGTCGCCGCGAGGTAGAGAAAACGAGCCTCTACCTCGGTATAGCCAAAGGCGCGAAGAGGAGCGAGTTGGGATTCTTGGATGCTCATGGGTCAAAAGCTGTAGATCGCCGCGGTCAGTTCGCGCTCATCACGAATGCGCCGCAAACGGCTGGTCTCCTCTCGCCTGGCATAAATCTGGAAACCGGCGCGAGCCTTCTCAGAAAGGCCACTTGGGCGGTAGTGCTCTGTCGCCAACTCCAGGTCGCGGTGCTGAATCTGGTTATCGTTTTCGTTGACGTACTCGATACGAAGATCAGGAATAGGAATCTTTCCCGACACAACTTTGAGGTGGTAGCGTTCGGCTACTTCCTCTCGAACCGCCTCTGGTTCTCTTTCCTTGTCCTTCGCGGCTCGGGCAATGCGTGAGTAGAGTTCGCCCTTGATTTCGTAATCAAGCCTCACGCGAAGCACCCTCCCACCTCGCGATTCAATCTCATCGCTGACCTTGTTGTAGAGGCGATAGAGGTCCGCATCATGGGCAGCTTCTCTGGGCTTCTTCAGGCCGTGATAGGTCGCTTGGTCGCGGCGAACGACTTTGCCCCGCGACAACATCCGGTGACCTTCCTTAGTGAGCGTCACAACTTCGGTAGGGTTGTACTCGATATTGGGAATTGTGATGACACTTGCGAGTCCCTGCCGAACCAGATGTTCGACATCGTTTTCCATACGGTGTCGGTCGCCGTTGTAGGCGAATTCAGCCAAATCGTTCTTAGCAACAACGCGGAACTTCCCCACTTCCGAGAGCGTGTAAATCTCGGAATCCCGAAGCGAGTACGACTTGTTTTTGTCCGTGTAGTTGGTTCGTATTCGCTGCTGAACAACCCCCCGCACGCGTTCTTCGCGCGGCACAGGCACGCGTTCTCTGCGAGAGCGCTGTTGTCCGTCACGAGCGAGAGCGTCGCCACGTTCTTCTTCTCGATGGATGTTCTGGCGTTCTATCCACTGGTCCCAGGACGAATTCGAACCAATACCCATGCCGCGCTCGGAGCCGAAATCAGAGCCGCGAAAATCATCAATATCAAAACTATCGAAGCCTCGTGACATGGAAAGGCACTCCTAATGCTGCTGGAAATCAAATCGATTGAGAGGAAACGAACACACAGGGAAATCGGGAACCTGTTGCCGAAGGTTGGAAGGAGATGACTCGGGGAATAGCCCGTAATTCATGGTCGTACCCGCTCTTTAGGTTAGAGATTGAGATTGGTCTCAGCTGATGATTCGCTTTCTTGGTAAAGAAATACTTCTTCTACGGTCTTGCCAAAAATGCGAGCAATCTTGAAAGCCAGCGGCAGACTCGGATCGTACTTCCCGGTTTCGATGGCGTTGATCGTGCCGCGAGCGACGCCCACATGGGCTGCAAGCTCAGCTTGCGACCATTCCTTTTCTGCTCGCAACACTCGCAAGCGGGTCTTCACCGGTACCGCCACGAGTACAGAATCAATCCGAGGCTCCACAAGCAAATCATCAGCACAGAGATGCCAAGCCAGGGCACGGAATGAAATCCGACCATTTGCAGGAAGCCGATTGCAGCAGAGAAAACGAGAGTTCCCGTAAAGGCAAACGTCAGTGCGCGGTAGTTGATCTGCTGCTCGCGTTCGTCATTCGAACGCAAGAAGCGCAATAAACAAACGATCGCCAATCCACCTCCCACGACTGCCATAGCAAGCAGCGGCGAGCGGAAAGACGGCAGCTTTTCGGTCAGGACGACTGCGAGGAAGAAGAAAACGACACCAATATAGAAGTACAAAAGTGTGGAACGGCGGCGGTCGCCTACTTCATCTCGAAGGAGTGGATGGGGCAAGATGGGCCTCCGTAAAAGCACCGTTTAGAGTATGTCATAACACTCTATATGTCAACTATAAGACACTTATTGTACCCCATAAGGTTGCTGCGAAGTCCGGGGCCCGCAAGACAGCAAGGGCGGTTCCCGGACGCAGCAGGCCGAGCGATGAAGGGGGCGAGAGCTGGCTTGGGTGCGACGAGGCAGCGTTAGGCCGCCAGTGCGTCGGAGGCGGCGCGCGCTTGAGCCATTTTGTTCCTGGGCTTTGGTTTGCGGAGGCGGCTTTTAGGCTTTGGGGTGGTGTCCTTCAGAGCTTGCTTCAGGACAACGTTTTCTTTCTCCTGTTTTTTCGGCTTCAAGAACTGGACCAGAGGCGGTTTCCCCATTTTCTTCCGTTGGTCTTCAAGGAAGCGCACGAGCTTGTAAATCTCCTCGTTGTCGAGGGGATCGTCGGACAGCCACCGATTGAATTCTTCTTCGAAGAAAGAGGCATTGTCCTCTTCCTCGCCGCTCATTTCGTGCATGAACTGGCCGTTGATGAGCGCGCGGCGGCGTTCCAAGCCGGCTATGGACTTGTAGTAGACCTCTCTGAGCGCGTGGGGCGCCTTCTTCAAGCGCTGCACTCCGCGAACCGCTTCGTCGATCCCGTGATTCACCAGGTACAGCGCTTCGTATAGATGAGCTTTCTGCATGGCAAAAATCCTTTCTTCGGCGCAATGACCGCTAGTTCGGAAGTTGACGTGGCGTCGAGACAGACATCTCCGACGGAGTCGCCGGCTCGGTTGGACGCAATACATCAGCTAGAGGGAACCACGGCGGTGGATGCGCGACGCGTTGTGGGATGAAGCGCGCGACGGAAGCGAAACGGGAATCGGCGGGTTGCACCCAATGGGCAAACCCGATAGTTTCTATTTCAGCCATAGTTGCCTCTAGCTAGGCGACTTTGGTTAGGGGCGCGTTCGGTGTTCAAGCACCTGCGCGTCCCGTCTTTCCTGCTCGATTAGAAACAGCACTCTGAGCGAGTAAGAATATGCTCATAGCGCTATGCGCATATCATTTTCGCAGATCGAAATATTCCTGTCAATTCCAAAATCTGGCGACTTCGACTAGTTCCTCGTAAGATGATTGCATGCGACGAGACCTTATTTCCGAAGTGATGCGCGAAATGGGCAGAAAAGGCGGGAAGGCAGCCAAAGGCAAGGCTGTGAAAGCACGAATGGCCGCGCTTACTCCAGAGCAACGTCGAGAGCTTGCAAGGAAGGCAGCGAAAGCTCGGTGGGCAAAGGCAAAGAAAAGAAACAAGAAGACATGAAGTTCGGAGAATATCGCGACGACAGTCTCTCGAATGTCCCTAATTCCTCAAAGGCTCCGTTCTGGTGCCCTGAAATCTCATTCGAGACTCCACTCTTGAGCCGTTTTCTTTTTTTTGCGTCATTGATTCCCGGCCTCTCAAGTTCGCAATTCTGAGGTTTGGAAATCGGTCGTTTCTTGGCCACCCTACGTCCAGACGGTCCTGGTTCCGAGCCACCGCCCAAACGTAGCCGAACACGTGCACGACCTCAGCGATGGCGCCGAGGAAACTGAAAATCAGGACGAACGGTCCCCCGAGTCGTAACTCCCGCCGCTCGGTGGATAGTGTGCGACACGAGTACACTCATTCCACCTGGGCTCTGAATGCATTGACTTGCCTAGATGCCGGGCCTAACATGCGCGAGAAGACGGCTCACTCTAATGATCGGTCATTTCATTTCGCACTACCGCATCGTCGAGAAGCTGGGCGGTGGCGGCATGGGAGTCGTGTACAAAGCGGAAGATACTCGTCTAAAGCGTTTGGTCGCTCTGAAGTTTCTTCCTCCCGAGACCGAGCGAAATCCAGCCGCCGTGGAGCGATTTAGGCGGGAGGCCGAAGCTGCTTCAGCTCTGAATCATCCCAACATCTGTACCATTCATGACATCGACGAAGAAGCCGGCGAGCGCTTCATTGTCATGGAGTTCCTGGATGGCCAGATGCTGAAGCATCATATTGAAGGCAAACCTTTACCGACTGATCAAATATTAGAGCTGGCCATTCAAATTGCTGATGCCTTGGACGCCGCGCACACCGAAGGAATCATTCACAGGGATATCAAGCCCGCGAATATTTTCGTAACCAAACGAGGCCAGGCCAAAATTCTCGACTTCGGTTTGGCCAAGCTCGCACCAACCGCTGCGGTTGCTGAGGGAGTAGGCGCCTCCACGATGCCCACCCTCAGTGGTCAAGAGTCGCTCACCAGCCCCGGGACCACCGTAGGAACAATTGCCTACATGTCTCCAGAACAGGTGCGGGGCGAGGAGCTTGACAATCGCACTGATATTTTTTCGTTTGGCTTGGTTCTCTATCAGATGGCAACGGGGCAGCTTGCCTTTCCGGGCCGGACATCGGGCCTCATCATGGAAGCGATTCTAAACCGGGCACCGATCCCAGCGACTGTGATGAACTCGCAAGTCCCCGCGCGACTGGAAGAAATCATCGGCAAGTCGCTTGAGAAAGACCGCAAGCTGCGTTATCAAAGCGCCTCTGAAATCCGCACCGATCTGCACCGACTTAAGCGCGAGATGGTTTCCGGTCTTGGATCGGCAAGTCTTGGCCACTCCGCCCAGCGAACCGCTGACGTTTTTTCTGCGCCAGCGTTGGCCAAGCCAAAACGCCTTCTCGTGAAATGGATTGGTGTTGTGGCGGTTGTGGCTCTTGCAGCGGGCGGCGGGTTCCTCCTACACAAACGGCTTGCGATACGTCCTGCCATGAAACATGGACCGGTTTCGGTGCTCATCGCGGATTTCACTAACGAGACGGCTGATCCGATCTTTGATGGCACGCTTGAGCCGATGCTCGGGGTGGCATTGGAGGGAGCGCCTTTCATCAGCCTTTACAACCGGGGACAAGCCCGAAAAATCGCCCAACAAGTGCAACCGAATGAAACGCGCCTCGATGAAAAGCTGGCTCAGCTGGTGGGAGTGCGGGAGGGGGTTGGGGTTGTTGTCGCCGGCTCAATCGCGCATCACAACAATCACTACACAATTTCTTGCAAAACGCTGGACTCAATGACGGGAAAATCCATCCAAAACACCGAAGCGGAGGCACGGGACAAAGAAACGGTATTGCGGGCGGTGGACGAATTAGCCGCTCGCGTTCGATCTTCCCTCGGCGACACTACGCCTGAATGGGCGCAACTGGCGCAAGCAGAAACTTTTACATCGAGCTCCCTCGAAGCCGCACACCAATATTCCGAAGCCATGAATCTACAGTGGGCCGGGAAATACGAGGAAGCCGTAAAGGCGTTCAAGCGCACGATTGAACTAGACCCCAACATGGCTCGGGCTTATGTAGGCGTGGCGGTGATCCTGAACAATTTGGGCCGGCGGCAGGAGGGCCAGGAATACTACAAACAAGCGCTGGCGAAGATCGACAAAATGAGCGACCGGGAAAAGTACCGGACACGTGGGGCTTATTACCTGCACGCGAGAGAGCCGGAAAGAGCCCTGGAGCAGTTCAAGAGACTTGTGGAACTCTATCCAGCCGATTCCGCCGGAGCGGCGAACCTGGCGTTCGCGTATTTTCTCCTTCGCGATATGCCGAAGGCGCTTGAGTATGGCCAGCAGGCCATCGATATCAATCCCAAGAATGTACCGCAACGAAATAACCTGGGCCTCTACGCGATGTATGCCGGGGACTTTGCGACCGCAATCAAAGAGCAGCACAGCGTGCTGCAGCTCAACTCGTCTTTCGAACGAGCGTATGTGGGACTGGCGCTATCCCAGCTTGCCGAGGGGCAGCCGGGGCAGGCCGTCGAGACCTACACGCATCTCCAACGTGTGAGCGTGGTGGGCGCTTCATTCGCGGCTGCCGGCTTGGCGGACATTGCGTTGTTTCAGGGACGCGCGGGTGACGCTATCGGCTTTCTCGAAAACGGCGTGTCTTCCGACCTGGACAACAAATTGGCGGAAAGCGCTGGGCTAAAACTTGCGATTTTGGGCCAAGCACAATGGTTAGCTGGCCGTACACAACAAGCGCTCGCGGCAGCCGACCGCGCCTTGAAGACCAGCAGCGATGATGGCGTGAAATACCTGGCGGCGCGAGTTTACTTGCAGGTTGGACGTCCACAGCAAGCCTCGGCGTTAGCGAAGGAGCTCCAGGGAAGCCTCGAAACTGATGGGCAGGCGTACGCCAAGCTCATCGAGGGGGAAAGGGAGCTGGCGCACAATCAAGCGCGCAACGCGCTCCAGTTTTTTGAGGAGGCAAGAAGACTGTCCGATACGTGGATGGGGCGCTTCGATTTGGCGCGAGCCTATATCCAACTCAACGCGTTCGCTGAGGCGGACGCCGAGTTGGAAACCTGTTTGAAGCGTCGCGGAGAAGCCACCGCATTGTTTCTTGACGAATCTCCGACTTATTTCCTGTTTCCACAGGTCTACTACTATCTGGGCCGGGCACAAGAGGGATTGAAAAGTCCCGAAGCTGCAGAATCCTACAAGACCTTTCTGAACTTTAAGGTGAGCGGTGACAAAGACCCGCTAGTCGTGGACGCACAGCGCAGGGTTGCAGGCTGACATCGGGAGACGCCCGCTGCAACGCAGCGCGACCCTCAATTAAGGTATAACTGCTATCGCTTGGTTGGAAAAAGGGCTTTCGGTGCCGTTGACCCCGACGGCAGTTACTACGTAAAAGTATGTTGTACCGCTTACCACCGCTGTATCTGTGTAGTTTAAAACAGACACGGGGCTGGCATTCAGCTTCACATATCCGCCGCCTGATGTGGTCGATCGATAGACGTTGTAGCCGGAGACCACTGAGATGCTGGGATTCCAGTTCAGAGATACCGAACTAGGCAAAACAACAGCCGCCGTGAGCGCTGTGGGCGGAGCCAGAAATATGCTAAACGGGTTCGAAGCTACGCCTCCCGCGCCTGTTGCCGAGGCAATTAGCGTATAGCCTGTTCCCGGCACATTGATCCTCAGGTTTGGAAACGCCGCGTTTCCCGTGGCATCGCTTACTGCCGACGTCGGTCCTGACAGAGTTCCACCGGAGGGGTTATTTCCAATGGCGATTGTGACAGTGACTCCGGGCACTACAGCCCCGCTCAGGTCGGTCAGCTTAACCAACACGACAGGTGTGATCGCAGCCCCAGCTGCCGTCACCGTGGGTTGCTGGGCGAAAACAATGAGCCCAGTGTTCGCAAACACCGTGAGCGGCAGGACCGTGGCCGGAGTAGTTTGTGGCGGGAATGATGAGTCCGTCGCTTGCACTGGGACATTGAACACTCCAGAAGTTGTAGCTGCACCAGTGATTGAGCCCGTGGGGCTGGGAGTAAGCCCAGCCGGTAGTCCAGTAACACTCCACGTGATAGGCGGAATACCGCCCTGCGAGGACAGAAAATTATTGTAGGGCGAGTTTTGAACGGCAGGAGGCAAGCTAGCGTTGATGACGGTAAGCGGATCCTCTTGTCGAATGGTGAGCTGTTGCGAGGCGGCATGCCCTGCTGAATCAGCGACCTGTACTGTAAACGGAAACGTTGCGGGGAAAAGGCAGAAAACTCCCGGCGAACATCCCGGAACGCCAGAAATTAGCCCCGTGGCGGGATTGAGCGCTAAGGTCGCGCCTCCGGGTGCGGATGTGAGCGGTAGGCTGCCGCTGGTGATGGCGTAAGTTAACGGCGGAGTTCCGCCGAAAGCCTGTATTTGGCCGCTGTAGGGTGTTCCTGTAATGGCGTCGGGTAGTCCCTGCAGAACAAAGATTCCCCCGCCCGGAAAGGAGCTTCCCGGAAAACTAAATGGAACCGTATTTGTGTTGGTGTTCGCTGATTGCGAGGTCACTACAGGCGCAAGGAGGCCCTGGCTGATCGCCTTCATAGCGTCGCCGGTGATCGGACCACGAAGAGTGAGGAACGCCTGCTCACCCGGGGCCAGCGAAAAGGTTGTATTCGTGACACTGGAATTCTTGGCCACGGTGGGGTCGGTTGCTGTGTCGGTTGGATTGAAGTTGGCTGCGGATTGGATCGGAGGATTGTTGACGTCCGCCAGTGGCACGTTAGCTTGTTGCAAGCCGAGGGAGCATCCGACGGCGACGGGGTTTGCGTAGATCTTGTTCAGAAGAAGCTGGAGTGGGCTGGTCACCGGCTGAGCGCTGACCAGTTGAACGTGGTACGAGGCTGACGTGTTGCCGCTATTGGTTACAGTGTAATTGGCGTCCGATATCGGCGCATTGGTCGTAAGTGCCGTCGACGAAACATTGGGACTGGACACATTGGGACTGGAAACATTCGGACTTGAGACGTTGGGACTGGAAACATTGGGGCTCGAAACATTCGGGCTCGAGACGTTGGGCGCCGCCAAGCCCCCCGCAGTGGGGGTATTGGTAAAAGACTGGCTGGAGACGTTGGGACTGGAGACGTTGGGACTGGAAACATTCGGGCTCGAAACATTGGGACTAGAAACGTTCGGACTAGAGACGTTCGGGCTAGAGACATTCGGGCTAGAAACATTCGGGTTGTAAACTTCTACTCCGACAATCGTCGTGCCTGCAGGTGCGCCGTCAGGATCGATTAATCCCGGCACTGTGCCGTCAGCGTTCAGCACAAGAAAGCTAGAGAGCCCGTTAGGGCTGGGGTTGCCCCCAGCCGCACTAATCTCTTGTACGTTGATCGTGATGCTTGCCGTCGGATTGCCGGAAAGAGCGAACACGGGACGCGTGATTCCGTTATGAGGTCCGACGGCCACATCGAGTTGAGTGGTCGCTGCGGGAAGCGGAGAAGCTGGCGGATTGCTGGTTGCAACAAACGAAGCGAAGCCGCTCGGATCTGGGGAGCCGTTTGCGAGTTGCGGCTGGTTCGCAATCGTCAGGCGGAAACTTTTTTCAACAGACGTGAAGTTCTGCACCAGAATGACGAAGGCACGCTGGACGGTGGTGCTCAGCGGCTTCGACGTTTGGGGCGATGAAACTGCAAGACCCTGTGTAATGCGGCTGCTATAGATGTTCTGGTTTCGGCTGGCCGTGGCGGTTGCGTCGCAAGGAGGACGAGTTTGCGTCGGGTCGAAGACGCTCTGTCCGGAGAAGATGGGAGTGTATTTGGTCCAATCCCCGCTTGCTGGCCGCTGGACATCACGATTGTCGGTCCACGTTGCAATGTGCACGGGAGCAGGCTCGGGGACGGTATCAAACGTCCAGGAGTTTCCATTCGGCTTGAAGGTTGGCCCCGCGATGTCCACATAGTCTCCGAGAAAAGGCGCAAAGCCGCCTTCAAAAATGGGCAGGTTGGGAGCATTTACTTCCAGCTGTTGTACCGGAGCATTCACACTTGGTGCCAATCCTGTAGTGCCGAAGCGATATTGGGACACATGTGCAGTGGTGAAGCTGGGAACTCCTGCAGGGCACGTGGCGGCGGGACTGAACTGCGCCACGCGCACATCCAACAAATGCCGCATGGCGGTCAGACCGGCGTCGTTCACAAACGGACCAAATATTGCCGTAACTGACTCTGGGACATCAACGCGCTTCTCGAGAACTAATCGGCCTTGAGCGTCTGGAACGGGAAAACCATCGGCGGTGAAGTTGTACGCGGACGGGTATGCAGGCGAGAAGGATCCCAGGGTGTGGTCGAGATGCAAATCATAGTAGAGGACCATGAGCTTCCCGCCCGCAAATGTTAGCGCGGGCATGAACTGATTGCCCCGGGTGAAGCTGTCCGAGAAGTCGTCGCTGACCGGATGGTTGTCGACAGGGAAGGGTGTGGTCCAGTTCACGCCATCGAGCGAGGTCGACATCATAATTCTGGCATCCCCCATCGACTGCGGAACCCGCTGCGACCATGCCAGATAAAGCTGGCCGCACCCATCGATAGCCATCGAAGGAAATGCCGTTGTGCGCATTTCCGGTCCGCCGGCGGCCGTGGAAAGGGTGCTTTCGTCAAAGAACGAGGGATTGGAGGACGGGCTACTGGAGTTAAACAAAGGGAGAGTTACGGCCGGCACGCCCTGTGCAAACGTTTGTCCACCATCGGTCGATTTGGCAACCGTGATGCCATCGGGGGTGCTAGCCGCCGCAACGGTTCGCCATGCCACGTACACATTCCCAGTGCCGGGATCAACGGCAATGGTTACGCCTTGATTCAGCGGGAAAGCCTCGCTCAACTTCACAGGCGCGCTCCAGGTGGCCCCACAATCCGTAGATCTCGAAAAGTACACCTTGGTGCGAAGGAGATTGTTACCGACAAAGTCGCTCCAAGCCATGTATACGTTTCCGGCGGGAATTTTTTGCGTGACAGTACCACCTGGTGCGCCGGGTTCGGACACCGTGATCGTGCAAACTGCAGTGCCTCGCGGGATGTCCACGGCAACCCACGGTTTATCTAAGAATTGTCCGGCGTTGCCGGTATCCAGGATAGCTGTGCCGATGTACCGAATGGGATCGGTGTTGGTGCTCGTCGTCGTCGCGGCGGCGTTTCCGTTCTCTTTGTTATTCAGGTCTATGAATCTCGAGATGAACACAACGCCGCTATTTTTATTTCGGTTGAAAGCAATGCCACTGAAGAAAAAGAGTCCGTTAGTCCCAGCGCGAACGACGGGATCCGAGGCCGCCTGAAACTGCATAGGCGTTTTCAATGGTGAGGAGAGCCCCTCAGGCGTTTGATCCAGCGGATATCCGGGGAGCAGGGTGCTTTGCCAGGTCGCGCCCCCATCAAAGGATTTAAAGACCCCCAGCCACGCGTCTCCTGTCTCTCCAGTCGCCAAGAAATTGAGGTCAACCGTTCGGTAATCATTCGCCCCGGCGAGCAGGTGCTCGGGATTCCGCGAAGACACAGCAATGGAGGGTTCATTCTGCCGCTGGAGAAAAGGGTCTCCTCCGGGCCACTGCGTCCCCGAAACCATGTTTACGTTTTGTCCCGGCGTCGGACCTTGTGCGGATGCCAGCGGTATGGAAACGCTAGCCACCACGGTTAGCATACCCAGTCCCAAGATACTTCGTGGGCTGAGGATCATGGAACCACCTCCACATGTATCGCCGTGAATTGAAGGGCCGACAATTGGCGGTCTTGCAAGAACTTGGCGGAGATACATCGTACTAAGATTCCTAGAAGGCCTGATCACGAGCGCACCATGTGATCTTGGGGGGACGAATGGCCTACAGGTGGCAGGTTTTTACACTTATACTTCAAATCTTGTCAAGTCACAATTGAGGGGTTCCGCTGTGGCGTTAAGAACTTTGTCCAGCGGCCTGCATGTACATGCAATTCCTGACACAGAAAGTTCGAATCTTAGCAATGGGGCATTCTAAGGCCAGAAGTCAGGACAGATGAGGGCACAACTTGGAAAAGGACGCAGAACGTCTGTGTAATTTGATTTATTCAGAAACCAAGGCTTTCTATGAAACGATCGCTGATCGCTGCGAGAACCAGGGATTCCAAATCTTATTGGGACCGCCATTTGTAGAAGCGCCGATCCTCTTTATAGGATATCAACCCGGACGTGGCCTCAAGTCACCTGAAGAAGAGCGCCAGTATGGCTCTGAAGATCGCTGGCCGTCGCGTTGCGAGTATGTAACAGAAGATTGGGCTCTCGCCCGGAACATGCGTTTGATGTTCCCACAAGAATTGCTCGAACGGTGCGTTGGGTTAAATGCGATTTTCGTTCGGTCGCCGAACGCGCAACACTACCGCTCGCGCGTAGAAGCCAAGTTACGGCGAGAAATCGAAGTCTTCTGCTTGGTTAGCATCGGAAGAATACTGGCAGCGCTTCGCCCCAAATTGGTTGTCATTTTCGGATTCGAAACGCTCGCTCTCTTTGGGGAGAGCACGCCTGTTTTGAGAAGCGGGAAGTCGGGGCGCGTACTGGCCAGGACGGCCCGTGTCGCTGGACGGCAAGCGGTTGGAACGCTACACCTTAGTGGCGCGCACATCTCACGGCAGGACAGGGAGACGATTGCCGGCTACATCCTTGCGGTCTTGGACTCGTAGCCAGTGCCGAGTGAACCACACGCACACCCACGATCGCGGTTGCACAGACGGTTGCATTTTCGCAGCCGAGTGTGCCCGAAAAGCTCGCCCAATCGCGGGGTGAGGACTGTTCATATTGGCGGCTAGGGTCGTCGCCACCTGCCTCCCGCTACCGTGAGCCGCCCCTCCTCCGTTCCGGTCTACTTGGAGGCGCTCTACGATATAAAAACACGCATTTCCGTATTGTTTCTGGCGACGAACCGTAGTAGCTTTCGCGCTGATGACCAAGCATTGACTCCTTGTTGTTGACGACCGTGCCGCCGTGCGCGGCGCTATTCGGAATTTCATCGAATCCACAACGCCCTACAAGGTGTGCGACGCAGTAGACGATGGCTTGTCCGCAGTCCACAAAGCGATAGAGGCTCGCTGTGACCTAATACTCCTCCATCTCAGGATGCCGCTGCAAGATAGCCTGGTGACGGTGTCCGTCCTACGTAGCAAGCTGCCCCATGTCAAAAT
>DATEGO010000094.1:0-8445 GCA_035280065.1 Candidatus Acidiferrum sp.
GCGAAATATTATTCGCTCACGCGGCTGGGGCGGCGACAGCTCGAAAAAGAGGCAGACAACTGGGGCAGGCTTTCGAGTGCCATTTCACGGGTTATTAAGCTTAAAGAGGCGTGAGCGTCGCGCGGCGCGAAACGGAGGTTGGAGATGCGACCGGAGCATTGGCTTTACACGATTCCCCTGCGGCTGCGGTCCTTGTTCCGCTGGGCGAAAACGGACCAGGAATTGGACGACGAGCTGCGCGACCACCTCGAACGGAAAACCGAGGAATACATCGCAAAAGGGATGGCGCCGGAAGAGGCGCCGCGACGCGCGCGACTCGACCTAGGCGGTATCGAGCAGACCAAAGAGAAATGCCGCGACGCGCGACGAGTAAATTGGATTCAGGACCTCGCGCAAGACTTGCACTTCGGTATGCGCATGCTCCGCAAGTCCCCCGGCTTCACGGTGGTCGCCATCCTGACGCTCGCGCTCGGCATCGGCGCGAACACCGCGATTTTCAGCATGATGGACGCGGTGCTGCTGCGACTGTTGCCGGTGCGAAATCCGCAAGAGCTGGTACTGCTTCTGGGTCAGGAGCCCGATGACAAAGCCCGCGATGGGTTCACGAATGCCCTGTGGGAAGGCGTGCGTGATCAAGAGGATGTCTTCGCGGGAGTGTTTGCGTGGAGCCGTTCGAAACCATTCGCGCTGGAATGGAGCGGCAACGTTCGAGAGGTGCAGGGCTTGTTCGTGAGTGGGAATTACTTCACCACCCTCGGCGTGAATGCAGCAGCAGGCCGGTTGATTGCAGCTGCGGATGACCGACCGGGCTGCGCTCCCGTCGCGGTGCTGAGTTATGGATTCTGGGAGACATATTTCGGTCGCGAGAGGGAAGTACCGGGCAGGACGCTGTCGTTGTACGGGCAACCGTTCCAGGTGATCGGTGTCAGCGCGCCGCGCTTCTACGGCGTTGAGGTCGGAAAGAAGTTTGACGTGGCTGTGCCGATCTGCGCGAGCGCGCTCTTCGATAAGCGAAACACAGAGAGCCGGTCGCGCTGGTGGCTGAGCATCATGGCCCGCGTCAAGCCGGGAATAACACCGGCGCAACTGAACGCGCGGCTAGAGACACTTTCGCCCGGCGTGATGAATGCGGCGCTACCGGACTGGGATGCAGAAGGTCAACGGCGATTCCTGAGGGCAAAACTGATAAGCGTTCCAGCGGGTGTGGGAACTTCGGAACTGCGCGGTGAGTTTGGGCAGGCGTTGCGCGTGCTGATGGTCATCGTCGCACTGGTGATGCTCATCGCGTGCGCGAATATCGCAAGCCTGATGCTGGCGAGGGGCACAGCCCGTGGAAAGGAGATCGCCGTCCGCAAAGCCCTAGGAGCGGCGCGGGGCCGGTTGATTCGTCAACTGCTCACGGAGTCTGTGTTGCTTTCGTTTGTGGGGGCCGGACTTGGGGTGCTGTTTGCAATGTGGAGCGGCGCGCTACTCGTGCGGCAATTAGCCACTGCACGAGACGACGTCTTTCTCGATCTTTCCATCAACGCAAGGGTGCTGGGATTCACGGCCGTGTCTACGGTCCTCACGGCGATTCTGGTTGGGCTATTGCCCGCATTCCGTTCGACAAGGATCGCGCTGATTGAGGCGATGAAAGCTAGTACACGCGCCGGAGATGGACATGGATTAGGAGCAGGCCGATGGATTGTGTCCGGGCAGGTGGCGCTTACGCTCGTGCTGTTGATCGCAGGCGGCCTGTTGCTACGCAGTTTCGTGAGGCTGATGACCCTTGACCTCGGTTTCGATCGCAGGAATGTTTTGGTGGTCAGCGCGACGCCACCGTGGTTCGCGGTAGACACGGCGAAAGCAGGACCTGAAAAGCGAACGGTGATTTATGAGGAGATCGAGCGGAGGCTGCGTGCACTTCCGGGAGTCTTTTCGACGGCCCGTGCGTTTACAACACCCATTGGTGATGACAATTGGCTTCAAATCATTCACACAGATGCTCCCAATGCGCCCATAGGCGATGCGGCATCCATTTACCTCAACTTCGTGAGTCCTGGTTATTTCGCGATATTGCGCAGCCCTCTGCTGCAGGGGCGCGACTTCGATGAACACGATTCCAAGAATTCCGCACATGTGGCGATCGTTAACGAGACGGCGGTGCACAAATTCTTTTCCGACGGGAACGTACTGGGAAGACATTTCCGGTGGGGGGACGAACCGGAACAAGTAGAAATCGTTGGTGTCGTGAAGGACTCCAAATACGAACGCGTGCGAGAAGTTGTTCCGCCGACAGTGTTCTTTCCTGCGGCGCAGATACCTTCGCGTGTATCGGCTGAAGAGTTCGTGCTGCGAACGAGTATCGCGCCCGAAATGCTAATTGAACCTGTACGGAGGGCTGCAGCAGAGGTGAGTAAGGACATTCCTCTGAAGTTTCGCACGCTTGCTGATCAAGTGGACGACGATCTCGTGCAAGAGCGGCTGTTGGCCGCAGTTTCTGGATTTTTTGGAATGCTGGGCTTGTTGCTGGCGATGATCGGGCTGTTTGGGGCGGTGAGCTATCTCGTGACGCAGCGGCAGACGGAATTTGGGGTGCGGATGGCGCTGGGGGCGCGGCCGGGATCGATCTTGAGACTCGTATTGGGCGAAGTGCTACTGATCCTGGTTGTCGGCGTGCCGATTGGGATTGGAGTGGCGCTCGGGTCGGTGCGCATGTTGCAGGGCTTATTGTTTGGGATAGCGGCGCAGGACACTTACACGATGGCGGCGGTGGGAGTGCTATCCGGAGTGGCATTCGTCGCGGGGTATTTGCCGGCGCGGCGTGCTATGCGCATCGATCCCATGATCACCCTGAGATACGAGTGAGGGAGGGCCGAAGAATGCGACCGGAGCACTGGCTTTACACGATTCCCGTGCGGCTGCGGTCCTTGTTCCGCTGGAAAACGGACCAGGAATTGGACGACGAGCTGCGCGACCACCTCGAACGGAAAACCGGGGAATACGTTGCGCAGGGGATGACGCAAGAGGAGGCGCACCGCCGCGCGCGACTCGATCTGGGCGGTATCGAGCAGACCAAGGAGAAATGCCGTGACGCGCGCCGTGTAAATTGGATTCAGGACTTCGTTCAGGATTTGCGCTACGGCGTTCGCACGTTGCGCAAATCTCCCGGGTTCACTGCTGTCGCCATCCTCACCTTGGCTCTCGGCATCGGTGCGAACAGTGCGATTTTCAGTGTAATGCAAGCCGTTAGCTTGCGGCCGCTTCCGTACCAGAATCCCGAACGCCTTATACTCCTAACCGACTCGCAGGACGCCGCGAATGGTGCATTCCTTTTCGGGGACATCGTAGGATTCAAGTCAGTGAGCCGCAGCTTTGAGGACATTGCTGCCTATTACCGGGACAGCGGGTTTTCTAGGGTGATTCTTAAAAACGGCGGCGAACCAGAATTCGTTCAGGGCGCATTTGTGTCCGGCAATCTTTTCCCGGTGATGGGCGTGGAACCCGCACTCGGACGGGTGTTCTCGCCTTGGGAAGAGACGCAGCGTGAGAGAGTGGTCGTTCTAAGCCATCGCTTGTGGGTGAGAACTTTTTCTGGGTCCGTCGATGCAATCGGCAAAACCATCGAGGTAGATGGTGTACCTTCGGAGGTCATTGGCGTGATGCCTGCTAGTTTCGAGTTTCCTGCCCGCGATCAAGAATTTTGGGCCCCCTTGAGAACGAATCGGTACTGGAACGATCCGGCGCTCACCAATATTGATCCGCGCCATAATCGGTATTTCTATGAACGATGGCAGGCAATCGGGCGGCTTAAGACAGGCGTTACGATCGCCGAAGCACAAACCGAAATAAACGCACTGTTTGGGCGAAGCGAGCTCCCTCTCGGCGGGAACGGAGCGTCGGGCATTACCTTGAACCCTCTGCGCGTAACTCTGGGCAGAAATACGCGCCTTGCACTTCTTGTTCTCTTCTGTGCGGTCACACTTGTGCTCCTGATTTCATGCACTAACGTGGCCAATTTGGTTCTGGCGCGCGGCGCGGCCCGAGCAAGGGAAATTGCGGTGCGCTCGGCCTTAGGGGCTGGACGCGTACGCTTGACCCGCCAGCTTCTGACCGAGAGTGCTCTTCTTGGGTTGCTGGCTGGAATTAGTGGCCTTGCTATCGCGCGGTTTGGGCTGCGCACACTGATTGCATTCGGCCCCCCGGACATTCCCAGGCTGGATCAGGCAACCATCGATTGGGGAACTCTCTCATTCACACTTGTGATTTCGTTGCTGGCGACAGGTATTTTTGGCATTCTCCCCGCGTGGAAAGCTTCGCGTACCGATCCAGGCATCGCTCTTCGGACGGGAATCCGGTCTGGAGGGCCGTCCCTTACACGCACTCGCGCTGTCCTCGTCATCGCAGAATTCGCAACTGCTGTCGTTCTCCTGGTCGCCGCTGGGCTCCTCGTGCGCAGTTTTCTTGCTCTCGAAAATGTTGATCTCGGATTCGAGCCTTCGAGCGAACTTACGATGAATATCGCTCTTCCTTCAGGAACACCCGACGCGAGGAATGCGTTCTATGATGCTGTGCTTGAACGAGTCCGCGCCCTTCCTGGCATTGCCGCAGCAGGCGAGGTGGACGCTCTCTTCGAACTAGGAGGCGTAGGCAATCTTGGTCTCAGGGCGATTGACGGGCGGCCTCCCGAGCCCAAAGAGCATTGGACTCCCCTCAGTTGGGCATCGATTCGTGGTGACTACTTTCAAGCAATGGGCGCTCCATTGGTCAGGGGCCGATATTTCACTGCCCAGGATGGCCCCAACTCGCCACTGGTCGCGATCATTGATGAAGCGATGGCGCGAAGATACTGGGCCAACAAGAATCCACTTGGCAAGCGGTTCAAGGGCCAAGACCCAAGAGGTCATAATGACGATTGGCTGACCGTGGTGGGTGTAGTACGCAATATGCGCCGCAGCGGGCCCGAAACCGCCCCTACTCCCCACGTTTTTGAGCCATACACACAAGCTCTCGATGGGGACAGGACTGGCGATCTGGTTGTGAGAACGACCAAAAATTCGCAAGCAGTTGCCGCCTCGCTCCGACAAGCGGTTCGAGAACTAAGTGGCACCGCCATCCTTTCAAGCGTCTTGACGATGGAGGACCAACTCGCAGAGCAGCTTTCGCCACGGAAGTTCCAGACCTCCCTTCTGGCTTTGTTCTCTGGAATTGCAGTAATCCTTGCGGGAGCAGGAATCTTTGGAGTGATGCATTACTCAGTTGCGCAGCGGACGCAGGAAATCGGTATCAGAGGCGCATTGGGCGCAAAGCCGCGCGATGTCTTGCGATTGGTGCTTAGCCAAGCCCTTCGGCTGGGCCTCATTGGAATCGCAATCGGGGTTTGTGTGGGCCTTGCCCTTACGCGCTTGATGGCGAGCCTGTTGTTTGGTATTAGACCCACAGATTTCGTGACATTTACCGCAGTTGCGGGGCTGCTTGGCCTCGTTTCACTACTGGCCAGCTATATACCGGCGCGCCGGGCGATGAAAGTCGATCCGATGGTCGCTTTGAGGTACGAGTAGCTCACTCCGCGTTCTATCCTACAATCCCTTTCGACACACAAGCAGTGACAACTGGAACCGTCATTAGGCAGTTCCGGTAGCTGTCACACTTCCCGCTCCCTCCTCTCACGATCTCAGCCTGAACCCACAACTCAGGAGCAAAACCCATGCGAGTAAATACACGTACGATTACAACGGCAACACGTTAACGAAGACCGATTCCAATGGAACAACCAATTACGCCTGGGACTACGAGAACCGCCTGACCAGCGTGACTCTGCCTGGGAGCGGTGGGACTGTAAGCTTCAAATACGATCCCTTCGGAAGAAGACTTTACAAGTCCTCCTCGGCGGGCACTTCGATCTACGCTTACGAGCGCCAGACCGTTATCGAAGAGGCGAACGCCAGTGGGGGAGTTGTCGCTCGATACGCGCAAGGCCTAAACATTGACGAACCTCCAGCTATGTTCCGCTCCGGGACGACGAGCTATTACGATGTCGACGGTCTCAACTCGTTAACGTCTTTGAGCAGTTCTGCGGGAGCGTTGTCACAGACCTACACGTTCGACTCGTTCGGTAAACAAACCACCTCCTCGGGCTCGCTCACCAATCCGTTCCAGTACAGCGGAAGAGAGTCTGACAGTGAAACTGGTCTTTACTTCTACCGGGCGCGTTACTACGATCGACAAAGTGGCAGGTTCATCAGTGAAGACCCGAACGACAAGGGATCTCTGTACGAGGCCCAGAACCTTTATGTCTACACCGAAAATAACCCTGTCAATGGCACCGATCCCTTTGGGTTGTACACTTTGAAGAAGGGAGGAAAGCATCCGCCTCTTCCGCCTTCGCCGGAGATCGACAAACTTTTAAACTGCATCGAGTCGAGTACGGGACTCCATCTAACAGTTACATCAACCTCCGAGGATATTCCTCAGCATCCGCCGGGCACTCCGCACCGGAGGGGGCTCGCTGTTGATCTTAAATACGATCCGGGAAATGCCGACAAAATCCTATGTGCCGCTAAAGGCTGCGGTGCTGGTTTTGGGCTGGATGAGGCAAAGCATCCGTCGCCGCAATCCACGGGTAACCACATTCACCTTCAAATCCCGGCTGGTAGGAGGGGCGGACACGGCGACCTTCCGAAGAATGGGTGCAACGGAAAATGTTAATCGACCACATTGGGGTAAATGCGATGAACGCGGCAAGGATCACTCGGTTCGTGATGTTGCTTCTATCCTTACTTGTTTTCGGCCAAGGGGAAGCTCGCCCAAACCAAAAAGCTGATGGCTTGTGCAAGGTGGAATCTCTCCCTTCGGATATCCGGAATCGCCTCAAAGAAGAGTACGGTTCTTGGAAGATCCAGGAACCCGCAGGTCTGAGCCAGCGTGCCCGCGAAAGGTGGGAATCTGAAAAGCCACAGGAGTGTCCAGGGATGGCTGTTGGGCGCTTCGAGAGCGCCAAGACGCCCTCCTATGCCGTTCTGCTTGTCCCTACGGGCCACGCGGACGGGGGCTACAGGCTCCTGGTTTTTGGCCAGAAGCCTGGTCAGTCGGGGTACGAGGTCCGGGTTGCCGACAAGTTGGACCAAAACGGAGCGGCCAACTACTTCATTCACAGTACACCAATCAGCAAGTTCTTTGATGAGCCATCCAGGAAGAAATTCCAGGCCCACACCGTGGACGGCATCTTGCTCGTGGACTCAGCCGAAAACGAGTACGGCGTAGAGGTGTATTTTTGGTCCGGCGGTCGCTACCGGCACGAGCCAATAGACTATTAGCCGCTCTAGCGCGTGGCGCATAGGCCGAGCCATTGACACGTAGGGTGTGGCATGCTGCAGTTTTCAGCGTGAAGGATTTTGACTTTCTCTTGATCTGTCCCATACCTTCGCGCACGGGGTCATACGACAACATTTACGAGCTGTTGAGCGCCACGCAGAGTGGCACCACAACGGAAAGCTATACATTTGACCCGGTTGGAAACCGACTCACTTCGTCAGACACTTGGGCTGGCTCTCGGACTACCGCTGTCCCTTCTCGGCGGACGCCTGATCGCGAGCCAGTTGTACAAAACCAATCCGTACAATCTCGCGATCCTCGTGGACGCGGGCCTCTTACTGTTGCTCAGCGCGTTGGTCGCTGGGACGATCCCGGCACGGCGGGCGGCGTCACTCGATCCTGTGCGGGCTCTTCGAGCGAAATAATCGGTTTCTCAGGAGCTGTGTGAATCGACGTGAGGCGCTATTGCTTTCAACGCCGTCGTTTGATGCCCAAAATCGCTGAGAATCAAATCGAGCCATTCGCCAGGATAGCGCGTGGTTGCATTCGGTTAGGGCAGCTGAGACGAACTGGAGCGAAGCATTCGAATTGTCCACTCTGCGTGAGGTATCTTACTCGAACACAACAATTCCACTTCCTGCCGACAGGTCGTACTGTAACGGTCCAGGAAAATCTTTTGAGACAGGGCTATGGTCTCACGAATGGTCGTAAGCTCTGCGTTTTCAGATTGGATGGAGTTTTCGGTACGGACAGGCTGAGTACATGGGCGTGACTCCCTGGTTTGTCGAGGTGAAGATTCGCTCAGGGGAGCTGCCTGCGTTGAAGTTGTGTCGCCACTATACAATCCTGAAGCAAGGCATGGACGCTTTTTTGGATAGACACCGCGCGGCGCTTCTGGATAAGCACCGCTCGGCACTGACGCAGAGCGCCAAGGATGCTGCGTGACCTCAATAAGTCCCGGCCTTATCGATGTTGGCCTGCATTTCCGAGCCGATGTGCTTGGTGTCGGACAGATAAAGTTCAGTGGTTTCCAAGCTCTTGTGGCCAAGCCAAGTCTTGATGTCCATCAGGTTCACACCGTTCCGCAGCCAGCGGGTCGCGCAGGTCTTTCGCAAGCGGTGGAGATGGTGTTTCTCGCAGACCGGGCTTGTG
>DATEGO010000095.1:0-23337 GCA_035280065.1 Candidatus Acidiferrum sp.
CGAGTGCGCCAGGAAGGCAATTTGTGACTAGCCCGGGACGGTCGAGGACCTGCTGGAAAGCGGCAGCTGCCGCGGCTCCCTGGCCCGCCGCAAGATACGCTTCACCTCGGTCATAGGAATAATTGCAGCTCCTGGCTTCCATTGGCCCCGCGACGCGGAGTTGCTCGACAGCTTCGGCCGGCTTCTTCGCAGCCAGCGAAAGACGAGCGTGAATTCTTGGCAGCCAATAGCGCTGGATGAGCGTGTTCTGAGGAAACCGTTTAGCAAGATCCTGCGATAGCTTTTCGGCGCGGCCAGTATCTCCAGTGCGCGCCAAGACCTCCGCTGCTCTTGCCTCCACATCTTCGTTTTCAGGGGCAATATCTAACGCGGCTCGGGCTTGCCGGTTTGCGTCTTGTTCGTTACCGAGGGCCGCTTCGCGCCAGGAAGCATAGAGGCAAAAGAATGCCGCGTGTCCCCTGTTGCCAGCTTGCATGGCAGTAGCTAAAGCGCGGCGCGTAGCCTCCCGCGCCCCACGCACATGTCCGTAGTACGCTTCGGTTTGCGCTTCGAACAACAACATCAAACTGTCGAGCGGTCTCTTCTCGAACCAAGCTATTTGCTCGGCTGTTGCTTTAGCATCTCCTTCGACAAAGGCCAGCAAATAGCGCTCCCTGCGCAAGTCGGAGTCGTCGAACCCTCGGGAAACAGCTGAGTCATACGCTTTATGAGCATCTTGCAGTCGGCCGAGGTTTACCTCCCCTCTGATGAGTTGTGGGTAAAAAAATGCAGTGTCTGGCTCCAAGCGTACAAGCAGCACGTCGGCCTCCGACGCTTTCTCAAGTTGCCCGAGGTCGGAGTAAATGTGACTCAGATAGCTCCACGGGATAACTTGCCGGGGGTAGCTTTCGGCCATTTGCTGATATAAGGGCAGGCTTTTGTCCACATCTCCGAAAACAAGGTAGTGGTAGTCCGCTTGCATTAGCAAGTTTTCGTATAGACTGGCCCGGTCGCGCAGCGCAAAGGCCTTCGTCAGGTATTCGTTGCTTCGCCTATAATCGCCCAGGGCGCGGTACATCACTCCAGCGGACGAATGCGCGTGTGCAAACTTCGGGTCCAGTTCGATGGCACGCAGAAAGTAGGATAAAGCGACGGATTCGCCTTTGCCTTCAAGCTGAGCCTTGGCCCCTAAGTTGAAGGCCTCTAGCGCCTCGAGCGAGGAAGTGGTCAGCTGCTCCAAGGGCAAATCAGATTTCTGCACCGAGGTTAGTGATTCGCCAAGTTTGCCGCGCAGCTTGCTTGCTGCGTTGCCTAAAGCTTCCAGTACTTTTTCCTTGCCTGCGGCGGTCACCTGCTCCTGAGCCAGCACATCCCCATTCCCGCAATTCACTGCTTTGAGGCCTACAACGTATTGGCTGCCGAGGCTCGCAATGGAACCACCAATGTAAGCCTTGCCAAGCATTCGCTGGCAAACCTCTCGCGTGACTTGCGGAGTGAGTGCCGTGTCTGGCGGCTTAGTCATCAAACGAAGTGTCGAAATGACTTTCTCGTCCGACGCAATGTCCAGGAAGGGGGACTGGCGCAGTGAGACTCCCAGCGCGTCCTTAAGCGTTTCGCTGAAGATCGGGTCGCCGGTCGTGTTTGCAAAATCGGAAAGAACAACTGTGTCCTTGTCGGTGAGCCGTGCGGATGCCTTGGAGCGCCACACCAGAGCGCCTGAGACCAAGGCCAGAACTATTCCTACAGCTGCCACCAACCTCCATACCAAACGCGGCTTGCCCGAAGGGATGGCGCGGGTTGAAACGGCGGAGTCCGAGGAAAGCTCCAAGGCGAAGGCAAGATCGGACGCGGACTGAAAGCGCTGTTCGGGGCTCTTCTCTAAACAACGTTGCAATGCGCGGTCGAGCGCCGGTGGAAGATTCGGAATAGTTTGCGAAACGGACGGCGGGTCCTCGTTTAGGATGGCGCTCATGGTGTCAGCAAAGGTGGACTTGTGAAACGCTCGCCGTCCGGTCAGCATCTCGTACAAGATTGCTCCAAACGCGAAAATGTCAGCACGATGATCGGCTGCTAGCCCGCGCACCTGCTCCGGCGCCATGTAGCCGACGGTTCCCATGACTGCGCCGGGTTGCGTATCCAAGGTTTGCTTGGTGAGTTGCGTTTCGCTTTCTGGGTGCAGCAGCTTCGCCAAACCGAAGTCGAGAATCTTGATGCGGCCATCCCGGGTCACGAAGAGGTTCTCCGGTTTGAGGTCGCGATGCACGATGCCCTTTTCGTGTGCGGCCGCTAGGCCGTGGGCGATCTGCACGCCGTAGTCCACGGCTTTCTTTTGCGGGATAGGTCCGCGCTTGACTTGTTCGCGCAGCGTCTCGCCTTCGAGCAACTCGGAAACCAGGTACGGAGCGTCTTCGTAGGTACCCATGTGGAACACAGCAAGGATGTTGGGGTGGTTCAGGGCGGCTGCGGCCTTGGCTTCCTGCTCGAAACGCCGCAAGCGCTCAGGATCGAGAGAAACAAATCGCGGCAGCACTTTAATGGCGACATCGCGATCCAAACGCAGATCCCGTGCGCGATAGACTTCGCCCATCCCGCCCGCCCCGAGCAGAGAAAGGATTTGAAAGTCGCCCAATTTTGTGCCTCTGGAAAGTGTTGAACGCGAAAGAGTGGCGGAGTTGAGAGCGTCAGTGCCAGCCTGTTCGTGGGCGGCAATGAGGGACTCGATTTCCCGGCGAAGAGAGGGCTCCGCGCAAGCTTCCTTCAAAAATGCCGCGCGATGTGCAGAATCGAGCTGCAGGGCAGAGTCCAGAATGGGCTTCGCGCGTTGCCATTCTTCCGGTGTCATGCGGGCGCTTCCCCTCGTCCCAACTCGCGCAGTAGCCAAACGCGTGCCGTGGCCCATTCGCGTTTGACGGTTGTGCGGGAGACACCGATTACCTCGGCAGTGTCTTCAATGGAAAGCCCGCCGAAGAAGCGCATTTCAACAATCCGGCTTTGCTGCGGATCTAGCTTCGCGAGTTGGTTAAGTGCATGGTCCAGGCCAATCAAGTCGATATTTCGCGCATTTTGCACAGCCATTGCGTCTTGCAGCTCGAGCTTGAGTCCGCCGCCCCGTTTTGCAGCGCGGTGTCTCCGGGCGTGATCTACGAGAATCTGCCGCATCAGTTGCGATGCCACGGCCAGGAAATGTGCGCGGTTTTCAACCTCGGCGGGTCCCTGTTTAATGAGTTTCAGGTAAGCCTCATGGACTAGGGCGGTGCTTTGGAGAGTAAGGTCCTGACGTTCCTGCCTCAGGTGGCGTTGCGCGATGTGGCGCAACTCCTCGTACACAATCGGAATAAGGGCTTGGAAGGCTTCCTCATCCCCGGCTCGCCACTTGCCGAGGAGGGCGCTAACAGGCTGGGAAGGCGGTTCGGACACACCCACACCGTGGATTCGGCCTAAGACCTCAAACTGACCAGCAAAATATAGCATGGAATATTCCAAGTCAATCGGCGATGCCACACGTGTTGGAAAACGTCTGGACCCCAGCGGATCCTTCTTATTTTTCGGATGAGCCACTCTATTCGGCAATTTCGCTATATGAGGTGAGGACACGTGACGTGGCCCTCAAACAAGGAGAACTAAAACGCTCTGGGCGCTCGCAACCATGGCGGAATACGTAGTCTCGTTTGTGTTTGCTGAAATCTCCTAAGCATCCCGTGCCAATCAGGGAAGGCTCCTGTCGAACTGCTTTGGTCTTGAAAGCTGAAGCAGGCTCAGCCCCTGGCCGGGGCCTTCGCTCCCTCCAATCGATTCATTCTGTGATAGTCCGTTTCCTGATCCATTGGATTCGCCCGTCACGCTTGAGCGTTTCTATGTCAATAGTCTTCGTAAACCCTTCAATTCCTACCCTGTCGAAGACCTCTTTTGGATGTGGGCCAGTTCGCCCCCGAATTTCGCTTATGTAGGTAGCAAGAAGTGGTTCTCGCAGGTCCCGCGGTGAACCACACTCCTGAAACGGCCACAGTCGTGGTGTGCCTACTGAGGGGATGTGCAGAGTTACAGGCTTTTCGGTCAGCCCGAAGCTCGGGCGAGCAAGCTGAATGTCACTCGAAGAAAAAGGAGCAGCCATGAGCAAGAATCGGAACATTCTAAGCGCGTCAGCCCGCGCCGTTTTAACCTTCGTGTTCGTTTTTGGGGTAGCCACTCACTATGGCGATACACTGCATGCAGCCGGCGGCTCACACGCTCCCATCGTGATTGCGAGCGATTCCGACTTTCAAGTCTGCAATTGCGTCTTAAGTGGTTCCGGCACAACCGCGGACCCGTACATCATCGGCCCATGGGCCATCAACTCGACGGGGCAAGGTGCCACCGCTGTGTCCGTTGAAGGCACGCTGCTCACGAAATCCTTCTCCCTCTTCAACCTGACCGTCGCCGGTAACGGTTCCAACACCAGCACAGGCATCGTGCTGAGTCACATCAATCCTTCCGGACAAAAAACGATTTCAGCCGCGGTGACGGGTGTTCAAACCTCCATACAGAGCAATGGAGTAGGAATTGTGGTGGAGAATTCGAGCTTCGTCACGTTGGATGGTGGCGGGGCGAACCCAAATGGCCCCGGGATCGCGAGTACCGGTGCCGGAACAATTAATAAGAATTTTATGGGCGCGATCGACATCGAGAACAGCAGCAATGTCACCGTGAAAGGCTGGCAGTTCAGCGCCAACGGACAAGACAATACCCCCGATTTCCTCGCGTTCGACCCCTCGTTGGCTAACTGGGGAGTCGGTGCGGTGCGCGTCTTCGGCAGCAAAAACACGCTGATCGACCACAATGCGGCCAATAACTGCACGACGGTTTCCTTCTCTCTGCTCAATTCGAATCACAACACGATCAGCAACAACACGGCCGACTACCCATTTACCAGCAACGTGATGATCGCGGACGGCTCGTCGTTCAACGTGGTCAGCAACAATTCGTTCGGTACTGCGGACTTCGTGGGCATCTTGATTGCAGACCCGCTCCCTGGAACCGCGACGCTGAACCAATTCGGCCCTTCTCACGACAATTTGATTCAGGGAAATTCGGATCACACGGACGGAGCCACGGGCACCGAGAGACACAGCGGAATTGAGCCGTCTTTTGCGGGCGGCATCGTGATTCTCAACGGTACCTACAACAACACGATTGCCGGCAATCAGGTCACCGCTTCGGGGGGAGGGGACCTTGCGTGGGCACAAGCCATCCCTGATCCCAATTCGCCGAACGGTGTGGTACCGCAGCCTCCCGTAATTCATTGCAACGTGACGGCGTCGGAAGGCGGGGGCGGAGTGGCCAACCACAACGGGA
Organism: Candidatus Acidiferrum sp.; assembly: GCA_035280065.1. Classification (GTDB taxonomy): domain Bacteria; phylum Acidobacteriota; class Terriglobia; order Acidiferrales; family UBA7541; genus Acidiferrum. The sequence goes on from DATEGO010000095.1 coordinate 5,311, forward strand.
ACGTGTGGTCCGGCAACACCGCCAAACAGATCGATGCTTGCATTTCTCAGCAATAGGCGAAACGCGCTTCGAGTGAGCGTGAACAAAAGTTTAGAAGCTAGAAAGACAAAGAGAGGAGCGAACCATGAGCAACACGATCAAGAAGTTGGCGGGACCGGTGGGCAGGTTGCTGTTAGCTTATCTGCTAGTTTTTGCGCAGTGCGTTTGGGCGGGCCAGGGACAGGAAAGCAAGGACAGGTCAGGGTCAGGCGCGAAGCAAGCGGCCGCGAGTCAAAGTCCCACGGCAGCTGCGAAAACTTCAGCTGCTGAGGAGGAGACTGCCGCAGCGGAAAACCGCTCATCAAAGCAGGATTCGCATCGTGGCGGTCAGCACGAGGGCATCCAGGTCCATGGCCACTGGACCATCGAAGTCCATAATTCAGATGGCACGTTTGCCACTCATCGCGAATTTGAGAACTCGCTCGCGGGGGGCGGCTCCTTCGTTCTGTCTACCGTGCTGGCGAGAACTAACTCCGTGGGTCTCTGGCAGATCAACCTAGGGGGCGCTAACGGCGGTCCATGCCCGGGCAGTGCGAACGCGGGCGACTGCATTATCCAAGAAAACGGAAGCCCGATAACGGGCGCTAGCATTTTCAACGGACTGACCGTCACGACAACTACGGGCGCCGGTGGATTGAACATTTTGCAGCTTTCGGGGAGCGCGCCAACAGGAAGCGGGCAGATTACCAAAGTGCAGACTTTTTTAAACGCATGCCCGGGCGGCGGCTGCGCCCCTTCAACTTCCGGCGGCAGCGTCACCGCAGGTTATCTCTTCACTCAGGCAGTGATTTCTCCGATCAACGTGATATCCGGCCAAACAGTTGCAGTCACAGTGGTCATTAGCTTCTCGTAACGGAAGTTCCGCAACCTGCTTTCGTTGGGAGGCCGGGCATGAGAAGGTACGCGCTCAGAAAAATTCTGCTCACCTTGTTGGCGGCGATTTGCGCCTCCCAAATTGCGGCTCAGAGTGGGCCGCCAGCTCAAACTGACTTTCACGAGTCAGCAAGGACTCAGAACCCGCGGCCGCCGCTGAGGTTTGGCCGGCTGCCCCTGAGTTTCGAGGCCAATCAAGGGCAGGCCGACGAGCGAGTCAAGTTCCTCTCGCGCGGTCAGGGCTATACGCTCTTTTTGAGTCCGTCGAAAGCGCTGTTTGCACTCCGCCGCGCGCAGACCGGAAAAGAGAGCACCGAACTAGAAGGAATTGCAATCAGGCTGGTGGGCGCGAACCCAGAATCCCAAATAGTTGGCTCCAACGAACTTTCTGGCACAGTCAGCTACTTTATCGGGAACGATCCGAGTAAATGGATCACAAGCGTCCCTACGCACGCGAAGGCGCGATATCAGCAAATTTACCCAGGCGTCGATCTAGTCTTTTACGGCAACGAGCAGCAGCTCGAAAGCGATTTTGTAATTGCACCGGGAGCCGATCCCCATCAGATCCGTTTGCGGTTCGAAGGAGGCAAGGCTCTCCGGCTCTCGGGCGACGGCGACCTTATTGTGAAAACCTCGCAAGGCGAAGTGCGGCTGCTGAGACCTCACGTCTACCAGAACGTTGCCGGGACGCGGCGAGATGTGAACGGGCACTATGTCCTGCACGGAACGCGGACCGTTTCCTTCTCCGTCGGAGCCTACAATCACGAATCGCCGCTGGTGATTGACCCTGTCCTGGTTTATTCGACTGCTTTGAATGGCGCCAATTTTACCGTTGGAAATGGTGGCGGCCATGGCATTGCCGTGGATATGGGAGGGAATGCCTACGTGACAGGCTACACCGACCGCAGCAATTTTCTTCCGACCCCTGGCGCGTTCGCAACCGCTACGGGGCTCCTCTTTGTTACCAAGATAAACCCGACAGGCAGCGGAGTAGTTTACACAGCGGTGTTTGGCGGCAGCGGAGCTGATGTGGCGATGGCCGTCGCCGTGGATGCCCAAAACGAGCCTGTGGTCGCTGGCTTCACTTCTTCCGCCGACTTTCCCACCTTGAACCCGATGCAAGCTACGTTGCCGGCCGGGACTCACGCCTTCGTGACGAAGCTGGATGCCGCGGGGTCCAGTTTGCTTTACTCAACTCTTCTCGGGGGAAGTGGTGCCACCGGTGTTGGTAACGCCTCTGACGCGGCGAATGCCGTGACGACGGACACGAATGGCGCTCTGTATGTTACGGGATACACGAACTCGGTGGATTTTCCGACCAAGAATGCAGTTCAGGCGACCTGTCCCGATCTCCAGCAAAACGGGTATTGCAACGTCCAGGGCTTTGTCACAAAGCTTGATCCCACGCAATCCGGTCCCGCTTCGCTCGTCTACTCCACCTATCTTGGAGGCAAGTTCCCAACCGCGGGTCAAGGCATTGCTGTGGATGCCTCGGGCAACGCTTACATCACAGGAAGTACAAACGCGACGGACTTCCCAACAACTCCAGGCGTTTTCCAGACAACGTTGGTCGGCGGTTCAGACGCCTTCGTATCCGTCTTGAATCCTACTGGAAGCAGTTTTGTCTACTCAACCTATCTGGGTTACGGCTTTGGCTGGGGCATAGCTGTAGATGCTCAAGGCAATGCATACGTCACCGGAGCCACTGGCGCAGACGTACTTCTTCCTGGAACCCAAGTCTTTCCGACAACTCCAGGGGCCTTTCAAACAACAATTCTTGGCACGTCTTTCGGCACGTACCCTCACGCTTTCGTTTCGAAATTGAACCCTTCGGGAAGCGGTCTGGTTTACTCTACGTTTCTTGAGGGAAGTATGCGAGAAAACGGCAATACCGGGGATATTGCCGTGGACCCACTTGGCAATGCATATGTCTCAGGCTATACGGCCTCGACCGATTTTCCCACAGCGAATGCCGTACAAGGGGCCTTTGGGGGAGGAAATAGCGACGCATTCGTGGCGAAGTTGAATCCCGCCGGGAGTGGACTCGTTTATTCAACTTACTTAGGCGGCAGCGGCGACGACACTGCCAACGGCATCGCTGTCGACGCTTCAGGAAACGCATATGTGATGGGCACTACAACATCTGCGAATTTCCCGACTACGCCTAGCGCTTTCGAACCGACGGTAAACACTAGTACAGGCAGTCTTTTCGTCGCGAAAATCGGGGCAGCGCCCACCACAACTACGCTGGCCGCGTCGGTGAATCCCTCAGTGTTCGGCCAACAGGTCAGCTTCACAGCCACAGTGAGTCCGGTAGGCTCCTCTTCGCCAACTCCGACCGGCGTTGTGACGTTCAGCGATGGAGCCACAACCTTGGGCACCGCCACAATCAGCTCAGGAACCGCCATTTTCATCACGTCTTCTCTGACGGTCGGAAGCCATAGCATCACGGCTGCCTACGGAGGCGATAGCAATTTCGCGCCGAGCACGTCGATTCCTTTAACACAAGTTGTGAGCCAAGCGGGAACTGCTACAACCGTGTCTGCTTCGCCAAGTTCTTCGCTCTTCGGGCAGCCGGTGATTCTCACTGCTAACGTGGGCGTGGTTGCGCCTGGAGCAGGTACGCCAACCGGCACAGTGACTTTCCTGGACGGCGCAGCCCTGGTAGGAACAAGCGCCTTAAGCAACCCTGGGAGCACTACTTTCAGCACTTCATCGCTCTCGGCAGGAAGTCACAGCCTGACCGCTTCTTACGCCGGAGACACGAACTTCACCGCCAGCACTGCGCCTCCCGTGACGTTAACCGTTCAAAGCTCCGCACCAGCCACGCACTTGGCGGTGACCGCACCGGCATCGGCGACCGCAGGTATGCCATTCAGCGTCACCGTGATGGCCCTCGACGCTTCGAACAACCAGTTGACCGGTTACGCAGGGACAGTGCGCTTTGCCAGCACGGATTCTCAGGCTGCTCTACCGTCGACGTACACATTCACCGCGGCGGACCACGGTACGCACGTATTCATTGGCGTCACACTGAATACACCAGGCAACCAAACCATCACCGCTACGGACACCACGAACGTAGCCATTACCGGCACCTCTGCTGCGATCAGCGTGACTTCGGCAGTGCCTCCGCCTGTACAGATAATCGACAACGAAACCGTCACGGTGAGCGATGCAGAGTCGTTCCCCGACGTGTTCGACGCGGAGGCTGTGCGTGTGACTGACGCCGTGTTCGTGACGCCCCTTATCGCTGTGGGCGCGCCGGTCGCGGAGTTTTCCGCCGGGGGGCTCGGTTTTGGCGGGCAGAGCGGAACGCAGACAATTACGGTATCGGACATCGGGGGAGCGCTACTGACGCTCGCTTCCACGGCAGTTTCTGGCAGCGCTCAATTCAGCATCACGCAGATTTCTTGCTCCAACGGTGCGACATCGCTCTCCACGCAGCTTCCTTCAGGGGGCGTGTGCACCTTGACGATTAACTACGTGACTTCGGGAACACCTGCGAACGACAATGCGGTTTTGGTCTTCAACGACAACGCCGCACTGAGCAACCTTCCAACGACGCCATCGGGCGCGAGCTATACGCAGTCCGTTCCGCTGACCGGCGGAGGAACGAATATCGGACCGCCTCCTCCGCCGCCCGCGGTCGTGCCTATCGTTGACAATGAGGTAGTTCAGGTGACGGATACTAGCTCATTCACGGACGTATTTGATTCTGAAACGATTACGGTAAACGACCAGGTTTCCGTACAAGTCATTTCCATTCCGACGACAACGTCGATCAGCGCAAACACCGTGACCTTTGGAACTCCTGTGAGTGTCGTGGTTTCCGTTACCTCTGCGGGGGGAGTGGTCACTGGGAGCGTAACACTCAGCGTAGATGGCGGGACGCCATCCAGCACGCCGCTCTCCGCAGGTTCAGCAACGTTCAACCTCGGTGCGCTCGGCGCCGGAAATCACCGCCTGAGCGCAACTTTTGCCGCTCAAGGCGCCTTCAACGCTTCAAGCACTACTGGCACGATCATTATCAATCAAGCGACTCCGGTAATTGCCTGGCCCCCGCCGGCGCCAATTACGCTCGGTACGCCACTAAGCAGTGCGCAATTGGACGCCACAGCAGGCGTCCCGGGTACCTTCCTCTATACACCCCCGGTGGGGTCCGTGTTGAGCGTGGGGACTCAGACGCTTTCTGCACTGTTCACGCCAAGCGATTCGGTCGACTATACAACCGCGACTGCCACAGTGAGTTTGAGCGTGCTTGCGCCGTTGGCAATTACCAGCGCTGCGGCAACTGCGTTCACGGAAGGAGCCGCCAACTCGTTTACGATAACCACTTCCGGAGTTCCCACACCCGCGATCACGGAAAGCGGATCTCTCCCCCAGGGCTTGACGTTTGTGGACGGCGGCAACGGCACCGCCACGCTGGCAGGTACACCCGCGACAGGAAGTGTCGGAGGCTACCCCATCACGATAGTCGCCAAAAACAGTCTTGGTGCCAAAGCACAGCAGTACTTTACGCTCAGCATCAATGCGCCGATTGTCGTGCCCAAGGCGTACACCATCACTAGCCCGGACCACGCTACCTTCTACCAGGGTTTCCCAGACTCCTTCACCATAACCACAACGGGGTCTCCGGTACCAAAGCTAACGCTAACTCCCCCGGTGATAGGTCCGGGAGTTACTTTCGTAGACCACCAGAACCGGACAGCCACATTGAGCTATGACGGCAACAGCGGTTTGTCTCCTGGAACCTACACCTTCACGATTACCGCCACTGGCGCGGGCGGTGCGGCCTTCGCGGCAGTTCAGAACTTCACTCTTCAGGTCTTGGCGCTGCCTAATGCTCCCACCTTCACCAGCGCCGGCCAGACCGTGTTTTCCTCAGGAAATGCTCGCAATTCCTTTACCGTGGCTGCTGGCCCCTTGGTGACGAACATAACCATGTCGGGAGCAATTCCTCCAGGTGTGGTCAACTTTGTTGACAACCATGATGGAACCGCCACGCTCGCCGGCATTGGTTTTAATAGGCTAGGAATTTTCTTTCTCGCGTTTACGGCCAGCAATCCATCATTGCCTGGGTACAAGCAGACACAACAGTTCACTCTGCTGGTCGAAGCTGTCGGCTCGGCTATTCCTGGAATCACTAGCCCGGACCACGCTACCTTCTACCAGGGTTTCCCAGACTCCTTCACCATAACCACAACGGGGTCTCCGGTACCAAAGCTAACGCTAACTCCCCCGGTGATAGGTCCGGGAGTTACTTTCGTGGACCACCAGAACCGGACAGCCACATTGAGCTATGACGGCAACAGCGGTTTGTCTCCTGGAACCTACACCTTCACGGTTACCGCCACTGGCGCGGGCGGTGCGGCCTTCGCGGCAGTTCAGAACTTCACTCTTCAGGTCTTGGCGCTGCCTAATGCTCCCACTTTCACCAGCGCCGACCAAGCTGTGTTCAAGGCCGGTAGTTTCAATATCTTTACTATCGCGGCCGGTCCGATGGTGACCTCAATCACTGAGTCCGGACCACTTCCAGCGGGAGTCATCTTTGGGAACATCAACGGCACAGCCGCTCTGATCGGTGTCCCGGTGAGTGCCGCTCCCAATGGCTCTCTGTTCAAGTTGTCGCTAACGGCGAGTAACCCTGTCGTGGCCGGTTACAAGCAAACCGAGGTTTTCACGTTGCTGGTCGAGCCGGAGCAGCAACCTCAAAATGGGACACGACTTGGCCTTTGTCTGCAACTCCGTTATGCGTCTCTAGCGAGGATTACCGCATCGAGCCAGGGCGTTGCGACATGGGGGAAGGGTGTATTTCTCAGAAGTATTTCAACGCAAACGAAAATCCATGATCAATTCCCACCACGGCAGAACTAGATCGAGTTACTAACCGACCAGCCATTTCGACAACGGCCAGCAGGGGCAGTGTGTTCTGCCTACCGTCATCCTGACTTCCCCGGCGCCATTAGTACGCCGTGCCTCAAACACGCGCAATCCTCCACCGCGATTGGGCATGTAGTTCAGCCTCCGATCAAACGCAGATGGCTCGAGCGTATTCAACTTGGGCCGGGCTATTTCTGCCACTTTCAAGGTTTACGACACCAACGGAGTGTCCATTGGAACGTCGGGCGTAGTCTCGAGGTTTTATTTGACCGCAGTTGTTTCGGGAACGGTCACGAGGACAGTAGAGAATGTCGTGTGCACCAACAACCCAGACATGCTTTCCGGTGGGTTCCAGTCGGACGCAATGGATCTTCAAGATCGCGACGGGAAACCTGGCAGCCGGCTGCACCTACCTCTACACCATTACACTCAACGATGGCTCAACTATCACGTCCCAATAGGGACTGGGTTAACCTAGCAGGGTTCGGAAACATCGTGTCAACTCGGGCCGCACTCGAAGTTCGCCCCTGCAGTTCGAATTAGCGGACGACTCTTGTGTCCCTGCCAGCAACGCCTTGCTTCATTTGCCTTCGCCGACTAAAACGAAGGGAGCCCAGAAATAGGGATGGCGCCACAGTGAGTTTTCGCCCCGAAGCAAATTCAATTTCGCTTGGCGCAAGGCGGCGCTTTTTGGAAGACCGCGATTGAGATTTCCATAAAAAGACTTCATCAGGGTTGCGGTCGCGGAATCATTCACGTTCCAAAGACTGACTGTGACGTTACGCGCTCCCGCGTAGAAAAAGGCACGAGTCAAGCCCAAAACACCTTCGCCACTAACGAGCTTTCCCAACCCAGTGCCGCAGGCGGAAAGCGTCACCAAATCAGCATTCAGCTTCAGGCGCATGATTTCGCCCATCTGGAGGACGCCGTCTTCGGTGGAAGTCGCCGCGCGGGAAAACAAGATACCCGAACGCCCCGGGTGAGATTCGTCAATGAAACCGTGGCTGGCAAAGTGAATGTAGCGATAGACGTCGAGCTTTTCGGATTTGACGGTTTCTTCGCGGGCGTCTTCTCCGAGGTAGATCTGGCGCTGCGCCGGAGGGTAGAGCTTGCTGATGCCCAGCACTTCGTCGCGAGTAAATGGCAAGCGCATGAGCGAAAACCCGCGTTCCGCATATCCTTCCGAAATGGTATCGGGGGCAGCGTCTGGAGCAGGAGTTGCCAGAGAAGCCTGCTCGGGATTGGCTTGCGGCTCGGCGGATGCAGACCGCGTAGCGCCATTCGTTGAAGAGTTTCTCGAGAGAGAGACTCGAGCCGGGACCACCGGATCGCCAAACGCTAATAGCGTTTTCGTGCGCACCCGCGTTCCGGTGCTCGGCTGCTGAACGGCCGCAAGGGCCGAAGCAGACGGACCGTAAGCGATGGCAAATTTATCGAGCAGATAAACCGGCTGAACTTCACCGGAGGGCGTACGGCGGCTTCCCTCAACCAGGCTTTCGAACGGCAAGTATCCGAGATTCCCATCGGGCACGATAAGCAACGTGCTGCCAGGAGGAATGGCACGCTCGATTGGCTGAAGTAGGAAGGTGTACAAATGATTGCCGCGGCGCGCAATTTCACCGAGCGAAGCCTGAAGAGTGAGCGCGGAAGTCTTTTCCGTTAGCGTCTTGCGATACGCTTCGACCTCTTCCTCGATTTCCTTGCGCGCGGGCAAGACTCCTACGCTCAGTTTTTCCTTGGAAAGGACCCAGACCAGCGAGCGTTTTTCCCCCAACAGAAATTCCAAGAGCACAGCGTGACTATCGAGAAAGTTCTTTTGAATGAAGCTGACGCTGATCGGCTCGAGATAGTGAAGGCTGGCATAGCGTGGATTCGTCCGGCGTACTTCAACATGGAAGATTTCGAGATCGTCCTCAGCGGCTGCTAAATCCGCCTTGATCCTTTTCTCCTCCGCCGGAGTGAGGTCCGGCTTCCACAACTGCTTCTGCACCGCGGTAATTCGCGCCAATTTGGAATCTTCCTGCTGGTGCTGTTCCGGCGTCAGTTCGTCAGGAAGACCGCTGCGAGACATTGCCAACATATCGAGAAACGCTCTGGCGCGCCCGCGTTCCGCCATTTCCAGAGCTTGGTCGTCGCGATGCATGTCGTGAAGGAGATCGGCGGTTTCGTCGTAGACAGCGCGGCTGAGGGACCCAAAGCCGGCACGGCCGGCTTCCGTATTCAGCCCGACAGCACGAAGATCTGCGAGCGCCTGAACAGAATTCTCGTAATGCGACAATGCTTCTTCATTGCGTGATAGCGCTCGATCAATGTGTCCGATACGCCTCTCGATTTGCCATTCTGAATCGAGCCTTGAACCGGTCCTCCGGAGCGCAGCCAGGGCGCGGTCTTCCGAGGCGAGCGCTTCACCGAATTGCCCGAGCGATTCCTGGGCTTCACCCAAGTTGGCGGCCAGCGTCACGTAGTCTCCGCTGTTGGCCTTTTCCGCGATCGGCATGGACTCTTGAAGAACTTCGGCCGCTTTTTGGTATTGACCGAGTCTCTGATAAGCCACGGCCATGGTGTTAAGGACTTCGATTTGTGTTTGAGCGCTATCCGGGTGACTCTCGCGGACTTGGTCCAAATACTTCAACGCGACCTGAAAATGCTCGCGTGCGACCTCCATGCCGCCAAGGAAAGTTAGCGACATCTCGGTAGCCACTTTGGAGGGATTGCTAACCAAGTCGCTGTGCTTCAAGTTGCGGCCAAGGCGCAAGGATTCCTGAAGCGGGGCCTCGGCCTTATCCGGATCCCCTGTGGCAAGGTAAAGTCTCCCAATATTCGTGAGCACCGTGTATTGCATGGGCTCGTCGCCTAGTTCGCGAGCCACCCCCATGCATTGGTACATATAGGCAAGAGATTCTTCATAACGGCCGAGGTTAGCAAGTACGCCCGAGATGTTATTCAGGGCGCGAGACAGTCCTTTTCGATTTCCAATTTCTCGCGCCAAGTCTGCGGTCCGCTTGAATATTTCCAGGGCCTCAAGCTGATTCCCCTCGTAGGCGTAGGCAGAGCCGAGATACATCTGGGCCACCATAATGCGGTTCTTGTCGCGCATCTTCTGGCTGAGATCCAGCGCCTGCTTGGCGGTTTCCTCCGCTTCCTTGAATTGCCCTTTCACGTTCATCTGTTCATTGCAGCGTTTGATCAGTGCGTCTTCTTGTGCGGCGAGGTCGGAAGAAGGCGATGGCTGCGCTTGAGCAGGCGTTGGCGTACTGGGTTGCTGGGAGGGTTGTTGCGCAGGAGAAACCGGCGGCAGCAGTGCGGCAGCAATGAACAGACTAACGCGCAGCGTTGCAAAGATACGTTTGCGGTGCCCCACGTCCATAACGGCCACCAGTATCTGGTTTAGGGTCTGCGAATCCTTAGCCGATACTCTGCTACGAGTGTAACGGGAGAGGGTTCTTGACGGGAGAGTTTAACCGTGTATATCCCTGCTTGCAATGCCTCCGCGGGGAGACTGATGACCAAGGCGCCGTAGGTGTTGCGTTTGATCTTTTCCAAGGCTTGGATTTGGTGGCCGTCTGCCCCGGCGATTTCGAGGAGGAAAGTACCGGCTGTGCTTGAAGGCGCTTCGATCCAGAGCGTCACGTGTTTTGCCTCGGGAGAAACGACTGCGTCGTTCGGCAGTGCCTGTGCATCGCGCGTCGCCTGCAGCATAACCAAGGGCACATTCGTTTCGGCTTGTGAGGAGGAGGCAATTTGCTTTTGTAGGGTGGCGATCGCCTCGCGCTGCGCGCTAAGGTCTGCCGAAGCCCGGTTTAGCTGCCGACGAAGTCTGGGCATCTGAAAAAGGAGCGTCCAGCCCGCAAGAACCGCGAGAGCCACGGCGGCACAGGAACTGGCTGCCAGTGCCGGAAACACCGAGGCCCCCCAGTTCCGGGCAGGCGTAACGTCCGCTGAGTTTCCTTCCAAAAGACCACGGCTGCCCGCGTCGCGCACGCCGGCAACGAAGCGTTCAGTGGCTTGCAGTTTCTCGAAGCACTCTTCGCAACCGAAGAAGTGCTCTTCGAAAGCCCGCCGCTCTTCGCCAGCGAGCTGGTTGCGGACGTAGCGTTCGATAATCTCCTGCTCCTCGATTTGCGGGTGCATCATATCTAAGTGAGCTTTGATCCTTGTCTTGTATCAAGCTTTTTGACGCCAGTTGCGGCATCCAAACGCTTGTAGACTTCTCGAAAGTGCTGCAAAGCCCGTGACTTTACGAGCCGGACGCGTTCGCGGGCGATTCCGAACCTCCTGGCAATCTCCTCGGCCGGCAGTTCCTCATAAAAATGCATGCGCAGTATATCTTGCTCCCTGGGCTTCAACCGTCCCATCGTCTGCTTAATCGCCTGCTGGACCTCGGAATCCAGGAACAATTTCTCATGAGAAGGCATGGATAGGTCAGCGTCTTCTGGATCGGTTGTCTTACCCGCTTGCTTTCGGCGGGAAAACAATTCGTATAGGACATTTCGCGTTGTTCCCAGGATGAACGCGGGGAGGGTGGCAGTCGATCGAAGTTCCTTGCGGCGAATAACTTGAAGCGCGCGCAAGAAGGTCTCTGCGCAGACATCCTCGGCGTCATGAGGCGACCGCGATTCTCGGAGGGCAACGTAATAGACCTTCGCGTGGTATTTCCGGTAAAGCTCTGCCTCCGCCTGCGTCTGCCCATTCTGGATGTCGGCGACGAGTTGCGCGTCGGTCAACGCAGGCGCCTGGCCTTGCATCATGCAGGGTTTCTCCCACGAGCCCCGGGGAACGGCAAGCTATTGTAACGCCAAACCTTGCAATAGACAGCCGCGCGGCACGGCTTGGAAAGCGCCAAGCTTTCGCAAGCCTAAGGTTGCCTCAGTTCCGCGCGAAACTACAGGGCGGCCACCTAATTTCGGTTGATACATTGTCGCCCTTTTTCTCACTCCATAACGCTTTGCCATCTTTCTGAGGATGCCCTTGCTGAATCCGGGTCCAGGTGTCAGAGACAAATGGAAGTTTGTATGGGTTTGGTCTGTGTGTTTCGGCTTGTCTGAGGAGAAATCTATGCGTCGGATAGCGTGCATTTTTGTGGTGAGTCTGTTTGCGGTGGCACCTGCCACCTTGGGACAGAATCAAACTGCGGATGCCGTCCCCCAGAAATCCAGTGCCTCGGGCCGGATTTCGAACACGCAAATGTTTGATGCGTACGGGAGGCTCCCGCTCAACTTCGAAGCGAACGAGGGGCAAAGCTCTTTGCAAGTGAAATTCGTCGCACGCGGCTTGGGCTACGCGCTGTTCCTGACCCAAGACGGCGCCGTTCTTTCATTGCAAGACCTGCGTAATGCTCCGGCCAAGGGTGAAGCGTTTGCCGGATCAAACGCGCTTCTGCCTGAGGCGAAAGAGCTTCTGCAACAACCTCAGAAGCCGCACCAAGCGGCGGCCTCCGTTCTACGGATGCAGGTCGTTGGGGCCAATGCTGCAGCAGAAGTAATTGGTGCCAGAGAGCTGCGGGGAAAGAACAACTATTTTATTGGCAATAACCCAAAGAAGTGGCACACGGACGTGCCCACCTTCGCCGAGGTGAAATACCGCGACATCTATCCGGGCGTGGATCTGGTCTATTACGGGAACCAAGGACAATTGGAATATGACTTTGTGGTAGCGCCGGGAGCAAGCCTGAAGCAGGTCCGACTCGCAATTGCTGGAGAGGAAATCTCCGGAGCCGATCAACAGCACAAGAGCATCCCGCTGCATATTGGCGCCAACGGGGATCTGGTGGCGATGACCGCTAAAGGGGAAGTGCGTTATCGCCAGCCGATCGCGTACCAGCCCACGCCCGAAGGCCGTAAGCACATCATTCGAGCCCGTTTCATACTCAAGGCGAGAGGACAGGTCCGCTTTGCAGTCGGATCATACGATCACCACAAGGTTCTGGTTATGGATCCCCAGTTGGTTTATTCGACGTATGTCGCCGCCCCCACCATCGCTTGCTGCCCTTACACAGGCGACCAAGCTACCGGCATTGCGGTTGATTCCGCCAGAAGCGCTTACATCACCGGCCTTACAATCTCAGCCGACTTCCCGATCATTACAGGAGCATATCAAACCATTTGCAAGCCTTCCAATAACGGCTGCACTACTCCTGGCGTTAACGGTGCGGTGTCCACGGTGTTCGTTAGCAAGCTAAGCGCCGATGGTTCCTCCCTAGTATATTCGACGTACATCGGAGGCAGCTATGGCGACCAGGCCAACGCTATCGCCGTGGATTCGTCCGGCAACGCTTACATCGCCGGTCAAACCCTCTCGCCGGACTTTCCTACAACTGCAGGTGCCTATCAACGGGTGTGCGGCCCACGACTGGATCAAATCAACACCGCTTATTGTTATGGCTCGCATATCATCTCAACCTGCGGCATTAATGCTGCCCAAAATGGTTTTGTAACCAAGCTGAATTCAACCGGCTCCGCGCTCGTCTATTCCACTTTCTTGGGCGGCTCCAGCCTTAACGATACGTTGAACGGGATTGCCGTCGATTCAGCCGGGGAAGCATACGTAATCGGTCGAGCTCAGTCGAATTACTCGTACAGCGCTCCCGGAGGTGGCTGCGGCTGCCCGCTTGGCCCCGGGACATGTGATCCCAACATCAATGTCAGTGCATCCTACGGGTATCCCATAACACCTGGCGGCTTCTACCCGGGACCTCTGCCCACTCCACCATCGGGTTATATTCCATGGCCGTTTGGCTCGCCCAGCGCCTTCACCCTACCTCCCACGAGTGTAACCGGGTTTCCGTCGTGGGGTCCCGGTGGCGCTGCGGTCCTCTCCAAACTCAGTGCTGATGGCTCCACGCTGCTCTATTCCACGTATTTCGGTGGCGGTTATGGTCCGGTGTTGGCCGGCGGCGATCAGTGGGGCCATTTTCAAACACTAGAACCATTTCTGACACAAGGGGCCACAGCGATTGCGATCGATAGTTCCGGCGACGCCTACGTAGCCGGATACTCGAATGCTTCCGACCTATGCTGCACACAATCGGGCGGAAGCCAATATGCCAGCCTTCCTACCACCCCCGGCGTTTTTCAGCCACACAATGCGTCGGCATGCGGGGATGGTGGTTTTGGTTGCTTCCACGATGCTTTCGTGGCGAAATTCGATCCGAGCCAGTCACGCGCCTCCTCCCTGATTTATTCGACGTATTTGGGCAGCCTTGCGGATGACTTTCCGACAGCCATTGCGGCGGACTCCGCTGGGAACGCGTATGTTGCCGGAACGGCGAACACGACGGCCTTTGGAAACGGGCCGAACATCACTCCGTCCAACTTTCCGACCACGCCGGGAACGCTCCAACCGAATTGTCCGGGAAACTGTAATTCCAGCTACGGGTGGGTTGCGAAGCTGAATTCCGCAGCCACGGCGCTCGACTATTCGACCTTCGTATCGGGAACGACGAGCAGCAGCAACGCACCAAACGGGATCGCTGCAGATTCCATGGGCAATGCCTATGTCGCAGGACAGACTAGTTCGACAGACTTCCCTCAGCAGAACCCACTGCAAGGATTCGCCAACGCCGGAAGTAACGCCTTTCTCAGCGTCCTCAATCCCTCGGCGTCGAGTCTCCTTTTCTCCACACTTCTGGGAGGGGCGTCAAACGGGGGCAACGGTGCTGCGGGTGTCGCGCTAGACAGCTCCGACAACATATTTGTGGCGGGCTTTACTCAGTCGTCGTCCTTCCCGACGACTCAAGGCGCATTCCAGCCCACATGCGCGAAGTGCGCAACCGCTCCTGGCGTTTTCGTCGCCGAGATTTCTGCGGTGGCTGCGACCGTTACGCCGGCCACAGTCACTCTGGGCAATCTTTCGTACACCTACGATGGGGCACTCAAAGCGGCCACGGCCACCACCAATCCTCCGGGCCTGACCGTCGTCTCAATTACCTATACGGGGACGGGAAGCACGGTCTACGGACCCAGCCTGACTCCGCCGACGAATGCAGGTAGCTATTCTGTCGACGCCTCGCTCAACAACCCCAACTATCAGGCATCAGATGCGGTCGGGACACTGGTCATCAGCCCGGCTAACCAGACAGTCAGTTTTCCAGCAATTGGTAGTCAGACGTACGGAAACCCGCCCTTCACAATCAGGGCAACTGCAAGCTCAGGACTACCAGGCTCATTCAGCGTGAGTGGTAACTGCTCGCTCGCTGGCACCACGGTCGCGATTACGGGTGCTGGGAGTTGCGCGATCACGGCATCCCAACCGGGCAACGCTAACTACAGCGCGGCGATAAGCGTCTCGCAGACGGTCACGATCGCCAGTGCAAACCAGACGATCTCGTGGCCCACTCCAGCCAACATTGTTTATGGGACGGCGCTGAGCGGCACTCAATTGAACGCAACCGTGAGCGTACCTGGGAGTTCGCCGGCAGGTGCAGTGACCTACTCACCAGCAGCAGGGACGATCCTCGGTCCAGGAAGCGGCCAAACGCTCGGCGTTTCGGTGGCGGGAACCGCGAACTACAGCCCTGCAAGCGCGACGGTGAAAATCAACGTCCTCTACGCCGGCAGCGGCCTGTGCGACGGCGATGTCGGCCACGCTATTCTGCCACCAATCAACGCGGATGGCTCCAGCGTCTGGAAACAGGGAAGCACGGTTCCGATCAAGTTTCGCGTCTGCGATATCAACGGTGTATCCATCGGAACTGCAGGAGTGGTGACCAACCTTGTCCTGTACAAAATCGGCTCCGGAACAATAGCGCCTATCGATGAGACAGCAGTCAACTCGACGAACGACCTGGCGTGGCACTTCGATGCCACGGGTCAGCAGTGGATCTTCAATCTGAGTACAAAGACGGCGCCTCAGAATGTGGCCAATCAGACCTACTACTACCGGATCGACCTGAATGACGGCACAAACATCTACTTCCAATTCGGATTGCGATAGGAGAGCAGCGATGAAATCTAGCAATTGGCCGTTTCTCACTACCTTGAGGAAGAAGAGGAACGCGCGTGGGTTACGTCCAGCCTCAAGGCGCAGCCGCCGCTCTTCAGTTCTCTTTGCTGGCCGGGCATTCTCGAAGCGCGTTCCAGCTTTGTGCGTCGGACTATTGCTGCTGGCGGGACTTGGCGTGACTTATGCAAGCGGGGGCGCCGCTCAGTTCACACCGCAAATCAACCCTCAGGCTGCACAGCCGCCGACTTCTTTGAACGGCCCGGGAAACGTGTTTCTGACGGCAAATGTGTATGGTTCGGGAGGAACCGGAACCTTTCACGTTGCCGTCGCAGATTTTAACGGGGATGGGAAACTGGATTATGTGACTGCAAATAATTTGAACAACACCACCACCCTGGGAATTGCGCTGGGGAACGGGGATGGGACATTCAAAACGCCTACGACGATTGCTATCCCATGTGGGGCACTTTATGTGGCGACTGGCGACTTCAACGGCGATGGCAAGACCGACCTGGCTGTGGCCAGCGCCGACTGCAGTCCCAGCACGAATGGTGTGGAGATTTTCCTGGGGAACGGAGATGGCACGTTCACCGCCAAAGGCACGCTTACTTCGCCGCTCTCGAACCCCTTTTCAATAGCAGTTGGAGATTTTAACGGCGACGGCAAGATGGACCTGGCAGTCGTAGACCGCGGGGTGAGCACCGACTCGGTCTTCTTTTACATGGGAAATGGCGACGGCACGTTTCAAGCACCCACTTCGGTGGGTCTGGGAGGCCTCCTGAACTCCAACCAAATCGTCGCGGCGGACTTCAACAAGGATGGCCACTTAGACGTGGCGGTGTCGGAAATCAGCGGGTCGAACATAGTGGTGATTCTCGGAAATGGCAACGGCACTTTCCAAGCGCCTCGAAACAACGCTCTGCCCGCCCAAGGCTGGGGTCTCGCTGTGGGCGATTTCAACGGCGACGGTATTCCCGATATCGTCGCCACTTCCCCATCCATCGGCGGTGTGACTGTTTTCTTGGGGAAGGGAGACGGTAGCTTTACCCCGGTAAACAATCCCGCTACGGGAACCTTACCCACGACGAATGCCGGTGTGCCCAACGCGGGGGCACAAGCTGTGGCCGTAGGTGACTTCAACAAAGACGGCAAACTGGACGTCATTGCCGAATTAAGCGGCGTCAATGGAGCACCAACCGTTGCCGTTTTGCCTGGCAATGGAGATGGCACTCTTCAACCGCAGTTGTTATTCGGTACTGCCGACCTGCCGGTGGCAATCGCGGTCGCGGACTTCAATGGCGATGGCAACCTGGACTGGATAACCGCGAACAACCAGGCATTCGATGTCACGGTTGGCTTAGGCCGGGGCGACGGGACTTTTCTGGCAGCGCGAGAATTCGTAGCCGGAAACAATCCCCAGCAGATAGCAGTCGCCGACTTCAACGGCGATGGAAAATTGGATCTAGTCACCGCAAACTTGAGCTCGAACGATATAAGTATTTTGATGGGCAATGGGAATGGCACATTCAAGCCCGCCGTGACCTTATCGATTGCGGGCACGGTCCCCATCGGAGTAGTCACCGGAGACTTCAATGGCGATGGCATTCCCGACTTCATCGTGCTCAACGGGCCCGGTGGTTTCGTCCCGCCCTGTCTTGGAACGCAGTTAAACTGCATCTCCGTTTTCCTGGGCAAAGGGGATGGTACGTTTCAGGCTCCCACCGTCATCAGCACTGGATCGAGCCTTGTAAACCAAATCATAACCGGCGACTTCAACGGGGACGGGAAGCTCGACTTGGCCTTCGGCGCTGGGCCAAGTGGGAATCCGGTTAGCGTAGGAATTTTGTTAGGCAACGGCGACGGAACTTTCAAGGTCCTGACGCCATTCTCGACCGGAGCGGTTTCAATCGCACAGATAAAGACTGCTGACCTCAACAAGGACGGCAAGTTGGATTTAGTCGTAACTGATGTGCAAACCGCCGGCTTCACTCAAAGTCAGATTCAAATATTTCTCGGCAACGGCGATGGCACTTTCCAAGCGCCGACCAATCTGGTATCAGGCAGATTCACCGGAACCTTTGTCATTGCCGACTTCAATGGAGACGGCAATCTGGACATCGTTGCGGCCAACGAACTTGATGCCAATGCCGAGATTTGGCTTGGCAACGGAAACGGGACCTTCAATTCGCCAACTTTGCTGAACACCAACGGTGCGACTGGTGTTTATCCCCGCGGCATGGTTGCCGGAGATTTTAACCTGGATGGCCATTTGGACATTGCGTTTACTCATGG
>DATEGO010000096.1:0-9683 GCA_035280065.1 Candidatus Acidiferrum sp.
GGAACATTTTGGGTGGAACTGCGTATCAATCAGCAGTAGCCCAAATGAGTACCGTCCCGGGGGTGGTTATGTCCAGCAATGGCAATGGTTTAACGAACGGCCTGAACGGCAAACAGAGTAAGAAGCGGCGCCGTCGCATCATTTGGACTATCGTGGCCACGGTTGCGCTGCTAGGCGCCGGATACGGAGTGAAGGCTGCTCTCAGTCCTAGCCACACAATTGATCCCTCGAAGCTGGCCTCCGTGGAGCGAGGTGACTTGGCCCGCGTTGTGGTGGCTACCGGGAAAATTCAGCCCCTTTCCAAAGTCGAAGTGAAATCCAAAGCCAGCGGCATCGTGAAAAAACTTTATGTGGACTACGGCGACCGCGTGAAGCAAGGGCAGGTTCTGGCGGACCTGGATAAGGTGCAACTCGAAGCGGCGGTGCGCGCATATAGCGCGAATTTACAAGCGGCTGAAGCGGCGCTGCAATCTGCCAAAGCAACGCTGGAACGCAACAAGGTGGATGCCGAAGGGCCCGATGTCCCTTTTCTGAAGCTGAACATGGAGCGCGCCGAGCAGATGTACAAAGACGGGGTGATGTCCAAGAGTTTGGTGGAAGACGCGGAGAAGAATTATCAACTGGCATTGAACAAGCAGGTCAGCGCGCAACGGAACCTGATGGTTTCACAAGCGGAGATTGCCAAGTGCGACGCGCAAGTCTCACAAGCGAAAGCCTCGCTGGAGAATGCCCAGGAAGATCTGCGCAACTCGACGATTATCAGCCCGATTGATGGCCTGGTGCTGTCGCGCGACGTAAACGTAGGAGACGCGGTGAGCTCGATTCTTGTGCTGGGCTCGCAGGCCACATTGATTATGACACTGGGCGACGTCAGCGAAGTCTACGTACAAGGGAAAGTGGACGAGGCGGACATCGGCAAGGTTTACCTGGACCAGCCAGCACGGATCGTTGTGGAGTCGTTCAAGGACAAGAAATTTACAGGCAAAGTGACGAAGATTTCTCCCCTCGGAAAAGAGAAGGACAACGTGACGACGTTCGAAGTGCGCGTTTCGATTTCCAATCCGGGCGGCGAGCTGAAGGCCAGCATGAGCGCGAACGCCGAAATTTTGCTCGAAGAGAAGAAAAATGTGCTCATGATTCCGGAAGCCGCGATGATTTATGACAAAGACCGCAAAGCTTCCGTGGAAATCCCCGACGCGAAAGGTGAGAACGGCAAGAAGAAGCTCAGCGTCAAGCTCGGCATTTCTAACGGCGTGAAGACCGAGATCCTCGAAGGCCTCAACGAAAAGCAACAAGTCGTTCTGCAATAGTTTTGTCGGGCGCAGCGCCATGAACTTCACCGACCTATTGCGAGACACGCTGGCAACGCTGTGGGCGCACAAGCGCCGCACGATGCTGACGATGTTCGGCATCGCCTGGGGCATCATCTCCATCACCATCATGGTCGCGGCGGGCGAGGGCCTGGGCGATGGAATCCAGAAAAATCAAGAGACTTTTGGCAAAGACGTAATGATTGTTTTCGCCGGGCGCACCAGCATGCAGGCAGGTGGCATGCGTTCAGGGCGCCAAGTCCGCTGGCTCGAAGAAGATTACATTGAGGTGGCTAAGGAAGCTCCGGCGTGCAAGTACGTGATGCCCGAGCTCGGAAATAGCGTGCAAGTCCGCAGCCTGTTCAACAGCGGCTCGATTCAAGTGGTTGGCGCGCTTCCGCCGTTTTCCGAAATCCGCAGCGTGGCCGCCGCGCAAGGCCGTTTTTACAACGATGAAGACGACGCCGAAGCCCGCAACGTGGCGTTCCTCGGCAGCGACACCAAAAAGCAGCTCTTTGCCGAGCGCGATGCGATTGGGCAGACCGTCTGGATGAACGGCATTCCTTACGTCGTCATCGGCGTAATGAAGGCGAAAGACCAAAACTCCAGCTACGACGGGTTCGATACGCGCAAGATTTTTATTCCTTTCAATTCCATGCGCCGCGACTTTCCTAATAAACCTCCTGCGGTGGAGCACAGCGTGGACCGCCTTCTCGTTGCTCCTTGGTCGCTCGAGACGCACATGGATTGCGTCCACCAGATTCGCCGCACGCTCGGCCGGCTGCATAATTTCGATCCACGCGATGAGGAGGCCGCCGGCATCTGGGACACCGTGAAGAACGCGCAGGCAAACCGCATGATTATCGTGGGGATGGAAATTTTCATGGGCGCTGTCGGCATAGCGACCCTCTTTTTGGGCGGCCTCAGCGTCATGAACGTTATGTTAGTGAGCGTTCGGGAGCGCACGCGCGAAATTGGAGTGCGCATGGCAATCGGTGCAACGAGGCGGTCCATCTTGCGCCAGTTTTTTCTCGAAACGATTTTCGTCGTGGCCATCAGCGGCGGGATTGGCCTGATTATTTCCTACGGCTTCTGTGGTCTGGTCAACATGGCACCGATGCCTCCGTTTTTCAGCGGCATGTTGACGAACTGGAAGATCGCCGTGATGTCCATTGCCTTGCTCGGCGTGATTTCCATTCTTTCGGCGCTGTATCCCGCGAACCGCGCTGCCTCGGTGGATCCCATCGAAGCTTTGCGCTTCGAGGCGGGTGGCTGATGTTTACGGAAATCTTTAAGCAGGCGTGGACCGCGCTGGGGCGTAACCCCATTCGCAGCTTCCTGACTATGTCAGGGATTTCGTGGGGCATTGTTGCGGTGACACTGCTGCTGAGTTACGGCTCCGGTTTTCGCGGCGTGTTGATGTACACCTTCGAAGTATTCGGGAAAGGCGCGGTCATCGCCTGGCCCGGAACCACGAGCGAGCAAGCAGGCGGCGAGCGCGCGGGCAAACCGGTCCGCTTCGAAGAAGAAGACGCCGCATGGGTGAAGGCACAATCGCCATTGGTTAAGCGTGTCACGCGCGAAACGGTTCGATTCCAGGGCGTTTCTTATGGTCAGCGCCTCTCGGACTCCGCCGTCCGCGGCGTGTATCCGGAATATGGTGAAATGCGCAACGAAGTGCCAACCGACGGTCGCTGGATTACTCCGGAAGACATCGCCGAGCGGCGCCGCGTTGCTTTTCTCGGCGCCCGTCTTCGCAAAAAACTGTTTAGCGGCGAGCCTGCTGTGGGCGAAATCATACGCATCAACGGGGTTCCATTCACGATCATCGGTTCCATGGACATGAAATTTTCGGACAGTTGTTATTTCAACTGCGACGACGAGTCCACTTTCATTCCCTACACCGCGGCCAGCGATCTTTGGGACACGAAGTACTCCAGCGTGATGGTCTTCGAGCCGGTGGCTCCGGTTTTCGAGGCGCAAGCGATGCAGCAGTTTCGCTCAGCCATCGCGAATCGGCAGCACTTTTCACCCAACGACAAGCGCGCCATCACTATGTTTGGACGCGAAGAATTCAAGCCCATCATGGAAGGCATCACCATTGGCATCGAAGCGCTGCTTTTCTTTATCGGAGCCATGACACTGGGCATCGGCGGCGTCGGCGTGATGAACATCATGTTGGTTTCGGTGGAAGAGCGCGTCCGCGAAATTGGGCTGCGCCGCGCGCTGGGCGCAAGGAAATCGCACATTCGCTCGCAGTTTTTGCTGGAGGCGCTGGTGATGACGCTTGCTGCCGGCGCCATCGGGATGCTGCTCTCCTGGGCGCTCACTTCCGCGATTGGCACGCTGCCGTTTCTCGGACCTGCTTATGAAGACGAATCCGGCAAAGTGGATATTCATCTGACGTTGTCGCTTTTTACGTTGACGCTTTCTACGATCGTCTTGGTTCTTACCGGCGTCATCAGCGGTTGGCTGCCCGCCATGCAAGCGGCGAAACTCGATCCGGTCGAGGCCCTCCGGTACGAGTAATCACTAAAAACAAAAAAAGTTCTTTAGCTCTGTCCCAGAATGGAGTCAAAGTAGGCGAGCATCTCCGGCGAATCCCACTGCTGAGGACCATAGAACTTGCGCATGATTTTTCCATTGCGGTCGATGACGTAAGTGTCCGGAAAGACCGGCGTGCCGTAATCGAGAGAAACTTTCTGCGTAGGCTCGCGGAACGTGGGGAACACTACTCCCTGATCTTTCAGGAACTTCCGGTAGGCATTGGGATCTTCATCCACGCTCACGCCGAGCACCAGCGCATTACGAGACTCGATGTATTTCTGCAGGTTGTTGAGCGATGGCGTTTCTTCGACGCATGGCGGGCACCACGTGGCCCAGAAATTCAGCACCACGACCTTGCCTCGTAGATCGCTCAGACGGCCGGGCTTGCCCCCAATATCTGTGGCGAAATCTTCCGCCCTCTTGCCCGCCACCGTGGGTTCACCTTGCCGGTACATCGGCCGGGCAAAAATGACGAAAACAAGCGCGATGAATCCCATCACGCCCCAAGCCGCCATTTTTCTTAGCAATCCCATCACGTATGATGGTAACGCATTCTTACAGCGTCAGAAACAGGCCTCTCGCATCGAACAAGATTAGGAATGGCGAGCGACAATCCCAACCCGACAGCGGTGAAGCAGTCCTTAGCAGCTACCACCGCGGAAATTGTCACGGCTATCGTTCCCGCCCGTAATGAGGAAGCCGTCATCGCCGCGTGCATCGAGTCACTCGCGCGCCAACTGGAGATTGCGCAAATCCTCGTGGTCAATGACCAATCTTCGGACGCAACGGCCGAGGTTGTGCGCAACTGCATGAAACAAATCCCCAATCTGCGACTTCTCGAAACCAACGGTTTGCCGGACGGCTGGGTGGGCAAAAACCATGCCCTTTGGGTCGGCGTGCAGCAAGCCACAAGTCCCCGGCTTCTGTTTACCGATGCTGACGCAAAGCACTCCTCCAACTCCGTGGCGCGTGCGCTGCAAATTGCTCACGAACAGCAAGCCGCCTTAGTTTCTTTTTCGCCCGAGCAAATCAGCCGCAACTGGTACGAGAAAGCGCTCATCCCCTTCATCTATCTGCAGCTGGCAAAGAAATTCCGTTACGACCGGGTGAACGATCCGAAGTCGCCCATCGCCGCAGCGAACGGCCAGTTTCTGTTGATCCGTCGCGATGTCTACGACGCCATTGATGGCCATCGTGGGGTCGCCGGAGAAGTTCTGGAAGACGTCGCAATAGCCCTGCGCGTCAAGCAGGCGGGCCACCGAATTTGGTTCGGTTCCGGGCAAGGGCTGGTCCAGACGCGGATGTACACTTCGTTCGAAGCGATGTGGGAAGGATGGAAGAAGAATCTCTATCGCCTGATGGGCGGAACGCCCTGGACGGTGGTCCGCGAAATGGAATCCACGCTGCCATGGATTCCTTTTCTGTTGATTCTCCTCGGATTGAGATACCCGTTCTTGTTGTTCCTTGGTGTGCTGTTCTTGGTCACGCGCCAGACCATCTACGGCCTCGATCTTGCGCGTAACCATTACCCTTTTTCCTTCATCTTTTATTACATCCCTGCGGCATTTTTATACGCCGGCGTGCTCTGGGCGTCCTATCGGAGTCACGCGAAAGGCAGAATTGCATGGAAGGGCAGGGAATACTCCATCGGCACTCCGGAATCTGTAAAATAGCTATTGGCCAAAAACATGGTTCTTCTAACACGCAAAATCGAATTTTCGGCCTCGCACTTCTATAACAACCCGAATCTTTCGGCCGAGGAGAATCGTCGAATCTTTGGGAAGTGTAACAATCCTCACGGCCATGGGCACAACTACACGCTTGAAGTAACCGTAGCCGGTGAACCGGATCCCGTGACCGGCATGGTGCTGGACCTGAAAGAATTGAAAGAGATTCTCGAGCGCGAAGTGATGCAGCGCATGGACCATCGCCACTTGAATTATGAAGTGCCGGAACTGGCGGACCAGATTCCCACTTGCGAGAACATTGCGCAGGTCATCTGGAAACTGCTCGAGCCGAAAATCACGCAGGGAAAATTGCACCGCGTGAGGCTCTACGAGTCGCCGGACCTCTTCGCCGATTGCTATCGAAATGGCACGAGCGGGGCAGGGAGTTGAGGAGCAAGTTGTGAGCGCTGAAAGCAAGAAAAACGATACGCCCCATGTCGAACTTGGCCGACGGTACCGCTTTGCCGCCTCGCATCGCCTACATACCCCGCAGCTGAGCGAGCAAGAGAATTGCCGAGTCTTTGGGAAATGCAACAATCCCTACGGGCACGGCCATAATTACGTCCTGGAGCTTAGCCTTTCAGGGGAGATCGATCCCGCTACAGGCATGATTGCCAATCTCTCGGATTTGGACGCCTTTGTCGAACGCCATGTGCTCGAAGAATTCGACCATCACTCACTCAATGAAGATGTCGCGGTGTTTCGCGAGAAAGTTCCAACGACCGAGAATCTATGCATCGAAATCTTCCGCCGTTTGCAGAGCTTTCCGCATGCCAAACTCGAACGCGTGCGCATCCAAGAAACTGGCAATAACAGCTTCGAATACGCCGGATACCCGGAGGGAAACCGCTCGTGACCAAGCCAACCGAAGAAATCCTGCTGAACGAGGGGAACGACCGCAAAGAACGGGATGCGAAGACGATCGCCTGTCACGTCCGCGAAATGATCAAGATTATCGGCGAAGATCCGAGTCGCGAGGGCCTGCGCAAGACGCCGGAGCGCTTTGAGAAAGCTTTCAAATTCCTCACGAGCGGCTATCACCAGAACATCGACCACGTTCTTAACGGCGCGACGTTTAGTGTGACCTACGACGAAATGGTCATCGTCAAGGACATCGAGTTCTTCAGCCTGTGCGAGCATCACCTTTTGCCGTTCTTTGGCAAAGCGCACGTCGCATATATTCCGGACAAGCGGGTCCTCGGCCTCAGCAAGATCGCACGCTTGGTAAACATGTTTGCTCGTCGTCTGCAGATTCAGGAGCGTCTGACGAGCCAGGTCGCAAACGCGATTCAGGAAAAGATTGCTCCACAAGGTGTGGGCGTCATCATCGAGGCGCGCCACTTGTGCATGCAGATGCGCGGCGTGGAGAAACAGTGTGGCCAGGCGGTCACCAGTTCCATGCTCGGCGCTTTCCGCCACAACAAGCAGACGCGCGATGAGTTTCTCTCCCTCGTTGGCCAGAAAAGAGCCTAACCAACCGCCATTTTGGTGCTGGATTCTCGCTCCTTTGTCGCATACCGTCCTTAATTAAATGGCCTCCGACCAGGTTCCTATCACTATTAAAGAAGCTTCACCTGTAGTTGCTCGGCGCTCCCTGGAGCGGGGCCATCGCATTACCGTCATCTTTTGCTTCCTCGCCATTTACCTCATCTGGGGATCCCCTTATCTGGCGATTCGTTACGCAGTGGAAAGCATCCCTCCTCTCTACACGGCGGGTCTCCGGCATCTCACTGCTGGTTCCATTCTTCTCGCCTGGTGCCTGGCCAGGCGCTTGCGTCCTACATGGGCTCAAATCCGGGCCAGCATCATCATTGGCGTTTTCTTTTTTCTATTTGGCCACGGTTCGCTGCACTGGGCCGAACAAAAGGTCCCATCCGGCCTTGCTTCGCTGCTGATTGCCAGCGAGCCCATCTGGGTCTTCCTGCTTTCGGCCGCCGCAGCGAAGCAATGGCATTGGAACGCCTCTCTGCTAACTGGAAGCCTTTTGGGTTTGAGCGGGGTAGCGCTCTTGATGGGACGAAGTGCGCTCACATCCGTTCCTGGCATGTTCGTCAGCTCGCTGGCCGTGGTCGTCAGCGCCTTTTCGTGGTCCATCGGTGTGGTCTATTCGCGGCGATCGCATCTTTCAGGGAATCCGTTGCTTTTGTCGGCGCTTTCGCTGCTGGCGGGTTCCGCCCAACTGCTTCTTGTGGGCACGATCGCAGGGGAATACCGGGGATTCACTCTCGTATCCGTTTCAATGCGTTCATGGCTTTCGCTCGGCTACTTGATTCTTTTCGGCTCGGTCGTCGCCTTTACTGCCTACAACTGGCTCATGGAGCACTACTCGCCAACGCTCGTCGCCACCCACACGTTCATTAATCCCATCGTGGCAGTTCTCTTAGGATGGCTCCTGGCTGGCGAGGCCGTGACGTTCAACGTGCTGCTTTCCGCCGCCATGGTGGTCAGCGCGGTGATCCTTGTGGAGCGTGGAATGGCCCGCTTGCCGCAGCGGATCTAGATTTCATGTCCTTTAGGCTGCATCAAAAATTAAAGGATGCGGTTCGCAAATCGCCAGCCGCACCCCTTTTTGGGAATCCAAGGTCGGGGACAACCTACATCTTCGAAATGTCCACAGTGGCCCGTACCGTATCCCACTCTTCGCGCAAGGTGCAGCCCTTTGCGGTCTTATCGTAAGCGATCGTGAAGTTTTCGACAGGCGAAGGCAGTGTGGACAGTTTCATATCCACGCGTGAGAGCTCGTCGTTCTCGTATTTGTAGGGGATGCCCCATTCTCCGGTTTTCTTGTTGATGATAAGCGTCCATTTGTCGGCGTTCGGAACCACAAACAGCGTATAGCTGCCGGCCGGCACGTGGGTCCCGCCGACCATTATGTCCGTCGTGGTGACAAACGTGGTGGCTTCGTTCGCGCCGTTGCGCCAAACCTTGCCATACGGTTCGACCCCGCCAATCATCTTTCGGCCTTTCAAGCGCGGGCTGGAATAGTCCGTCTTAATGCTTTGACCGCCGCCTAAATCACACGAAGCCGACGCAGGTGGGCTCGGCCTCGATGCTTTGTCCGTCTGCGCCGAACCCAGCAGGGCCATCATTCCGATGGTCAAGCATCCGGCTCCCAGAAATGCAACACTTCTCCTCATGGTTCCCTCCTCACAAGCTTCCGCGAACATTGAACCGGATTCGTTGCTCCGGCGCAACCGAATCTTTCCTCTTTGACAGACGGCTCAGAAGAGAATCCGTTTCTTCGTTCCGGCTACCTTGCGAAAGCCCCGAAAAGGGTTTAAATCTAGAATGGTCCGGAGAGCAGGAGGGGACGTGGCGGAGGGGACTATGGAATCGCGACGCCGCTTGTTAGTGACAACCATTGGCGCCTTGGGCTTCTTGATCGTTAAGCCTCTTCGAGGACAAGCTCAGAGTCAGAGTAAAACGTCGCCAAGGCTGCACCCATATCCAAACGGCCGCGACCCTAACAACCCCCAGAACGTCGATGAGCCGACCCGTTTAGACCTGAAGGCAATCCAGCAGGAGAATCAGCGAAAGCTGCGTGCTGATGTATCCAAGCTATACGAAATGGCCGCCGATCTTAAAAACGAGGTCGAAAAAACGGACGCCACCGCCACACTTTCTATCTCGCTGGTCAAGAAGGCCCAAGAGATTGAAAAACTCGCGAAACAAGTCAGAAACCGGGCCAAAGGTTTGTCCTAGGCCCGTTGTTTCCAGGGCTGCAAGCCTTGCCAAATCTAGGGGATATGGACAAAACTTAGACGGCAGGACGTTCCCAAGTCTCGGCCATGCCATTTATTGACTTCCCTTTACAGACCGAAGAAAGTTATGTTAGCCTGACAGGGTTGAAGAGAAGAGGAACATTTCAGGGGATAACGGAGAGGGGCACTTGAGCGCGACTAAGACGGTGTTGATCGAACAATTCCGGACCCATGTGAAAGATACTGGCTCGCCCGAGGTGCAGATCGCCCTTCTGAGCGAGAGGATCAACTACCTGACCACGCATCTCAAGTCCCACGTGAAAGACCACGCATCCCGCCGCGGATTGATCATGATGGTCAATAAGCGCCGCCGGCTGCTGGACTATCTCAACCGCCGT